>NZ_JBHSDU010000001.1:0-1016481 GCF_042651805.1 Steroidobacter flavus | reverse complement strand
CAAAGCGACGCAGTCAGTCCTCGAACATCAAGGCAATCGGCCATTGCCAAAAAAGCGCCTCTCGCCGCCAGAATCGCGCGGTTTTACGCCGCCGCTAACACCTGCGGATGTGGGGCGGGCGCTGGCAGCTGTGCAGCGTGCGCGCGAGATACTGGAGGCGAGTGGTCGACGCTATCTCTTGGCGTGCGCCAAAGGCGTTGAAACAAGGGATCTGGAACAAGCGGTGAGTGTATATAGCAAATTCTGCAGCCGAGCGGGGCTCCAAAGCCACGCTGCCCGCTACGCATTCGCGGAGGAGCGTATGCAGGCGTATCGCAATGAAGGCTTGAGTCAGCGGGAGGCGCGCATCGCGACCTCCCTGGATCTTGGCCATGGTGATGGTCGCGGGCGCTACGTCGCGAGCGTTTATGTCCGCAACGGTTAGACTCGCCGCTGCAGTTGGTCGGCGATCCATTGATCTACCTCAACGGAGTCCCAACCAACTGCTCGGACGCCGATCCGGACCGGTCGGGGAAACTTGCCCTCGTCGATCAGTTTGTAAAGATGAGCACGCTTGAATCCACACCGGGCTTCAACTTCCGGCCGACGCAGAATGCGGCGGTTTGCTTCAGGGTTTTCAGCAGACATTCGGAAACCTCTGTGGCGACACGCCACGGGGCAAGGAGTCTGCTTTTCGTCGCGGCGACCGGCGACAAAGAATAGGGAATGCGAGCGATCGGATTGTTGCTTGTTCGGCGGGCTGCGATCTGCTAGCGCTCAATGATCTTCACCTCTGTATCAGTTTTTACTTAATTTTCCTGCGCTTTGGTAAGGCATTAGTAGCGCGACCGTGGTTAGTGCCATTGATGCTCAGTTCAGGGCACTGCGGGCTTTTCGCAGTCATTCCTTACTTCAAGAAGCCTCCTTCAAAAGCCCCGCCTCATCCAAATCTGGAAAGGTTAGGAATGCTGATTACCGAGTGCGGGCACTAGCGGTCTGTACATATTAACAGTATATTGATGCTGGCCTGATGCCCCGTGCGATGCAAGGAGGGCCTGGGATGCTGAACAAATTTGCTAAGGCGCTGCTGGTAGGTACTTCTGTAGCGCCGGTTCTTTTTACACTTTCGTTTCTTGAGTATCGCTCGGGTCGCTTCTGGCCTATCGGCGCGAGTTACATCGGAGTGGCGTTGGGCCTAGCGATACTGTGCATTCTCTTGATGCATGCCGCCAAGACTCAGCTTCAGGTGCTCCGGTTTACTATTTCCTCGGCATCGACCGCTGACAAGGAAGTGCTGGGTTTCTTGCTTACGTACGTACTTCCGCTGTTCGTCTCCGGTTCCTCTGCCGTTGCCATTGATGGGCAAACCGTCGCTTTCATTGTCATGCTTTTCGGCTTCGTGGTATGGAGTACACACGCGTATGACTTCAATCCCATCATGGGATTGCTCGGATACCATTTCTTCGAGGTAACAAATTCCCAAGGCATCTCCTATGTTCTAATTACTCGAAAACAAATCGTCAGCGTCCGAGATGTGACGGAAGTAGTACAGCTGACAGAGTACGTAGTGTTAGATAAGAGCATATAACTATGGCATGGAGAGCGGTTGATGAACTTCTTCGCCCTTCTCAACATTCCGGGTAGCAGGATCCGGAGAATCGATGTTGCACAAGACGTTCAAAACGAGCTGTCGTCGCTGTTTGCGACGCAGCAAGCGGAGTTTATGGAGGGGATAGTTGAGACGATCCCATTGGATGGAGCTTATACCCCGGAGCCTCACGAGCTGATGTATATCGACGGCTTCGATGACGTGGATAACATCGATGATGCTATTAGAGAGCCTATTGCAGTTTCACCACTGGATGTGAGCCCACAATCGATAGACTGCATTGTCGGTCTCTTTTCTGGCGAGATACTCCAGGGCGGTTCCACTCGCGCTCTTCTCCAGGTGTTCGACAAACGACGGTCGTTAGCTCGGTCCGGATATACCGTGATCCATCGAGATCAAACGTTTCGAAAGCTCACAGAGCCGGGCCTTACATTCGACTCATCGCTAAGTGCCACTCTTGAGGGAGGGAGGCTTTGCTTCCGCAGTTTGTTCAAAGTGCGAAGGCTATTCGATGTGGATGGCTACTTTAAGGAAGCCACAAACGAGGATCTGCAGCAATTCTCGCAACACGCGCTCATCGAAGCGGCTCCCGAACTGAATCTCACAGGAATGGCCGATACTTGGATTCGGCGAAAGGTCGCCCTTATTTCCGCCTCTGGTTTGCTCAATGTCACTACTGCGGAGAGTATTAAACAGAAGGCCGCGATGTTTGATTTACAGCTGACGGTTGTTGGCGCGGGCGATGCGGCTAAGGTGCAGTTGCCGGCCAACAAGAAAGATCTAAAGACTCTCCTAAAATTCTTGAATGACGACTACTATGAGTCGCCGCTCACGGAAACCCGCTACGTATCAAGCTCGAAGCGAAAGTTGCCTCAGCTTCAGCCAGCGTAGCGCGCGGTCCTTGAGTTCTCTTATGGCCGAGACCAGTGCGCGCGAGGGGAGGGGCAGGGCGCCGTCACGCTATGAGAGTTCGCCTGTTGCTTTGCATAGCTGCGGGCATCGGTGAATTCGCGACTTACGCTCAATCAATTGTAAGCTGTGCGGCCGGTGTTTCTATGCGGCGTTTGGTGGGATGGGAGATCCTCGCCACCTTCCATCTCATCGCTAAGGTGCACTCTCATCCAGCCCAAGATTGCAAGGTTGCGAACTGCGGCAGCAATGGCCTCACGTTTCTCGGATGTGTCCCAAGACTTCTTCCAATCCAAAATAAAATCAACCAACTGATCTTCGTCCAGAATGCAGTCACTATTTCGGTCCTTCTTAAGTTCGCGGCTTGCGAAGAGGACCGTAATCACCTCTTCCGCCTGTTCTGTTGTCTTTATTCTGCTGAAGAGATCCACCACCTTTGAGATCTTCTTGCGGTGCTGATCAATTTCGTGCACGAACCTTGAGCGATCGCGTTCGTATTGGTCGCCAACGCGCAGGGCTAGCATGCGGCCTAGCTGTTCCTCATGTAGCCAATTGCGGTTGGCGAAATCATGAAGCGCCGATTTGATGTTTTCTGAGAAAGGACCGTAGCTGCCCTTGCCGAACTCAAAACCGGTTCGCACGCCCATTTCCGTGAGCACATAGCAGATTTTCTGGAAAATCACGCGACCGACGGGAGGGGCGTATGGCTGGTGCTCTAGTTCTCTAAGCGCTTCAACCAGTGTTACCCAATGGGGATTTGGTTTCTCGTACTTTCGGCCTTTCCCTTCGAGGCTCATTTGAGAAGGTGCGCTTAGAAACTCTTCACTTAGCTGAGTCTTCGGCGTGCCATACGGGGCATAAACCTCCACATCAATCGGCAAGCGACCGAGCTTTCTGTAGATCAAAGGCCCGACTTCTGCCCAGTCTAAGCCTCCATTGCCGCAACCAAGGGGCGGCATGGCGATGCTAGTAATCTGCCATTCCTGGATATGGTCCACCAGAAAGTTAAGTCCCTGCTCGATGTCCTCCAGCTTAGAAGGAGATCTCCAATGTGCTTTCGTCGGAAAGTTAACGATGCGCGTTGCCAAATCTGCGTAGAGGTACGGCTTCCCTAGCTGCACGGTCTTTCGTTCACAACGAGCAACGTAGTCGTCAAACATTTCGGGGAAGCGCTTCTTGAACTCAAGAGCTACTCCTTTCCCCATCACGCCGACGCAGTTGACCGTGTTGACGAGGGTCTGCGCCTCGCTTTCGAAGAGATTGCCTATCAGTACCTTAAACATCATTGAACTCTACGCGCTTCAGCGGAAGAATTTCGTCGGCGAAACGACGACCGATCGATCAAACTTGGCTGTCCTTAGCTTCTCCGACACATCTTTGTCGGCCACGTAAGCGCCTTCTATGAACTTTGATTCGACGAGATTGGGGACGAGCACTTCCGCGCACATCCGCGACTTGTGCTTCCAGTACGCAACTTGATCGCCAGGATGGCGCCAGTCTGTGGCATAGATGTCATCGAATGCCAAGAACTTCCACTGCTTGGGGTCCAGGAAGCGGACATAGTCACTAGCCGCATTCCCATCGGTAATGACGGTCCCGCGCACTTGCATCACGGCTGTCGAGATCCGAAGTACACAGATGCTGGAGACCTCGCCCAGACGCTTATAGAGCATTGGGTTGCGTGCGTTGAAGTACAAGTTCGCATACTGGTGCAGTTTGAGGCCACCCGGCACGCTTTTCTTGTCGCGCTTATCCTGAACGGGCTGCAGGGCTACCGACCTGTGTGCGAGCTTGGCTGCCCGTTCGTAGCTGAGAATCCCATGTGCCAAAACAGAGCCGATGTTGGCTATGGGCATGATGCAATGTAGTTCTGTGACGCGCGGGTCCATTGCGGACTAATCCTACAGGAACTGTGTAAGCGAACTCCCGAAACTCAATAGAAGCCGGATCTCATCTTCCTCTGCCGAAAACTGTCATAGTTGCTTGATTCTTGTTGATTTACGCAATAAATTCTAGCATGTTGGCAGGAGAAGAAAGGGGGCTTCTGCACAATGGCGAAGGACTCAGGAATCGAATGGACCCACCACACATTCAACCCGTGGTGGGGGTGCGTAAAGCTCTCGCCCGCATGTGCGCATTGCTACGCCGAAAGCTGGGCACGTCGAGTTGGCATGGAGCTGTGGGGTGGCGATGCGCCCCGACGCTTCTTTGGCGAGAATCATTGGCGGGAGCCGTTACGCTGGAATGCCGAAGCGGTTAGAGACGGTGTACGTGCGCGCGTCTTCTGCGCGTCCATGGCCGATGTATTTGAGCCGCGGGAGGATTTGGATCCGTGGCGAGAGAAGTTGTGGGCGCTAATCGAGAAGACGCCTAACTTAGACTGGTTGTTGCTCACTAAGCGCCCTGGGCAACTCAAGCATCGCTATCCGTGGGCTAAGGCTGGGCGTGACAATGTCTGGCTTGGAACGACGGCTGAGAATCAGAAATGGGCTGATCGTCGTATTGAGCGGTTGCTCAGCGTGGATGCCAAGGTTCGATTTCTCTCATGCGAGCCGCTGCTGTCATCGATCAATCTGACGGGATGGTTGCGTGCCAAGCAAATTAGCTGGGTGATAGCGGGTGGGGAAAGCGGTGGGCATGCCCGGCCGACCCATCCAAATTGGGTTCGTTCTTTGCGGGACCAATGCCAAGCTCACGAGGTTCCCTTTCATTTCAAGCAGTGGGGGCATTGGAGTCCGGAGGCTCAAGGCGAACCGGCGAAGAAACTCATTGAGCTGCAGGATGAAGCTGGAAAGCTCGAACGCCTTTCGTGGAAGCCAAAGAAATCAAGCGGCAGAACGCTAGATGGGCAGACGTGGAATGGTTACCCTCAGCTTTAGTCGGCAAATCATCTAAGAAGCTCCAAGTATTCTAAGAACTAAGGAGGGGCGATGGTGGATTCGAAACAGCTTAGCTTCGCGGATGTGGAAAGCTGGGAGGTTCCTCCGATTTCCGGAAACTCGGTTGAGATAGGTTCGCTTCCGTCGCCAATCTGGACGGAGACCAAGGCTCAGCTTATTCAAAACTATTTGCGACTATTTCTGTTCATCACTAAGCACGGCGTTTATATCGATGGCTTTTCCGGTCCACAGGACCCAGACAATCCAGACTCCTGGGCGGCAAAGCTTGTTTTAGAATTAACTCCTCCATGGATGAAGTCCTTTTTCTTGTGTGAGTTGAATCGCGCATCGTATGAACGGCTCGTTTCGATGGTGAGTGCTCAGCCCAGGATTTCTGGTCGTCACGTGAATCACAATCAAGGAGACTTCAACGAGTGGGTTGATCGGGTGCTGGCCTCGGGTTCGATTACGGCGAGCACTGCGACGTTTGCGCTGCTTGATCAACGCTCAACAGAATGTGATTGGGCGACGGTTCGAAAGCTCGCTGAGCATAAGCAGAACAGTACCAAGATCGAACTGTTTTATTTTTTTCCCACCGGTTGGATTCATCGCGCGATATCCGAAACCAGGGATAAATCAAAATTGGACGCCTGGTGGGGCGATGACGGCTGGGCTCAGGTTGAGGAACTAACACAGGATCAGGCCGCGAGCTTGTTCCTCCGAAAAATCCAAGGTTTGGGTTATCGCGATGTGAAAAGTTGGCCGATTTCCTCCCGAGAGGGCGGCGCTGGAAGGACTATGTATCACATGATCCACGCGACCGATCATCTTGAGGCGCCCAAACTGATGTATAGGGCTTACCGGAACTTGATTGGAGGCGTCCCGGCGGGCGAACAGATAGTGATCGATTTTGGCGCGTCATAGTCGACGGGAGTTCGAGGTAACTGAATGGTCCGTGACGTTTCCGTGCGAGTTCTAAAGTGGGGCAATAGTTTGGCCATCCGACTTCCTGCAGCAGTCGTGGAGTCTCTGGGTCTCCGAGAAGGCGTTGACGTGACGCTCCGAGTGTCGAGCAAGCGGGCGCGCCACGCCCGCGAGCTCCTAGCTCGGCTGCGCCGATTTCGCGGTCGTTTGCCGAAGAACTTCAAGTTCGATCGACTGGAAGCGAGTAAGCGGAGCTGAATCGTTCTGTAATACCTGCGTTTTCCTGCGCTGGCTGAGGGTGGTTGATGCCACTGGCATCAATGTTCTCGCAGGACTGCTGGAGCTGTTAACAGTTTAGTTGGCTATCTGTGGGATCCCGGGGGTGTCCGGTTTCTCGAAATTATCAGCGCAACCGTTGCCGTGCCTGGCGTGCCACATCGCTGGCACTGCGTTCGCTCACGCCGCCACGCTCGCCGTCAATCAGCGCGAGTTGTAACTGGCCTTGCTGATCGCGTCGAAGCAGTTCGCGAATGTAGTCGCTCGCGTTTGCGTACCGGCCCGCTGCCACCTGCGCGGCGACCCACTCTTGCTGGTCGTCGGGGATGGAAATCTCAAGGGTGGTCATGTCTTTCCTGGTGCCGAGCGGCGCCGGGCGAGAAGCTCCCGCTTGGCCGTCGCCCAATCGACAGGGCGTTCCAGCCCGGCCTCATATCGTTGTTCGGTCTCTAGCAGTACGTTGCCGTGCCATGCCGGAGATTCAAACTCTGATGTTTCTGGGGGAGATCGCATGTTTCTCAGCCCTTCGGCCCGGATTGTCCACGCAGGCCGTCCAGATAGTCCGCCCATGCTTGCATCATCTTCCTCCGCTCCGGCAGGTAGTCAGCATGGTTGTACGCCGCCCGAATCTTGTCCCGCTCGCCATGTGCCAGCTGCCTCTCGATCGCGTCTTTGTGCCAGTGCTGCTCATTTAAGATCGAGCTAGCCAGCGATCTGAACCCGTGCGCGGTCATTGTTTCTTTGTCGTAACCGATGCGGCGCAGGGCGGCGTTCAAGGTGTTCTCGCTCATCGGCCGCGCAAGGCTTCTCAGTCCGGGAAAGACAAGGCCAGTAGGGCCAGTGAGAGGCTGTAGCTCGCGAAGAATGGCGACGGCTTGTTTCGCAAGTGGAACGATGTGCTGCTCGCGCATCTTCATTCTCGCCGCGGGGATGCGCCACTGAGGATGCGCGCCGTCGAGATCGAACTCCGACCAGTCGGCCTTGCGGAGTTCGCCAGGGCGAACAAACAAAAGCGGAGCGAGGCGAAGCGCGCACGCGACGGGGAATGTACCGCCATAGCCGTCGATGGCTTTCAGCAGCTCGCCGACTTGCTTCGGGTCGGTGATGGTCGCGTGATGGCGCGTCGGCCGCGCTGATAACGTCTTCGACAATCCGAGGCAGGGCGAGTGCTCGCAGATTTCCTCCGCAATCGCGTATTCAAAGATCGAGCGAATCAATTGCAGCACACGGTAGGCCGTCTCGATGTGCCCGGTCTTCTCTATCCGCTGCAAAACCTCTTTGATCTGCACGCGCTTGATGCCGCTGACGCCGAGTGCGCCCACCCACGGAAAGACGTGCTGCTCCAATCTTCGCGCGTTACGCGCGCCATGACTCTCGCCCCAGCTTTGCTTAGTAAGCCAGTCGCGTGCCACGGCTTCGAAGGTGTTGAGCTGCGCGACGCGTCTCTGGTGTTCTTCCTGCTTCCGTTGAGTGCTGGGATCGATGTGCTCGGCGAGTAGCCGCCGTGCTTCGTCTCGCTTCTCGCGAGCGCGCTTCAGTGACACTTCGGGAAAGACGCCGAGCGACAGATTCTTCTCCGCCTTGCCCGGCTTGCCATCGGCGCGAGCGCCGTAGCGATACTTGAACCGCCACCACTTGTGGCCGGCAGCTCGGATGAGCAGGTATAGCCCTTTCTCGTCGTAGAGCTTCCAATCCTTCTCGCGAGGCTTTGCGTTTTGGACCTGAACATTGGTCAGCGGCATTGGGGTAACTCTCCGTGTCGGCGACAGGTCGCCTCCAGTTACCCCTTGAAGTTGCCCCTGACAGGTCTAAGATGTCAACGGACGACAGCAGTCATCCGAAGCTGGAATTCTCGGGGTTTTCGAGTAATTCCGAGGACTTATGGATCTTCTTGGATGTCCTCGGAACAGGTAATGGTGGAGGCGGCGGGAATCGAACCCGCGTCCGCAAGCACTACGCTACAAGACCTACATGCTTAGCTCACTTTTTGTATCTCGTCGCGCGCTACCCAAGGAGCAGGGAAGACGAACGACCAGCTGCAGAGCGTTTTAACGAGGCGGCCTGTAGCACACCGACTCGCGAGCTTGTGAGCGCGTCCCCCAATCTGGATGCACAAGCACATACCAGGCGGAGGTTAGGCGGGATTAAGCCGCCAGAGCGTAGTTGTCGTCGTTTGCAACTATAAGTTTGTAAGCAGTTTAAGGAGTTACCTACAACTCCGCATGCACCTGGAGTTTCGCCACCCACGTCGAAGCCGGTCGCCCCCGAAGGTGTCGCCACTCGTGGCAACGGGCAGTAGTGTAAGGCCAATCTGGCGGAACTCAAGAGCACGGTAGACTACAATTTGATGCAAGCTCCGCTGCCCATCCTGTATTCATTTCGACGCTGTCCCTACGCCATACGCGCGCGGCTGGCGCTCGACGTCAGCGATCGAACCTGTGAAGTGAGGGAAGTCGCGCTCCGTGACAAACCGGCTGAGATGCTGCGCGTGTCGCCGAAGGGCACGGTGCCGGTTCTGATCGACACTGATGGCACGGTTATCGAGGAGAGCCTCGACGTCATGCTCTGGGCGCTGCGCCGTAACGATCCCGAACGGTGGCTGGCACCGGAGCGCGAGGACTTCGCGGCGATGGTCTCGCTGATCCGTCACTTCGACGAGAACTTCAAACGACACCTGGATCGCTACAAGTATCCGAACCGATTCGTCGATGCGGATGCGCAGTTCAGTCGAGGTGAGGCTGTGATCAGCCTGCAGTTGCTGGAGGCGCGGCTGCAGTCTTCGAGCTTTCTATTCGGCAATCGCGTGGCACTGGCGGACATGGCAATCGCGCCTTTCGTGCGCCAATTCTCCAAAGTCGATCCGCCGTGGTTTGCGAGTCAACCGTTACCGAACACGACTCGCTGGCTGGCGGCGATCGTGGACTCGCCCCGCTTTGTTCGCATCATGCGGGCTCACTCGTCGACGAGCTTGTAGCGACTGGAAATGCCATCGACGTTGATCGTCGATGGCATTTACCCGCGACCGAGAGCTCAGGCCGCAACACTCAACGAGCTGGCCGAGCTCGAAGAAGAAGAGCCGACCGCCGTGTACTGGCTGACCAGCGACGACAGCAGCTTCTCGAAGTTCATGCCACCGCCGCCGTGATCGATGTCGTCCACGCTTGGGCCTTTACCGGATTCATCGGCCCGGCTGCTCATGAAGGTTTCGAGCTCGGTTTTGGAGATCGAGCCGTCGCCGTCCGTGTCGATGCTCGAGAACATATCGCTCGAGTCTTCATCCGACGGTGGCGGAGGCGGTGGGCCGCCGTGGCCCATTTGCATTTGCGAGCTCATCAACTGCGTCTTCAGCTGATCGAACAGCGCGCTCGCGTTGTCGGTCAGCTCGGTCTCGCTGATCGAGCCGTTGCCGTCGCTGTCGAGCGTTTTGAGTGCAGCGGCCGAGTCGATCGAGCTGCCGGTTTTCTCGCCGACGTAGTCGAGAAACGAAGTGAGCTCGGTCGCATCGATGGACTTGTCGCCGTTGGTGTCCACCTTGCTGAACAACTGCTGTTGCAGTTTGGATGTATCCGCGGCACGCGTTTGCGTGCTCGCGTACGACGAGTAGCAGCTACTCATCGAAATCGCGCTAGTCATGTTTCCTCCGGTAAGCGTTACGCCGCACGGTGCGGCTCACCGTGCACACTGCATGGCGACGCGTCCAGATCCCGTGAGCAACTGTAACGGCGTGACGCGTTCGTCACTTTGACGGCGCCACGCCAGGAAACAGGCAGGGAATGTCTTAAGTTTCAGCGCTTCGAATGTTTCATTAAGCGCGATTTCTCGCGCTGCCAGTCACGATCCTTCGAGGTGGCGCGCTTGTCATGTTCCTTCTTGCCCTTGGCCAGACCGACACGCAACTTGGCGCGTCCGGCCTTCCAATACATTTCCAACGGCACCAGGGTGTAACCCTTGCGCTCGACGGCACCGACCAGCCGACTCAGCTCCGCGCGGTTCAGCAACAGCTTGCGCGTGCGGATCGGATCGGGGATCACGTGTGTGGAGGCGGTGGGCAGGGCAGAGACGTGCGCGCCATAGAGGAAGGCTTCGGCGTTCTTCAAGAACACGTACGCTTCCTTCAGCTGCACGCGCCCGGCGCGCATGCTCTTGACCTCCCAGCCTTGCAACGACAGACCGGCCTCGTACGTCTCTTCGATGAAGTACTCGTGGCGGGCCTGGCGGTTCTCGGCGATGGTCGGGTTATTGTCGGCTTTCTGCTTGCTCATAGAGGGCGCGGATTGTACCGTGCCGGCGCATGCGTGAAGTAACTCGAAGTGCCCTGGTCCCCTATACGGCGGAACAAATGTTCGCGCTGGTGGAGGACATTGAGCGGTATCCGCAGTTCGTACCGTGGATTTCCGCCGCCAAATTGCTGGAAAGCACGCCGGAACAGGTCACCGGCAAGCTGGAAATGCACAAAGCGGGCGTGCGCGAGACGTTCACGACGCGCAATTTTCTGAAACGTCCCACCGAGATGTTAATGACGCTGGTGGACGGGCCTTTCAAGACCTTCGAGGGCCGTTGGACGTTCACGCCGCTCGGCGACAAGGGAGTGAAGGTCGGGCTCACGGTCCGGTTCGAGTTCGCCAGCGCCATGCTCAACATGCTGTTGTCGCGCACCTTCGAGAAGAACTGTAGCGAGCTGATCGATGCCTTCGTCGAGCGCGCTCGCGCGACCTATGGAAAAAAGTGAGTTGCTACGCATCCGCGTGGTGTACGCGCTGCCGGATCAGCAACCGAGTGTCGATTTGCAAGTGCCACCTGGCACGTCGCTCACCGAAGCGGTGAATCGCTCGGGCCTGCTGCAGAAATTCCCGGAAGCCGCGGCGCGCCCGCTGGCCTGCGCAATTTTCGGGCGGGCAGTGCCGCTTACCTATGAGCTGCGCGATGGCGACCGCATCGAGATCCTGCGGCCGCTGCTGATCGATCCCAAGCAGAGCCGGCGCGAAGCGGCTGAGCGCAGCCGCGCCGAAGCTCAACGTCGAAAGTAATCCGCCTCAATTCGCCGCGGCAGTCTTCGCCTCGGGCGGCTTCTTCAGCTCCGGCACCGTGTCGGTCGGCCGATCGATGCGCTCCACTTTATCGGTCGGGTCGAAGAACACGATGAAGTGACGCTTCTGCGGCTCGCTCCAGCGACCGCGCTTGAAGTAGTAGAGGTAGTCCCAGCGCTGACTCACGAACGGGTCGGCGACCATGGGCGTACCGAGAAGCGATCTCACCTGGACGCGGGTCATGCCAATCGCGACGCGGTCAATGTCCTCTTTGTCGAGAAAATTGCCTTGTTGAATATCGACGCGGTGGACGCATCCTGTGAGCCCGCCGGCCAGCAGCGCGGAGGCGATCAGCGAGGCCAGTATGTACTTGATTCGTGTCATTTCGGGGTGGAGCCAGCGGCTGGGCTGCGAGATAATGCGGCAGGATGATACTCAAAAGCGCATCGTCTCGCAGCGGGACGCTCGCCGACGTTCGATCTGAGGACCAAGCACGTGGAAACCAATGATTTGCGCAAGGCCGGGCTCAAGGTCACGTTGCCTCGGATCAAGATTCTCGAGATTCTCGGCACGGCCACGCCGCGACACATGAGCGCGGAAGACATTTATAAGCACTTACTCGAATCGCACGAGGATATCGGCCTCGCCACGGTGTACCGGGTGTTGACGCAGTTCGAGGCCGCGGGGCTGGTGACGCGTCATCACTTCGAGGGCACCACGGCGGTGTTCGAGCTCAACGAGGGCCAGCATCATGACCACATTGTGTGCTTAGGTTGCGGCCGCGTGGAAGAGTTCATGGATGCGGGCATCGAGGAGCGCCAGCGCCAGGTCGCGGCCCGGCTGAAGTACGAGCTGAAGGATCACTCCATGATCCTGTACGGCTACTGCAGCCGCCCGGATTGCCCGGCAAGAAACCAGAAGAGCCGCAACTGATGCTTCGTCGGGTCGAAAGCGGCCATGGCCCTTTCGACCCGGAATCGCCGGCTTAGCGCCGCGCCGGCTTCTTTTTCGCGGCCGGAGCTGCGGCCTTGGCCGAAGCCTTGCTGGCACCAGCCGCCGCGGCCTTGACCGGAGCCGCCTTCGGAGCGCTCTTCGCCGGCGCTGGCCGCAACATCTCGGCGGCATGTTCCCGCGCCTTATCGGTCACGTTGATACCGCCCAGCATGCGGGCAATTTCTTCCACGCGCTCATCGGCAGTCAGCGGGTGAAGGGCCGTGCGGGTGGTCTTGCCATCCGTCAGCTTGGTCACTCGGACATGCGCATGCGCCTGGCTGGCGACCTGGGGCAGATGGGTTACGCAGAGCGCCTGCGCCCGTTCACCCAGGGTTCGCAGCTGACGGCCGACGATTTCCGCCACGCCGCCACCCACACCGGCATCGACCTCGTCGAACACCAGGCAGGCCAGCGAACCGGCGAGGGCGTCGGTCTGCACAGCGGCTACCTGAATGGCAAGGCTGATACGTGACAACTCACCGCCCGACGCCACTTTGGCGAGCGGGCGAGGCGGCTGACCGGGGTTGGCGCTCACCAGGAATTCGATGTCGTCGGCGCCATTCGCGCCGGCGGACTCGGCGGCGCGCACATCGATCTGAAACTTGCCGCCCGGCATGCCGAGGGTTTGCATCAGCGTGCTGATATTCGTACCCAACGACTTCGCGGCGGACTTACGCGCAGCCGTCAACTTGTCGCAGGCCGCGGTGAATTTTTTCTGAGCGTCTTCCAGGCGCTTCTCGATCTGCGCCATGGACGCCTCCAGCGAATCGAGCCGCTGAAACTCCTGCTGCAACTCCGCTTGCAGGTCGAGCAGAGCACTGACTTCGACGCGATGTTTGCGCGCGATCGATTCCATGGTCGCGAGCCGGTCCTCGACCCACTCCTGACGCTGCGGATCGGCTTCGAGGTCGGACTCGTAACGTTCCACCGCTTCGACGCCTTCGCGAAGCGCGATCAAGCTCTCATCGATCAATCGCGCCATCGGTGCGAACGTCGGATCCAGTTCACCGACATGGCGCGCGGTGCTGAGGGCCCGCGAGATCGCCTGTTCAGCGCTCACATCTTCGGCTTCACGCAGCAGCTGAATGATTTCTCGCGCACCCGAAGCGAGCCGGCCGCGTTGTGACAACCGGGTCCGCTCAGCGCCCAGCTCATCGGCTTCGCCGGCCTTGAGATCCAACGCTTGCAGTTCGCTCGTGTGATAACGCAGCAGCTCGAGTCGAGCTTCGCGGTCCTGCGCCGAGGCGGCCGCGCGATCGCGTTCTTCTTTGACCTGCGACAACGTGCGCCAGGTTTCGCTGACCGCGCTCAGCAGCTCGCGATGTTCGCCGCTCTGGTCCAGCAACTCGCGTTGAGCGGAGCGACGAACCAGCGACTGATATTCCATCTGGCCGTGGACATCGACGAGCGTCTCGCCGAGCTGGCGCAGTGACTGCACAGACATCGTCTGGCCATTGACATAAGCACGCGAGCGACCGTCCGCGGAGATCACTCGACGCAACACGCATTCACCTTCGTGCTCGATGGATTGCTCGTTGAGCCAGGCGTGTGCCGCGGCGTTCTTTTCGATCGCGAAGGTCGCCGACACTTCAGCGCGCTCGGCGCCATGACGAACGACTTCGGCGCCGGCGCGTCCGCCGGCCGCGAGCAGCAACGCATCGACCAGGATCGACTTACCCGCGCCGGTCTCGCCGGTCAGCACGGTCAAGCCCGGGCCAAGCTCCAGCTCGACCGCGTCGATGATGGCAAAGTCGCGGATCTGAATATGAGTGAGCATCTTCGCGTGGGTGAAACGTTATTCTGAGGTTGGGTCGGGGTACGGGGCGGTACGGTCACCGCGGCCCCAGCGCAGCTTCGAGCGCAGCGTGCGATAGTAATCGTGATCGGCGGGATGGAGGAGAGTCACCTTGCCCGCGGCGGGTTGAACGATCAGCCGATCTCCCTGAGAGAGCGCGCCGAGTGACACGCCATCGCAGGTGACCTGGCCGTTGCTGTCCGGCCGGTCGAGCAGCCGCACTTCGATGACGGCATTGCTTCGGACCACGATGGGCCGGTCCGACAAGGTGTGCGGGCAGATCGGTGCCAGCACCATGGCATCCAGTCCCGGATAAAGAATCGGACCGCCACACGACAGTGCATAAGCGGTCGAGCCGGTGGCCGTCGCGATCACCAAGCCGTCGCCGCCGTGAGTGTTCACGTAGCGGCCGTCGATGTACGTCTCGAAATCCAGGATGCGACCGGTCTGCCACTTCTGCAGAACGACGTCGTTCAGACCGTTGCAGTGACGATCCGGCTGACCGGGCGAGCTCAACGTCGCCTGCAACATCGCGCGCTGATCGCTCACATAACGGCCGGCGAGAATTTCATCGACGCGCGTGCTGAGCTCGGTAGGGCCGATGTCTGCTAGAAACCCGAGCCGGCCCCGATTGATACCGAGCACCGGCAGTCCGCGCGGAGCGGCGAGCCGGGCCGCATGCAACATCGAGCCGTCGCCGCCAACCGCGATCAACAGGTCCGCGATCGCGCACAGCTCCGATTCAGGAAGCTGCTCGACGGTGACGCCGCGGTAGTCGACGCTCGTCGCCTCATCGATGAGCACGCGCCGTGCCCGGCTGTGCAGATGAGCAGCGAGAGCCTGCAAGGACTCGACGACCCGCGAATCTCGCGTGTTGCCGATGATGGCGATGGTTCGAAAGGGTTGGGGCGCTGCGGGCATGGATGCGGTTTTTAGCACGGACCCATGTCAGCCAGCCACGCGAATCCAGGTTGTGAACCGGGGAGGGGTCACAATATCTCCCTTATCGAACGCAGCCGCGCCTAAGGGGCGAGCTGCTTGATCCGCGCCCGGCGCCGTGTTTAGCTTACTCAGGCAGTCGGGCATCGCAGCGCAAGCTGGGGCAAAATGCCTTCTGTCACATAGGTTTGAGTCTTAGATGCGGCCGGGGCGTAGTGCTTCGATGCAAGCCGCCCGAACCGGAACGATGGCCACCCAAAACGACGAATCGCTGAATGAACGCTCGCAGCAGTTGCTGAGACTGCTGGTCGAGCACTATATCCGCGACGGGCAACCCGTCGGGTCCCGCACGCTGTCCCGTGATCTGGGGCTGAACCTGAGCGCGGCGACCATCCGCAATGTCATGGCGGATCTGGAAGAGCTTGGCTTCGTCACTTCACCGCATACCTCGGCGGGCCGCGTGCCTACCGACAAAGGTTATCGTTTCTTCGTCGACACGCTGCTGAAATACGAGCCGCTGGATGACGAGAAGATCGCCGCCATTCAGTCGCGCTTCGGCGAGCACAGCGCCGATCACAAATCGCTGGTCGCCGCCGCTTCGCAGATGTTATCGAGCGTCACGCGCCTCGCCGGTGTGGTGACCTTGCCGCGTCAGAGTCATTCGGCGCTCAGTCAGATCGAATTCGTGCCGTTATCGGATAACCGGGTGCTGGCCATCATGGTCGTAAACGGGCGCGAAGTGCAGAACCGCATCGTGCAACTGGATCGGCACTACAGCTCCGATGAGCTGCGGCGGGCGTCGAATTATCTGAATCAGGAATTCGGCGGCAAGGAATTGAGCGCCGTGCGCGAGCACTTGCTGACCCAGCTGAAAGAAACGCGAGAGTCGCTGAACCAGGTGATGCTCGACGCGATTCATCTGGCCCAGCACGTGGTCATGCCGTCGAACCCGCTGGGCGGCCGGATGGAATATGTCATCGCCGGCGAAACCAACCTGATGAGCTTTGCCGAGTTATCCAACGTCGAGAAACTGCGGCGCCTGTTCGAGGCGTTCACCCAGCAGCGCGACATCCTGCATCTGCTGGACCTGAGTCTGAAAGCCGACGGCGTGCAGATCTTCATCGGCCAGGAATCCGGCTACACCATCCTGGACGATTGCAGCCTCGTCACCGCCCCGTACACCCTTGATAAGGAAGTCGTCGGGGTGCTGGGGGTCATCGGCCCGACCCGCATGGCCTATGAGCGCATCATCCCCATCGTCGATATCACCGCGAAGCTGCTCGGCTCCGCCTTGAATTCGCGCGCCTGAGTCGCCATTCCCGTCGCGCCTGACCTGTCCCCTGGAGAGGTCAGGCATGAGGTCGGCCGCCTGATCAGGCAGAATGCCGCCCCTTTAAAGAAGCCGCGTCCCGAAACCTGCATCGCCGGCCGGGCACGGATCCCTTTTCGCGATAGGAGAAGCACATTCATGAGCACGCCCAACGAGCAGGATCGCCCGCCCGGCGCCGACGCCGCCCAGGCAGGGCCGGCCGGCGATCTGGCCACCGCCCTGGCAGCCGCCGAAGCCCGCGCCCTGGAAAGTCGCGACCTGTACATGCGGGCGCTCGCCGAGATGGAAAATATTCGCAAGCGTGCGTCGCGCGATGTAGAGCAGGCTCATAAGTACGCGGTCGACCGCTTTGCCAACGACCTGGTAGCCGTGAAGGACAGCCTGGAGCTCGGCCTGTTGGCCGCCGGCGACGCGCAGACCCTGCGCGCCGGCACCGAAGCCACCCTGAAATTGCTGGCCAAGGCCTTCGAGAAGAACGGTCTGACCGAGATCGACCCCCTGGGTCAGCCGTTCAATCCGGAGCAGCACGAAGCCATGGCAATGCAACCCTCGGCCGAGCACGTGCCCGACAGCGTCACGCAGGTGGTGCAGAAGGGCTACCAGCTGAACGGCCGGCTGCTTCGCCCGGCGCGGGTGATCGTCGCCAGGGCGCCCTGATCGGCTGTCAGCGGGGCCTTGTAAACGTCGGCACGATCCGCAGATATCGCGGCAAGACGGCCGATGTTGAGGGCAAGAACCCGCGCACCTGGCCAGATTTACAGACTGAATTCTCAAACTCTAACGGATAATTTGCAGGAGACATTGGGCCATGAGCAAAGTCATCGGCATCGACCTCGGCACGACCAACTCGTGCGTCGCGATCATGGAAGGCGGCAAGCCGCGCGTGATCGAAAACAGCGAAGGCGATCGCACCACGCCGTCGATCGTGGCGTTCACCAAGGACAATGAAGTGCTGGTCGGCCAGTCGGCGAAACGCCAGGCCGTGACCAATCCGCAGAACACCCTGTTCGCGATCAAGCGCCTCATCGGCCGCCGCTTCGACGATGCCGTCGTCCAGAAGGACGTCGACATGGTTCCGTACAAGATCGCCAAGGCTGACAACGGCGATGCCTGGGTGGAAGTGCAGGGCAAGAAGATGGCGCCGCAGGAAATCTCCGCGCGCGTACTCATGAAGATGAAGAAGACCGCCGAGGATTTCCTTGGCACCACGGTCACCGAAGCTGTCATCACCGTGCCCGCTTACTTCAACGACTCGCAGCGTCAGGCGACCAAAGACGCCGGCCGCATCGCCGGTCTGAACGTCAAGCGCATCATCAACGAGCCGACCGCGGCCGCGCTGGCCTATGGCCTGGACAAGCAGGGCGGCGATCGCAAGATCGCGGTGTATGACCTGGGTGGCGGCACGTTCGACGTGTCCATCATCGAAGTGGCCGATGTCGACGGCGAGCGTCAGTTCGAAGTGCTCGCGACCAACGGCGACACGTTCCTCGGCGGCGAGGACTTCGACAAGCGCGTCATCGACTACCTCGGCGAAGAGTTCAAGAAGGAAAGCGGCGTCGACGTGCGTCGCGATCCGCTGGCCATGCAGCGCCTGAAGGAAGCGGCCGAAAAGGCCAAGATCGAGCTGTCCTCCAGCCAGCAGACCGAAATCAATCTGCCGTACATCACGGCCGACGCTTCCGGTCCGAAGCACCTCAACATCAAGCTGACTCGCGCCAAGCTCGAGTCGCTGGTCGAGGACCTGGTGACCAAGACGGTCGAGCCGTGCCGGATTGCGCTCAAGGACGCGGGCCTGTCGATCAAGGACATTTCCGAAGTGATCCTGGTCGGCGGTCAGACCCGCATGCCGTTGGTGCAGAAGGCGGTGAAAGATTTCTTCGGCCAGGAGCCGCGCAAGGATGTGAACCCGGATGAAGCCGTGGCCGTGGGTGCCGCGATTCAGGGCGGCGTGCTGTCCGGCGAAGTGAAGGACGTGCTGCTGCTCGACGTGACGCCGCTGTCGCTCGGTATCGAGACGCTCGGCGGTGTGATGACCAAGCTGATCGAGAAGAACACCACGATTCCCACCAAGGCGAATCAGACCTTCTCGACCGCCGACGACAACCAGGGCGCCGTGACCATTCACGTGCTGCAGGGTGAGCGTCAGCGTGCGCACGACAACAAGTCGCTGGGCCAGTTCAACCTGGAAGGCATTCCGCCGGCGCCGCGTGGCATGCCGCAGATCGAAGTCACGTTCGACATCGATGCCAACGGCATCCTGAACGTGTCGGCGAAGGACAAGGCCACCGGCAAGGAACAGAAGATCGTCATCAAAGCGTCGTCCGGTCTGAACGAGGACGAGATCAAGCGCATGGTGAAGGACGCCGAGGCGCACGCCGAGGAAGATCGCAAGTTCCGCGAGCTGGTCGAGGTTCGTAACAAGGCCGACGCGCTGGTGCACGGGACCGAGAAGGCGTTGAAGGATCTGGGCGAGAAAGTGCCGCCCGCCGATCGCGCCAACATCGAAAATGCCGTGTCCGATCTGAAGCGCGCCCTGGGCGAGGACGACAAGGACATCATCGAGAAGAAGGCGGCCGAAGTGAGCCGTCTGGCCGCGGCCCTGGCGCAGCAGTCTGCTGAGGCCGGCGCTGGCCCCGGACCGGGCCCGCAAGGCGCGGCGGGCGGTGGCGGCGCGGGCGGCGGCAACGACGACGTGCTCGATGCCGAGTTCGAAGAAGTCAAAGACAAGAAGAAGTAATCGCGATGGCCGGGCCCGGCGGATGTGATGTCCGCCGGGCCCGATCTTTGTATTCAGGTGGCTGACGCCGGCGCACGCAGGCATCATGCCGCCATCTTTGCGTGGGGTTGATGCCGCGAAAATGTCCAAGCGCGACTACTACAAGGTGCTCGATGTAGCCCGCACGGCCACGGAGGCCGAGATCAAGAAGTCTTATCGCCGTCTGGCGATGAAGTTTCATCCCGACCGCAATCCCAACGACGCGGAAGCCGAAGAGAAATTCAAGGAGTGCAAGGAAGCGTACGAGGTGCTGACCGACGCGCAGAAGCGCGCCATTTACGATCAGCACGGTCACGACGGCCTGGCGGCCCGGGGCGGCGGCGGTGGCTTCAGCGCCTCCGACGCGTTCAGCGACATTTTCGGCGATGTGTTTGGTGACATTTTCGGCGGCGGCCGTCGCGGCGGACGTCAGCAGGTGTTTCGTGGCGCCGATCTGCGCTACGACCTCGAGCTCGATCTCGAGCAGGCCGTGTTCGGCCATTCTTCAGATATCGAATTCACCACGCTCGCAGAGTGCGAGCCGTGTCAGGGCTCCGGCGCCGCGCCCGGCTCCAAGCCGGTTACCTGCGACACCTGTAACGGTGCCGGTCAGGTCCGCATGCAACAGGGTTTCTTCGCGGTTCAGCAGACCTGCCCGCGCTGTAAAGGCCGCGGTCAGATCATCAGTCAGCCGTGCGATTCCTGCCTGGGGCAGGGTCGGTTGCGCAAAAAGAAATCGCTCAACATCAAAGTCCCGCAAGGCGTCGACAACGGCGACCGCATTCGTCTGACCGGCGAAGGCGAGGCCGGGCGCAACGGCGGGCCGCCGGGCGATCTGTACGTCGAGATCCGCGTCAAAGAGCATCCGATTTTCGAGCGCGACGGCAGTCATCTGTCGTGCGAAGTGCCGGTCAGCTTCACCACCGCGAGCCTGGGAGGCTCGATCGAAGTGCCCACGCTCGGCGGCAATGTCGAATTGAAAGTGCCGGGAGAAACCCAGTCCGGCCGGGTGTTCCGCCTGAAAGAGAAGGGCGTGAAGCCGGTGCGCGGCGGAGCGACGGGAGATTTGTTCTGTCGGGTCGTGGTCGAGACGCCGGTCAATCTCACCGAACATCAGAAGGAGCTGCTGCGCGCTTTCGATGCGTCCCTTCAGGACAGCCGGCGCAGCCACAGCCCGCGCGAGAGCACGTGGCTGGACGGCGTCAAACGTTTCTTCGACACCATTCGTAGCTGATTTCGCCCGATGGCCCAACACTCATTGCAGATCGCCGTGCTCGGCGTCAGCGGCCGGATGGGTCGCGCGTTGCTGACGGCGATCGACGAAGCTCCCGGCACGAAGCTCGGCGGCGCCTTGGCCTCGGCGAACAGCCGTTGGCTGGGTAAAGACGCGAGCGACGCCGGCGGCGGTCCGCAGAGGAATGTCACGGTCGAGGCCGATCCGGCGGCGGCGTTGCGTAACGCGCAGGTCGCCATTGATTTCACATTGCCCGAAGCGACCGCTGCGAATCTCGCCGCCTGTGTCGCCAGCCATTGCCCGATCGTCATCGGCACGACCGGTCACAGCGAAGCGGTGCGGGCCCAGATCGCGGCCGCCGCGCACTCCATTCCTATCGTGATGGCGCCGAACATGAGCCTGGGCGTGAACCTGTTGCTGAAGCTGGTTGAACTGGCGGCGAGCAAGCTCGACGCCGATTACGACATCGAAGTGTTCGAGGCGCATCACCGGAACAAGAAAGATGCACCGTCGGGAACGGCGCTGGCACTGGGTGCGGCGGCGGCCGACGGACGAGATGTCAAATTGGCGGACGCTGCCGAATATTCCCGCCATGGGAATACCGGCGCACGCCAGCGCGGCTCCATCGGCTTCTCGGTATTCCGCGGTGGCGACGTAGTCGGCGACCACACAGTGACGTTCGCCGGCATCGGCGAGCGCATCGAGCTGACACATCGAGCCAGCGATCGCCTCGCTTTTGCGCGCGGCGCTGTAAAAGCCGCGCAGTGGCTCGTGGGCAAATCTCCCGGCCTGTATTCGATGCAGGACGTGCTCGGCCTCTAATTTGGGGCGGACAGGTGACAGACACGCGCATTTCGCTTTCATCACCTGGGCGACTCGCGTAGACTGCCGTCTTCAGCACGCGGTGAAAACACTTGTGGCGGGATAGGGCCTTAGGCGCCCATCTCGTCTTCCGCATGCGTGTCTGAAACAGATGACATCGGGAGCTACATGAACCACACCGGTAACGTGGCCGCTGTATTGGCACTCGAGGACGGGACCGTTTTCCACGGCCGCTCCATCGGCGCCAAAGGCAACACGACGGGCGAGGTGGTGTTCAACACCGCCATGACGGGCTATCAGGAAATCCTCACGGACCCGTCCTATTGCAGACAGATTGTTACTCTCACCTATCCGCACATCGGTAATACGGGCACCAATCCGGAAGACCTGGAAGCGGCATCGGTGTACGCGGCCGGTCTGATCATTCGTGATTTGCCAGCCGTCCATTCCAACTGGCGCGCCTCGGAATCCCTGGAGAGCTTTCTCCAGCGCGGCAAGATCGTCGCCATCGCGGACATCGACACTCGCAAGCTGACGCGAATCCTTCGTGAGAAGGGTGCGCTCGCCGGTTGCATCATGACGGGCGAGAAGGCCGATGCGACGGCGGCGGTGCACGCCGCGCGTAAATTCCCCGGCTTGAAGGGCATGGACCTGGCGAAGGTCGTGTCCACCAAGCGCGTGTATCAATGGAACGAAGGCACCAACTGGGGCGAGCATCAGGGACCGAAGTCGCGTCCGGGCCAGCGCGTGCACGTGGTCGCTTATGACTACGGCATCAAGCGTAACATCCTGCGTTGCCTCGCCGATCAGGGTTGTCGAGTCACCGTCGTGCCGGCGCAGACGCCGGCTGACAAAGTGCTAGCGATGAATCCGGACGGCATCTTCCTGTCCAACGGCCCCGGCGATCCGGAGCCGTGCACGTACGCGATCGAGGCGATCAAGAAATTCCTCGAGACCGACATTCCGGTGTTCGGTATCTGTCTCGGCCATCAGCTGCTGGGACTGGCGAGCGATGCGAAGACGGTGAAGATGAAGTTCGGCCATCACGGCGCGAATCATCCAGTGCAGGACATCGCGTCCGGCCGCGTGCTGATCTCCAGCCAGAATCACGGCTTCGCGGTCGACGAGAGCACGCTCGGCGCGAACGTGAAGGTGACTCACAAGTCGCTGTTCGACGGCTCGCTGCAAGGTATCGAGCGCACCGATTGTCCGGCCTTCAGCTTCCAGGGCCATCCCGAAGCGAGCCCGGGCCCGCAGGACGTGGGCCAGCTGTTCAGCAAGTTCACCGCCATGATCCACCAGCGGCTCGCCAGTGCGCAGTCCGCTCAGTCCCCGGCTGCCTCGAAAGACGGCCGCCGCGCCGCCGAAGGTTGACCGATCACACATGCCCAAACGTACCGACCTCCAAAGCATCCTGATCATCGGCGCCGGCCCCATCGTCATCGGCCAGGCGTGTGAGTTCGATTATTCCGGCGCGCAGGCCTGCAAGGCGCTCAAGGAAGAGGGCTATCGAGTCATTCTGGTGAACTCGAATCCGGCCACCATCATGACGGACCCCGAGTCCGCCGATGCGATCTACATCGAGCCCATCAACTGGCGCACGGTGGAACGCATCATCGAGAAGGAACGTCCCAGCGCGTTGCTGCCGACCATGGGCGGACAGACCGCGCTCAACTGCGCGCTCGATCTGGTGCGCGAAGGCGTGCTGGAGAAATACGGCGTCGAGCTGATCGCCGCGTCCCGTGAAGCCATCGACATGGCGGAAGACCGCGAGAAGTTTCGTAACGCCATGCGTGAGATCGGCCTGGAGTCGCCGCGCTCGAAGATCGCGCACAGCATGGAAGAAGCGCTGGCCGTGCAGTCCGAGATCGGCTATCCCACGATCATTCGTCCGTCGTTCACCATGGGCGGCTCGGGTGGCGGCATCGCGTACAACCGCGAAGAGTTCGTCACCATCGTCGAGCGCGGTCTGGACGCATCGCCGACTTCCGAAGTTCTCCTCGAAGAATCCGTCATCGGTTGGAAAGAGTACGAGATGGAGGTCGTGCGCGATCGCGCCGACAACTGCATCATCATCTGCTCCATCGAAAATCTGGATCCGATGGGCGTGCACACCGGCGATTCGATCACGGTCGCGCCGGCGCAGACGCTCACGGACAGGGAATATCAGATGATGCGCAACGCCTCGATCGCGGTGTTGCGCAAGATCGGCGTGGAGTGCGGTGGCTCGAACGTGCAGTTCGCGCTCAATCCTGCCGACGGCCGTCTGCTCATCATCGAAATGAATCCGCGTGTGTCGCGTTCGTCGGCACTCGCCTCGAAGGCAACGGGCTTTCCGATTGCGAAGGTCGCCGCGAAGCTCGCGGTCGGCTACACGCTCGATGAGCTGCGCAACGACATCACGGGCGGCGCCACGCCGGCCTCGTTCGAGCCGACCATCGACTACGTGGTCACGAAGATTCCGCGCTTCACGTTCGAGAAATTCCCGGGCGCCAACGATCGGCTCACGACCCAGATGAAGTCGGTGGGCGAGGCGATGGCCATGGGCCGCACCTTCCAGGAGTCGCTGCAGAAAGCGCTGCGAAGCATGGAAGTGGGCACCGACGGTCTCGATCCGTTGCTGACGCTGCCGCTCACCGAAGAACAGACGCACAAGATGCGCGAAGAGCTGCGCATGCCGGGCCCGAATCGCCTGCGCTATGTCGGCGATGCGTTCCGTGCCGGGCTGTCGTTCAACGAAGTGCAGTCGCTGTCGCGCATCGATCCCTGGTTCCTCTCGCAAATCCACGACATCGTGCTGGAAGAGCAGAAGGTGCAGGAAGGCGGCCTCGCGGCGTTCACGCGCGATCGCGTGTGGACTCTGAAGCGCAAGGGCTTCTCCGATCGTCGTCTCGCGACCTTGCTGGGGCTCGACGAAGCGAGCGTGCGTCGCAAGCGCGTCACCATGGGCATTCGCCCGGTGTACAAGCGCGTCGACACCTGCGCCGCCGAGTTCTCGACTTCGACTGCTTACATGTACTCGTCCTATGACGAGGAGTGCGAAGCGAATCCGACCGATCGCAAGAAGATCATGATTCTCGGCGGCGGTCCGAATCGGATCGGGCAGGGCATCGAATTCGACTACTGCTGCGTGCACGCGGCGCTGGCGCTGCGCGAGGCGGGCTTCGAGACCATCATGGTCAACTGCAATCCCGAGACCGTTTCCACCGACTACGACACGTCGGATCGTCTGTACTTCGAGCCGCTGACGTTCGAAGACGTTATGGAGATCATCGACAAAGAGAAGCCGGTCGGTGTGATCGTTCAGTACGGCGGGCAGACACCGTTGAAGCTGTGCCGCGCGCTCGAAGCCGCGGGCGCTCCGATCATCGGCACGACGCCGGATGCGATCGACGTTGCCGAAGACCGCGAACGTTTCCAGCAACTCGTGCAGCAGCTGAATCTGAAGCAGCCGCCGAATTGCACGGCCCGCACCGAAGAGCAGGCCATCGCGATGTCCAAGACGGTCGGCTTCCCGCTGGTCGTGCGGCCTTCGTATGTGCTCGGCGGTCGCGCGATGGAAGTGGTCTTCAACGAAGACGATCTGCGCACTTACATGACCGATGCGGTGAAGGTGTCGAACGACAGTCCGGTGCTGCTCGATCGCTTCCTCGACCAGGCCATCGAAGTCGACGTCGACGCGATCTGCGACGGCGAGGACGTTTACATCGGCGGCATCATGGAACACGTCGAACAGGCGGGCGTGCATTCGGGCGACTCGGGTTGCTCGCTGCCGCCGAACAGCCTGTCGGCCGAGACGCAGGCCGATCTGAAAGAACAGACCCGCAAGCTGGCTCGCGGCTTGAAGGTCGTCGGCCTGATGAACATCCAGTTCGCGATTCAGAACGGCATCGTCTACATCCTCGAAGTGAATCCGCGTGCCTCGCGCACCGTGCCGTTTGTTTCTAAAGCGACCGGGGTGCCGCTCGCGAAGATGGCGGCGCGCGTGATGGCGGGCGCGAAGTTGAAAGAGCTCGGCTTGACCGAGGAGCGCGTGCCGAAGTTCTTCGCGGTGAAGGAATCGGTGTTCCCGTTCGCGAAGTTCCCCGAGGCCGATCCGATCCTCGGTCCGGAAATGAAATCCACCGGCGAGGTGATGGGCACCGGTCGCTCGTTCGGCGAGGCTTACGCCAAGGCGCAGCTCGCGTCCGGCGTGATTCTGCCGACGCGCGGCGTTTGTTTGATCAGTGTGCGCGACCGCGACAAGCCTTCGGCGGTGTTGCTGGCGCGTCGCCTGGTCGCGCAAGGTTTTGAAATCGTTGCAACGTCTGGCACTGCGGAAGCCATCACCAATGCGGGAATTCCTTGCCGCATGGCGAACAAGGTGCGTGAGGGTCGCCCTCATATCGTGGACATGATAAAAAACGACGAGATTTCGCTGATCGTCAATACCACCGAAGGCAAGCAGGCGATATTCGAATCGCGCTCCATCCGGCGCGAAGCGGTCCATAAGCGCGTCACGTACTACACAACCGTAGCGGCGGGACTGGCGACCTGCGATGCCATTGCCCACATGAACGAGGTCGACGTGAACCGATTGCAGGATCTGCATCAGGAGATCTCGCGCGATAGCGGGACGAGCGCCGGCCCGCGATTGGAGATCGCATCGTGAAACGTCTGCCGTTGACTTTGAAGGGCGCCGAGAAGCTGCGCACCGAGCTGAAGCGTTTGAAGAGCGAAGATCGTCCGCGCGTGATCCAGGCGATTGCCGAGGCGCGTGCGCATGGCGACTTGAGCGAGAACGCGGAGTATCACGCCGCGCGCGAGCAACAGAGCTTCATCGAAGGGCGCATCAAAGATATCGAAGCGCATCTGTCGAACTCGGAGATCATCGACGTGGCGTCGCTGCCGGCCACCGATAAAGTGGTGTTCGGTGCGACGCTCGACCTGGAAGATGAAGACACCGGCAACAAGGTGCTCTATCAAATCGTCGGCGACGCCGAGGCCGATATCAAACAAGGCCTGATCTCCGTGTCGTCGCCGATCGCGCGTGCGCTGGTCGGCAAATCGAAGGGCGATGTCGTGGACGTGGTCGCGCCGAACGGCACCAAGAGCTACGAGATCGTCGCGGTTCGATACCAGTAGCTCATAACGCCGCCGCATTGTTTTTTTTATGAGCTCGCCGCTGGCCCGGAACAACACCGGCAGTTTTCTGATCCGCAGCGGTACTGTCGGCGCCCGGAATGGGCGCTGACGAAGTAGGGCGCACCCGTATGGCCATCAGTGGAATCGAGGCAGCCCGGCCTGAGCGCCGCGTTTCGCGGCTGCTCGACTTCAGCTCGACGTTCCTGGTCACGCTCTGGGCCGGTTCGCTCTGGACGGTGTGCGGCATCGTCGCGCCGCAGTTGTTCGCGACCTTGCCGGAGCGAAAGCTTGCAGGCCAGATGGCGGCCCGGCTGTTTCATATCGAAACGTGGCTGGGCGTTGTCGTCGCCATCGCGCTCGTTGCAATCCTGGCCGCGCGCAAGGCGTTTGCGACCGGCAAGACGATTCTCTGGCTGATCCTGCTGACCGCGGCGGCGCCGCTGTCGAGCGAGCTGATTCTAGGCCCGATGATGAGCGCGGCCCGCGAAGCGAACGACATGGCCCGCTTCGGGATGCTTCACGGCGTCTCCGCCGTGCTGTTTCTGATCGCGTGTCTGAGTGCGCTGGCGCTGATGTGGAAGGCGCGCCAGCTGGATCGTTAATCCGCCGGAAGAATGATCTTCGGCTTGTCCTTGTGCGGACGATAGAACACACCCACATTGCCAATACGTTGGACCAAAGAGCTGCCGCTTTGCCTGGCCAGTTCGGCGAGAATGTTGTCCCGCTCTTCGCGATCGCCGACGCGGGCTTTCACTTTCACCAGCTCGTGGGCGCCGAGCGCGACATCGAATTCCTTCGCCACCCCGGGCGACAATCCGGACGAGCCGATGAGAACGACGGGATCGCGGCCATGGGCGAGGCCACGGAGGTACTTTTTCTGCTTTTCGGAAAGCTGCTGAGCTGAAGTCATGGCTAAGCGTACTAAATCGAGCCGCGAATGGCTTGCCGAACATGAGAGCGATCCGTACGTAAAGCAGGCACGGCAGATGGGCTATCGCTCGCGTGCCGTGTTCAAGCTGGAGGAGATCCAGCGCGCCGACCGGCTGATCCGCCCCGGCATGACCATCGTCGATCTGGGCGCGGCTCCGGGCGGCTGGAGCCAGCTGGCCGCCAAGCTGCTCCAGGGCAAGGGCCGGATCGTGGCCATGGACATCCTGCCCATGGACGCCATCGTGGGCGTCGAATTCATGCAGGGCGACTTTTCCGACGACTCGGTGCTGCAACAGTTGGAACAAATGCTCGGCGAGGACCGCCCGCAGCTTGTAATGTCCGATATGGCCCCAAATACCACCGGCATCGCCGATGTGGACCATGATCGTTCGATGCATCTGGTTGAACTTTCTCTGGATTTTGCCCGTCAACGGTTGACGCCGGGGGGCGATTTCCTGGTCAAGGTGTTCCAGGGACGGCACTTTCAGCCGTTCGTGAAGGCGCTCAGGGCCAGCTTCGGGTCGGTCAAGGTGCGTAAACCGGATGCCTCCCGCCAGCGAAGTCCGGAACTTTACCTCTTGGGCCGGGACTTTAAGGCTTAAGCTGGACGGTCTTACATTTCAGGTTGATCAGGATCAGGAAGTCGGTTATGGCGCGTCCCGGTCCGGTGGTGTAGTGTCAATCGGCGCCTACTTATTACTTCCAGGCTGCAGTCCTAAGGTCAAGAGGACGGGACGCACGAGGATGGGACTTTGAACGACCTAGCCAAGAACATCGTACTCTGGATCGTCATTGCCGTAGTTGTGGCCACCGTGGTCAGCAACTTCAGTGCGCGATCCGGCGGAGTGCAGGAGATGCCGTACTCCACCTTCCTGCAGCAGGTGAAGGACGGCGGTGTCGCCGAAGTCACCCTCAACAAGACGACGGATGTGATTCGCGGTGTGCGCGCCAACGGCGAGCAGTTCACCGTGAACAATCCCGAGACGGAAAATTCCGAGCTGATCGGCACGCTGATCGAGAACAACGTGAAGTTCTCCGGGGCCGCGCCCGAGCGTCAGTCGTTCCTGATGCAGCTGTTCATTTCCTCCTTCCCCATCCTGCTGCTGATCGCGGTGTGGGTGTACTTCATGCGCCAGATGCAGGGCGGCGCCGGCGGCAGGGGGGCCATGTCCTTTGGCAAGAGTCGCGCACGACTGCTGGGCGAGGACCAGGTGCAGGTCACCTTCGCCGATGTCGCGGGCGTGGACGAAGCCAAGGAAGAAGTGGTCGAGATCGTCGAGTTCCTGAAAGACCCGGGCAAGTTCCAGCGCCTGGGCGGCAAGATTCCGCGCGGCGTGCTGATGGTCGGCTCGCCGGGTACCGGTAAGACGCTGCTCGCCCGCGCCATCGCCGGCGAAGCCAAGGTGCCGTTCTTCACGATTTCCGGTTCGGACTTCGTCGAAATGTTCGTCGGCGTGGGCGCGAGCCGCGTGCGTGACATGTTCGACCAAGCCAAGAAGCACGCGCCGTGCATCATTTTCATCGACGAAATCGACGCCGTCGGTCGTCATCGTGGCGCCGGCCTGGGCGGCGGTCACGACGAGCGCGAGCAGACTTTGAACCAGCTGCTGGTCGAAATGGACGGCTTCGAAGGCACCGAGGGCGTGATCGTTATCGCCGCCACCAACCGTCCCGACGTGCTGGATCCGGCGCTGCTGCGTCCGGGCCGCTTCGATCGTCAGGTCGTGGTGCCGCTGCCGGACGTTCGCGGTCGCGAACAGATTCTCAAGGTCCACATGCGCAAGCTGCCGCTGGCTGAAGACGTGAAGCCGCAGGTGATCGCGCGCGGTACACCGGGCTTCTCGGGTGCCGACCTCGCCAACCTGGTCAACGAAGCTGCGTTGTTCGCCGCTCGTGCCAACCGTCGCACCGTGACGATGGACGAGTTCGAGCGCGCCAAGGACAAGATCATGATGGGCGCCGAGCGCCGCTCCATGGTCATGGACGAGCAGGAGAAGAAGCTCACCGCGTATCACGAGGCCGGTCACGCCATCATCGGCTTGACGGTGCCCGAGCACGATCCGGTTTATAAGGTCACCATCATCCCGCGCGGTCGCGCGTTGGGCGTGACGATGTTCCTGCCGGAAGCGGACCGTTACAGCACCAGCAAGCGTCGCTTGGAAAGCCGGATCAGCACGCTGTTCGGCGGCCGTATCGCCGAGGAAATCATCTTCGGGCCCGAGTCGATCACGACCGGCGCGTCGAACGACATCGAGCGTGCGACTGAAATCGCCCGCAACATGGTCACGAAGTGGGGCTTGTCCAATAAGCTCGGCCCGCTGACGTACAGCGAAGATCAGGGCGAAGTGTTCCTGGGTCGCCAGGTCACCCAGCACAAGCAGGTGTCCGATGTGACGGCGCACGCCATCGACGAGGAAGTGCGCTATCTCATCGACACGAACTACAAGCGTGCCAAGGACATCCTCGAGTCGAACCTGGACAAGCTGCACAAGATGTCCGAGGCGCTGATCAAGTACGAGACCATCGACGAGACGCAGATCAAGGACATCATGGAAGGCCGCGATCCGAAGCCGCCCGCCGGCTGGGACGACAGCGGCGCGCCGTTCGGTGGCAATGGCAGCGGCAAGGGCCGCGAGCGCGAGAAGGGCAGCGAAGCCCCGATCGGCAAGCCGGCCAGTCAGCACTAAGCAGCAGCTGGCAACTCGGTAGTTGGAGAGAGGCGCGGCAACGCGCCTCTTTCCGTTTCAGCTGGAAGCAATTTTCATGCAGCTGCGCTGTGGTTCTCGCACGGTGGATTTGTCCCAGCCCGTCGTGATGGGCATCCTCAATGTCACACCGGACTCGTTCTCCGACGGCGGCCGGTTCATCGATGTTTCCAAAGCGCTCGAGCACGCGCTGCGCATGATCGAGCAGGGCGCGGCAATGATCGACGTGGGCGGCGAATCCACGCGACCCGGCGCCAACGATGTGAGCGAAGAAGAAGAGATCCGCCGCGTCGTTCCGGTGATCGAAGCGCTGATCGCGCGCACCTCGATTCCTATCTCTATCGACACCAGCAAAGCGGCCGTCATGTCAGCCGCCGTCGCCGCTGGCGCAAGTTTGATCAATGACGTTCGCGCTCTTCAGGCGCCTGGGGCGCTGGAAGCCGCCGCTAAAACGGATGCAGCCGTCTGTCTCATGCACATGCAGGGGCAGCCCCGGACCATGCAGCACGAGCCGCGCTATGACGACGTAGTAGGGGAAGTGACGGCATTCCTGGAGCAGCGGGTCGAGGCCTGCCAGGCTGCCGGCATCGGCCGCGATCGCCTGGTTCTTGATCCGGGTATCGGTTTCGGCAAGCGGCTTGAGCATAATCTCGCCCTCCTGGCGCATCTGCCCGAGCTCGGACGGTCGGGCCTGCCGCTGCTGGTGGGCGTCTCGCGTAAATCCATGTTCCAGGCCCTGCTGGGCCGGCCGGTGGAGCAGCGCCTGGCAGGCGGGCTGGCAGTGGCAACCGCCGCGGTGTTAGCGGGGGCTGGTATCCTTCGCGTCCACGACGTGGCCGAGACGGTCGATGCCGTCAAAGTCGCCCAGGCCCTACGCGCCGCCGGTTATATCGCACGCGGGCCGATTGAAAACTAAGCGTTCGAGGGAGCAGCTTTGAGCCGTAAATACTTTGGCACCGATGGTGTGCGTGGCCGCGTTGGCGAGCATCCGCTCACCGTGGAATTCGCATTGAAGCTGGCGAGCTCGGCGGCGCGGGTGCTGGCGCCGAAGGGCGGCACGGTGCTGGTCGGCAAGGACACGCGCATCTCCGGTTACATGTTCGAGGCCGCGCTGGAAGCGGGCTTCGTCGCCTCGGGCGTGAACGTGATGTTGATCGGCCCGTTGCCGACGCCCGGCATCGCGTATCTCACCAAACGTTTCGAATGTGACTTCGGCGTGGTCATCAGCGCCTCTCACAATCCGTACGAGGACAACGGCATCAAGTTCTTCGATCGTAACGGCGGCAAGCTGAGCGACGAGATCGAAGCGCAGATCGAGCAGTATCTGGATGAGCCCGCGCTCACCCGCAGCTCCAGCGATCTGGGCCGCGCGACGCGCGTCGACAAGTCGCGCGTGCGTTATCAGGAATTTGTGATGAGCACCGTGCCGGGCCTGGATTTGTCGGGCTTCAAGCTGGTGATCGATTGCGCCAACGGTGCCGGTTACAAAGTCGGCCCGCGCATCCTCGCGGATCTCGGCGCTGAAATCGTGCCGATCGGCTCCTCGCCGAACGGCCGGAACATCAATCTGAATTGCGGCTCCACTTCGCCGAGCCTGTTACAACTCACTGTGCCCGGCGTGCAGGCGCAGGCGGGCATCGCGCTGGATGGCGACGGCGACCGCTTGGTGATGGTCGACAACCTCGGTCGCACCGTCGACGGCGATCAACTGCTGTACATCATCGCGCGGGCTCGCAAACAACAGGGTTTGCTGAAGGGGCCGGTGGTCGGCACCGTGATGAGCAATCTGGGCCTGGAACATTCGCTGCAGAAAGAGGGCATCGAATTCCGTCGCGCCAAGGTGGGCGATCGTTACGTGATGGAGATGCTCAAGGAGACCGGCGGCACGCTGGGCGGCGAAACCTCGGGTCATCTGCTGTGCCTCGATCACACCACCACCGGCGATGCATTGATCAGCGCGTTGCAGGTCCTGGCGATCATGAAGGAAACCGGCAGCAGCCTGGCCGAGCTGTCCGCGCCGATGCCGAAGTATCCGCAGGTGATGGAGAACGTGCGGGTCGCAAAGAAGATCGACCCGTTCAGCTCGGCGCAGATCAAAGAGGCGGTGGCCCGCGCCGAGGCGCGGCTGGCCGGCACCGGCCGCATCGTGCTGCGTCCGTCGGGCACTGAACCGGTGATCCGCGTCATGGTCGAAGGCAGGGACGAAAAGCAGGTCCGGGAGATCTGCCGGGAACTGGCCAGTGTGGTGGCGGCGGCCGCGGAGCAGAAGGTTGCCGTGGGTTAGTTCACCTAACCGCGTGTTTCCGTTTGATTTCGCACTGACTCGCCGCTAAGCTTCCGCGCCCTTCGCAGGGGGCGGCCCGAAGACCCAACTGTGGAGGTAACGCCGATGCGCCGGCCATTCATCGCCGGGAATTGGAAGATGCACGGCTCGCGCGCACAGAACGCCGAGTTGATCGAAGGCCTGCTGCTGGGGTTACCCGGGCAAGTGCCGGTCGATATCGCCGTGTGTCCGCCCAATGTCTACCTCTGGGAAGTGGGGCGGTTGCTGAAGGATTCGATCGTGAAGCTGGGCGCGCAGTCATGCTGTGCCGAGTCGATCGGTGCGTTCACCGGCGAGGCCTCGGCGGCCATGCTGAAGGATGTCGGTTGCACGTATGTGATCGTGGGCCACTCCGAGCGGCGGACGATTTACCGCGAGGACGACGCGCTGGTGGCGCGTAAGTTCCTGGCGGCGCAAGCGCAGGGTCTGATCCCGATCCTCTGCGTCGGCGAAACGCTGGAAGAGCGGGAAAAAGGGCAGACCATGCAAGTGGTCTCCCGGCAGTTGAAAGCGGTGTTGGATGTGGCGGCCCCGGGCGCGCTCCAGCAGGCGGTGCTGGCGTACGAGCCGGTCTGGGCGATCGGCACGGGCAAGAACGCGACGCCGGAGCAGGCGCAGGCAGTTCACGCACATATTCGCGCCGAGGTCGCGGCTCGTGATGCTAATATCGCGGCCCGTTTGCAGGTGCTATACGGCGGCAGCGTGAAAGCTGGCAATGCGAAGGAGATCTTCGCGATGCCGGATGTCGACGGTGGACTGATCGGTGGCGCGTCGCTGAAGGCGGATGAGTTCTTGAAGATTTGCGCGGCGGCCCAGGCTCACTAGAGCGGAATTGAATCGTATGAACTGGTTACATTCGGCGGTGGTGATTATTCACCTGTTGATCGCCGCGGCCATTGTGGCGCTGGTGTTACTCCAGCGAGGCAAGGGCGCCGATGCGGGCGCCGGCTTCGGCGCGGGCGCGTCGGGCACCGTGTTCGGTGCTCGTGGCTCGGCGTCGTTCCTGTCGCGTACGACGGCAACGCTCGCGGCGCTGTTCATCGCGACCAGCCTGGGGCTGGCGTATATGGGCGGTCGTGCGCCGGCCGCGCCGAAGAGCGTGATCGATCGTGTGAATCTGCAGGACAAGGCACCGGAGTTACCTGCGACCACGCCGGCGGCACCGCCTGCGACCGGTCAGACGACGGACAATCAGGCGGTCGAAAAATCCTCAGAGCCGGCACCTCAACCGGCCCCGAGCGAACCGCCCAAACAGTAAAAGCGAGCAAGCTCGAAAGTCGATTCAAGTGCGGCTGTGGTGGAACTGGTAGACACGCTACTTTGAGGTGGTAGTGGAGCAATCCGTGGAGGTTCGAGTCCTCTCAGCCGCACCAGTTTTTTCTTTGCGGAAATCCTCAACCCAAGCGGCCCGATTGGGTTGGTCTTGCGACCGGCGCAGGATTCGCCGGTAGGGTAGTCGAGACGCCCGGTTCGGGTTTATCTCCTTAGGGTTCATGCATTAAGAAGGCTGCCTTCGTGCAATTCTTATAGAACCCTTTTCGGACCGTCCTGATACAATGCGCGCCGCCGCCGGACCCGGCGCGTCAGCAGCTTACGCGATGTTGCAGAACTACGTTCCCATCCTGATCTTTCTGGGCGTGGCCGCCGTGCTCGGCTCCGTGCTCATCGGTCTGGGCTTCCTGCTCGGCCCCCGCAAACCCGACGCCGAAAAACTCTCCGCTTACGAGTGCGGCTTCGAGGCCTATACCGATACGCGCATGAAATTCGACGTGCGCTATTACCTGGTGGCGATTCTGTTCATCGTGTTCGATCTGGAAATCGCCTTCTTGTTCCCGTGGGCGGTCGCGCTCGACGCGGTCGGCATGGTCGGCCTCGCCGCCATGGGTGTGTTTCTGCTGATTCTGGTGGTGGGCTTCGTGTACGAGTGGAAGAAGGGGGCGTTGGAATGGGATTGACGGCGCCCACGGCGGAAACGCCGGATGCCGCGGTAACTCAACGCGGCTTCATGACCACCACGGTCGACTCGCTCATGAACTGGGCGCGCACCGGCTCGATGTGGCCGATGACTTTCGGTCTCGCTTGTTGTGCCGTCGAAATGATGCACGCGGGCGCGGCTCGCTATGACTTGGACCGCTTCGGCGTCGTGTTTCGCCCCAGCCCGCGTCAGTCCGACGTGATGATCGTGGCGGGCACGCTGGTGAACAAAATGGCGCCGGCGCTGCGTAAGGTCTACGACCAGATGCCCGAGCCGCGCTGGGTGATCTCGATGGGTTCCTGCGCCAACGGCGGCGGTTATTACCATTACTCGTATGCGGTAGTGCGCGGCTGCGACCGGATCGTGCCGGTCGATGTGTACGTGCCGGGCTGCCCGCCGAGTGCCGAAGCATTGCTGTACGGCATCCTGCAATTGCAGAACAAGATCCGCCGCACCAGCACGATCGCTCGCTGACGCGAGCATTGGATTTAGCGAGAACCGGATGAGTTCACGTACCGAGACATTGGCCTCGCGACTGACGGCGCGCTTTGCTCAAGAGCTGCGGCCGCTGCCGGCGTTGCCTAACGAAGTCGCGTTCGAAGTCGACGCGGTGAATCTGCTCGCCGTCTGCAAAGAGCTGCGCGACAACGCCGAGTTCGGCTTCGAGCAATTGATCGATCTGGCCGGCATCGATTATCTCGATTACGGCCGTGAAGAGTGGAACACGCTGGCATCCACTGCCACCGGTTTCAGCCGCGGCGTGAATCGCATCAAGGAGCATGTGAGCGAGCAGACGACGAAGCCGCGCTTCGCTGTGACTTATCAGCTGCTCTCGATTGCAAACAACTGGCGCCTGCGTCTGCGCAGCTTCACCAACGAAGGCGAGCCGCCGGTGATCGATTCCGTGTTCGACATCTGGAACGCCGCCAACTGGTTCGAGCGCGAAGCGTTCGATCTGTACGGCATCATGTTCCGCAATCATCCGGACCTGCGCCGCATCCTCACCGACTACGGCTTCATCGGCCATCCGTTCCGCAAGGACTTCCCGCTGATCGGCAACGTCGAAGTGAAGTACGACCCCGCCAAGGGCCGCGTCGTGTATCAGCCGGTGAGCATCGAGCCGCGTACGCTCGTGCCGCGGGTCATTCGCGAAGACAACCGTTACGACCGCGTGCTCAAGGAAGTGCCGGTCGGCGCAGACGCTTCGCCCGCCAATCGCTAACAGTCGCCATGGCAGATATTCACAATTTCACTCTGAACTTCGGCCCGCAGCATCCCGCCGCGCACGGCGTGTTGCGCCTGGTGCTGGAGATGGACGGCGAAGTCATCCAGAAGGCCGATCCGCACATCGGTCTGTTGCATCGGGGCACCGAGAAGCTGGCTGAGTCCAAGCCGTTCAATCAATCGATCGGCTACATGGATCGTCTCGACTACGTGTCGATGATGTGCAACGAGCACGCGTACGTGATGGCGATCGAGAAACTGCTCGGCATCAAGGTGCCGGAGCGCGCCCAATACATCCGCGTGATGTTCGATGAGATCACCCGCATCCTGAATCACTTGATGTGGCTCGGCGCGCACGGCCTCGACATCGGCGCGATGACCGTCTTCCTGTATGCGTTCCGTGAGCGCGAAGACCTGATGGACTGCTACGAAGCGGTGTCGGGCACGCGCATGCATGCGACTTACTATCGTCCGGGCGGCGTGTATCGCGACCTGCCGGATTCGATGCCGAAGTATCAGCCGTCGAAGTGGCGCTCGCAGGCCGACGTGGATCGTCTCAACGAGCGTCGTCGCGGCAGCATGCTCGACTTCATCGACGACTTCGTGGCGCGCTTCCCGGCGAACGTCGACGAATATGAAACATTGCTCACCGACAACCGCATCTGGAAACAGCGCACGGTGAACATTGGCGTCGTGACGCCGGAGCGTGCTCTGCAGCTCGGCTTCACTGGCGCGATGCTCCGCGGTTCCGGCATCGAGTGGGACCTGCGTAAGAAGCAGCCGTATGAAGTGTACGACCGCATGGATTTCGACATCCCGGTCGGCGTGAACGGCGATTGTTACGACCGTTATCTGGTGCGCATCGAAGAGATGCGTCAGTCGAACCGCATCATCAAGCAGTGCGTCGACTGGCTGCGCGCCAATCCCGGCCCGGTGATGCTCGACGATCACAAGATCTCCGCGCCCAAGCGCGAAGAGATGAAAGGCGACATGGAGTCGCTGATTCATCACTTCAAATTGTTCACCGAAGGTTACTGCGTGCCGGCGGGCGAGACCTACGCCGCCGTGGAAGCGCCGAAAGGCGAATTCGGTATTTATCTGGTGTCCGACGGTGCCAACAAGCCGTATCGCGTGAAGTGTCGCGCGCCGGGCTTCGCACATCTCGCTTCGCTGGAGGAGATGGTGAAGGGCCATTTGCTCGCGGACGTGGTGGCCGTGATCGGCACGCAGGACATCGTATTCGGGGAAGTTGACCGATGAGCGGCACGCAAGATCCAGGCTCCAACGACGGCGGCAAGAGCGCGCCGGAGCTGGACGAAATCGACACCGGCAACGTCGCCCACGACGCGCCTCATGGCGCATACAAAGGCGTGCTCTCCGAGCATGCCCGTCATGAGATCGATCATTGGCTGACGAAGTTCCCGCCGGATCGCAAGCGCTCGGCGGTGATCGCCGCGCTGCGCGCCGTCCAGCACGACATCGGCGGTTATCTCACCAAGGAATCGATGGACGCGGTCGCCGAGTACATCGGCCTGCCTCCGATTCAGGTGTACGAAGTCGCGACGTTCTATTCGATGTTCGAGACCAAGCCGGTCGGCCGTCACAGCATCTCCGTGTGCACCAACATCTCCTGCATGTTGTGCGGCGGCGAAGACATGCTGTCGCACGTCGAGAAGCGCCTCGGCATCAAGGTGGGCGAGAGCACACCGGACGGTCGCTTCTTCCTGAAGCGCGAAGAGGAATGCCTGGCCGCGTGTAACAACGCGCCCATGATGATGGTCGACCACGTGTACTACGAGAATCTCACGCCCGAGAAGATCGACGAGATTCTGGATCGGCACAAGTAACGCTCGCCACGCGATACACCTAGCCATCGCCAATCATGACTGACGAATCAAACAAACTGCTGTTGGGCAAGTACGCGAGCAACTTCGTGTGCTTCGCGACGCTCGGTAAGGACAAGCCGTCGTCGATCGATACCTATCGGAAGACGGGCGGCTATGAAGTGTGGGAGAAGATCCTGCGCGAGAAGCCCACGCCCGAATCCATCATCGAACAGGTGAAGGCGTCCGGCCTGCGTGGCCGCGGCGGCGCGGGCTTTCCCACCGGTATGAAGTGGAGCTTCATGCTCCCGAGCAAGGCGCCGCAGAAATACGTCGTCTGTAACTCGGACGAGAGCGAGCCTGGCACCTGCCACGACCGCGACATCCTGCGTTACAACCCGCACGCGTTGATCGAAGGCATGGCCATCGGCGGTTACGCGATGGGCGCCACCGTTGGTTACAACTACATCCGCGGCGAGTTCCTCGATGAGCCGGTACCGCGTTTCGAAGAAGCCTTGAAAGAAGCGTATGCCGCGGGCCTGCTCGGCAAGAATCTGCTGGGCTCGGGCGTGAACTTCGATCTGTATTCGTTCGTCGGCGCGGGCGCGTATATCTGCGGCGAAGAAACCGCGCTGCTCGAGTCGTTGGAAGGCAAGCAGGGCCGGCCGCGCTTCAAGCCGCCGTTCCCGGCGAACTTCGGTTTGTATGGGAAGCCGACCACGATCAACAACACGCAGAGCTATGCGTCGGTGCCGACCATCCTGCGCAACGGCCCGAAGTGGTTCACCGATCTGGGGGTGCCGAATGCCGGCGGCACCATGATCTTTTCGATCTCCGGTCACGTGAACAAGCCGCAGAACATCGAGCTGCCGCTCGGTATTCCGTTCAAGGATCTGCTGGAGATTTGCGGCGGTGTTCGCACCGGTCACAAGTTGAAGGCCGTGATCCCGGGCGGTGTGTCCGTTCCGGTCGTGCCCGCCGAGGCAATGATGGCGGCCACGATGGATTACGACGGCGTGCGCAAAGCCGGCTCGAGCCTCGGCACCGGCTCGATGATCGTGATGGACGACTCGACCTGCATGGTCAAGGCGCTCGAGCGCATCTCCCGTTTCTATTACGCCGAGTCGTGCGGTCAGTGCACGCCGTGCCGCGAAGGCACCGGCTGGATGAACCGCCTGTTGAAGCGAATGCTGGCGGGCCAAGGCAAGAAGTCGGATCTGGACATGCTGGTCGACGTCGCCAACAAGATCGAAGGCCATACCATTTGCGCCTTCGGCGATGCCGCCGCGTGGCCGGTGCAGAGCTTCATGAAGCACTTCCGGCACGAGTTCGAATACATGATCGAGCATGGTCACAGCATGGTCGACAAAGACCGCCGCCAGCAGGCCGCCTGAGAGACCGAAGCATGAGTGACGAGGTCAACATTGAAGTCAACGGCGTGCCGATGAAGGCGCGCAAGGGTCAGATGGTGATCCAGGTGACGGACGCGAACGACGTGTACGTCCCGCGTTTCTGTTATCACGAGAAACTGCCGATCGCCGCCAACTGCCGCATGTGCCTGGTGGAAGTGGAGAAGGCGCCGAAGCCGATGCCGGCCTGCGCGACTCCGGTCGCCGAAGGCATGAAGGTTTTCACCAAGTCGCCGAAAGCCATCGCCGCGCAGCGCGCCGTGATGGAGTTCCTGCTGATCAATCATCCGCTCGACTGCCCGATCTGCGATCAGGGCGGCGAATGTGAGTTGCAGGATCTGGCGATGGGCTTCGGCCGCGACATCTCCCGCTACAGCGAGCGTAAGCGCGTCGTCAAAGACAAGAACCTCGGCCCGCTCGTGTCCACCGACATGACCCGCTGCATTCACTGCACCCGCTGCGTGCGCTTCACGCAGGACGTGCAGGGCTTCCAGGAACTGGGCACCGTCGGCCGCGGCGAAATGACCGAGATCGGCACGTTCATCGAGAAGAGCGTCGATCACGAGCTCTCTGCCAACATCATCGATCTGTGCCCGGTCGGCGCGTTGAACAACAAGCCGTACCGTTATCGCGCGCGTGCCTGGGAAATGACTCAGCATCCGCTGATCTCTCCGCACGACGCCGTCGGCACCAACATCTATGCACACGTGCTGCGTGGTCGCGTGATGCGCATCGTGCCGCGTGCCAACGAGGACGTGAACGAGACCTGGATCGCCGACCGCGATCGTTTCAGCTATCAGGGCATCTACAGCGAAGATCGTCTGTTGAAGCCGTCGATTCGCGAGAACGGCGTGCTCCAGGAAACCGATTGGGAAACGGCGCTGCAGAAAGTCGCCGAGAAGCTGGGCCGCATTGCCAAACAACATGGCGGCGGACAGATCGGCGCGCTTGCTTCGCCGAACTCGACGCTCGAAGAGCTGCATCTGCTCGCGCGCGTCACGCGTGGCCTGGGCAGCGCGAACCTCGATCATCGTCTGCGTCGCAGTGACTTCCGCGACGACGCGAGCGATCCGTTGTTCCCGTCGCTCGGCGTGGCGATTAAAGATCTTGAGACAGCCAACTCGGTGTTGGTTGTTGGGTCGAACATTCGCAAGGAAGTGCCGCTGCTCGCGCATCGCATCCGTAAGGCTGCGCTGAAGGGCGGGAAGGTGTCCTTCATCAACGCGCAGCGTTACGACTATCTGTTCCCGGTCGCGGGTTATCTCCCATCGAACGGCATCGGCTCGCTCGATCATCTGGTTGCTGTGGCCGCTGCGGCCATCAACGCGAGTGGCAAGTCCGCGCCGGCATCGATTGCGTCGTTGGTCGGTCAAGCTCAACCGAACGACACGCACAAAGCCATTGCTCAGCAGCTGAGCGAAGGCGAGCGTCGTTTGATCCTGCTCGGTGCGATTGCTCAACGCGATCCGGCCTTCGCCGATCTACGTCTGGTCGCGAGCGCGCTGGCCGAAGTCACGGGCGCAACGCTCGGTTATCTGCCGGAAGGCGGCAATGCCGTAGGCGCGCACATCGTTGGCTTCCTGCCGGGGCGTTCGATCGGCGGCCAAGCCGTTTCAGCGCCCGGCCTGAATGTCGCCGACATGCTGGCGGCCAAGCTCAAGGCGTACATCGTGTTTGGCGCCATCGAGCCGAAGCTCGATATCGCTGCTGAGGCGGCGAGTGCGGCGTTTGAAGCTGCGGAGTTCGTCGTCGCATTGTCGCCGTATTCGACGGCGGCTCAGTTTGCCGATGTCGTGCTGCCGATCGGCACGTTCGCCGAAACGGCTGGCACGTATGTGAATCTCGAAGGTCGCTGGCAGAGCGTGCCGGGCGCGGCGTCGCCGGTGGGTGAGTCGCGGCCGGGTTGGAAGGTTCTGCGCGTGCTGGGCAATCTGCTCAACCTGCCGGGCTTCGAATACACCGCGGCAGACCAGGTCACGGCGGACATTCGCGAAGCCCTCGATGAAAGTGGCGCGTTCACGGCGAAACCAGTGACTCGCACGTTGCAGGCGAAGGCGGCGGGCGCTCCGGTCGTGCGTGACGTTCCCATCTATCAGGTCGATGCGATGGTTCGTCGCTCGTCGGCATTGCAGAACACGCGTGAAGGTCGCGAAACCGTGCGAGGGCAGAACGCGTGAACGGTGTTCCTGAGTTTGTAAACACGCTACTGCCATTCCTGCCGGAATGGATTCGCGCCGTGGTGTTCTACGGCGTGGTCGCGTTGATCCTGTTCATCAGCGTCATTCTCACGATGGCGTTTCTCACGCTCGCCGAGCGTCGCGTCATCGGCTCGATCCAGGCCCGCATCGGTCCGAATCGAGTCGGGCCGGGCGGTTTGTTACAGCCGTTCGCGGACGTGTTGAAGCTGATGCTGAAGGAAATCGTCATTCCTTCGGCTTCGAACAAGTTCCTGTTCATCATCGCGCCGCTGCTGGCCGTAATTCCCGCGCTCGCTGCGTGGGCCGTCGTTCCTTTGTGGCCGGGCTTCGCGGTCGCCGACATCAACGCAGGCTTGTTGTATCTGCTCGCGCTGAGCTCGGCCGGTGTGTACGGCGTGATCCTCGCGGGTTGGGCGACCAACTCGAAGTACGCGTTCCTGGGCGCGATGCGCGCCGCCGCGCAGATGGTCGCTTATGAAATCGCCATGGGCTTCGCGCTCGTCGGTGTCGTGATGGCCGCCGGCTCGCTGAATCTCGGCGAGATCATCGAGAAGCAGCAGGGCGGTTACTTCAGCTATTTCTTCTGGTGGATGATTCCGCTGTTCGTCGTCTATTTCATTTCGGGCGTGGCTGAAACCAACCGCGCGCCGTTCGACGTGGTGGAAGGCGAATCGGAAATCGTCGCCGGCTTCCACGTCGAGTACTCGGGCATGGCGTTCGCCGTGTTCTTCGTCGCCGAGTACGTGAACATGATCCTGATCTCGGCGCTGACCTCGATCTTCTTCTTCGGCGGCTGGCTGTCGCCATTCGAGGGTTATCCGCTGCCGGCCTTCCTGACCGCGCCGGGCTTCCACTGGTTGTTCCTGAAGCTCTCGTTCTTCCTGTTCTGCTACCTGTGGTTCCGTGCGACGTTCCCGCGTTATCGCTACGACCAGATCATGCGGCTGGGCTGGAAGGTGTTCATCCCGGTCACGCTGGTGTGGCTGGCGGTGCTGGGCGTGTTCTTCGCCTACGACATCGGGCCCTGGTCCAAGTAAGGCGAGCCAAGAGATAGCCATGAAAACGCCTGCTAGTTTTTTCAAGACGTTCTTCCTGACCGAGCTGCTGGTCGGCCTGTACGTGACGATGCGTCAGTTCGTCGCGCGCCCGAACATCACGGTGCAGTACCCGGAAGAGAAGACCCCGCAATCGCCTCGCTATCGCGGCCTGCATGCGCAGCGTCGTTATGCGAACGGCCAGGAGCGCTGCATCGCCTGCAAGCTGTGCGAAGCGGTGTGCCCGGCGCTGGCGATCACCATCGAGTCCGATGTCGCGGCCGACGGCACCCGCCGCACCACGCGTTACGACATCGATCTGTTCAAGTGCATCTTCTGCGGCTTCTGCGAGGAAGCCTGTCCGGTCGATGCCATCGTCGAGACCCGTATCCATGAGTACCACATGGAGAATGTCGGCGAGAACATCATGACCAAGGACAAGCTGCTGGCCATCGGCGATCGCTACGAAGCCATGATCGCGGCCGACAAAGCTGCCGATGCGAGATACCGCTAGTCATGTCCATCACTGAAATTCTTTTCTACGCGTTCTCCGGCGTGCTGCTGGTGTCAGCCGTCGGCGTCATTTCCTCGCGCAATCCGGTGCACGCGGCGTTGTTCCTCGTGTTCTCGTTTTTCAACAGCGCCGTGTTGTGGATGCTGCTGGAAGCGGAGTTCCTCGCCATCGTGCTGGTGCTCGTGTACGTCGGCGCCGTGATGGTGTTGTTCCTGTTCGTGGTGATGATGCTCGACATCAACGTCGCGCAAGTGAAGGAGGGCTTCACGCGCTACGCACCGCTGGGCATTCTGATCGCGCTGATCGTCGTCGCCGAAATCGGCAGCGTCGTGTACGTGAAGAGCCTCGGTCAGGAAGTGACGCCGGTGACGGCGGTCGCCGCGCAAGAGGGTTACAGCAACACCGGCGCGCTCGGTGAGCTGCTCTACAGCAAATATCTGTATCCGTTCGAGCTCGCGGCAGTGATTCTGTTGCTCGCCATCGTGGCCGCGATCGTGCTGACCATGCGTAAGCGCGCCGGCCTCAAGCAGCAGGACGTCGGTGCGCAGGTGTCGGTGCGTGCTCAGGACCGCATCCGCATCGTGAAGATGCCTCCGGTGATCGAGGCAGGGGAGAAGCAGTCATGATTTCCCTCAACTTCGTGTTGATGCTGGCGGGCATTCTGTTCGCGCTCAGCGTCGCCGGCATCTTCCTGAACCGGAAGAACGTGATTCTGCTGCTGATGTGCATCGAGCTGATGCTGCTGGCGGTGAACTTCAACTTCATCGCGTTCGCGCGCCAGCTCGGCGACCTCGGCGGGCAGGTGTTCGTGTTCTTCATCCTTACGGTCGCGGCCGCCGAGTCGGCCATCGGTCTCGCCATCCTGGTGGTGCTGTTCCGTGAGCGTAAGAGCATCAACGTCGAACAGCTCGACACGATGAAAGGCTAGTCGCCGGATTAACAAGAAATGATCTCGCAATCCGTACTCCTGACCATCGTTCTCGCACCGCTGCTGGCGGCCATCCTCGCTGGCATCGCCGGCAAGGTCATCGGCCGCGCCGGTGCTCATACCGTCACCATCGCCGGCGTCGCCATCGCGTTCGGCCTGTCGGCATACGTGCTGAAGCTGTTGCTCGTCGACGGCGCGCCCATCGTCAATCAGACCGTCTACACCTGGCTGGTGAGCGACGGCATTCGCATGGAAGTCGGCTTTTTGATCGACAACCTCAGCGCCATGATGATGACCGTGGTGACCTTCGTGTCGCTGTGCGTGCACGTCTACACCATCGGCTATATGAAGGACGACCCCGGTTATCAGCGGTTCTTCGCCTACATCTCGCTGTTTACCTTCTCGATGTTGATGTTGGTCATGTCCAACAACTTCATGCAGCTGTTCTTCGGCTGGGAAGCGGTGGGTGTGGTGTCGTACCTGCTGATCGGCTTCTGGTACACGCGCCCCTCGGCGATCTTTGCGAACCTGAAGGCGTTCCTGGTCAACCGCGTCGGCGACTTCGGCTTCGTGCTCGGCATCGCCGGCGTCGCGTACTACACCGGCTCGCTCGACTACGCGACCGTGTTCAACGCGCGCGACGCCATCGTCGCCAACACGATGACCATTTTCCCGGGCGTGGAATGGCAGGCGATCACGGTCGTTTGTATCTGCCTGTTCGTCGGCGCGATGGGTAAGTCGGCGCAGGTGCCGCTGCACGTGTGGCTGCCGGACTCGATGGAAGGCCCGACCCCGATCTCGGCGCTGATCCACGCGGCCACCATGGTGACCGCGGGCATCTTCATGGTGGCGCGTATGTCGCCGCTGTTCGAGCTGTCTGAAATGGCGTTGTCCTTCGTGCTGGTCATCGGTGCGACGACGGCGTTCTTCATGGGCCTGCTCGGTTTGGTGAACAACGACATCAAGCGCGTGGTCGCGTACTCGACGCTCTCGCAGCTCGGCTACATGACGGTGGCGCTCGGTGTGTCCGCTTACGCTGGCGCGCTGTTCCATCTGATGACGCACGCGTTCTTCAAGGCGCTGCTGTTCTTGGCCGCGGGCTCGGTGATCATCGGCATGCATCACGAGCAGGACATGCGGAAGATGGGCGGCCTGAAGAAGTACATGCCCATCACGTATTGGACGTCGGCGATCGGCACGCTCGCGTTGATTGGCTTCCCGGGCACGTCGGGCTTCTTCTCGAAGGACGCGCTGATCGAAGCGGTGCACGCTTCTCACATTCCGGGCGCGACCTACGCGTACTGGTGTGTGTTCCTCGGTGTCTTCATCACCGCGTTCTACAGCTTCCGTCTGGTGTTCATGACGTTCCACGGTCCGGAGCGCTTCCGCGAGGTGTCGCATGAGTCTCATGGTGAGAGCAACAGCACGCACCTGACGAGCGATGCGGATGCCGGTCATGAGCCTGATACGCATGACGATCATGGCCACGCGGCTGCCGGCGCACACGCCACTGCGCATGGTCACGACGATCACGCGAAGCATGACGATCACGGTCATCACGGCCCGGTCGAGCCGCACGAGTCGCCGTGGGTTGTCACGTTGCCGCTGATCCTGCTGGCGATTCCGTCGCTGTTCATCGGCGCATTCACGATCGGCCCGATGCTGTTCGGCGATTACTTCAACGGCGTGTTGTTCGTGAGCGAAGAGCACAACGTGCTCGGCCACATCGGCGAAGAGTGGCACGGTCCGCTGATGTTCATCGTGCACGCGATGAAGCAGCCGCCGGTGTACCTCGCGTTCGCGGGCTGGGCGCTGGCGTGGTTCCTGTACGTGAAGCGTCCGGATCTGCCGGCCGTGATCGCGGGCAAGTTCGCGGCGCTGTATCAGTTGTTCGCCAAGAAGTTCTACTTCGACGAGATCTATCAGGCCGTGTTCGCGAAGGGCAGCGTCGGTCTCGGCACCGCGCTGTGGCGCGTGGGTGACGTGGCGATCATCGACGGCGCGGCGGTCAATGGCTCGGCGCGGGCGGTCGGCTGGTTGTCGGGCGTCATGCGCCGGATCCAGTCCGGCTATCTGTATCACTACGCGTTCGCGATGATCATCGGATTGTCCGTGCTGCTGGCGTGGTATGTGCTGCGGTAATTCAAAGTAAGAACCCGATATGTCGACGATTACCTGGCCCATTCTTAGTGTCTTGATGTGGCTGCCCATCGCCGGTGGCGTGGCCATGATCCTGCTTGGCGACAAGGGCATCGCGCTCGGTCGCTGGATCGCGCTCATCACCACCGCTGTCACGTTCGGCATCTCGACCCTGTTGTGGACGAACTTCGACACCACGACCGCGGCGATGCAGTTCGTTGAGGAGCGCACCTGGATCCCGTTCTTCAACTCGTACTACGCCCTCGGCGTGGACGGCTTCGCGATGCCGCTGATCGTGCTGACGGCGTTCATCACGCCGCTGGTGGTGATTGCCGGCTGGAGCGTGATCGACAAGCGCCCGGCGCAGTACTACGCGGCGTTCCTGATCCTCGAAGGCTTGATGATCGGCGTGTTCTCGGCGCTCGACGCGTTGCTGTTCTACGTGCTGTGGGAAGCGATGCTGATCCCGATGTTCATCATCATCGGCATCTGGGGCGGACCGCGCCGGGTGTACGCGACGATCAAGTTCTTCCTGTACACGTTCCTCGGCTCGGTGCTGATGCTGGTGTCGCTGATCTACATGTATCTGCAGACCTGCGACGCCGGTCAGTGCAGCTACGCGATCGCCGAGTTCCAGCGCCTGCCGCTGGGCCTGAACGAGCAGATCTTCATCTTCATCGCGTTCCTCGCCGCGTTTGCGGTGAAGGTGCCGATGTGGCCGGTGCACACCTGGTTGCCGGACGCGCACGTGGAAGCGCCCACCGGCGGCTCAGTGATCCTGGCGGCCATCATGCTGAAGATGGGCGGCTACGGTTTCCTGCGCTTCTCGCTGCCGATCACGCCGGATGCGAGCGACACGCTCGACTGGCTGGTGATTTCGCTGTCGCTGATCGGTGTGGTCTACATCGGCTTCGTCGCGCTCGTGCAGAACGACATGAAGAAGCTGATCGCGTACTCGTCGATCGCGCACATGGGCTTCGTCACGCTCGGCTCGTTCCTTACGTTCGAGTTGATGCGCGTGAATAGCGGCGACACGACCGGTGCCGCGATGGGTATCGACGGTGCGATGGTGCAGATGATTTCGCACGGTCTGATCTCGGGCGCGATGTTCTTCTGCGTCGGCGTGCTGTACGACCGCGTGCATAGTCGCGAGATCAGCGCGTACGGCGGCGTTGTGAACACGATGCCGATCTTCGCGGCGTTCATGGTGCTGTTCGGCATGGCGAACTCCGGCTTGCCCGCGACCTCTGGTTTCGTCGGCGAGTTCCTGGTCATTCTCGCCAGCTTCCGCGCCGACTTCTGGTACGCGTTCCTGGCCGGCCTGACCCTGATTCTCGGTGCCGCCTACACGTTGTGGCTGGTGAAGCGCGTGGTGTTCGGTCCGGTGGCCAATCATCACGTCGCCGAGCTGACCGATGTGAACGGTCGCGAACTGCTCGTGCTCGGCGTGCTGGCACTTGCCGTACTTGGCCTGGGCCTGTGGCCCGCGCCGCTGTTGGACGTGATGCGCCCCACGGTGGAAAACCTGGTGCAGCAGATCACGGTCTCCAAGCTCTGAACTTATCGAGCCATCAGTGATGGAAGCAGTAGTAACAAACTTTGGTATGCAGGCCGCGGCGGCGGAAATCTTCCTGCTGTCGGCGATCTGCGCGATCCTGCTGATCGATGTGTTCCTGGACGACAGCAAGCGCTGGCTCACCTACGGGCTCACGATGCTGACGCTGGTCGGGTGCGCGTTCGTCACCTTCAGCTATTCGGTCGACAGCCGCGTGGTCGCGTTCGACGGCATGTTCATCGCCGATCCGATGGGCGACGTGCTCAAGCTGTTCACCTATGGCACGGTCGCTGTGTCGTTGTTGTATTCGCGTGAATACCTGCAGCGGCATGGCCTGTTCCGCGGCGAGTTCTTCATCCTGACGCTGGTCGCGCTGCTTGGCGTGATGGTGATGGTTTCCGCCGGCAGCTTGCTGACGGTATACCTGGGCGTCGAGCTGTTGGCGTTGTCGCTGTACGCGCTGGTGGCGTTCGATCGCGACTCGGGCATCGCGGCCGAGTCGGCGATGAAGTACTTCGTGCTCGGCGCGATCGCATCCGGCTGCTTGTTGTATGGCTTCTCGATTCTCTACGGCGTCGCCGGCACGCTGCAGCTCGATGAGCTGGCCGTGGCGGTGCGCGAAGTAGGGGCGGGCAACCTCGGCCTGATCTTCGGCCTGGCCTTCGTGATCGTCGGCATCTCGTTCAAGTTCGGTGCCGTGCCGTTCCACATGTGGGTGCCCGACGTTTATCACGGCGCCCCGACGCCGGTGACGCTGTTCATCGGCTCGGCCCCGAAGATCGCTTCGTTCGTGCTCGCGATCCGCGTGCTCGCCGAAGGTCTCGATGCGATGGTCGCGAGCTGGCAGCACATGCTCATCGCGATCTCCGTGGCGTCGATGATCATCGGCAACGTGGTCGCGATCGCGCAGACCAATCTGAAGCGCATGCTGGCGTACTCGACCATCTCGCACGTCGGCTTCATCCTGCTCGGCATTCTCGCCGGCACGACCGACGGCTATCGCGCCTCGATGTTCTACACGCTGACCTACGTGATCATGTCGGTCGGCTCGTTCGGCATGATCCTGCTGCTGTCGCGCGAAGGCTTCGAAGGCGACCAGATCGAAGACTTCAAAGGCCTGGCTCGCAAGAGCCCGTGGTTCGCCGCGGTCATGATGATGCTGATGTTCAGCACCGCCGGCGTGCCGCCGTTCGTCGGCTTCTGGGCGAAGCTCGCCGTCCTCGGCGCGGTGGTGAATGTGGGCCTGAGCTGGCTGGCCGCGGTGTCCGTGCTGCTGTCAGTGGTGGCCGCGTTCTACTACCTGCGCATTATCAAGCTCATGTACTTCGACGAGCCATCCGATGCCTACACCATCGAAGCCGGCGGCACCCTGCGCGCCGTCTTGAGCGCCAACGGCGTCGCCGTGCTGGCCCTCGGCATTTTCCCGTCGGTCTTGCTGGATCTTTGCGCTCGCGTACTGCCGTAAGGCGCGAGCCGCCTCTCGAAATTCGCCGCTGCCGGTTCTATCTCGAACCGCAGCGGCGCGAATCCTTCAGCCTCTTCTGGAACGACCATAGACCGATGCTCCCCTGAGGGGCGCCGGTGCCAACGTCTTTGGAAGCGTGCAGGTACGCCGCAGCGGCCCGGATCGGGCTGAGAGAGCGGCGGCCAATTCAGGTAACCACTCGTTGGCGAGAATGCCAACGAGGTTGGTAGCGGGGGCAGGATTTGAACCTGCGACCTTCGGGTTATGAGCCCGACGAGCTGCCAGACTGCTCCACCCCGCAACAGGAGGGCGCGCATTGTAAGCGCCTCGCAACGAACATTACAAGCTAAATAATCAGGATCGAAATCCCAGAGAAATCAGCGTGAAAGCTCTCAGCTGACGTTGTAAATGGAGCCGACGGCGGGTTTTTCAAGGCGCGCGTCTCCGATCGCGGCGTGTTGGTCCACACGCCAGGACGACGTTATCCTCGAATGCCGTCAGAGGCGGATCGGCGTTGTGAATCTAATGCGCTGGATCGGATTCAAGACACTGGTCCGCCGCGAGTGCGGAGTGATCGTCCGCTTCTGGATCGTCACGCTGGCTCCGCCTGCGGTCATGACGGCTCTCTATGTCACGATCTTCGGTGGAGTCGTAGGACAGCAAATCGACGGCTGGCACGGCGTCGACTATATCCATTACCTGTCACCCGGCCTGATCTTGTTGTGGGTGATTCCTTATTCATTCGCTCACACAGCGGCAGGGCTCCTGGGAGCGCGATCCTTCCGGTTCATCGAAGAAATATTGGTGACGCCACTGCCGAACTGGGTCGTCATGATGGGCTATGTCGCTGGCGGAATGGTTCGAGGACTACTGGTGGGGTTGGTCGCGACCATCGCGACTCTTCTCTTTACACAGCTGAGCATTCATTCGGTCTTCGTCAGCGTATCGGTCCTTTCGTTGGCAGCCCTCGTTGCTTCGGCTGGTGGGTTCATCACCGCGCTGTTTGCAAAGACCTTCGAGCAGGTGAACCTGATCCAGGGCTCGGTCCTCACGCCTCTCACGTATCTGGGCGGAGTCTTTGTTTCCATCTCGACGATGCCCGACTGGGCGCAAGCCCTCTCCGTGGCAAATCCGATGTTTTATATGGTGGATGCGTTTCGCTACGGCTTTCTCGGCGTGTCTGACGGTCCCGCAGGCACGGCGCTTGCGATCATCCTCGCCCTTGGCGTTGTTCTGATGTTTGCAGCGATGAAAATCATGGCTCGTGGAATTGGTATCCGCGAGTGAATGACGGAGCATAGTAGAGGCACCGAGTCGACTGCTGGCAGCGTGGCCGCGAGCTGGAAGCTCTAGCTTTCCGCGCCCTCGATGCTTTGCATGTCGCATGCGCCGAGAGCGGCGGGTCGAGGTGTCACTGACCACCGATGATCGCTGACACCCACCCTACGACTTTGCCCAGTGGCCGCCCGTCTGCTGATGGTAGATGTCCGCGCCGTAAAGGTGCGGGTGGAAGTTGCATGCTGCGCTACACCCGGCCTAATGTCGACTCGCTCACAACGACCTCAGAACGACATAGAGCAGCGGCCGTATGCAAACAGAACACCTCGACCGTTGGGCAGCGTTTGATCAAAAGTTGAAGGCGCTTCGCGCCGAGTTCGCAGGATCTAATTTTCTCTTTCGCGGGCAATCCAACGATGGCTGGGGGCTCGATACCACTCTGGAGCGTGCCGGTTATCCTGGATGTTCCTTGGAGCACTACTATCGCGTTCTTCTTCGAGTGCGGCCTGCGATCGAGGCCCACACCGGTCACCGCTGGGTCTTGCCCACACCTGAGACATTCCGTCGATGGGTCACGAGTTATGACGCTGTCTCCGGTCTGACTGAGTGGAAGGGATATGACTTCATGGCGTACCTGAGACACCATGGATTCCCATCGCCGCTGCTGGACTGGTCGAGGTCGCCGTATGTAGCCGCATTCTTTGCGTTTCAGCCGTTAACCGGCAGCAGCGACCGAGTTGCGATATTTGTATATCAGGAGCGCGCCGGCAACATGAAGTCGCACAGCAGTGGCCGCCCTCAAATACGCCAACTTCCTGAGTATGTGAGGACGCATGCACGGCATTTTCGTCAACAGTGTGAATACACGGTGTGTCTGGAGTACAGAAAAGGCGGGCTCGAAGAAGATGCGCGCAGCGGCGAGCTATACAATTTTCACTACGCAAGGCATGACGCTGTTTTTGACAAGATAGACTTCTTTAAGGTCGAGCACGCTCAAGATCAGCTCTGGAAGTTCACCGTTCCACGCATCGAGCGTGCGAAAGTAATGCAACTATTGAATGACTTTAACCTCAACTCGTACTCGCTGTTTGGATCTGAGGACGCGTTGATGAGCACACTCGCTGAAAAGGAAATTCGCCCGCACGCGTGAGCCGGCATCGCGACGAGGGACCGTCGTAAGGGGGGAGGGCGGATGCCGACCCCTGACCGGCGGCAAATTCTCGTTGTGTAGGGCGGGAGCTCGGTATATATGGCCATCTAACGGGGCTGAAGTCCTCCTCGAATCCTGTCTACCGAAGTTGGATGGCATGCAGAACAAGTAGATCGAAGGCTAGCGCCAATCGGAGTGTCGCGATGTCCAGTAAGGCAGTGCTGTCGTGCGTGCTGTTGCTCGGGGTGATCGTCAGCTTCACCGTGTTCGCAGCATTCTTGAGCGATCCTGTGGCAACGGACACGGCCTTGGTAGAGGAAGGGTCTCATTTCAAGGCGCCTGTATTGGTTGAGCAGGTAATGGGGCCAAATGTGGCTGCGTTGTTTGCGCCGACGATACTGTCGCTGGCGACGGTGTTCGGAATACTTGCCAGCATCGTTTGGGAATATTCCGAAGGGCGCATTACCAAGCTGAGCTCGAGGAATCTGGCCCCGCTGGTGGTGAGTCCCATTGTATTATTGTTCAGCTACGCGATTGCCGCGGAACATCCGGACGCGATGATCGGCACGTTGATGGCGTTCCAGAATGGATTTTTCTGGCAGGTCGTCATCGGCAAGCGCGACTCGAAGAATGAGGTGGCGGCGGTCCGTCATGAGACCTAAGGCGGCGTTCGTTGCCATTCTGCTGGGCGTGATCGCCCTGATTGCAGTCAGTGCGCTGTGGCGATACTACACTCAGCCCTTTCAATTGCACCCGTTTGTGAAGACGATCGTGCGCCTGAATCTGCTGATCGAGCCGCCTGAGCGATTGCGAAAATATGCGCAGGAGCGGCAGATCCTGCTGAATCGTGAAGTCGACTCTCGACAGCCGCCGCCGCAGGCGTTCCTGGTCGATGCGGAGGCGGTGTCGAAATCCTGGTTGCTGCCCATCGCGTGGCGCAGTTATTCGGAATCCGTTCTATTGGCGGGCGGGGCGGCATACGCTTGTCACCAGATATTCCTGGTGGATGGGTCGATACTAAAGCGCTCTGCCAAGGATTTCGCGCGCAGGATGGCGGGTTTCCCCGAAGCCATGGAGGAGCGCATGCGGGATTTCGATTCAGAACCGCATGATTTCCTCCTCTTCACATTTATTCATGAGTCGGTTCACGTATTGGATCTGCACTACGCATTCAACGAGCGGGGTCAGGCGGAAATCGATCGTCTCATGTCGTCGGCGAACAACTTTTCCTCACGAGGTGAGTTCGATCGTGAGCGGTCGGAGCTCAACAGGCTGCTGGCAGCATGTCCCGCGTACTATCAGGCGCTGGATAATCTCGGTGTCCTCGAGCGTAAAGCGGGTAATCTGGAGGCAGCCAGGCACCTCTACGAATATTCGCTCAGGCTCAAGCCGGACAACGCGATCGGTCGCGGGAATTTCATCCTGCTGCTGTTGCAGATGAATGACCTGGCGGCCGCCAGTGCTCATAGCCGTGAATATGTTCGCCTCGCGCGCGACAATCCGGAGGCGCATTTCTGGTCCAGCATCATCGAGCTCAAGCGAGCCAATCTGATCCGCGCACAAATGCACATGGAAGTGGCACGCCAACGCTACTTGGCGACGGACAACCCGATAGTGATCGATGCCGATGTATGGCTATTGGCGATAGCTCAGGAGCTTGGGATCGACGATGTCAATGCACGCTTGACGGACTTTCGAGCCGATTGCGGGCGCATCAGGAAAGCGCCGGCGGAGCTCCTGCAGGTCTGCGGGCTCACAGATGACGAGTTGAAGATGTTCTCCGCGAAGGTGCTGCGCTCCCAGTGGGTCGGATAACGACGGGCTCAATTGACGTTCGTTGCAGTATCCGCGGCGCTCGTATATAGAGCGTCGATGCACCTCGAGACCCCACTGATCGAATCCTTGCCCCTGAGCGCGAAGGCCGGCATTCAAACTTTTCTGAAGCTCGAGGCCGTCCAACCGACGGGATCGTTCAAGGCACGCGGCGTAGGTCACGCTTGTGTGGAATACAAGAAGCGCGGTGCCAAGCGCCTCATCAGTTCGTCGGGGGGCAATGCCGGGCTCGCCGTGGCGTTCTCAGGGCGGAGGCTCGGGGTGCCGGTGACGGTCGTGGTGCCCAAGACGACGACGCCGCGAGCCAAGCGCCTGATCGAGATGGAGAGGGCGGAGGTGATCGTTCATGGCGACTCGTGGCACGAGGCGAACGCGATGGCGCTCACGCTGGTCGATGCCGACAGCGCATTCATCCATCCCTTCGACGATCCCTTGCTCTGGGCTGGCCATGCAACGCTGGTCGATGAGCTGGCCCGGCAGGCCGACAAGCCGGATGCCATCGTGCTCTCAGTGGGCGGCGGCGGTTTGCTGTGTGGAGTGTGCGAGGGACTGACGCGTAATGGCTGGAACGATGTCGCTGTCGTTGCCGCAGAAACGCGAGGCGCGGATTCGTATTCACAAGCACTGGCGGCGGGTAAGCCGGTGCTGCTGCCGGCCATCGAATCCATCGCAAGCTCGCTGGGCGCGCGTGCGGTGTGCGACAGATCGGTCGAGTTTGCGCGTCAGTTGCAGATCGAAAGCGTGGTCGTATCGGACGCGCAGGCAGTGTCCGGGTGTCTCACGTTGTTGGAAGAGCACCGCCTTCTGACGGAACCGGCCTGTGGCGCCTCGGTAGCGGCCTTGACCGAAAAGTCATCGGTGCTGTCGCGTGCGAAGCGCGTGGTCGTAGTGGTTTGCGGCGGCGTGGGTGTGAACTATCAGCAGCTGCTGGATTGGGATACGAAGTTCCGCAGCTAACCCTCGCTACTTCCTCATCTCCACGAACTCCCTAAGATCTCGTCGCTCGATGGCCGCCGCCATCAGCGCCGGAAATTTATCCGGCGTGCATGCGAAGGCGGGGACGCCGAGCGTCGCGAGTCTGCCGGCGAGATCGGCGTTATAAGCAGGGGCGCCTTCGTCGCTCAGTGCCAGCAAAGTCACGAACTGCATGCCGGACGCGACCATGTTCGTGGCGCGTCTCATGAATTCGGTTTCGACGCCGCCTTCGTACAAATCGCTGATCAATACAAATACGGTGTCCTGCGGTGAGCGCACCAGCTGCTGGCAGTAACCCACAGCGCCATTGATGTCGGTGCCGCCACCGAGTCGCACCGAGAACAAAAGATCGATCGGATCTTCGAGCTCTTCGGTGAGATCGATCACTGCGGTGTCGAACACCACGAGCGACGTGATTACCGACGGCAAGGTCGCCAGCACGGCGCCGAAGATGGCGGAATAGACGACGCTGGCGGCCATCGAGCCGCTTTGATCGATACACAGGATGATGTGGCGCATCGACTGCCGCCGCCGGCCATAGCCGAAGCGCACCTCCGGAATCACGGTTTGATAGTCCGGTTGATAGTTTTTCAGATTCGCTCGAATCGTTCTCGGCCAGTCGATATCGTTGTGACGCGGACGGCGATTGCGAGCGGCACGATTCAGCGCGCCCTGCACCGATTGACGCGTCGGCTCGGACAGCTTCGCCAGCAGCTCGTTCACGACTTTGCGCACGACTTGCCGCGCCGTCTCGCGCGTCTTCGCGGGAATCATGCCGGACATGGCGATCAGGTCCGCGATCAGATGCACATCGGGCTTGAGCGATTCGAGGACTTCCGGCTCCATGAGCAGACGAGTCATATCCAACCGCTCGATGGCGTCCCGCTGCAGAACTTGCACGACGCTCGTGGGAAAGTACTCGCGGATGTCGCCGAGCCAGCGAGAAACATTCGGCGCCGAGCTGCCGAGCCCGCCTTTGCGATCGGAGTCGTACAGCGCCTGCAGAGCCCGGTCCATGCGGCCATCGGACAGGTTCAACGAGCAGCCGATGCCGTCCGCGGAATCGCCGCCGAGAATCAATCGCCAGCGTCGTGCTGCTTCGTCGTCCAAGCTCATTCGCTGAGATTCCAAATGCGTTTCAACACGGGCAATACCGCACGCGCCGCTGCTTCGTCGAACTCGACATTCGCGGCCGTGGCTTGCAACTGTTGGCCGGCGCGCAGCCGCTCGCCGATCTGACGTCGCTCCGGTGCTGGGAACTGTGCAAACGTCCGACGCAGCAGTGGCAACACTTGCACGAAATTGTCGGGCGGGGCATTGCGCACCCACTGGGCGATCAGGCCGCGCAGGCGATCGTCATGAACCAGCACCGCGCCGCTGCCCGACAGCAGTCCTTCGACCCAGTGAGCGCCGACGACCGGCTCGTTACCGGGCGAGAGCGAGCGCGCGAACGCGAGCGACAGGGCTTCGAAATCGAGCAGGCCGCTGTCGTAGAGGATCCGGTGCGCATAGCCGCCGATGAGTGCATGCACCGCGTCGCTCTGTGCGATCCGTTGCAACATCCCACGCCAGCTTTCCATGAAGTCGGCGTTACCCAGCATTTCCAACGAACGATTCGTTTCGATGAGCTTGGTCCACAGACTCTGCGCGGCATCGTCGTCGATGTGACTTGCCGCCGCTGGGCATCCAACGGTGATACGCGGCACGAGACCGCTCAGGATCTCCGCGACCAGAGAAACATCCGTACCGCGCACGTTGCCGTAGCGACAAACATTCGCCAGGGGCGGAACCGCATCCAGAAGCTGCAGTACATCGACCGCCACGGCGGCTCGATTCTCGATCGCGGCAACGAGCGTCGTGATCGCGGTGGGCAAATCGGCGAAGAGGGCATCATCCAGGAGTCCGATCAGCGATGCCAGAGACGCGCCAGCGTTGGCGCTACGCTCGGCCAGCAAGCCCGTCGCGGCTTGCTCGACGGTATGACCGTAACGACTCGCCTCGATCAGCGCGATGGCAAACTCGGGTCGCCAGCCGATCTGCCACAACTCATGAAAGGTGCCACGGCCGCCGCTGTGAGTTTGCTGTCGGCCCCATTCGATTCCGAGCAGCCGCAGACGCCGCAGCAGCTGACTACGCTCGCGATCGATGGCTTCGCGCAGATCGAGATCCAGGGTTTTTTCTTCCGCTTTGGGCGGCAGCCGCAATTTCTTTTGGAGAGCGGCCAGATCCTGCTGAACGGGTGCCGTTGGAAATTCTTCGGGAACGATGCCCAGGCGATCGCCGAAGTGCCAGCGACGATGGATCAGCTGCAGCGCCAACGCATCGCCCGAGCCCAGCACCGACACAGCCGCATCGTTGTATTCCGCGAGTCCCGGAACCGGGCGACCACGCACGGAAGCGAGCGCGTCCGCGAGCCGACAGGCTTCGATCACATGGGCCGACGAAACGGGAATGTCTTCATCCCGGAGCAAACGCGCGGCACGCGTCATCCATCGCGCACCGAGTGCGGTGTGCTTGTCCCATAACAGCTCGTACCACACTGGCGAGTCGACACCCGCACCGTAACCGGAGCGATAGGACAGCCGCTCGTACGACCACGGCGTCCAGGCCGCCGCGGTTTTTACTTTGGGCAGGCCTTTCAGCAGCGCATCGTCGGACTTCGCGCTGGGCATATCGGCGAGAGCAGGGGTGTGCCAGGCGCCGCACACGACAGCGATGTTTGCAAAACCTTCGGCGCTCGCAGCGCGAATGCACTTTCGCATGTGAGCTTCGCGCTGCTGTTCAACGAGCGGCACGGGGCGTTCGAGTGCGCCGCGCAGCTCCGACATCATTTCGTGAATGGCTTTGAAAACATCCACATCATGGCCCGCCCGCGATTCGACCAGATGATCCCACCAGCGCTCCGTATCGCTGTATCCGGCGGCGATGGCCATCGGCGCGAGCGGGTCTTGTGTCGTCTCGTCGGCTTCATCCTCACTCGATATCTCTTCGGAAGATGAATCGCGCAGGCGAGCTGACTGAGGCAGATCGATGAATCGCACCGAAAGCTTGCGTGCCAGGGCAAACTGGATCGCCTGCCACTCGGGCGAGTAGTGTGCGAAAGGATAGAGCACCGCCTGGCGTGGCTCGTTCGGCACATAGATCAGCAGCGCAACGGGCGGGACGAGCTGCGCATGCGCAGCCAGCGGGATAAGATCGTTTGCGTCCGGCGGCCCTTCGATCAGCACCACATCCGGTTGCACGCGCTCGAGCGCGTGCACCAGGCTGCGTGCTGAGCCTGGTCCGTGGTGGCGAATGCCGAAGAGATGGACGTTGGCCACCTCAGCTCTGCTCGCGGCAGGCCCGGTAGAGATCTTTCCAGCCGTCGCGTTCCTTCACGACAGTCTCCAGATACTCGCGCCACACGATCGTATCCTGCACGGGGTCCTTGATCACCGCTCCGACCAGGCCCGACGCGACATCGGCGGCGCGCAGCGTACCGTCGCCAAAGTGGCCTGCGAGCGCCATGCCGTTGCTGACTACGCTGATCGCTTCCGCCGTCGACAACGTGCCGCTCGGCGATTTGAGCTTGGCTTTGCCGTCCTCGGTCTTGCCTTCGCGCAGCTCGCGAAACACGGTGACGATGCGACGAATCTCAGCCAGCGCAGGTGCCTCGGCCGGCAGTTCGAGCGCGCGTCCGATGGAATCGACACGCATCTGTACGATGGAGACTTCCTCATCGAGAGAATCCGGCGTGGGCAGCACGACCGTGTTGAAGCGACGCTTGAGCGCGCTCGACATGTCGTTCACACCGCGGTCTTTGTTGTTAGCTGTCGCGATCAGATTGAAGCCGCGAGCGGCGCGCATTTCGGTAGCGAGCTCCGGGATCGGCAGCGTCTTTTCAGACAGCAACGAAATCAGCGTGTCCTGCACATCGGCAGGCACGCGCGTGAGCTCTTCCAGTCGTGCGAGCGAGCCGGCCTCCATGGCGCGCATGAAAGGGCTCGCGACCAGCGCTTCGCGTGACGGGCCCTTCGCCAGCAACAAGGCATAGTTCCAGGAGTAGCGGATCGATTCTTCACCGGTGCCGGCGGTTCCTTGCACCAGCAGGGTGGAGTCGCCACTGATCGCCGCCGCGATGTGCTCGCTGACCCAGCTCTTCGCCGTACCGGGCAGACCGAGCAGCAACAGCGCGCGATCGGTCGCGAGCGTCGCCACGGCAATCTCCATCAAACGTCGCTGTCCGATGTACTTCGGCTTGATCTGAAAGCCGTTATCGAGCTTGCCGCCGATCAGATAAGTGACGACGGCCCACGGCGACAGTTTCCAGTTCGTGGGCTTCTGCCGTTCGTCCACTTTGGCGAGCGCCGCCAGTTCCTCGGCGAATTCCTGTTCCGCGGGTGCCCGCAATACTTCTTGTGTCTTCACACCATCTCCCGTTTCATGGCCGCGCGAAATTCGACGAGGTCGTTGAATTCTTCCAAAGCGTTGCGCCAGGCCGATTCCGTCGACGTGGCTTCCAGAATGCGCGGTAACTTGCTTGCCGCCGTAGGCACATCGCAGTTCAATGCCCACTGCGAGAGAGCATTCCGGTTATGTGACCATTGCTGGCGCTCATCGCGCGCACGATTCGTCAGCAACTCGAGCGCCTTCGCGGTCAGCCCGCTGGTCCAGGGCACATCGATGCTTGCCAGCAGCGTGAACGCGAAGTCGTGATCCTTCTTGCCGAGCAGCGCTTCGATGAGAGCACCGCGTTCTTCCTCATTCGCCGCCGCGACGAGTTGAGCGACTGCCTGCGTACCGATATACGATTCCTGCTTCAAGTTCAGCCAGGCATCGCAGAGCGCACGTAGCCAGGCGGAATCCCGATGTCGCTTGGCTGCCTCGCTGAACGCACCTAGCAGCTCGGTCGCGTACTCAGTCGCCATTACGGCGTCGATCAGCGTCGCCGGGTCGCATTGAAAGCGCGTCGTCCAATCGTTCGGTTGCGATAGCTCCACCAGCTGCACGAGCCAATACGTGCGCTCACCGATCTTGCGTTGCGCGGGCACTTTCACATCGATGCCGTCGCGCTGAGCGGCTTTGTCGGGCGCAGTCGGTAACTCGATGATGAGTTTTCGTTTGGTGAACTTACCGAGCAGGCCGGACTTACCTTCGAACGACACCAGCGGCTCGAGGCGCGAACGCATTCGCTGCGCGTGGGCGGAGTGCGGCAATCTCGCCAGACATTCAATGGCCGCCTGTCGCACAGCCTTGCGTTTGTCATCGAGCGCAGACTCCAGGAACGCCTCGTCCTGATCGGATAAGCCGATCTGCAGAATCCGGACGAATGTTTCTCTGGCCTCGGGTGGATCGCTTTCCCAAGTCGCGGTGACCCAGTCACGTCCACGCGCCGGATCGCGGGCGCGCATCGCTGCGAGCTCTGCGCGTCGTTCCTCGAGCGTGCCTTCTTGCCAGCGCTGCTCGGAGGGCTCGGCGACGATGGGCGTCACGGTCCAGGTTGAATTCAGTTGTGCGAGCCAGGCCGCTGTGGGGCCGAGAACCGAACTCGCGGTGGCGCGAATCGCAGGAGGCACGTGCTCAAGCACCAGCGGCAGAAAATGCGGCGGCAGAATGCGTTTCGACTCGCGGGCGTGCTCGAACCATTCGGGAATGAACTCGCGACGATCGCCGCCAATCATGCGAACGAGGCGCATCGCTGCGGCTTCCGGCAGTTCCGACGCATTCGAAGTCGGGGCAGGGGACGCGGCGGCGACAACAGCTTCAGGCGCGGCTCGTGCTCCAGCGAGGTCCCAGAGTTTTCGAGCGGACGCAGCTCTCAGTAGCGTGCGCTCCGGCGACGCGGGCTCGCGGAGTGGAGACAACGACGCTTCCGGCCATAGGGGCTGATTGTCGATCGACGCCCGGCGCGTGCCCAGCGTTGCCAGACTCGCCAACTGATCCCAAGGAGAAGGCGGTGCTGACATCGCTCAGGCAACCCTCGAGAGCAACGGCAGATCCGCGATGCGGGCGAGGGTGTAGAGCCGGCCGCCGCGTTCCACGGAGTAAGGATCGAATGCGGTCCCGCTCCACTCTCCGAACAACGAAACGGGCTCGCCGCCCGCGAGTGCAACCAGATCCCACGTGTGCCGGCAACTTGCCGAGACCGGGACGCGACGATCGGCCGCGTCCTGCAGCTGCAATCGTCCGGCATGAAACAACGGACGCACCGGTCCGAGCACGAACGGCATCCGTTCGAACCAGGGATTGGTCGCTAGGATTCGGGAATATTCGGTTTGTAACGTCGCGATATCGCGCAGCGCGGGCAATGTGAGTTGTCGCGGCTCGACGCTGAAACGTTCTTTCTCGAGCGCCCGTATCGGCGGGCAGCCATCGAAGAACACGAGCTCGGCATCGATGACCTGGCCGACAGAGTAGGTGGCCGGCAAAGGTTGGGCACCGACAGCGAATTCGAGCACCAATGCAAAAGCATTGCTGGTCGCACCGTGCAGCCAGGTGAACTGCGTTTTGAGTGTTTCGTCGTCGGTCTGCCGGCGCGCAATCACTTGCCAACGATCGCGTGTACCTTCGCGGGCTCGTAACACATCCTGCTCTTGCGTCCAGCCCACGATTGAGCGCACTTCCGCCGCGAGCTCCGGCGGCAGGCGATCGATGCCGCGGTAACCGTCGATGAGCAATTGCAGGCGGGCGAGGCCAGCGAGCAGTTCGTCCTGCCACTGTTGGCTGGCCATCGCCAGCTCGCCGAGATCTCCAACCCGTCGAGCGAGGCCGGGCGCCTGCGCATCGACGAGGCGACTGGCCATTTGCGACCAGAACGACGGGCCCTGAGCGCGCGTGGTCGCCAGACCCTGGCCAATGATGTCGGCCAACCAGACTTCCAATTGATCGAGGCCGGAGACGACGCGCGTCTCACGTTTCTCGACGCGCTTGGCTTTGGCAGCGGGATCGGGTGCCGTCGCTTCCTTGGACTCGCGAGCTTGTTTGGCTTCAGCGCGCTTGGCGCGATTTGCCGACCACTCGGCAACGAATTCAGGAGGCGCGGCGGTGTTGATCTTGGCGCCGCCGGCCACCAGCAGCAGCAAACCAAGCGTGTGCTTGCAAGGCAGCTTGCGACTCGGACAACTACACTTGTATGTCACATCGATCAGATCGACGCGCACCTGATACGGCGTCGATCCGCTGCCCTGGCATTCGCCCCAGACCAGTCGGTCGTCCCGGCCCAGGTTCTGCCACTTGGCGGGCTTGGCCGTACCCTGCGCAGCCTTGAAGGCGGCCGAGTCCGTGGCCAGCTGTTCTACGCGTTGTATGGACCAGTCCGACATGGGCTGAGTATATCGTTACTTTTTCGCGAGCTCCGCATCGATCGCTTGTAACAATGCCGGATCGTTGGCGGTCGTGTCCGGCGCGAAGCGGGCCACGACCTGGCCCTGGCGATTGACCAGAAACTTCTCGAAGTTCCACAGCACGTCGCCGGGCGCGCCGGTGTCGATGCCATAGCCTTTGAGGCGTTCGCGGAACGGTCCATCGCCGGTGGCGGCCGGCTGCGCACGCGTCAGGGCGGCGTAGAGCGGATGTTGATCGGCGCCCTTGACCGAGATCTTGGAGAACAGCGGGAAGTGCACGTCGTAGGTCAGCGAGCAGAACTGACTGATCTCGGCGTCGCTGCCGGGCTCCTGCTCCTTGAAGTTGTTGGCCGGAAAGCCGAGCACTTCCAGGCCTTGCGCACGCTTGTCCTGGTAAAGCTTTTCCAGGCCCTCATACTGCGGGGTGAGGCCGCATTTGGAGGCGACGTTCACCACCAGCAGCACCTTGCCGCGATACGCCGCGAGCGTGGCGTCCGTACCTTCGATGCGCTTGACCGGGATATCATAGAGATTGCTCATGTCGGGGCTCTCAGGGGACGTAAGGTTGGAGCACTATAAAGTGCAAGTGCGGCGCTTCATAGCAATAGTAGGCCTGGGATTCTTGCTGGCGTATTTCGGGGCCTGCGCTCAGCTCGATCCGCGGCCGGCACTGCCTGAAGAGCAGGCGTTGGCGATTGCCGATGACACGCCGCTGGATCGGGCGACGGCTCCGTTCGAGGCGCGCTATCCCGATCAATCGGCTTTCCGGCTGGTCGTCGAGGGCACCGAAGCGTTTGCCGTTCGTGCCCAGACCGCGCGCATGGCGCAGCGGAGCATCGACGTCCAAAGTTATATCTGGCATGCCGATCTCACCGGCATGTATTTCGCCAATGAACTGCTGCGGGCGGCGGATCGCGGGGTCAAGGTTCGCGTGTTGCTCGACGATGTCGATGCACGCAGAAACAATGACGCGATTGCCGCGCTCTCGGCGCATCCCAACATCGAGATCCGCACGTTCAATCCGTTCGCCTCGCGCAGTGGCACGTTCAGCTTGATAGCGGAAGGGTTGAGCAGCTTCTCGCGCATCAACCGACGCATGCATAACAAAAGCTGGATCGCGGATAACCGGCTCGCGGTGGTCGGCGGTCGCAATATCGGCGATGAATATTTCAGTGCCAGCGACGAAGTGAACTTCGTGGACCTGGACTTCGCGATGGTCGGTCCGATCGTGCGTCAGGCCTCGGCGTCCTTCGACGAGTATTGGAACTCGTCGTCCGCATATCCCATGGAAGTGCTGGATCCGGACAAGGTCAGCATCGACGCGCTGAATCGGCTGCGGCCCAAGTTGGCCGCGCATGCCGCGAAGGCGGAGCAGAGTCCTTATTCCCAGGCGTTGCGAGAGAACGATGCGATCCAGCGCATGATCGGCGGCGACTGGCCGATGCAGTGGGCGCACAAGTATCAGTTCGTGGCGGACGATCCGAACAAGGTCACGATGAAAGAGCGGGACGCCAATCGCGCGCAGGTCGCGACGGCACTGGTCCCGCTGGCGCAGGCGGCGCAGTCACGGTTGTCGATCATCTCTCCTTACTTCGTTCCAGGCGACCGTGGCACAGAGGTGCTGACGGGGGCGGCGCGTTCCGAGCGCAGCGTTCGCGTGCTCACAAATTCTCTGGTGGCGAACGACGTGGCAGCGGTGCATGGCGGTTACTCGCGCTACCGGGAGCCGTTGCTCAGTGCGGGAGTCCAGCTGTGGGAGCTGAAGCCGCTGACCGATGGCAAGAAGGAATCCAGCTTCTTTGGCTCATCCGGTGCGAGCTTGCATACGAAAGCGCTCGCGGTCGACGGCCGCGCGCTCTTTGTCGGCAGTTATAACCTCGACCCGCGCTCCGCCTGGTTGAACTGCGAGCAGGGCGTGCTGGTCGAGAACGATGAACTGGCGTTGCAGTTGGAACAAATCTTTCAGAAGGAAACGGACGGCGCATACGCGTGGCGCGTCTCGCTGGAGGAGGGCAAGCTGTCGTGGAGCGATGGCAAGGAACGTCTCAGCAAGGAACCGGACGCGTCGCTCGGCCGTCGCTTTCAGGCTTGGTTCGCGCGCACGTTCCATCTCGACGCGCAATTGTAACGCCGCTCACTTCGTCGAGCCGAATCCCACGACCACGCCGGCCCACGGCCCCTTGTAACCGAAGTCGAACGAGCCGTTCCAACTATCCTTCCTGGCGTCGACGTCCATCTCGTAATAGTTGTAGCCGACGTACATCGAGAAGTGCTGTGCCGGGCCCCAATAGAAATTGAGCGCGGCGTTGTTGAGCGAGCCGTCGATGCCTTCGAACTCCAGACGGAAGATCTGGGCGAGGACATCGAACGCGAAGTGCTCGCCGAGGCGGCGTTGATAGACGATGCCAAGCACCGGTAACGGAACGTCCGTATCCGTTTCGGCGCGGACCGAGCCCGTCGCAGTATCCAGTCCGGCCTTCACCTTGGTGTAGTGAACGCCGAACTGTCCGAGCAGCCGTTGGCGGTCGTCGGCGATGAACGCGTAGCCGTAGCTCAGTCGCAGCACGTCGGTTTCGAACAGGCTGTTGACGGTGCTTTGCACGGGGAAGGTTTGATCGCGAAAGTTGATGTCGCGCTCGATGGTATTTGTGCCCCGGCGGCCCAGCTCGAAATACAACAGGTCGAGGCTGTGCCGGCGCGCGATATTCCAGGTCATGCCGCCGGCGAACAAAGTCTCACGATCCTTGAGGTTCAGGTCGGATTCGAAATCGATCGAGGTGCCGACGCGTCCGCCGTTGCCGTTCGCTTTGGCGGTCGTGTCGATGTCGGGCCAGAAGCCCGCTGCACTGAAGGAGTAGCGATGATCGAAAGGATCTTCGGACTGCGCGAGTGCGGCGCTGGAGATGAGAAGACAGCAAAGGAGCACACGAATACGCATGGTGTGCCTCCGTCAATCAGGTGGTTTTACCGCGCGAAGCGTCCAGTGCGTTTCTGAGTGTATCGGCCCAGCTGCTGATGACTCGTCGCGCATCGGCGGTGTTGGTCACCGTATTGGTCCATTGCCACATCATATCGTTGCCCTGGCGTCGATCGAACGCGCGGGCCAGCAACGTGCCGGTGACTGAATCGCGCAGCTCGGCGATCAACGTCATTTCGCCGGAGTCGGCCGTGTAGGTGCGCACCCGTCCGGCGGTCTGCATAGACACATCGGGCGCGGTGATATAGAGATTCACGATGGCGGGACGCACTTCGAGCACGTCGGCCGCCGGCTCATTGACCAGCTGATAACCGCCCTTGGTCTGCAGCTCGTTGACCATCACTTCAGCGAATATTTCCGCGAGCCCCTGACGAATTTTCTCGCGGTCGGGCTCATTCATCCGGTACAGATCGGAATCCTGCTCGGGTTTCCAGTTCTTGCTGAACTCCACATACACCGGCCGCACCAGCAGCTTGTTGTATGGAGTCAGGTTGGCCCCGGGGCGCTTGTACACCGCGTCCACACCCTTCACCTCGGCGCGCTCCAGACCTTCCTGGGTTGACAGCTCATCGATGGGCGATTGCTTGGTGGTCTGGCAGGCGATGAGCCCGCACATAGCGGTCGCCGACAGCAGCACGGTCAGAATGGGAGGAGGACGCTTCATCGTTTCCCTTATAAGCGTGGGTCGACGCCGGGCCATCCGTGCAAGGGGACGGAAAATGTGCCGATTTCGGCGGTGGGGAGGGGGAGGATTTAAACTATCGCCCAGTCTTACGCGCACCGGAATTGCGCCTGAAGGTGCGCAAGAGTTATGTCCAACGTTGAGCAACAGAATCGACTGGTGGAATGGTTTCGCCGCTGGCGGACGCCGCTGCGTCGATTCCTGGCGAGCCGCAACGCCGTGCGGCCGGCCGATTTCGACGACGTGGCGCAGGAAGTCTTCCTGCGTCTGTTGCGTTATGACGCCGCCCAGATCGTCGAGCATCCGCAGGCCTACCTGTTCAAGATGGCATCGAACGTCGCGGCCGAGTGGAGCATTCGCTCCAGCAACCGGCTGTTTCACGAGCCGCATTGGCTGGATTCGCTGGCCGCGGAGGACAGCCCCGAGCGGACCCTGGATTCCGAAGTCGCGCAGCTCGAGATCCTGCGTGCGCTCAACACGCTGTCACCCCGCGAGCGCGCCATATTGAAGCTTTATTTCGAGGAGGGCCTGACCCAGCCGGAGATCGCCACCCGATTGGGGGTCTCGTTCCGGATCGTGCGACGTGATTTTGAAAAGAGCTACGGCAAGCTACGACGCGAGCTCAACGATGAACTGACCAGAGCGCTCCAGCATGGACATGAATGACCGGCGCACGCGCGCGACCCACGAGGCCACCCAGTGGTGGAATCGGCTCAGTATTCTGAAGCAGACCGAAGTGTCGCAGTCGGACCGCGAATCGTTCACGGAATGGTTGCGGGAATCGCCGCTGCACGTCTCGGAGTTTCTGCGCATCGCGCATGTTCACGACTCGCTCGAACGTTTCAATTTGTGGGATCAGGTCGAGGTCGGCGCGATCGACGAGCCCGGCAACGTCGTCCAGCTGCGCGATGACGACGAGCCCGTCGTCGAGCAATCGAATCGTCCTGTTGAAGTCCGCTCGCGAGTTCGGCTCTGGGCGGTGGCCGCAAGCGCCTGCATGATCGCCATCCTCGGCGCGTGGTTCGCGCTCGGCCTCCGGGGTGACCTGATCGAGTCGAAGCAAGCCGAGCGGCGCCAGGTCATGTTGGAAGACGGCACGGTCGTGCAGCTCGAGCCCGAGACCCGGCTACGAGTGAAGTACGAAGACGAGCTGCGTCGAGTCGAGCTCGAGCAGGGACGCGCGCTGTTTCGAGTGGCGAAGAATCCGCAGCGGCCCTTCGTGGTGAGCGCGGATGAAACATCGGTACGCGCCGTTGGCACCGCGTTTGGAGTGGAAACCGGATCGCGAGGCGTGGTCGTCACCGTCGCCGAAGGCAAAGTGGCGGTGGCCGATTCTCCGAAAGCGCGCTCGTCCGGTGCCGAAATTTTTCTGACGGCCGGACAACAAGTCATCGTGCCGGACTCCGGCACCGTCGCGCCCGTGCGTGCGGTCGATACCACGCGGGCACTGGCCTGGGCGCAAGGTCAGCTCGTATTCGAGAACGACACGCTCGCCGACGTGGTCCAGGAGTTCAATCGTTACAATCGAGTGCAGCTGAGTATCACCGATGCGCAGCTCGCCGCCCGCAAAGTCAGTGGCGTGTTCGACGCCACCGATTCGGAAACCTTGCTGGCCTTCATTCGCCAGAGCGGTAACGAGGTCAACATCACCCGGACCGAGGCAGGGATTGTCATCGGCACGCCCGCTCGATGAAGGTTGTCTCGATGCCTCGGGGGGAGGAATCGAACCGTCGTCCAGTCTTCTGCCTGCCCACATATTCATGCTTGATAAGGGCGGGGAAGATCATGCGGATCAGCGTGGCCGCGGCGCTTGCGTGCGTCGGCGTCGTGAGCGTTTCATTGGCGGCGGAATCCACCGCCGCTGTGCTTCGGCACAACCTGCATATTCCCCGGCAGCCCCTCGACGTCGCGTTGAAGGATCTCGCGCAACAGACGGGGCTGCAGATCGTTCGTTTCAGCGATGCCGTGAAAGGCGACGCCCTGGTCGGTCCTCTCAACGGTAATTACTCCGCCGAACAAGCGCTGAAAGAGTTGCTGGCACCGACGGGCCTGACGTATCGCCCGCTCAACGATCGCGCATATATCGTCGTCACGGCGCAAGAGCTGACGCAGAAGAGCGGCGCCGTGACCTCCACGCAAGACAACCTCTCGTTAGCGGAAGGGGTTGCCGCCGCTACGCAGGCGTTGCGTCTTGCTCAGGCAGAGCAGAGGGGCGCGATCAGCGCTCAATCCACTGCGAGCACGCCGGCCGGTGCGGCGGCTTCGTCGAACGAAGTCGCAGCGCTCGAGGAAATCATCGTCACCGCGCAGAAGATCGAAGAACGTCTGCGCGACATTCCGATGTCGATCACCGCGATCACCGGCCGCGATCTGCAAGCGCTCGGCGCCACGCAGTTCGTGGACTTCGCGAACACCGTGCCGAGTTTGAACTTCACCAGCAGCGGTGTGGGGCAGACGCAGGTCAATCTGCGAGGTATTACGAGCGGCTATAACGTCTCGCCGACCGTCGGTATTTATGTAGACGATGTGCCGTACGGCTCCAGCACGGCATTCGTAGCGAGTGCGCAGCTGGCGCTGGATGTCGGCCTGTTCGATATGAGCCGGGTCGAAATCCTGCGCGGACCACAAGGCACACTGTATGGCGCGAGCACGATGGGCGGCCTGGTCAAATACGTCACAAACGCGCCGGATACGACAGCCTATGGCGGCAGCGTGCGAGCCAATGTGTCCAGCACTGAGGACGGCGGGGTCGGTTACGACGCGTCGAGTGCCGTCAATATTCCGTTGGCCGATGACAAAGCCGCGTTGCGCATGAGCGGCTTCTACATGCACAACGGCGGCTACATCGACAATCTCACGCTTCACGACAAAGACGTCGATCAGGCGGAGTTGTATGGTGGGCGCGTCGACTTCCTGTTCGCGCCGACGGATCGTTTGTCGGTGCGGGTAACTGCGTTCGCACAGGACATCGACCGCGACGGCTCGATCGCCGCCGACTTCAATCGCACCACGGGCGTTGCTATCGATGGCGAGCTGGATCAGCGCCGCCAGATGCCCGAGACTTTCGAGCAGAGTTTCCGCCTGGCAAGCGCCACGGTGAAGTACTCGTTCGATTTCGCCACGTTCACGTCGATCAGCAGCTATCAAACGGTTCGCAGCGATGCCATTACCGACTTCTCGGCGTTGTATGTGCCGGCGTTCGGTGGGCCGAGCGTGTTCAGCGCCATCGGCCTGGCGCGCAACGCCGATGTGGACAAGTTTACTCAGGAGGTTCGCTTGTCCGCCTCGGGCAACGTGGTCGATTGGTTGGTTGGCGGCTTCTACACCAACGAGGACAGCGAACAGTTCCAGCAATTGCAGCCGCGAGATCCGAGCGGTACGCCGTCGCCCGTGGATCTGCTGACTTTGACCATCCCAAGCAAGTACGAGGAATACGCGGCGTTCGGCAATCTCACTTTCCATTTGACAGACAAGCTCGATGTCACGGGCGGCGTTCGCTATGCCCACAACGAACAACAGCAGAGTCAGGTGGGGTCGGGTCGGCTGGTGAATCCGGTGCCCACGCGGCGGGCCAGCGACAGCGTGCCGACGTATCTCGCCAACATTCGTTATCGCGTAACCGACAACTTCATGCCGTACCTGCGCTTCGCCACGGGCTATCGACCGGGCGGACCCAACGCAGAGATCAACGATCTGGAGGGTCGACCGCTTGCAGCGCCAACGTTCGATGACGACAAGCTCACCAGCTATGAAGCGGGCGTCAAGTTCGGCAGCGCCGACCGCCGTTTCAACGCCGATGTTTCGTTGTATCACGTCGATTGGGACGATATGCAGATCACCGCCATCCGCGGCGGTCTCGGTCTGATTGCCAATGCCGCGAAGGCCCAGAGCGAAGGCGTGGAGCTCACGCTGACGGCGCTGCCAGTGCGGGAGCTCACTCTGATGGGCACGTTTGGCTACACGAATGCCGAGCTGGCCGCGGACGCGCCAGACCTCGGCGGTGTGAAAGGAGAGTCCTTGCCGGATACACCGGAATTCACAGCGGCGCTCTCGGCCGAGTATCGCTTCGACGTGAGCAACCACGAAGCATTTGCCGGCGGCACGATTCGTTACGTCGACGACCGGAATGCGAACTTCAATCAGAGCGTGGGCATGCCGCAGTATGAGCTGCCGGACTACACGGCCGTCGATCTGCGCACCGGTCTCACCGTGGGTAGCACACGCTTCCAGCTGTTCTGTAAGAACGTCACCAATGAGCGCGGTCAGCTCTCGGCGATCACCGGTACGTCGCTGGCGGGCGGGCCGGCGAACGTCAGTATCTTGCAACCAAGGACCTATGGCCTTGGCGTCGATGTGAGCTTCTGATGATGCTCACATCGTTGAAGAAGGCCGCCATCGCGGCGATCCTGGTGTGCGTGGGTCACACGCTGGCGCTTGCCGATAGCGCGCCGGCACTGACGAAATCCGATGTCGATGCATGGCTCGACGGATACGTTCCGTACGCGCTCGAGCAAGGCGACATTGCGGGAGCGGTAGTCGTCGTCGTCAAGGATGGGAGCATCCTGACGCAGCGAGGTTTCGGCTACGCCGATCTGGAGACCCGCGAGCCCATGGATCCGGAGCGCACGCTGATGCGCGTGGGCTCGATCTCGAAACTGTTCACGTGGACGGCATTGATGCAACTGGTCGAGCGCGGCCAGGTGGCACTCGATGCCGATGTGAACACATATCTCGATTTCAAGATTCCGCCGCTCGATGGCCAGCCCATCACTGTGCGCAACTTGATGACGCACACGCCGGGATTCGAAGAGCAGATGAAGAACGCGCTGAGCTACGATCCTGCGACGGCGCCCAAGTTTGAAACGCTTCTGAAGCAGTGGATTCCGAAGCGGATCTATGCGCCCGGAACGACGCCTGCGTACTCGAACTACGCGACGGCGCTCGCCGGCTACATCGTGGAACGAGTCTCCGGCACGGCGCTGGAAGATTACATGGACGCTCGCATCCTGCGTCCGCTCGGCATGACGAGCTCCACCTTTCGACAGCCGCTGCCCAGTGAGTTGCAGCCGAGAATGGCCAAGGGATACGCCGCGGCTTCCGGGCCGGCACGTCCGTTCGAGATCGTCGGACTGGCACCGGCGGGCGCGTTGTCGGCACCTGCCACCGATATCGCGCAGTTCATGCTGGCGCATTTGAATCAGGGACGGTTGATCGAGACAGAGATTCTGCGGCCGCAGACTGCCGAGCTGATGCACGGCACGCCGCTGACCATTCTGCCTCGCGTGGATCGCATGCTGCTGGGCTTCTGGGAAGCAAACTACAAAGGCCGGCGAGTGATCGGGCACGGCGGCGACACGCAGTGGTTCCACGGTGACTTGCGACTCTACATCGACGACGGCATCGGCATGTTCGTCGTGTGTAGCAGCATGGGCAAGGGCATGGCCGCGATCGACATGCGTATCCAGCTGTTCGAATCGTTTGCCGATCGATACTTGCCGGTGCCCGAGTGGACCGCGGGGCCGGGCGTCGATGAGCAAACGGCGCGCGTGCATGCGCAACTCATCGCCGGTCGTTACCTGAGCTCACGACGCTCCGAGTCCAGCTTCATGAGCCTGCTCGCGCTCGCCAGCGGCGTCGACGTTACGGACTATCGCGATGGCACGATCGGCGTGTCGATGGTCCGCAATGGCTCGGGCACGCCGCGACGGTGGCGCGAGGTTGAGCCGTTCGTGTGGCAGCTCGATGGCAGTTCCCGTTTGCTGTCTGCCGAAGTGCGTGATGGAGCGGTGGCGCGCTTCTCATTCGATGAGGTGTCGCCGTTCATGATGTTCGAGCGGCCGCCGGCATCGAAGCCGGGCTGGCTGCTGCCTGCATTCCTTGCTTCTCTGGTTGCGATGTTTGCAACCGCCGTCGCCTGGCCGGTGAGCGCGCTGATGCGCCGTCGTTATGACGTCAAGGATGTTCGCTCGGCACAGGAGATCAAAGCTCATCGCTGGCTGCGAATCGCGGCGATCGCGACGATCGCGATGTGGCTGGCGTGGGCGGCGACGATCGGCACGATGATGTCCGACCTGTCCAATCTCACCCAAAAGGTCGACGGCTGGCTGTGGACGCTGCAGGCGATTTCCATCGTCACGGTGCTGGGCGGTGTGATCGCCGCGCTATGGCATGCGATTCGAGCCATCCGCGGTTCGCGGCGCTGGTATTCGAAGGCATGGGCCGTAGCGATGGTGTTGGCTATGGATGTGAGTCTGTGGCTCGCCCTCGCTTTCAACGTGATCGGATCCGGCGTGAATTATTAGATCGGCGGCGCAGGAGTACGCATGGAAATCGAGGTTCGAGTCGAACGGCTGCCGCTGCGTGCGCCGGTTCGCATCACGGGTTACACCTTCATCGAAGTGCCCGTCGTTGTAGTCGAGCTGCACGATGAAGAGTTTGTCGGGCGAGGCGAAGCGGCCGGCATCTACTATCGCAGCGAATATCCCGAGCGGATGGTCAATCAGATCGAGGCGATCCGTCCGGTGCTGACTGCGGGTGCAGATCGAAGCATGCTCGCGCATCTTCTGCTCCCGGGCGGCGCACGTAACGCACTCGATTGCGCGTTCTGGGATCTTGAAGCAAAGCGTGCGGGTCGTCCGGCGTGGCAGCTCGCCGGGTTGCCGTCGCCCAAGCCGAAGATCACCACTTACACGCTTGGTGCGGACGATCCAGGGGCAATGGCGGAACAGGCGCGGGCGTATTCGCAAGCGCGTGCACTGAAACTCAAGCTGACCGGCGAACCGATCGACGCCGAGCGCGTGAAAGCAGTACGCGCTGCGCGTCCCGACGTGTGGATGGGGGTCGATGCGAATCAGGGCTACGACATCAACTCGCTGCGAACCATGATGCCGGCGTTCATCGCAGCCGATGTCGGTTTGATCGAGCAGCCGGTTCCTCCGGCGTTGGATAGCGGGTTGGCGGCCGTGCAATCGCCGATTCCCATCGCCGGGGACGAGAGTGTGTTGTGTCTCGCCGACTTGCCGCGCAGTGTCGGTCGCTTCGATGTCATCAACATCAAGCTCGACAAGTGCGGCGGCCTGACGGAGGCACTGGCGATGGCCCGCGTCGGCAGGCAGCTCGGCTTCAAGGTGATGGTAGGCAATATGGGCGGCAGTTCGCTCGCGATGGCGCCTGGCTTCCTGCTCGCGCAGTGGTGCGATTTCGTCGATCTCGATGGCCCGCTGATCCTGGCGCAGGATCGTACGCCCAGTGTGATCTATCAGGACGGTCAGATCTCGTGCCCGCAATCCTTGTGGGGCGATGCTGTGGCGAGTCACGCATGAGCACGAGTCAGGCCACCTGGTTCGGTCAGCCGCGCGGACTCACCATCCTGTTCCTGACCGAGATGTGGGAGAAGTTCTCCTTCTTCGGCATGCGCACGCTGCTGGTCTATTACATGACCAAACAATTGCTCATCGGGCAGGAGCAGTCGTCGCTGATCTACGGTCTGTACGCGGCGTGTGCTTATCTCACTCCGATCGCCGGTGGATACATCGCGGATCGTTGGCTGGGCACGCGACGCGCCGTGATTGCGGGCGGCGCCATCATGTCGCTGGGACACTTCATGATGGCCTCTGAGAGTTTGTTTCTACCGGCGCTCGCCACGATTGCGCTCGGCAATGGCCTGTTTCTGCCCAATCTGCCGAGTCAGATTCACGGCCTGTACGACGAGCGCGATCCGCGCCGCGGACCTGCGTACAACCTTTATTACGCCGGTATCAATCTCGGCGCGTTCATAGCGCCACTCATCTGCGGAACGTTGGGCGAAGTGTACGGATGGCACTATGGATTCGGTGCCGCGGGCATCGGCATGCTGCTCGGATTGATGATCTACGTTGCGGGTGCCAAGTACCTGCCGCCGGACTCGCCGCGGACTGCCACCGACAAGAACGCCGAGCGGTCGGGTGATGTGAAGCGACAGATGATTCTGCTCGTGAGCGTCGCGCTGGTCGTCGTGGTGTACCGGGGCGCTTACGAACAGCTCGGCAACACGTTCGCGCTCTGGGCCGATCAGGGCGTGGATCGTCAGATTGCGGCCGGACTGACCATTCCGATGACCTGGTTCCAGTCGCTGAATCCGATGTTTGTATTTCTACTCACGCCCGTGCTGGTCGTGTATTGGACTCGAGCCGGCCGCCGGGGTCGTGATCCATCGCCGCTCGCCAAAATGGCGATGGGTTCTGCGCTTGTCGCGGTCGCGTATCTCATGTTGGCGCTCGTGCTCAGTGTCCACGTTGGCGTGGTGAGTTGGGCGTGGGCCGTGCTGTTCGTCTTTCTGTTGACGGCAGGTGAGTTGCTCATCCTGCCCACGGGCCTCGCGCTGTTCGGTCAACTGGCGCCGCGACGCTTCGCGGCGACCGTGATGGCGCTGTGGTTTCTCGGCTCGTTCGGCGGCAATTTGTTGGCCGGTGTGCTGGGCTCGCTCTGGAGTGCGATGAGCGCTGCAGCGTTCTTTACGCTGATGGCTGTGACCGCGGCGTTGGCCTCAGCGCTGTTGCTCCTCATTCGAGGACGCGTTGCAGGTTTCCCTGAATCCGGTGCCATGGAGATTCCGCAGCCTCGTCATACATCGTGATCAACGTCTAGTTTCTACTGACAAAGACCCCGCTCGCGCTTCAGTTCGGTGCAGTTGCTGCCGCCTCGTATGCAACGAAAACCATAACGAGTGCAGTGGAGGTCTTTCTAGTGAAGAGTGTTGTCATCGCGGCCGCAGTGAGCGCGGCTCTATTCTCCTGCGCGTCGTTCGCCGCGCCGGGATTCGTCGATGCGGGGCCGAACCTTTCGGATAACGGTGCCTCGGGCGCCTGGACCGCGCTGTACGCCACGCGCAACCCGGCCGGCTCCGAATTCGCAATCGCGCCGGACGCGTCGTTCCGACTCGGTATTCTCAGCTCGATCGGCATCGGCATGGAGGTCGGCCCGGTCGACAACTTCGCCGACGAGATCGATGACCTGATCGATGCACTGGACAGAGATGACCTGACCCTGTCCGAAGGCAACGCGCTGGTCAATCGCTTCAATTCCATTCTGGGGCCGCTGAGCCGCGACGGTTACGTGAAAGTGCACGGCGGCGTGCAGGTGCCATTGTTCCCGATCCTTTATCGCAGCAACCTCGGCGTCTTCACGCTCGATGCGAATATCAGCGCGCAGGCGCGTCTCGGATTCCTGGATTCGCCGCTGACCTACAACTCGGTGTCTGAAGAGGTCGAGACGGCTTCGGCGGCGTACATCAAAGCAGGGCGGGTGGATGAGATTGCGCTCGGCTTCAGCCGCCCGGTCTGGCAGCAGCCCGGACGACGGCTGATCGTCGGCGGCAACCTGCGCTATCTGCAGGCCACGCTCAGTAAAGAAGTCGTGGCGCTGGAAGCGATCGACGAAGACGATGACGTGGAAGACGTGCTCAAAGACAGCTACGACGTGAACGAGCACAAGTCGAGCAACGTGACCGTGGATGTCGGTGCCATCTACGACGCCTCCAATTATCGCGTCGGCGTGACGTTCGCGAATCTGACCGAGCCCGACTTCGAGTACGGCGCCATCGGGAGCAATTGCGGAGTGCTGAGCGGCAGCGCGCAGTACAACTGTTTTACCGCCGCTTACTTCAGCAATCGTATCGCTCTGAACGAAACCTGGACGCTCGAGCGTCTGGCAACGCTGGAAGGCGCGGTGTTCTTTGCGTCCGGCAAGGGCTCGCTCGCGGCCAGCGTCGATCTCAACGACGTGCACGATCCGGTCGGCGATCTGAACCAGAATCTCAAGGTGGCGCTCGGCTACAAGACACAAACCAATTGGCTGCCCGATTTGCGGGTGGGCTATCGCAAGAACCTGGCGGGCAGCGAGCTGAGCAGCGCGTCGCTGGGCTTCACTTTCTTCGGCGCCGTGCACCTCGACGTTTCGTGCGCCCTGGAATCGACCAATATCGACGGTAACTCCGTGCCGAGAACGGCGGCGTTCAACCTCGGCTTCGAAATGGGTTATTGATCAAGCACGGAGAGAATCAGAATGAAAATTCGCAAACAGATTCTGGCGGGAGCAATCGCCAGCAGCATGATGGGACTGGCAGCGTGCGGTGGCGGCGGCAAAGGCACGCAGGACACCGGCACCAATGCGAGCGGCAACAGCGCCGGCTCCAGCAGCAGCCGCGTGTTTTATGCCCGCGCGGTCGACGGCTATCTTGCCGGCGCATCGGTGTATGTCGATCAGAACGCCAACGGTAAGCTCGATGCATTCGAGCCCCGCGCACTCACGGACAGCGAAGGTTATTTCTCCTATAACCATCGCACCGGCGCCGACTATTGCGCGGACGGCGGACTGAATCAGTACTGTCTGCGTGGCGCGATCGCCGCCAACGCTGAAGTGATCATCCGCGTGACGGGGGGCTATGACACGGTCACGCAGCTGCCGTTCAAGGGTGTGCTCAGCCTGCGCTCGAGCGATTTGGACCGCGACGATCTGCGCCTGGTGACGCCACAGACCAGCATGGTCGCGGATTCATCGTCGAATGCGCAGAGCAAGCTCGATGCGTTGATTGCAGCGGGCGTGCTGGATAATTCGTTGAATGACGACTTGCTGGCCGGCGGCAACATCGAGGCGATGAGCCGCGCGCAGATCGTGGCGATCATTTCGCGCGTCATGGGCGAGGTGGGCAATCTGTCGGTCGGTCCGGCGACGTTCCAGGACGTTGAGAGCTCTGCCTGGGCGACCGGCTATATCGCCATGGCGTCGAAGCTCATCGAGGTAGGCCCCTCGCAAACGTTCGAAGCGACCTTCGGGTCTGCCGAGACGTTGGCTGAGATTGCCCGCCGGACCCTCTATTCGGCGCAGAATCCGGGGCAGGCCGTGCCTTCCACGTATGAACTGCCGAATCCGAGCTCCTTCGAGCCGCTGTTGCAGGTCACTGCGGATCTGGTCGCGCTGAACGAAGAGATCGTCGCCGCCCTGCAGGGCGCGGGCACGCCAGAAGACATGAAGGCGATCCTGCGCTTGCAGATGGTGGCCGCCGAGCGTGCGTTGGCGAATCCGAGCGATCCGCAGCTGGACAATCTGGCCGATTGGGTTCGCAACCAGCTCGCGCAGGGCAACGGCCTCGGCACCGACCTCGCCGCGCTGGGTGAAGACAACATCGATCTGAGCACGCTGATCGCACCGAGCTTCGCGTTCGATCCGAACTCCAACTCAATCAGCGCCAGCGCGAAGATTCCGGCCGATGCGGCGACGGCCTTTGCGTCGCTGGTGAATACGGCGTTCTCGGTCAGCCTCGACAAGCGCGATGAGCAGGGCGATGCCTTGTTCTTCGTCAGCGGCGCGGTCAACGCCCGGTCGGGCGATATCAAGGTCTGCGTGCGCTATCGCAGTGATAACGGCGATTTCGATACCACGAGCAACACCGATCCGAACGGCGCACTGCTGGTCGGCGGTCATTGGAGCCTGCTGGACGATCACACGCTGACATTGAGCATCGATGTCGCCGGCGGCGTGCGTTCGCTGCTGCTCAAGGCGGTGGGCACGAATGCCTCGGGGCTCGACTATCGCTTCGACTTCGGCGATGACCTGTCCGATTGGAGCGGCGCGGCGCCTGCCGGCTTCACGGCCGGTTCGGTGCCGGCGAGCGATGCGGCTTGCAGAACGTCGCTGATCGAGCGCTTCGGTCAAATGACCTGATCGCAACGAAGGCAGGGCTCGCGATGAGCCCTGCCTTTGTTTGTTAGTGGGGATGCGGCATCCAGCCGCTGTCCTTGCGCAGGACGTGCTCGTCCTGAACGCGTCGTGTGTAGCCGACGCGATCGAAGAACTCCAGAATCTGAATGGTCCGTTTGCGGCCGAGCCCGATCGCGTCTCGATAGCGTGCGGCATTCACGCTGCCTCGTTCGTGAGCCAGCGAGGCGACCACGCCGGCGAGCGTGTCGACGCGATCGCTGTCGTAGAACAGGTCATGCACGATCTGACAGACGGCGCCGCAGGCGACTTGCTTGCGAAGAATCTGCCGCACACGATCTTCGGGCTGTTTAACGGCCGTGGCGAGATCTCGCACCCACGGAGGTTCAGGCCGCGCTTGCACGATGAGCGATTGCAATTGTCGAGCGAGGTCCTGGTCGCTCTCCGAAAGCGCGGCGGCGTGGTGGGGCAGTTGTAACCACGGGCCATGGCGGACGATGGAACCGTCTTGCGTGAGCTCATCCACGAGCGTAGTCCAAAGCGGAACGGGCATATCTGGTCGAGCGATACGACGCAGCCTGCCGCTGTCGGGGCCGGGATCGTCGGGAAACTCGACATGAAATTCACGCAGGGCGATCAGTGCGTCTTCGCGTAACGATTCCCACGTCGACGTCGGCATGACGAACGTCTCTCTGACGACAGCGTCCGCCGGAATCGTCACGTGCGCCGAAGCAGTCAATCGCTGCAGATCCGCCATGCTCACGCCGTACGGCGAGCTGGCCAATAACTGCGACAGACCTTCTCCGGCAAGTAGCTTTTCAACCGCGTCGAGATAACGCAGACGTTGATCCGAACGGCGTTTACGAGACGGCGCGGAGGCGTCCAGAACGATGCCACCGCCAATCGTATGAGCCGCCTGCGCGTCGCGAATGATGAATCGATCGCCGGGAAGCGCGCACATCGGCGTTTCGAACACGAGCTGGGCCCGCGTCGATTCTCCCGGTCGAAGATCTTCCGACTCCAGCAACATCAGGTGCGCAGTCGCGTGCGCGGCGCCGAGGTGCACGTGAATCGTCGCGCCTGTCGTAAGTTTCGGCTTGCCCTGCGCTAACAACTGAACGCGCGCGTCGATTCGCTTGGTTGAAACGAGCACGCGCAGATCGCCGAGCCAGTCGCCACGTGAGATCGCGCTCTTTTCGACGCCAGCAAGATTGAGTGCACAGCGCTGACCCGCGACGCCGCTTTCACTCGGATGATTCTGTGCGTGAATACTTCGCACCCGAGCCGAGAAGTTGCCGGGCATCACAACGACGTTGTCGCCGACCTGAACTCGTCCCGAGAATACCGTGCCCGCGACAATCGTGCCGTGGCCGGGCAGGGTGAAGACGCGATCCACTGCCAGACGGAAGAGACCTTCGTCCTTACGTGCCGGCATGCTCATCGCCACCGAGTGCAGGTGCTTGCGAAGCGCCGCTGTGCCTGGATCATCTGCAGACATCGCCTTCACTGCGAACAGAGGAGCATTGGCGAGCGGCGTGTGTTGAAGCAGCTCTCGTATTTGTGACTCCACTTCGCGCACCCGCGCTTCATTCACTCGATCCACCTTGGTCAGCGCGACCGCACCTCGTGTGATGCCGAGCAGCTGAAGTACCGCCAGATGCTCGCGAGTCTGCGGCATGACTCCATCGTCCGCCGCTACGACGAGCAGTGCGAAGTCGATGCCGCAGGCGCCGGCGACCATCGTATGGACCAGTCGCTCGTGACCCGGCACATCGACGAAGCCGAGCACATCGCCATTGGGCAGCGGTGTGTAGGCGTAACCCAGCTCGATGGAAATGCCGCGGGCCTTCTCTTCTTTCAGCCGATCGGTGTCGATCCCGGTCAGCGCGCGGATCAGCGAAGTCTTGCCATGATCGATGTGCCCGGCAGTGCCGACGATCATGGCTGCTGCCACAACAGCGGATTGGGGCTGGCGCGACGATAGCCGCCGTCGCTCAACAGCAAGTCGAGAGTCAGGCTCGCGAGATCGTCCGCGATCGGCTCGACCGCGGGATCATCTTCCTGATACAGAATCTTTCGATAGGCGTGGCAGGTGTCGCAGCACTCGGCACGAATGCTCCGCGGTCCATCCTCGATGGACTGATAGCTGATGCCTTCGGTGGTCTGGCAATGGCTGCATTTCACCCGGACCATGTGCCACTCAGTCGAGCACAGGGCGCAGTGTAGATAACGCAGTCCTTGATGTCGTGAGTCCGCGCGCACGATGCTGGCCACCGGCAGCGTGCCGCAGGTCGGGCACACGCCGGGAACATCGAGCTCATGGACGGCGTCGATGTTTATTCGGCTGGCAAGGGCCACCCAATACACTTGCAAAGAAGCCAGGATGAACGGCGCGGTCGCTGTGTCGACTTCCGATGGCTGTACGGCCAGCAAATTATCTGCCTGCGCTTCAAGCTGCTCCGCCGTCATGGCGCACAAGTGATCCGTGACCAACAGCACTTGATGGGGAAGATTCGGCAGCGCTGTGAGCGAGCCGCAGATGGATGCCAGCGATTGTCGCCACTGGGCCTCGCGCTGCCAGCTGGCCACCGACACGAGCGGCATGTGAAATGCCCGGGCGTGGGCAATGTGCTCGTCGTCGGGCAGGGCGGGTGGCCTGGAATCGATGCTTTCCAGGGCGGCCTGCTGCGCATCGGCGAGATGCGCCATGAGGTGCAGATAATCACGGATGGCATGTCCGATGGCGCCGCCTTCGCTCTGGTCGCGCAGGCGCTCGGCGCGAGCGGAGAACACGCGCGCACGATCGGGGAGGCGCAGTCGAGGAATGTCTCGCTGCGCGAAGCTCTCAATCTGACCGGGTTCGAGGATGCGTTGCATGGATCTTTTCCCGGAACCAGGCGCGGTGATGTTTCCACGCCCAGCCAGGCGTCACGGTACCACGCGTCATGGCCGCAATCGACCCCTTCACCCAAAAGGCGGCATAGATGTGGACGACGATGGCGCAAATCATCACGAAGGCGCTGACCGCATGCACGACCGCGGCGGCCCGAACGACGCTCGCCGAGAAGTACATGGAAAAATACTGACGCCAGATGACGATGCCGGAAAGTAGCAGGCAGAGAACGCAGATCACGAACACGAAGAACAGCAGCTTTTGTCCGCCGTTGTAACGACCGACCTCCGGCGCGCGGGCCTCGCGGTTATTGAGGATGTCGCGTCCCTGGCGCAGCCATTGCCAGTCGCGACGTTCCATCGTGTTGAACTTCCACATCGTCGCCGCCAGCAGCGTGAAGAAGATCGCCAGGAGCACGCCGAGGAACGGATGCAGGATTCGGGTCCAGGTCCCGCCGCCCAGCAAGCCGCTCAGCCAGTAGAGCGCGGGATGAAACAACGCCAGTCCGGAAATGGCCGTCACGATGAACACGATCGCCACCGTCCAATGATTGGTGCGCTCGTTGGGCGTGTAGCGCTCGAGGGTGCGACGACCGGGGTCACTGGTGGTATCAACCATGGCGAGTCCGCTCCGTTTCTTGTGCGGCGGCCTGCTCGTCGCTTTCGTGCGTCTCATTGCGGCCAACGCGGATGAAGTGGAAGAAACCGGCCAGCGCCGTCAGCGCGATGCCGGCCAATGCCAGCGGCTTGGTCACGCCTTTCCACAGTCGGGTCGAGGTGCTGATGTGCGGATCCACGGGCAGGCCGTTATAGAGCTCCGGCTGATCGGCGTGATGAAGCACGTACATCACATGCGTGCCGCCGACGCCTGGCGGATCGTACACGCCGGCTTGATCGAAGCCGCGCGATTTCAGATCTTCGACTCGCTCGGCGGCGTGCTCATGCATGGCTTCTTTGGTGCCCCAGACGAGGGCGCCGGTCGGACAGGCCTTGATACAAGCGGGCTCCAACCCGACGGCGACGCGGTCCGAGCACAGCGTGCACTTGTATGCTTTGTGATCTCGCTTGGAGATGCGCGGGATGTTGAACGGACAGCCGGCGATGCAATAGCCGCAGCCGATGCAGTTCTCCTCATGAAAATCCACGATGCCGTTGGAGTACTGCACGATGGCGCCCGGCGCGGGACAGGCTTTGAGGCAGCCGGGATCGGCGCAGTGCATGCAGCCGTCCTTGCGAATCAGCCATTCCAGGTCGCCGCCCTTGGCGGGGTTTTCGTACTCGGCGAAACGCATCAGCGTCCAGGACTGATCGGTGAGGTCGTGCGGATTCTGATAGCCGCCGACGTTGGTGCCGATCTCGTCGCGCAGATCGTTCCATTCCATGCACGCGACCTGGCAGGCTTTGCAGCCGATACATTTGGTCGTGTCGATCAGCTTCGCGACCGTGCCGGTTTGCGCCCGTCGCGCGATCGGCGGGTGAGTGGTGGTGGCGGAGCGTCGAACGATATCGAGTGACTGTAGCGCCACGATGAGCTCCTCATGTCTTCTGGTCGGAAGGTGCCGGGGCACCGTCGACCTTCTCGACTTTGACCAGGAACGCTTTGAACTCCGGTGTCTGCGAATTGCCGTCGCCGACGAAGGGCGTGAGCGTATTGGCGATATAGCCGGGCCGCGCCAGACCGGTGAATCCCCAGTGAATCGGGATGCCGACGGTGTGCACGGTCTTGCCATCGATGTTCAGTGCCTTGATGCGCTTGGTGACGACCGCGACCGCTTCGATGTGACCTCGATTCGAGCTGACTCTCACACGGTCGCCCGCTGACACGCCGATCTGGTCGGCCAGCGCGGTGCCGATCTCGACGAATTGCTCCGGCTGAGTGATCGCATTCAGGCGGACATGTTTGGTCCAGTAGTGGAAGTGCTCCGTCAAACGATACGTCGTGGCGACGTGCGGGAACTTAGTCGCGTCGCCAAGTGCATCACGATCCGCTTTGAAGATACGCGCGGCTGGATTGCTGACGGCTCGCGGCTCGTTGCGACTGAGCAGGTTGTAGCCCAGTGGCGATTCGAAGGGTTCATAATGTTCCGGGAACGGTCCTTCGACCATGTTGCCGCGAGCGAAGAAACGCGCGACGCCTTCCTGATTCATGATGAAAGGTCCGATCCCGAGTGCCGGATCGTCATCCACTTTGTAGTCCGGTGTATCCGAGCCGATCCACTGCTTGCCGTTCCATGCGACCAACATGCGCTCCGGATTGAACGGTTTGCCATTGGTATCGCAGGAGGCGCGGTTGTAGAGCACCCGACGATTCGCGGGCCACGACCAGGCCCAGTTCAATGTCTGGCCGATGCCGGTGGGATCGGAGTTGTCCCGTCGCGCCATGAGGTTGCCGTTCGGTCCCCATGCGCCACAGAAGATCCAGCAGCCGCTGGCCGTCGTGCCGTCGTCGCGCAACTCGCCGAAGCCGGCCAGTTGTTCGCCGCGCTTGCGAAGTACCTTGCTCGTGTCTTTCGGATCCATCAGATCGGTCAGCGCCTGGCCGCAATATTCCTTGGCCAGCTCCTCGGGCGTGGGCTGGTTGGGACGGATGTAGCGCCACGACAGATTGAGGATCGGATCGGGATACGCGCCGCCTTCGAGCTCATAGAGCTTACGCATTCGCGTATACAGCTCGGCCATGATCTCGATGTCGGTGCGCGCTTCGCCCGGCGGTTCGCCGCCTTTCCAATGCCATTGCAGCCAGCGTCCTGAATTGACCAGCGTGCCGTCCTCTTCGGCGAAACACGTGACCGGCAGCCGAATGACTTCGGTTTGAATCTTGCTCGAGTCGACATCGTGGTGGACGCCGAAGTTGCGCCAGAACTCCGAGGTCTCGGTGACCAGCGGATCCATGATCACCAGATACTTCAGCTTCGACAGCGCCGCCGTCATCTTCGCTTTATTCGGCGCGGCGGCGAGCGGATTGAAGCCCTGCGCCAGGTAGCCGTTCATCTTGCCCTGATCCATCAGGTCGAAGACCTGCAGCATGTCGTACAGCTTGTCGATCTTGGGCAGATAGTCGAACGCCCAGTGATTCTGGGCGGTGGCGGCATCGCCCCACCAGGCCTTCTGCAGACTGACAAAGAACTTCTGGAAGTTCTGCCAGTAGCTCATCTGATTCGGTCGCAACGGCTTCTGAGCGCGCACGGCCACGTATTTCTCGTAGTCCTGCTCCCGGTCGAAGGGCAACGAGATGTAGCCGGGCAGGGTGTTGGAGAGCAGGCCCAGATCGGTGAGGCCTTGAATATTGGAGTGGCCGCGCAACGCGTTCATGCCGCCGCCGGAGACGCCGATGTTTCCAAGGAGCAGCTGGACCATGGCCGCGCAGCGGATCATTTGCGATCCGATCGAGTGCTGAGTCCAGCCGAGCGCATACATGATCGTCATGGCGCGCGTCGTGGTCGCCGTGGACGCGATCATTTCGCAAATCTGCTGGAACTTCTCTTTCGGCGTGCCACATACGCGCTCGACCATTTCAGGGGTATAGCGCGAGTAGTGTTGTTTCATCAGATTGATCACGCAGCGCGGATGCGCCAGCGTCGGATCGGTTCGCGCGAAGCCATCCGCGCCCATCTCGTATTCCCAGCTCGTTTTGTCGTAGCTGCGCTTCTCGGCGTTGTAGCCCGAGTACAGGCCCTCGTTGAATGCGAAGTCCTCCCGCACGATGAAGCTGGCGTCGGTGTAATTGTTGACGTAGTCGCGCTGGATCTTGTCGTTCGCCAGCAGATATGTGATCACGCCGCCGAGGAACGCGATGTCGGTGCCGGGGCGGATCGGCGCATACACGTCAGCGACCGACGCGGAGCGGGTGAAGCGCGGATCGACGACGATCAGTCGCGCCTTGTTGTGTGCTTTGGCTTCAGTGACCCACTTGAATCCGCACGGGTGTGCCTCGGCGGCATTGCCACCCATGATCAGGATCAGGTCGGCATTCTTGATGTCGACCCAGTGATTCGTCATCGCTCCACGGCCAAACGTCGGGGCAAGACCTGCCACCGTCGGGCCGTGTCACACACGCGCCTGATTGTCGAACGCCAGTATGCCCAGACTGCGAATGACCTTGTGCGTGATGTAGCCGGCTTCGTTACTGCTCGCCGAAGCCGCCAGCATGCCGGTGGTCAGCCATCGGTTCACGGTCTGGCCTTCGGCGTTCCTGGCGATGAAATTGGCGTCGCGGTCCTGTTTCATCAATCGGGCCACGCGCTCCAGCGCTTCATCCCAGGAAATGCGTTGCCAGCGATCCGACCCGGGCGCGCGGTATTCGGGATATTTCAATCGATTCGGACTGTGCACGAAGTCGATCAAGCCTGCGCCCTTGGGACACAGGGTGCCGCGATTGACGGGATGATCGGGATCGCCTTCGATATGAAAGATGCTCGCTTTGGCGTTTTTCGCTTTATCGCCGAGCGAATACATCAGCAAACCGCAGGACACCGAGCAGTAGGGACAGGTATTGCGCGTCTCGGTGGCGCGGGACAGCTTGAACTCACGAACTTCGGCCAGCGCTTCGCCCGGCGAGAACCCCAGCAGCGCCAGGCTGGAGCCCGCCAGCGTACTGCCGGTGATCGCCAGGAACTGGCGCCTTGTCATATCGCTCATGGAAGAGACTCCTGTGCGTGCATGACGTGGGTGGACTGAGTTTATGCCTGCAGGGAAGGGCCCGCAATGCGCCGCCTTTTCAACGGCTCGCTCCGTGACTCCTCGGGGTCGCTCTCGGAAATCCGTGATTCCTCCCTACGCAATCACCGAATACAAAGTCACGGGACTCAAGGGGTTGGAAGAACGAGATGCAAGTCGAGAAACGGCGCGAGCTGGCCGTGTTCATCTTTTTGACATTCATTGTGGCGCCGATCCTGTCGGTGCTGATCGTGGCTGGCTACGGCTTCGCGGTCTGGATGGTTCAACTCATCGCCGGTCCGCCATCCGTGTAACACAGACCATGCGCGAACTTTCACGTCGTGACTTTTTCAAACTCGGGCGTACCGCTGGCGATGCGGACGAGCCCATCGTGCACATCGCCAGTCTGCTCGTGCGAGCGACCGAGACCGGCTGCGAAGCGGTGCGCGCGTTGATCGGCTCCATGCCCGGCGCCGAGCTGCACGAGACCGGACAGACCGGCAAATTGGCCATCGTGCTCGAATCGGCGGACAGCCGGGCCATTGCCGATGCCACCACCGAATTACAGCAACTCCCCGGTGTGCTCACCGTTTCGATCGTGGCGCACCTGATGGAAAGCGCCTCGGCTTTGGAAGAACCTCATGACGCTGAATCGACGACAGTTCCTGCGACGTAGCGCGGCCGCATCGGCCATTGCGGCGGCGAGCCCCAATGCGCCGGCGCAGAACATCATCACCGAATCTCAGTTCACCCAACTGAAATGGTCGAAGGCACCGTGCCGGTTCTGCGGTACTGGCTGCGGCGTGCGTGTAGCGGTAAAGGGCAATCGTGTGGTCGCAACCCACGCCGATGCCAACGCCGAGGTCAATCGCGGTCTCAACTGCGTCAAAGGCTACTTCCTGTCCAAAATCATGTATGGCGCGGACCGGCTCACGCAGCCGTTGTTACGCATGACCAATGGCGCCTATGACAAGAACGGCGAGTTCACACCGGTCAGCTGGGACGCCGCGTTCGACATCATGGCGCAGAAGTTCAAGGAGGCGCTGAAGGCCAACGGACCGGAGTCGGTAGGCATGTTCGGTTCCGGCCAGTGGACCATCTGGGAAGGGTATGCGGCCAACAAATTGATGAAGGCCGGCTTCCGTAGCAACAACCTCGATCCCAATGCGCGCCATTGCATGGCGTCGGCGGCCTACGCCTTCATGCGAACTTTCGGCATGGACGAGCCGATGGGCTGTTACGACGACTTCGAATCGGCCGATGCGTTCGTGCTGTGGGGCTCGAACATGGCGGAGATGCATCCGATTCTCTGGTCGCGAGTCGCGGACCGCCGATTGTCCGCGCCAGCCGTGAAGGTCGCGGTGCTCTCGACCTTCGAGCATCGATCGTTCGATCTCGCCGACATTCCGCTGGTCATGAAGCCGCAGTCGGATCTGGCGATCATGAATTACATCGCCAACTACATCATCGAGACCGGTCGCGTGAATCGCGACTTCATCGGCAAGCATGTGAACTTCAAGAAGGGCAATGACGATATCGGCTATGGCTTGCGCCCGGAACATCCGCTGGAGCAGAAAGCCAAGAACGCCAAGCAGGCCGGCGACTCCACACCGATGTCGTTTGAGGAGTACGCGCGCTTCGTGAAGCCTTACACGCTGGAGCACGCGGCAAAGATCTCCGGTTGCCCGGAATCATGGTTGAAGCAGTTGGCCGAGCTGTACGCGGATCCGAAGATACGCGTCGTGTCGTTCTGGACGATGGGGTTCAATCAACACACGCGCGGCGTGTGGGCCAATCATCTTTGTTACAACCTGCATTTGCTTACCGGCAAGATCGCGACGCCGGGCAACAGTCCGTTCTCGCTGACCGGTCAGCCGTCAGCGTGTGGCACGGCGCGCGAAGTCGGCACGTTTTCGCATCGACTGCCCGCGGACATGGTGGTGACCAATCCCGAGCATCGCAAGCACGCCGAAGAGCTGTGGAAGATCCCTCACGGCACGATCAGCCCGAAGGTGGGGTATCACGCGGTCGAACAGAACCGCATGCTCACCGACGGTAAGCTCAACGCGTATTGGGTGCAGGTCAATAACAACATGCAGGCGGCGGCGAACTTCAATCAGGAAGGGCTGCCGGGTTATCGCAATCCCAAGAACTTTATCGTCGTGTCGGATGCGTATCCGACCGTGACCACGCAGGCCGCGGACTTGATTCTGCCGGCGGCGATGTGGGTGGAGAAGGAGGGCGCGTACGGCAATGCCGAGCGCCGCACGCAGTTCTGGCATCAACTCGTCAATGCACCGGGACAGGCGCGCTCGGATCTGTGGCAGTTGATGGAGTTCTCGAAACGGTTCAAGACCGACGAAGTCTGGCCCGCCGAGTTGTTGAACGAGAACCCGACGTATCGAGGCAAGACGCTGTTCGAGGTGCTGTTCGCGAACGGTCAGGTCAATCGCTTCCCGTTGAGCGAGCTCAACAAGGACTACGAGAACCACGAGTCGAAAGCATTCGGCTTCTATGTGCAGAAAGGCTTGTTTGAAGAGTACGCCTCGTTCGGCCGCGGTCATGGGCACGATCTGGCGCCGTTCGAGAAGTATCACGAAGTCCCTGGCTTGCGCTGGCCGGTGGTGAATGGCACGGAAACCAAGTGGCGCTACCGCGAAGGCACCGATCCATACGTCAAGCCGGGCACGGGCTTTCAGTTCTATGGCAACAAGGATGGCAAGGCGAACATCTTCGCGTTGCCGTACGAGCCGCCGCCGGAGGAGCCGGACGCCGAATATGGCTATTGGCTGGTGACCGGTCGCGTGCTCGAACATTGGCACTCCGGTTCGATGACCGGCCGCGTGCCCGAGTTGTACAAGGCATTCCCGAACGCTGTCGTGTTCATGCATCCCGACGATGCCGAGGCGTTGGGAGTGCGTCGGGGTGTCGAAGTGAAAGTGGTGTCTCGCCGCGGTGAGATGCGGACGCGCGTGGAAACGCGCGGACGGAACAAGCCCCCGCGAGGGGTCGTGTTCGTGCCCTGGTTCGATGCGTCTCAACTCATCAACAAGTGCACGCTGGATGCGACGGATCCGATCTCGAAACAAACCGACTTCAAGAAGTGCGCGGTGAAAATCGTGCCGGTGGGAGCGGTGTGATGAAGCCCCTGATGCGGCGAATCGCAATCGTCGGCGTGCTGTGTTTCGGCGCGGCGCTGGCGGCGGACAATCTCAAAGGACTGCGCGGTCCCTCGCCCCTCAATGAGGAGCCGAAGGCCCCGCGCATGGCGACGGTCGAGAACTTCGACGTGAAGCGCGGGCGGGCCTACACGAGTCAGCCGCCGACCATTCCGCATGCCATCGATCGGTACGAGATCACACGCAATGTGAACTTCTGCATGTATTGCCACTCACGCGTGCGCAATGAGGAGTTCGGTGCGCCCATGGTGAGCGCGACTCACTTCATGGATCGCGATGCGAACTTCCTCGCCGAGATTTCGCCGCGACGTTACTTCTGCACGCAGTGTCATGTGGTGCAGACGGATGCACGGCCGCCGGTGAGCAATACCTTCACCGACGTGTACGAGCTGGTTGAGCGCGAGCAGCGGGCGTCCGATCCACCGGCGCCGGCAGCGAAGGACAAGAAGGAGTGAAAGCGCTATTCGACAGGGCGGTGCGCTGGTGGCGGGTGCTGAGCTCTCCCAGCCGCTATTTCAGCCTGGGCTTTCTGGTGGCCGGCGGGTTCATCGGCGGCATCATTTTCTGGGGCGGTTTCAACACCGCGCTGGAAGCGACCAACAGCGAGAAGTTCTGCACCAGCTGCCACGAAATGCGGGACAACGTGTTCGCCGAGCTGAAGAGCACGATCCATTACAGCAACCGTTCCGGCGTGCGGGCGACCTGTCCGGACTGTCACGTGCCTCACCAATGGACCGACAAGATCGCCCGCAAGATGCAGGCCTCCAAAGAGGTGTGGGGCAAGATCTTCGGCACCATCAACACCCGCGAGAAATTCCTGGACAAGCGCCTGGACCTGGCCAAGCACGAGTGGGCACGCTTGAAAGCGAACGATTCGCTCGAGTGCCGCAACTGTCACGCCTACAAATTCATGGACTGGACGCGTCAGAGCCAGCGCGCTGTGTACGTTCACTCGACCGCGCTGGCGGGCAATGAGCACACTTGTATCGATTGTCACAAGGGCATCGCGCATCGCCTGCCGAACATGGAAGGCATCGAGATGTTGTACGGCGCGCCGATCGAGCAGATTTCCTCGAGCGAGCCGGAAGGGCCGTCAGCGAAGTAGCGCTTCGATCGCGTTGACTGCTGTTGTGAGGCCGTTTTCGGCACGCATCTTTTCGCCCATGGCTCGGGCGCGCACTCGGATCTCATCTCGTTCGGCGAAGCGGATGCTTGCTGCGAGCGATTCGGCGTTCAGGGCTTTCCAGCTGGAGAGCTTGGCCGCGACACCGGCCTGATACAGGCGTTCGGCCCAGAAAGCCTGATCTCCAGCGAACGGCACGACTACGGAGGGAACGCCGGCGCGTGCTGCTGAATGCGTCGTACCGGAGCCGCCGTGATGCACGGCCAGCGACGTTTGCGGTAGCAGCCAGTCATGCGGCGTGTCGCCGACGACAAAGATGTTTGCAGGCAGCTGCGACGTGTCGACGCCGCTCCAGCCCGGATAAAACAATGCGCGCCGGCCTCCGAGGCCGCCGACAATTGCGTCAAACATCCGATGCGGCGCCAATCCCGCCATGCTGCCGAAGCCAACGTAGATTGGCGGTTCACCGGCCGCGAGGAATCGGCTCAGGGGCTCGGGCGGAGTGTAGTGCTTCGCCGGAATGAGCCATTGGCCGCAGACGAACGCATTGCCCGGCCAGTCGTCAGGTCGCGGCAGCAGGCTCGGCGATACGCCATATAACATTGGATGTCCGACCCAGAGTGATTTTCGCGGCGGCAACCCGCAGACGCGTATACGGGCGTCATTGGTAGCTTTGCGAAATGCCGTCCACACCAGCTTGTTGATGAGCTGCTGGCTCAGCCGATTGAACATCCGGGGCAGCTTGCCCGGTAGCAATGGAGAAGGGAACGCGGCGGTCGGCGTCAGAGGAAACATTCCCGCCCCGATGGCTTTCACATCGAGATATTCAGCCGCGGACAAGCCAACGAAACCCGCCAGTCCTGAGATGATGACGGCATCGCACCCTTTGCCGACTTGCACAGCCGCGCGCAGCCAGTTCTCGGCGTTGTCATTCGCGAGTCGAGCCAGCTCCTTCGCCGTGTTGTTGGCGCTGCCGGCTGCGGCGCCATCGTGGCGTAGTGCTTCGCGGATATTTCCAGCAAGTGGCGTGGCCGGGACGCCGAGCGCTGCCGCTGTGCCAAGCGATGCATCGTCCGCGAGCAAGTGAGCTTCATGGCCCGCGTCCATCAATGCACGGGACAACGCTGCGAGGGGCCGAGTATCGCCGTCGGTGCCGTAGGTCAGGACCAGGAATTTCATGATTTCGAGCTGCGTGAGCCTTTCAGAAACAAATCCAGCACCGCCGCGAGCTCATCGTGCAGATCGGCCTTCTGATCCATCAGCCAGCGCATCAGCGCCGCGAGATATAGAAAATGAAAGAACAGTGCGAGCCGTGCCGCCGGCTGTGCGCTTCGCAGCTCACCTGATTTCTGGCCCGCCGTGATCAAAGCGAGGAATGCCCGCACGAGATCGGATCGCGCGTCGTTTTCATCGGCGTGAGGTTGCCCGACGTTGACGAACCGGTAGCGCAAGTAGGGCAGCAGGTACTCGCGATGCTGCTCGAGCCCCGAGGCTGAGGCATCGAGCAGTCGACGCATGCCGCGCTTGAAGCTGCCCTCGGCTTGACAGAGCGGCAGAAGCTGCTCGAGATCCTGTTCGAGCTGCATGTGAATCCAACGCGCCAACACCGCCTCTTTCACGGGAAAGTGACTGTAGAGCGTGCCTTTTGCGACGTCCGCTTCGGCCGCGATCTGCTCCATGGTGACGGCGTCGAAGCCATGCGCCTCGAACAGACCGAAGGCCGTCTGTGCGATGTGATCCAGCTTTTCCTGACGCTTGCGCTCGCGGCGACCCGATTCAGCCATGACTCAGCCAAAATTGAACGACGTATAGAATTGTACGTCGTTCAGAATTGCGGCCGCAAGGCCGACTGCTCAGCGCGCCAGATTTTTCAGGTCGACGCCATAGATCGCCGCATTCTTCGCTACATAGTCGGCACGCGCCTTGACCGGCTGATCGTTGAGCGCGGCGGTCAGCATGTCGAGCATGGTGTGCCAGCCCATGGCGTTCTGGGGAATGAAGCGCTCGAGAATGGGGAAGTGCTTGAAGGTCAGCAGCACCTCTGTGCCGCGCGCTTCGAGCTCGAACGTTGGATAGGATTCAGGATAAGCAGACACGGCGTCCTCGGCGTCGGTCGCATCGAACACATTCCAGGTGTAAACGAGCCTATGCGGTGGCTGCCACTGCGTGACGATGCCACGAATGTGACCATCGACCAGCCGCACCTTGCCGCCCTGACGCGGCTCGATCGATGCGACTTCGCCATACCACGTGGGCAGCTTCTTCGGATCGGTAAGGTAGGACCAGACTCGCTCGATAGGGCCGGGCAGCAGGCGAGTGAAGGTGACGCAGGGAACGTTCGATATCTCGCCCTGCGCATGCAGCTCAGATTTGTTCATTACATTCTCCTCGGGGGCTCGACTATGCCGCGCCAGTCCTGGCCCCGCCAGCTTTGTGGCCACCGGCGAGTGAAATTTCGCCGGTAAGGTGTGGCCATTCACCGGCAGCGCGTTGCATTGGTGGCTTGCTGTCCGGATACTTCTCTCAACAGCTTCTTTAGTTGAGGGATAAACAACTCGTGCTGTTCGCCGCAGAGACCTGGCCATTCACCGTGGCAACCTTTCTGCTCCTGCTGATCGCGATCGTGGAAGGGGTCGCGATGGTGGTGGGCTCCAGTCTCTCCCAGTCGCTGCAACATCTGCTTCCCGATCCCGGCGACATGCATGCCGGTCTGTTCGACAAGTTACTGGGCTGGCTCTCGTTCGGCCGCGTGCCGGTGCTCGTGCTGCTCGTGGTGTTTCTCGCGAGCTTTGCGCTGACGGGCTTTGCGCTCAATCTGGTCGTGCGCCAATTGTTCGGTTTCTGGGTGCCGCCGTTGATCGCGGTGATCGCCGCGTTCCTCATCACACTGCCGGTCGTGCGCTTCGCGGGCGCGGGCCTGGCGCGCGTTATTCCGCAGGATCAAACGTATGCTGTTTCATTTGATTCGCTCGTCGGCCGCGTCGCGACTGTCGTAAACGGCACCGCGCGCGTCGGTTATCCGGCGCAAGCGAAGGTGCCGAATGAGCACGGACAGATTCTGTATGTAATGGTTGAGCCGGAAGCCGAGGGCATGACGTTCCAAAGCGGGGAACGGGTGTTGCTCACCAAGCAGCTGGCCGGCAACCGTTTCGCCGGGGCGGTCAATCCCTGGCCCGATCTGATCTGATGGAGTGGCAACGTTGCTGGGGAGTGAGCAAATGTCGGAACTGACTGTGCAAAATCTGATTCTCGCGGGCATCGCGTTCTTCGCGCTGCTGTTGATAGGAATCATTTTCTCGCGGCTGTATCGCCGCTCCTCGAAGGAACGATCCTTCGTGCGCACTGGACTGGGCGGGCAGAAGGTGGTGATGGATGGCGGTGCCATCGTCTTTCCGGTGTTTCACGAAACCATCCTCGTGAACATGAACACGCTCAAGCTCGAAGTCACACGGTACGGCAAGGACTCGCTGTTCACCAAAGACCGCATGCGCGTGGACGTGGTCGTCGCGTTCTTCGTGCGGGTCGTGCCGACCAAGGAAGGCATCGCGAATGCCGCGCAAACCCTGGGTCAACGTACGATCGATCCGGAGCAGCTGTCGCAGCTGGTGGAAGATAAGTTCGTCGACGCGCTGCGTGCCGCGGCCGTGTCGATGACCATGCAAGAGCTGCTGGACAAGCGTCAGGACTTCATCCAGGGCGTGCAAAACGCCGTGAGCGAAGATCTGCTGAAGAACGGCCTGGAGCTGGAGAGCGTGTCGTTGACCCGCATCGACCAGACCGCCATGCAATTCTTCGATCCCAACAACGCGTTCGACGCCGAAGGTCTGACGCGCCTCACCGAACAGACGCAGCGTCGCAGCCGCGAGCGGAACGAGATCGAGCAGGACACGTCGGTCGCGATCTCGCGTAAGAACTTCGAAGCCAAGACGCTGCAGCTGGAGATCGATCGTCAGAAGCGCTTCGCCGAGCTGGCCCAGTCGCAGGAAGTCGCGGCTCGCGAGGCCGAGCAGAACGCGATCGTCGCCAAGGTGCAGGCCGAGCGCTCTCGGGAATCCGAGGAAGCGAAGATCACCGCCGCTCGTCAGATTCGCGAGGCGGAAGTCGCCAAGGAACAGGCCGTGCGCCAGCGCGTGGTCGAAGCCGAGCGCGAAGTGAAGATCGCCACCATCGAACAGTTGCGTGCCACGGAAATCGCCGATCAGAACAAAGCGATCTCGATCGCGCAGAAGTCCGAGGAACAGTCCAAGGCTCAGGCCAGCGCCAACCTGGCTTTGGCTGAAGCCGTGAAGTCCGAGCAGGCCGTGAAGACCGCCGAGGAAGTGGCCAAGGCCGAACGTGAGAAGCAGGTGACGCTGGTGCTGGCGTCGCAGGAAGCCGAACGTCAGGCCATCAGCGTGAAGGTCTCGGCGCTGGCGGAAAAGGAAGCTTCGGAAGCGAAGGCCGACGCCATCCGCACGCTCGCCAAGGCGAACCGCGAAAACTACGAAGCGGAAGCTGCCGGTAAGCGCGCGTTGAACGAGGCCATCAACACGCTCTCGAACGCGCAGATTTCGCTGCAGGAAAAGCTCGCGTTGATCCAGGCACTGCCGAAGATCATCGAAGAGGCGGTGCGGCCGATGCAGAACATCGACTCGATCCGCATCATGCAGGTCGACGGTCTCAACACTGGCGCCGCCGGTGCGCAGGCCGGCGATCAGGGCAATGGCACGGGCAGTGGCAATCTCGCCGAACAGGCGGTGGGCGCGGCTTTGAAATATCGCGCTTACGCCCCGGTGGTCGATCAGCTCATCAAGGAAGTGGGCTTGTCCGGCAATGGCCTGGACGGCCTGATCAAGTCTTCGGCGGCCATCACGCCGCCGGCGACCCCGCCGGTGCCGATGCCGTCCTGATGTCCTGACGAGAAACGAGGTCCGCGCCATGCGTTGGCGCGGACCTTTTGGTGAAGAGAACGATCTCCAGTCCGTTATGATTCCGCGATCGGCCGGCCAGGCGTCAGACGGAATCGGTTCATGACATCGATCAAATCAGCGAGCGTGAAGCTTGCCTGCGCGCTGTGTTTGTTCAGCGCTTTACTCGGGCTGGAAGCACAGGCCGCGGACGCAGCGGCGAAGAATCAGGCCGTTTTCAAGACCATCAGCAGCAAGCCCGCGGTGAAGGCCGCGCTGGCACAGATTCGTCGAGAAGACGAGCGCACGCTGCGCGAGCAGATCGAGATCGCCGAGATTCCGGCGCCTTCGCGCAAGGAAGAAGGACGCGCCAACGATTACATGCGCCGTCTGCGCGAGCTCGGTCTCACTGAAGTCGCCACTGACTCCGAAGGCAACGTCATCGCACGACGTCCTGGCACGAGCCGGAATGGGCCGACGCTCGTGTTGTCGGCGCATCTGGATACGGTGTTCGGCGCGGACACCGACGTGAAGGTTCGCAAAGAAGGCAATCGTTATCACGGCCCGGGCATAAGCGACGATGCTCGCGGTCTCACCGTGTTGCTGACAGTGTTGCGCTCGATGCAGGAAAACAAGATTCGCACGCAGGGCGATGTTTTATTCGTCGCGACTGTGGGCGAGGAGGGCTTGGGGAATCTGCGGGGCGTGAAGGCGTTGTTCCGCGATCGCACCGACCTCGACGGATTCATCTCCGTCGACAGCACCGAATCGCCGGAGACTCCCGCCGGAGAATCCGAAGTGGTGGCGCGTGCTGTCGGCAGTCATCGCTGGCAGATCACATTCACCGGGCCGGGCGGCCATAGCTACGGGAATTTCGGTACGCCCAGTGCCGTGCATGCGATGGGACGCGCGATCGCCGCCATCTCGGATTTGCAGGCGCCGACCGAGCCGAAGACGACGTTCACGGTCGCGATCGTGTCGGGCGGCACGGCAATTAACGCCATCGCCGAGAAAGCTCAGCTTCAACTCGACATCCGTTCAGAATCCTCGGCCGCGCTCGCTGCGTTGGAAGAACAAATCATGGCCGCGGCTGACCGAGCCGGTGTGGATGAGGGGAAGCGCTGGGGCGCCGATCCTGTGCGGGTCGAGCGCACTCTGCTCGGCGATCGGCCGGCGGGCGCGGGCAGCAATGACGGTCTCATGGCGTCCACCTGGATCGGTGCGATGGTCACCTTGGGTCAGAAGCCGCCGGTGCCGGTTGCGAGCAGCACCGATGCGAATGTTCCGATGGGGTTGGGCATTCCGGCCATCACCGCTTCGGGCGGCGGCATTGCCGACAAGGCACATTCGTTAGATGAATGGTACGAGCCCATCGACGCGTGGCTCGGTCCCCAGGGCGTGTTGCTGACGACCCTGGCATTAACCGGCATCGAAGGCGGCCCGAAGCCTTTGTTGCCGCGCCGTCGCTGAATGAAGACGCCCGGGCGAGGCCAGATGTGCGGCGGGTACTACTGTTGATGTGACGTCTGTAGTACAACCGCACCCATCGAACGAATGGGAGCGGTTTTTACATGGAATGGATGGCCCGGGGTGCGGTGCTGGCAGTCGCGTTGTTCACAGTGGCGGGCTGTGGCGGCGGAGGCGATGGTGGCGGGGGCAGCAATTCGCTGGGGTCCGGCGGGTCGCTGGGCGGCTCCGGCGGTTCGCTCAGCTCGAATCCCACTTATGCGGCCGGGCAGTTCCAGCCGTCCTCCAGCTTCGCCAATCAGTGCAGCTCGACGGTCACCCAGAACATGTTTTTGCGCTCGTGGACCAACGAGCTGTATCTCTGGTATTCCGAAGTGCCCGACCGCGATCCGAGCCTGTCTTCGACGGCGGACTACTTTGCCGCGTTGAAGACGCCGGCGATCACCGCGTCAGGTCGCTCCAAGGATCAATTTCATTTCACTTACCCGACCACGGAGTGGGAGCAGCTTTCCCAGTCCGGCGTCGAGATCGGCTATGGCGCGGAGTTTGTTCTGATTGCGAGCACACCGCCTCGCAAAGTGGTCGTCGCCTACTCGGAACCGAGCACTCCCGCGGGCAACGCCAATGTTCCTCGTGGCGCTGAAGTGCTGGTGGCCGACGGCGTCGACGTGGTGAATGGCAACAGCACTGCGCTGAATGCCGCGTTCTTCCCCGAAACGGCGGGCGAGACCCATACCTTCCAGATTCGCGAGGCCAACAATGGCCCGTTGCGCACGATCACGCTCACCAGCGTCGCCGTGACTCATACGCCCGTGCTCGTTTCCAGCACCCTCAACGCGTCCGGTGTGCCGGTGGGCTATCTGCTGTTCAACGATCACATCGCCACCGCGGAGTCGCAGCTGGTCAACGCGTTCACTTCGTTCCGTACCGCCGGCGTCCAGGATTTGATTCTGGACCTGCGTTACAACGGCGGCGGTTATCTGGATATGGCGGCCGAGGTGGGCTACATGATCGCCGGCAGCCTGACCGCCGGTCAGACCTTCGAGCGCTCGGCGTTCAACGACAAGTACCCGAACACCAATCCGGTCGAGGGCGGAGCGTTGACCCCCACGCCATTTCATTCCACGGGGCAGGGTTTCAGCGTTCCCCGAGGCACGCCGTTGCCGACGCTCAATCTGAATCGGGTCTATGTGATCACCAGCCAGAACACCTGCTCGGCCAGCGAGGCCATCATCAACAGCCTGCGCGGCATCGACGTGGAGGTGTATCAGATCGGCTCGACCACCTGCGGCAAGCCGTATGGCTTCTATCCCAAGAACAACTGCGGCACCACGTACTTCTCGATTCAGTTCGAAGGGCGCAATGCCAAGGGCTTCGCCACCTATCCGGACGGCTTCACGCCGGCGAATTCGCCCGATATCGCCAGCGTCGATCTGCCGGGCTGCTCGGTGGCGGACGATTTCACACATGCCCTGGGCGACACCAACGAAGCTCGGTTGCAGGCCGCGCTCAGCTTCCGTGCGAGCAACAATCAAAGCTGTCCGGCGGCGAGCGGCTTTACGCCGGGCAGCACCTTCAGCTCGAAGACGACGCTGTCCAGCACGGAAGGTGAGATGTTGAAGGTGCCGGCACGCACCAATCGAATCCTTCGCGAATAGGGCAGGTCATGCGCATCGTCGCGCTCGGCGCTCTGGTGATGTTGTCGGCGTGTGCGTCTGTCGCCGGCCACGATGGCCCGGCCGTACTGACGGAGTCGACGGAGGCGTCACGCGCGGAGTTGGTGAAGGTCGTGAGCGCGGCGTTGAACGTTCCGACCGTGACGATCGCGGACGATGCGCTTACCCAAGAGAGCGAGCTGGTGATCGAGCGCACACCTGTCCGCGACGCGGGCGGTCGCAGGGTGCAAGGTCGGGAGATGTCCCAGCCCGAACGTTTCCAGCTCACTCGAGCCAACAACCGCTGCTTTCTCGTGTACGAGCGAACTAAAACCGAGTACCAGCTGCTTAGCGCCAAGTGCCGGCTGTTGCCCTAAACGGATCGTTCCTTCTTCAACTTACGCCACAGCGTCGTGCGACTGATGCCGAGTCGCTCGCTCGCCTTGGCGTAAGAGCCGTCGCTCTCTTCGAGCACGCGCCGAATTAAATCGATCTCTGAGTCGGCGCGATGCGCGGCGATGGACGAGGTGACTTTGAGCGGCGCCACCGCTGCGATCTCCGGCATCAGTTCACGTAGCTGCATGTCGCTGAGTGTCGTGTCGCTCGGGCTGGCCAGCATCGCCACGCGTTCCAATAGATTCTCCAGCTCACGCACGTTGCCTGGCCATTCATAGTTCCAAGCTGCGTCCAGCAGCGTTTGCACGCGAGGATCATGCGTGATGTCGATGCCGGTGCGTGCCGCAATCTTTCGCGCGAGGTGTGCGACCAGCTCGGGCAGATCCTGTCGACGGTCGCGCAGTCCCGGCAACTCCAGGCGCAGGATGTTGAGTCGATAGTAAAGGTCACGGCGAAAGTCGCCGGTGACGATGCGCTCGGTCAGGTCGCGATGCGTGGCCGCGATTACGCGAACGTCGACGCGTGTCGGCTCAATCGCACCGATACGCAATATTTCTTTCTCTTGCAGCACGCGGAGCAAGCGGGTCTGTAGCGACACTGGCATCTCGCCGATCTCATCCAGGAAGATCGTGCCGGTGTGCGCGGCTTCGAACAGGCCGAGCTTGCCGCCACGGCGTGCGCCAGTGAAGGCGCCTTCCTCGTAACCGAACAATTCGCTTTCCAACAGCGCCTCCGGAAAGGCGCCGCAATTGATGGCGATGAAAGGTTGATTCGCGCGTTTGCTCGCGGCGTGGATACCTTGAGCGAGCAGTTCTTTACCCGTGCCGCTTTCGCCGAAGACCAGCACAGTCGCATCGCTGCGAGCGTATTGGGCCGCCAATGAACGGGTGTGAACGATGCCGGGCGTGGTGCCGACCAGATCGGTGAGTCGATAACGAACATTGGCGGCGGGCTTGTGACGGCGGGCGCGCAGGTCACGATCGACGCGTTGAATCGATTCCGGATCCTGGGCGGTGAGCACGGCCCCTGTTTGCGTGCCTTGCTCAGTAATCGGCAGCCGACTCGTGAGCACAGCTCGCGAACCTAGCTTCTGCAGCTCATCGATCTCGGCGCGTGGCTCGCGCAGCGTGCGGGCCAGTGACAGCTCCGGTGCAATGTCACTGAGCTTGTGACCGATGAGATCGGATGCCGGCCGTTCCAACAACCGCGCCATCGCGGGATTCAAGATCTCGATCCGCTCATCCATATCGACCGCGACCACGCCATCGCGCAGCTGGCCAATGATCGTGTTCAACCGTTCGCGCTTCGCGCCTTCCATGTGTGACAGGCGAGCCATTTCGACCGCGTCGTCGAGCGCTTCGCGAACAGCGTCTTCAGAGTAGAGAAAGACACTGGCCATGCCGGCCGCTTCGGCGAGATCCGCGATCAAGCCCGGCGCGACGACGACTTCGATGCCACGAGCGCGCAGCTCGAGCACGCAGTTCCTGGCCTCGTCGGTGGTTCGATAACTCCGCTGCTCGATGCCGAGCCCAAACAGTTCATTGAATCGTTCGAGCTCGACGGGCAGGGCGCCGTGCGTCACCAACGCGATCCGCGACGAGATACCGCGAGCCCGACCGAGCGCGCTCAGGATGTCGAAGCCGCCGACTCGGACCAGCACCACCGGCAGCTCGACGTGTTGTCGAAGGTAGGCGCCGTTGGACCCGGCGGCCACGAGCACATCGATGGGCTGCTGGCGGCTCAGCTCATTAATAGTGTCGACGGCGGTCTCGAAGCCGCTGTCGAGCACTTCGACCCGGGCAACCTGGGCGTAAGTGGGGGCGAGGTCCCGGAACAGATCCTTCAGCCGATGCAGGCCGACGGCGACGATCCGGAGCGGGTCATTGGGGCGTACGACGCTGGCGTTCATGGCCGGGGTTGCATCTGTTACAGTGGCGAAACTGTAGCGTTTCAGAAATGAAACTGCCAGCGGCCGGCTGCGCCGGGGCGCACACGGCATTCAGCGGCCAATCAATGGGTTAAGCGCGAGTCTTGGCGCCAGGCGCGTGGCATAAGTCTTGCTCTCCCTCTGCAACCCGAGCTTTCGACCGTTTCGCAGGAGACTTCCATGGCATCCGCCGGACAAAACTTCCGCTCCGCCCTGGCCGCCGAGCAACCGCTGCAGATCGTCGGCACGATCAATGCGAATCACGCGCTGCTCGCCAAGCGGGCCGGTTATCGCGCGATCTATCTGTCGGGCGGCGGCGTGGCGGCCGGTTCGCTGGGCATGCCCGACTTAGGAATCAACAACCTCGACGACGTACTGACCGACATCCGTCGCATCACCGATGTGTGCGATCTGCCGCTGATCGTCGACATCGACACCGGCTTCGGCCCGAGCGCGTTCAACATCGCCCGCACCGTGAAGAGCCTGATCAAGTTCGGCGCCGCCGGCTGTCACATCGAAGATCAGGTTGGCGCCAAGCGTTGCGGCCATCGTCCCGGCAAAGAGCTCGTGTCCACCGAAGAGATGGTGGATCGCGTGAAGGCCGCCGCCGATGCGAAGACCGACCCGTCGTTTTATTTGATTGCGCGCACCGACGCGATCGCCTCGTTCGGCATCGACGCCGCGATCGAGCGTTCGATCAAATGTGTCGAAGCGGGCGCCGACGCCATCTTCGCCGAAGCGGCCTACGATCTGCCGACATATCAGAAGTTCGTCGATGCGGTGAAGGTGCCGGTGCTGGCGAACATCACTGAGTTCGGCAAGACGCCATTGTTCTCCGTGCCCGAGCTGAAGAGTGCGGGTGTGGCGATGGTCCTGTATCCGCTCAGCGCCTTCCGCGCCATGAACAAGGCCGCGGAGAATGTTTATGAAGCGATCCGCCGCGACGGTCATCAGAAGAATGTGATCGACACGATGCAGACGCGCGAAGAACTGTATGAGCGCATCGGTTATCACGCTTACGAACAGCATCTCGATGCGCTCTTCAAATCTAAAAAGTAAAGCGAAGAAATAACCGGGCGCCCTTAAGTAACAAACGACCAGGAGACATGAAGATGACCGACGCTCCCACTCAGGCTGGGTTCAAACCGAAAAAGTCAGTTGCACTGTCCGGCACCGTCGCCGGCAACACCGCGCTTTGCACGGTCGGTCGCAGCGGCAACGATCTGCACTATCGCGGCTATGACATTCTGGATCTCGCCGCTCAGTCCGAGTTCGAAGAAATCGCCCATCTGCTGGTGCACGGCAAGTTGCCCACCGGCGCTGAACTGGCGGCTTACAAGACCAAGCTGAAGGCGTTGCGTGGCCTGCCGGCTGCGGTGAAGACGGCGCTCGAGCAGTTGCCGCCGTCGGCTCATCCGATGGACGTGATGCGCACGGGCGTGTCTGTGCTCGGCTGTGTGAGTCCTGAGAAGGACGATCACAATCACGCCGGCGCGCGTGACATCGCCGACAAGCTGATGGCGTCGCTCGGCTCCATGCTGCTGTACTGGTATCACTACGCTCACAACGGCAAGCGCATCGAGACAGAGTCGGATGAAGACTCCATCGGCGGTCACTTCCTGCACCTGTTGCATCAGCAGAAGCCGCCGCGCTCGTGGGTGCGTGCGATGCATACGTCGCTGATCCTGTACGCCGAGCACGAATTCAACGCGTCGACGTTCACGTCTCGCGTCGTCGCTGGCACCGGCTCCGACATGTTCTCGGCGATTTGCGGCGGCATCGGCGCCCTGCGTGGCCCGAAGCACGGCGGTGCCAACGAGGTCGCGTTCGAGATCCAGAAGCGCTACGACACGCCGGCCGAGGCGGAAGCGGACATCCGCGCCCGCGTCGAGCGCAAGGAAGTCGTGATCGGCTTCGGCCATCCCGTCTACACGATCTCCGACCCGCGCAATAAAGTCATCAAGCAGGTGGCACTGGACCTCTCGAAGGAGGCAGGCAACACGAAGATGTACGATATCGCCGAGCGCCTGGAAACGGTGATGTGGGAAATCAAGAAGATGTTTCCCAACCTGGACTGGTTCAGCGCCGTCAGCTATCACGTGATGGGCGTGCCGACCGCCATGTTCACGCCGTTGTTCGTGATCTCCCGCACCTCAGGCTGGAGCGCGCACATCATCGAGCAGCGCATTGACGGTAAAATCATCCGACCGAGCGCCAACTACACCGGTCCAGAGGACCAGAAGTTCGTGCCCATCGCTGATCGTAAGTAAGACCGGCGCAAGTAAGCCAATCGCCATCGCCAAAGGTTTATGAATACAGCTCATCGCAAACGTCTGCCGGGAACCCAGCTGGATTACTTCGACGCGCGTGAAGCCGTCGATGCGATCAAGCCGCATGCTTACGCCAAGTTGCCGTACACCTCACGGGTGCACGCCGAGAACCTGGTGCGTCGCTGCGATCCAGCGACGCTCACCGCGTCGTTGAAGCAGCTCATCGAGCGCAAGCGGGATCTGGACTTCCCGTGGTTCCCGGCCCGCGTCGTGTGTCACGACATCCTGGGGCAGACGGCGCTGGTCGACCTGGCCGGTTTGCGTGACGCCATCGCCGACAAGGGCGGCGATCCCGCGCAGATCAATCCGGTCGTGCCGACGCAGCTGATCGTCGATCACTCGCTGGCGGTCGAATACGGGGGCTACGACAAGGATGCGTTTGCGAAGAACCGGGCGGTGGAAGATCGTCGCAACGACGATCGTTTCCATTTCATCAACTGGACCAAGCTGGCGTTTCAGAACGTGGATGTGATTCCGCCGGGCAACGGCATCATGCACCAGATCAATCTGGAGCGGATGTCGCCGGTGATTCATGCGGTGGACGGCGTGGCTTTCCCGGACACGCTGGTCGGCACCGACAGTCACACTCCGCACGTCGACGCTCTTGGCGTGATCGCCATCGGCGTCGGCGGTCTGGAAGCGGAGAGCGTGATGCTCGGTCGCGCGTCCTGGATGCGCTTGCCGGACATCGTCGGCGTCGAGCTGACGGGCAAGCCTCAGCCGGGCATCACCGCGACCGACGTGGTGCTCGCGCTGACGGAGTATCTGCGTAAAGAGAAGGTCGTCGGTGCGTATATCGAGTTCTACGGCGAAGGTGCTTCGGCGCTGACGCTGGGCGATCGCGCCACCATTTCCAACATGACGCCGGAGTTCGGCGCCACGGCGGCGATGTTCTTCATCGACCAGCAGACCATCGACTATCTCAAGCTCACTGGCCGCAGCGACGAGCAGGTGAAGCTGGTCGAGAACTACGCAAAGTTGACCGGTCTGTGGGCGGACAGCCTGACGACTGCCGAGTACGAGCGCACGCTCAAGTTCGATCTGTCTTCGGTCGTTCGTAACATGGCGGGTCCTTCGAACCCGCACAAGCGCCTGCCGGTCGCTGAGCTGGCCAAGCGCGGCATCGCTGGCAAGTGGGAAGAAGTCCCCGGCCAGATGCCCGACGGCGCGGTGATCATCGCAGCGATCACGAGCTGCACGAACACCAGCAATCCGCGTAACGTCATCGCTGCGGGCCTGCTCGCGCGTAACGCAAACGCTCGCGGCCTCACTCGCAAGCCGTGGGTGAAGTCTTCGCTCGCGCCGGGATCGAAGGCAGTGCAGTTGTATCTGGAAGAGGCGAAGCTGCTGCCCGATCTGGAAAGCCTGGGCTTCGGCATCGTCGCGTTTGCCTGCACGACCTGCAACGGCATGTCCGGCGCGCTGGATCCGAAGATCCAGCAGGAAATCATCGATCGCGATCTGTATGCGACGGCGGTGCTCTCCGGCAATCGTAACTTCGACGGTCGTATCCATCCGTATGCGAAGCAGGCGTTCCTTGCCTCGCCGCCGTTGGTGGTTGCTTACGCTATCGCGGGCACTATTCGTTTCGATATCGAGAAAGACGTGCTGGGTCACGACAAGAGTGGCAAGCCGGTTTACCTGAAGGACATTTGGCCGAGCGATGCGGAGATCGACGCCATCGTCGCCAAGAGCGTCAAGCCCGAGCACTTCCGCACGGTGTACGAGCCGATGTTTGCGCCGAGCGCGGCGAGCGCTGTGAAGATCGATCCGCTGTACAAGTGGCGGCCGCAGAGCACTTACATTCGCCGTCCGCCGTATTGGGAAGGCGCGCTCGCGGGTGAGCGCACGTTGAAAGGCATGCGTCCGTTGGCGGTGCTGCCAGATAACATCACGACCGATCATTTGTCGCCGTCCAACGCGATTCTGCTGGACAGCGCCGCGGGTGAATATCTCGCGAAGATGGGCTTGCCGGAGGAAGACTTCAATTCCTACGCGACCCATCGTGGCGATCATCTGACCGCGCAGCGTGCGACGTTTGCGAATCCGCAGCTGGTCAATGAAATGGCTGTCGTGGATGGCCAGGTCAAGAAAGGTTCGCTCACGCGTATCGAGCCGGAAGGTAAGGTCACGCGTATGTGGGAAGCGATTGAGACCTACATGGATCGCAAACAGCCGCTGATCATCATCGCGGGTGCTGACTACGGTCAGGGCTCGTCGCGTGACTGGGCGGCGAAGGGTGTGCGTCTCGCGGGTGTGGAAGCCATCGTTGCCGAAGGCTTCGAGCGCATTCATCGCACCAACCTGATCGGCATGGGCGTGCTGCCGCTGGAATTCAAGCCGGGCGTGAATCGCAAGACGTTCAACATCGACGGCACCGAGACCTATGACGTCATCGGCGAGCGCAAGCCGCGTGCGGATCTGACATTGGTGATCCATCGCCGCAACGGCGAGCGCGTCGATGTCCCGGTGACGTGCCGACTGGATACTGCCGAAGAAGTATCCATCTATGAGGCCGGCGGGGTCCTGCAAAGATTCGCGCAGGACTTCTTGGAGTCATCGAAGGTGGCATAGCGCCGCCTTCGGTAATGCATACGAGCGTCACGAAATAGAGTAAGCGCTGACATCATGGCCAACGCACCTCAGATCAAAATCCCCGCCACCTACATGCGTGGCGGTACCAGCAAGGGCGTGTTCTTCCGTTTGCAGGACCTGCCGGCGGCGGCTCAGTTGCCGGGGCCGGCGCGGGATGCGTTGCTCCAGCGCGTGATCGGCAGCCCCGATCCGTATGGCAAGCAGATCGATGGTATGGGCGGCGCGACTTCCAGCACCAGCAAGACCGTGATCGTCTCGAAGAGCACGAACGCGGATCACGACATCGATTATTTGTTCGGCCAGGTGTCCATCGACAAACCGTTCGTCGATTGGAGCGGTAACTGCGGCAACTTGTCCGCCGCGGTCGGGCCGTTCGCCATCAGCAACGGATTGATCGATCCGAGCCGTATTCCCAAGAACGGCACGGTGACGATTCGTGTCTGGCAGGCGAACATCGGCAAGATCATCGTCGCGCACGTGCCGATCACCGACGGCGCCGTGCAGGAGACCGGCGATTTCGAACTGGACGGCGTGACGTTCCCGGCCGCTGAAGTGCAGCTGGAGTTCATCAACCCGGCCGCCGATGAAGAAGGCGCGGGCGGCGCGATGTTTCCTACCGGCAATCTGGTCGATGACCTTGAGGTGCCGGGCGTCGGCACGCTCAAAGTCACGATGATCAATGCCGGCATTCCCACCATCTTTGTGAATGCCGATGCCATCGGCTACACCGGCATCGAGCTGCAGGAAGCGATCAACAGCGATGGCAAGGCGCTCGCGATGTTTGAAAACATTCGTGCGCACGGTGCGATCCGCATGGGCCTCATCAAGACGCTGGAAGAAGCCGCGAAGCGTCAGCACACGCCGAAGGTGGCGTTCGTCGCGCCTCCGAAGAGTTATGTGTCTTCCAGCGGCAAGCACGTGCAGGCGGGCGATGTCGATTTGCTGGTGCGCGCGTTGTCGATGGGCAAGCTGCATCACGCGATGATGGGCACGGCTGCTGTGGCCATCGGCACAGCGGCGGCGATCCCAGGCACGCTGGTGAATCTCGCGGCGGGTGGGGGAGAGCGGAACACGGTTCGCTTCGGTCACCCGTCCGGCACGCTGCGGGTGGGCGCCGAGGCCGGCAAGGTCGACGGCGAATGGACGGTCACGAAGGCCATCATGAGCCGCAGCGCCCGCGTACTCATGGAAGGTTGGGTGCGCATCCCGGGCGACGCATTCTAACAATATGTATGGCGCGGCCTTCGGGCCGCTCCAACTGTGACACCCGTCACAAAAATTCTTGCGGTGTCGCCATTTAAGAACTCCGGACGGTTCGCCGCCTTCAAGGTCTGAGAGCGCGAGGAACCGAACGGTTGTCGCGCTCAACACGACAACCACCAGGAGTTTCAGACATGCTTTCTCTTCACACTAACGCCGCGGCTCTGTCCTCGCAGAACTCGGTCGGCAGCACCCAGAAGTCCCTGACCACTTCTTTGACCCGCCTCGGCACCGGCTTCCGCGTCAACAGCGCGATGGACGACGCCGCCGGCTTGCAGATCGCTACCCGTCTCGATGCGCAGACCCGCGGCATGGCCGTCGCTCAGCGCAACACGCAGAACGGCATCTCCATGATGCAGACCGCCGAAGGCGCGTTCTCCGAGCTGACCAACGTGCTGCTGCGTATGAAAGACCTCGCGACCGAAGCGTTCAACGCCTCTTCGACGGCGGACGACAAGGACGCCCTGCAGGCTGAATACGACGCGCTGGGCTCTGAAGTTGCGAACATCATCAAGAGCACCGCGTTCGGCGGCCAGAACCTGTTCAGCACCGACGGTACGGCTGTGCCGGCCGCGGGTGCCGCTGCTGGTCTGCTCGGTACCGCTGGCGGTATCACGTTCCAGATCGGCGCCACCGCGAACGAGACGATGGTGGTCGACACTGAAACGGGTCTGCAGGATCTGGCGAGCGCGCTGGACGCAGTGAGCGGCAACTACGCTGCTGCCGCTCCGGCCGTGGGCACGGAACTGACGGGTGGTACCAATGCCATCATCGGTGACATCAACGACGCGATCGACGCTGTCGGCGTGGTGCGTGCGCAGCTCGGTGCTGCTTCGAACCGCCTCGACCACGTGTACAACAACCTGGGCAACATGATGACCAACACGACCGCTTCGAAGGGTCGCATCATGGACGTGGACTATGCCTCGGAAACGTCGAACTCGACCAGCAAGCAGCTGCTGTTGCAGGCTGGTACGTCGGCCCTCAAGCAGAGCAGCAGCTTGTCGCAGCTGGTCATGTCTCTGATGCAGTAATAAGTGAGCCGCCGCGGTCCTGATGGCGCGGCACTCACGATACTGGTTCACGCAGAACTGGGGGAGCCAACCCTGCAAACGGTTGGCTCCTTTTGTTTATAACAGGGCGACATAAGACCCCGGGGATGACATGGCAGTGGTGGATAGAGTCGCCGCAATAGTTCAGCCGCGCATCGCGCAACAGCGCGCCGGCGAACGCAGAACGCTGCCCACGCCCGGCGAGAATTTGTTACTGACGCTGGCCGACGTTGCCGGCGACGACCTGCTCGTGACCATGGCCAACGGCACCGAGCTGCGATTGGTGGGATTGAATCGCCTGACCGAGGGATTGCGACGTGGCGATACCCTGACGATGCAGGTGCTCGCGACCGAGCCGCATCTGGAGCTGGGATTCCGCGAATCGCCCAGTCCGAATTCAACCTCGAGCGCGAACACCTCCAGCGGCAACTCCGCGCCGCCGCTGGCTCAATACAGAGCCATGCAGTTGGACCAAGCCGTGCTGAAGCAGATCGCCTGGCAATTGCCCGATCCAGCCGCACTGGCGACAGCGTGGCGCTTGCTCGCCCAAGAGCACTGGACGCGACCCCCAGCAGAGCAATGGGCACATGCGACCGGAGCGTATTGGGCACGGCCCGCAGGAGAGCCAGGACCCAGCCCGGCAGGCGAACAGACTCGTACGACAGGGGAGTCGGGGCCACGCCCCGCAGGCGATCCATGGACACGATCGAGCGGAGAGCAGGGACCGCGCCCGGCAGGCGATCATTGGACGCGACCGCCAGGAGAGCAAGGGACACGCCAGGCGGGCGAGCAATGGGCGCGTGCGACAGGAGAACAGTGGGCTCGTGCGGCGGATTTCACTGGCGCTGACTCGGCGGCGGCGCGGGCGGGCACAGCCGCGCTATTTCGTGAGCCGGCCTTCATGGCGAATCCCACGACGCAAGACCGGTGGGTGCTGCCGGTCTACGCGTGGGCGGGAATGCAGTTGATGTTACGTCTGGTCGTTGCGATCGATCGGGCGCGCCGCAAGCCGCAGCGTAAGGGCTTGCCGTTGGCGTTGCAGCTCGGCCTGTCGCCCCCGTCGATGGGCGGCATCGTGCTGCATCTTCAATCCTCGGGTGAGGATGTGGAATTGTTGGTCGCCTGCGAGCAGCGTCCGAGCTTGCTCGCGATTCAACAGGCGTTGCCGAGCATCGCTTCGGCATTGAGCCGGGCAGGGCTGCGACTGCGACGGGCGCAGGTCACTCAGGGCAACGCCTTGCTGAGCGTGGTGAATGAGAACACATCGAGCATGCTGCCACAGCATCTCGATGTCGAGTTGCCGTCGTCGTCGCTGTTTCGATCCGCGGCCGAAGCCGCGATCGTGATCCTGCAGCTACGACCCAGAGCAGAGCTTAACCAAGCGACCCGATGATGCTGATGTCCCTGTGCTCCGGAATCTCGTTGTACGAAAGCACCGAAAGTCCCGGCGCAAACAACCTCGCGTATCTCGCGAGCAGCGGACGAATCTGTGGCATCACCAGCAACAGCGGCGGGACGCCTTGCTGCTTCATCTGCTCGCGCATGACCGGCATGTTGGTCTGCAGTTGCGACAACAGATTCGGATCGACGGGGTAGTTGTCCAGAGCGACCTTGCCGGACTGAGTCGCTTGATTGAGCGAGCCGAGCAACATGTTTTCCAGCTCGCCGGTCAGGTTGAATGCTCTCATCTGCGGCGACTTGCCCAGGATCGAGCTCACGATCTGCCGGCGCAGGGCACAGCGCACCTCGGCGGCGAGCAGAATCGGATCCTTGGTGGTCTCGGCGCTTTCCAGCAGTGTCGTGGCGATGGGCACGATGTCCTTCAACGACACGTTCTCGGCCAGCAACAGTCGGAATACTTTCAACAGCTGACTGTGGGTGAGCGCCTTCTCGACCGCGGCCGAGAGCTTGGGAGACATCGCCGCCAGTCGTTCGAGCAGGGCAGGCACGTCCTCGTGACGAATCACTTCCGACAAGTGCTCGCGAACCAGCTTGGAAACATGCGTGGCGATCACGCTGGCGCTATCGACGACTTGATAGCCGAGGCCCAGCGCATTGGCGCGCTCCGACGCTGCGATCCAGATCACCGGCATGCCATACGCCGGCTCGACGCCGGGGACGCCATCGATGGGGCCGTACACCTGCGCCGACGCAATGGCCATCAGCTTGTCGGGTTGAATCTCAGCCTCGGCGATCACGCTGCCATTCAACAGCACGGAATATTGAGTCGGCGGCAATGTGAGATCGTCACGCACGCCAATCGGCGGCAGCAACAGGCCCATCGACTCGCTCATCTGTTGACGAATGCCTTTGAGACGGCCGTCGAGCGGCGCGCCTTGACCGCGATCGATCAGATTCACGAGCTTGTAGCCGACACTGACGGCGAGCGGCTCGACGAACGGCAGGCTGCGCCAATCCAGTTCCGGTGCCGGCTGCGCAAGGATCGCAGCTTCGGCCGCTGCATTCGTATCGGGCTTCTCTTGCGCATGTTTGGTCATGCGCCACGCGGCAAATGCCAGCACGGCAGCGAACGACAGGAACGTCAGCCAAGGCATGCCGGGGATCAAGCCCAGCACCAACATCATGGCGGCCGCGCCCCACAACACGCTCGGCGACGCGAGCATCTGCGAGCCGACCTGCTGCTCGAAATCGCCCGAGTCGCTGATACGAGTGACGATGATGGCCGCCGCGGCGGACAGCAACAGCGCCGGAATCTGCGCGACCAGGCCGTCACCGATGGTGAGCAGGGCGTACAGCTTGAACGCTTCGCCGAACGACAGGTCGTGCATCAGCGAGCCGATCAGCACGCCGCCGATCATGTTGATCAGCAGGATCAGGATGCCGGCGATGGCGTCGCCGCGCACGAACTTCGACGCACCGTCCATCGCGCCGTAGAAGTCCGCTTCCATCGCGACTTCACGACGGCGCTGCTGCGCCTTCTCTTGATTGATCAGGCCGGCGTTCAGATCGGCGTCGATGGCCATCTGCTTGCCGGGCAACGCGTCCAGGGTGAAGCGCGCCGACACTTCCGAGATGCGCTCCGCGCCCTTGGTCACGACCGCGAAGTTGATGATCATCAAGATGACGAACACCACCAGGCCGACGACGAAGTTGCCGCCGATCACCACATGACCGAACGCTTCGATGACGCTACCGGCGGCGTGCGTGCCTTCATGACCGTGCAACAACACGACGCGCGTCGAGGCGACGTTCAGCGCCAGTCGCATCAAGGTCGTGGCGAGAATGATGGTCGGGAAGATCGAGAAGTCCAGCGGCCGACGGCTGGTGACGCTGACCAGCACCACGATCAAAGCCAGCACGATGTTGAACGTGAATAGCACGTCCAGCAGCAGCGGCGGCAGCGGCAAGATGATCATTGCCAGCAGAGCCATCAGGAAGATGGGCACGGCCGCGCGATGCTGCCGCAGCGAGTGGACGGCGCGACTCAGGAAATTGTCAGGCGGTGGCGCGCTCATGCACGGCTACCCTTCGAAACGTGGAAATGAAAGATCGCTGGGCAGCGTCGGCAACACGTTGCGACGGCCCTTGCGGAAAGCTTGGATCTGCAGCACATACGCCAGCACGCTGGCGACCGCTTCGTACAACGCCGCCGGAATCTGCTGATTCACCTGGCTGGTGTTGTAAACGGCGCGGGCCAGCGGCGGCAGCGTCACGACTTCGACGTCGTGCTCGATGGCCACGGCTTTGATGAACAGCGCCATCTCGTCGACGCCCTTGGCGATGACGAACGGCGCTTGCGCACGCTTCTCGTCGTATTTCACGGCGACGGCGTAGTGCTCGGGGTTCACGATGACCACATCGGCGGTCGGCACGGCTTTGCGAACCGCGCCGCGCGACATCTTCTGTTGAATCTGTCGGATGCGCTGTTTGATTTCGGGCCGGCCTTCGCTGGTCTTGTGCTCTTCCTTGACTTCGCGCTTGGTCATGCGCTGCTCGCGCAAGAACACGAAGGTCTGCACCGGCAGGTCGATGAGGGCGAACACGACAAACACCGCGCACAGCGCCATGACACCGCCGAGCATCAGATCGGCGCCACCCTTGATCGCATCGGGCAGCGGGCGGGTCTGCAGCTGCAAGTAATCGACGACGCTGCCACGAGCCACCCACCACAACACCGCAATCAGCACCGTGGCTTTGACCATGGACGTCAGCGTCTCGATCATGTGGCGCTGGCCGAACATGCGCTTGAAATAGGAGAGGGGATTGAGCTTGTCGAGCTTCGGCTTCATCGGCTCCAGGCTCATCACCCAGCCGCCCGGGAACAGCGAGCCGATGCCCACCAGCAACGGAATGACCAGCAGCGGCAGCACCATCTTGAACAGCAGCACCATGCTGGCGGAGAACAGCGTGGAGTTCGCGTTCTCCAGATCGCCGGCCTGCGGCATGGGCACGAAGCTACGCGCGAACAGCTCGCGGAAGTCCTGCAGATAGCCGGGGAGCAGAAACACGATCAGCTGCAGACACAGAAAGATGCCGAGCGCCGTGGTCCAGTCGCGCGAGCGCGCAACCTGACCTTGCTCTCGGGATTTGCGCAGCTTTTGGGCTGATGCTTTTTCGCTCTTATCGTCTTGCGAGGTTTCTGACATGGCGTCACCCCGTCTTCAGGCGCAGCAGCTCGAGCACTTGCTGCGTCAGTCGCAAATAATGGCCGGGCACCACTCGCGCCAGATAGCCCAGCATGAACAGCCCGAACATGATGATGGCCGAGAAGCCGAGCGAGTACAGATTCAGCGCCGGCGCGATGCGGTTCAACAAGCCGAAGCCCATTTGCACCACCAGCGTCGAGAACACGATGGGGATGGCGAGCAACAACGCGGCTGAGAAAACCCAGGCGACGTTGTACGCGATATCGCGCAGTGTGTTGATGTCGAGCGGTCCGCCGACCGGCCAGGTGTGGAAGCTCGCGCCGATGACCTGCGCGATCACCAGATGACCGTCGATGCTGAAGAACACGAGCACGCTCAGCAGATAAAGCATGGTGGCGATCACATCCGATGACGTGCCAGTCATTGGATCGTTCATGACGGCCATGGACAGGCCCATCTGTGAGGACACCACGAAGCCCAGCATCTGCATCACCGCCATCGTGAGATGAAAGGCGAGGCCGAGGCCGAAACCGATCAGCGCCTGGTTCGCGGACAGGACGATGGCTTGCAGCGACATCGGGTCGATCGGCGTCGCCGGCTGGGCCACGGGAATAAAAATCACCGCGAGCACCACTGACAGCAGGACGCGCACGGTGATGGGCACCATGTTCTCGCCGATGATGGGCGCCGCGTTGAGCATGCCCAGCACGCGGCAGAATGGCCACCACACCGCGCTGAGCAGATTCGGCAGTTGTTGGAGCAGCACCGCTTCCATGGTGTGTCGTCTCAGCCGCCCGCCAACTGCGCGGCGCCTCTGAACACGGCGACACAGAAGTCCATGAGTTGCGCCGCCATCCAGTGACCGGTCAAAGCAATGGCCAGCAACGTCACCAGCAAGCGGGGCAGGAAGCTCAGCGTCTGCTCGTTGATCTGGGTCGCGGCTTGAAACAAACCGATCACCAGACCCACCAGCATGCCGGGCACGACCAGCACGCTGACCAACAGCATCGTCAGTCGGAGCGCGGAGGCGACCAGGTCGGCGGCGATATCGGCATTCATCTGCGGTTCGCCTCGCTAATACGCCTGAATACTGCCGACCAGTGTCTGCACCGTCAGCGTCCAGCCATCCACCAGCACGAACAGCAGCAGCTTCAAAGGCAGCGAGATGACTAGTGGCGACAGCATCATCATGCCCATCGCCATGAGCACCGAGGACACGACCAGGTCGATGATCAGGAACGGCACGAACAGCATGCAGCCGATCTGGAACGCGGTCTTCAGCTCGCTCAGCACGAATGCGGACAGCTTCACCAGGAAGCCATGTTGTTTCGGATCGGTGATGTGCGCTTCGCCGGCGAGCTGCGCCATCTGAGTCAGCGCTCCTTTATGAGTCTGCGCCAGCATGAAGCGGGACAGCGGCTCTTCGGCATTCTTCAGCGCCTGTTGAAAAGAGATCTGCTCGTTGTCGAACGGCACCAGCGCTTCGTTGTAGATCTGCTCGCCGACCGGGCGCATGACCAGCAACGTCAGAATGAGCGCGACGCCGGTGATGATCCGGTTCGGCAGGCCCTGTTGCAGACCGAGCGCCTGACGCAACAACGCGAGGATGATCACGAAGCGCGTGAAGCAGGTCATCATCAACGCCAGAATGGGCAGCAGCCCAAGCAGCGTCATGATGATCAGGACTTGCGTCTTCACCGTGAACTCGGTGGTGTTGCCGTCGGCGCTGGTACCGATGATCTCGATAGGCGCCGCGCCCGCCACCGAACACAGGCCGAGCAGCACCGCGGCCGCTGCGATTACGCGCGACCACTTCCAGCGCAGGAGAGCCTGCGCTTGCGTAAAGATCATGGCGTCAGCGAATCCAGATCCAGATCGCTGAGCTCGACCACTTTGAGGCCGTAGTTCTCGCCGCTGACCACGACTTCGGCGCGGCCGATGACGGTGCCGTTGACCTTGATGATCAGCGGTTCGCCGGCGAGGGTGTCCAGCTCGATGACGCTGCTACGCTCGATATCGGCGAGATCCTGCAGCGACAGCTTGGCGGAGCCGACTTCGAGCGTCAGCGTCACCGGGATCCGGCGCATCATCGCGGCGAAGTTGCGCTTCGCCGGAGCGGGAGCGGGCGGGGCAGCCGTGGGCGCTTCGTCCTCGAGCACGTCTTCCAGATCAGCCAGCAAATTGTCGTCGGAAGGATTCGATGCGGTATTCACGGTGTTCAATCCCTGGGGTCAATCTACATCGGCTAATGAAGTGAGGCACAGCTTGCCGTGATGTTCGGCGACGCTGGCGGTGAAGAGGCGCGAGTCGCCGATCAGGACATCGGCATCTCCCACGCTGATCGGCAATACATCCCCCAGGCGTAGATCGAGCAGTGTCCCGAGCGACACTTCCTTCTCCAGCATCCGGGCCCGCAAAGTCAGCTGCAGACGGGCTGGAAACGGCTTCGTGGCCGTACGTTCTTTTCGCCGGTCGCGGCTGGGAGCGAGCGCCTGTAACAGGCGATTCATCCAGACCGCGGAAATCTTCAGCAGGATATGTCCGCTGACGTTCCAGCGGGTTTCGCTGAGCGTCAGTGTCATCAGCCACTCGCCGTCGCTCGCGCCTTGCAGGGCGGCTTCGGTAAACGTGACTGCGGCGGGTGTTTCCACCGGCTCGCGTTGCACGGATTCGATCCGTCGCACGGCGAGCTCGGAGAGTTGTTGACCCAACATGGTGCCGAGACGCTCTTCGGTCGCGGTCTCGGGCTCATCGGTGAGCGGCGTCGGAGGCGGCGCGCTGCTCTCGACCGGTGCACTGGATTCGGGCATCACCGAGCCGTAACGATAACGTAACAAACACAGCAGCAGCGGCCGCTCGATTGAGAAGTGAATACGTCCGTCATTCGCGCTGTAGCTCAACCAGCGTTGCGAGTCCGCCGGAGCCGCTACAAAGGAGATTGCATCGATTTGAAAGTTTGCTTTGTAACGACGATTGATGCGCGATCGTAAGAAATCGGCAACATCGTCCCGCAATTGGTTGGCGAAGCCGCCCAGCAAATGCACCGGACGACCCATCGTGCGCGGGTCGATGACTGTATGCGCGCGGACGGTGGGCTGTTTGTTTGTCATCGCATGTCGTCAAAAAAACTAACGAGCCTCTTATCGCGTGTGCGTTAGAAATTCTTTATGAGGCGAACCACTAAGTGCTGTTCTCTTGTGATTCACGTCACTAACTGAGCTCGCCGGCTTAATCGACAGTGCAGTCCGGCCGCTATGGGCCCGTTGCAGGCGCAATAGTGTCTGCGATTTGCGCCGCTGATGACGCGATCATGTTCGGCCTCAGTAGCCCGCTAAGGGTTGGTCGTAGATGAGTGTGCTCGAATGCGCTGAATTCACGAGGAAAAGTGTGCGTCGCGTAGCAAAAGGCCGGACGCGTCCTTAACTTGGGTCAAGCGCGCGTCGATGCTACGGACGGCTCAGCGCACTGCGGCGACTCTGAGCGACCCAGACGAGTCAAAGGATGAAGCGATGCCCGTAACGCAGTTTTCTCACAGTCCGATGGCGGCCGCGATCGAAGCGGTCCAATCGAGAATTACCGACGACGCCGCATCCCTTCGGCAATTCGCGCCATCGCCCGCTGTCGCGAGCGATCAAGCTCAACCCATCGCCGGCTTCGGCTCGTTCTTCGAGCGAGCCGTGCACAACGTCGATGCCCAGGATCGCGCCGCCGCCGACAAGATGGCTGCTGTCGATGCCGGTCGCAGCGACGATCTGGTCGGCGCCATGCTGGCCAGCCAACAGGCGAGTCTGTCCTTCTCCATGCTGATGCAGGCCCGAAACAAAGTGGTCGGGGCCATGGAAGATCTGATCAAGCTGCCGCTGTAGGCCCGACCCAGTGACGAACACGTTGAAATCGGCAGTGGCCAGGTTCTGGCCACGCAATGGTGCTGCGAGCGTGCCAAACGGCACTGCCAGCGCACCGGCCCCGTTCGAATTGTCCGCGTTGTTACGCGGCCTCGCGCCTCTGGTGTTGCTGGCGACGGTCATCACCGCCGTGGTGTTGATGTTCGCGTGGCGCGATCAGTCTTCATTCAAGCCTCTATTCGGTGCACGCGAGAAAGTCGCGGCCGCCGACATGATGACGGTGCTCGATGGCGCCGGCATCCCGTATCGCATTCATCCCGACACCGGTCAGGTGCTGGTGCCCGGCAATCGACTCGGCGAAGTGCGCATGCTGCTCGCATCGAAAGGTGTGGTCGCACAGCTGCCCGCCGGTCTCGAGCTCATGGATCGCAGCGATCCGCTCGGCGTCAGCCAGTTCGTGCAGGACGTGCGCTTCCGTCGCGGCCTCGAAGGCGAGCTCGCTCAGAGCATCATGACCATCGACGCCGTCGAGACGGCGCGGGTTCACATCGCGATCGCCAAGTCTTCGTCGTTCGTCGTCAACACCGCCGAGCCCAGCTCCGCGTCGGTGGTGCTCGGCCTGAAGGCGGGTCGCAAGCTGTCCAATGAGCAGATCGCCGCCATCGTGAAAATGGTCGCGAGCAGCGCCACCGGACTCGATCCCGCCAACGTCACTCTGGTCGATCAATCGGGCAACCTGTTGTCGTCGCGGGTGGATCTGGCGGAAGGCTTCGAGGCGCAGGTCAACGACGCCGCCGGTCACTATCGGGACGAGACTCTGCACAGCGCCGAGAATCTGCTCGCGCCTATCGTCGGCAACGACAATTTCAAGCTCAGCGTCACCGCCGATGTCGACAACGACAAGGTCCAGGAGACCCACGAGCAGTACGGCGATACGCCCAAAGTTACTAATGAATCGACGCGTGCCGAGAACGACACCGATCCGCTGGCGCTCGGCGTGCCGGGCTCGCTGAGCAATCGGCCCATCGATGTCGGCGCGGATACGCAAGCGGCGGGTCAGGAGAGCAGTACGCAGCGGAACGCCGCGACCCGCCAGTTCGCCTATGACCGTAGCGTCACGCAGATTCAGCGCAGTAAGGGCCGCCTGAAGAAACTGAGCGTCGCGGTTGTGCTCAACGACGCTGCCGCTCCGAGTGGCAATGCCTGGAGCGAAGCTCAGCTCGCGAACATCGACAAGATTCTTCGCAGCGGTCTCGGCATCGACACGGCTCGCGGCGACAGCCTGGTTGTTTCTTCGCTCGGCTTCCCGAAGCCGGCGGCTCCGCCGGTGTGGTGGCAGCAGCCTGAGCGCATGGTCGATATCGGTGTGTATGTGGCGTACGCCTTGGCTGCGTTGTTCGCCTATCTGCTCATCGCGCGTCCGCTGTTGCGCATGGCCAAGCAGCGCCTGGAATTGCCGGCGCCGACGGTGCAACAGATTGAAGCGACGCCGGTCCCGGCCGCGGCTCCTGCGGGCGCTGCTGTCGCGGCGGCCGCGCTGCCGACCCCGAATACGAGCAAGGGCCCGATCCCGGTCGGTCCGCTCCTGGAAGATTACGACCTGCCGCCTCCGGGCTCGCCGGTCGACGTGATGGTTGATCATCTGCGTGCGCTGGCGGCCAAGGAGCCGGAGCGTGTCGCCGAAGTCGTGAAGCAGTGGGTGCAGAAGAATGTCCGACGCGAGTAATGCAGTCGCTCAAGTGGCCGCGTCTCCGCTGGAGCAGGCCGCCATCGTGTTGCTGAGCATGGGCGAGGAGCCGGCCGCGGCCGTGCTTCGTTGCCTGTCTCGCGACGAGCTGCTGGAAGTGACGCAAGTGATGTCACGAATCAGCGGTATCAAAGTCGAAGCGGTGAAGAACTCGCTGCAACGTTTCTTCGATGAATACCGTCAGCAGAGCGGTGTGCACGGCGCGTCCCGCTCTTATCTGAAACGTTCGCTGGACCTGGCGCTCGGCTCGGACATTGCCGACAGTGTCTTGAACAGCATTTATGGCGATGCCATTCGTCCGAAGCTCGCGCGTTTGCAGTGGGCATCGCCGAAGTGGCTGGCCGAGCGCATCAGCCAGGAACACGTGCGCATGCAGACCGTGTTCCTCGCGTTCCTGCCGCCGGCACTCGCAGGTCAGGTCATCGGCGCATTGCCGGCCGGTACTCGCGATCTGGTGCTCGTGAACCTGGCACGCTTGAACGAAGTCGATCACGAGTTGCTGGTCGAGCTGGATGAATTGGTCGAGCGCTGCCTCGCGAGCCTGGGCTTGCAGAGCACGAGCGTGGAGGGTGTGCGTCAGGTGGCGGAGATTCTCAATCGCCTGCCGGACAACCGCGCCAAGATGGTCGAAGTGTTGCGCAGTCACGATGCCGAAGTGGTCGCCGAGATCGAGCGCAGCATGTACGACTTCTTCATTCTGTCGCGCCAGTCCGAAGCGACTCTGTTGCGAATCATGGAAGAAGTGCCGGTCGAGCAGTGGGCGATTGCGCTCAAGGGTGCCGAGCCCGCCGTTCGCGATTCCATCATCAGGGCGATGCCGCGTCGTCAGGCGCAGAGCTTCGAAGAAACCATGCGTCGCAGTGGTCCAGTCTCGCGCAGCCGAGTCGAGCAGGCGCGCGACGAGATCATGGCGCAGGTCAAAGCGCTGGCCGATGCCGGTGAGATCGAAGTGCAGCTGTTCGCCGAGGCGGTGTTGGAATGAGCCGCGTCTGGCGCTCACATCGATTCACTGCGCTGGCGCAGCTGGCGGACCCGAACGCCTGGGCCGGGCCGGGTGCGATGCCGTCGCAAGTCACATCGGCCATGCACGATGGCTATCAGCGCGGCATGGAGCGCGGCTATCGCGAAGGCCACGAGGCCGGCATGCGCTCGGGTATGGACACCGGTCGTGTCGAAGGTCGGGAAGAGGGCAAACAGCAGGGGCACGAAGCCGGCAAACAAGAAGCGTTGGCTCGCTTCGAGCGGATCTCGGCGCCCGTTACTGAAATGCTCGAGGCGTTGAAACATATGCAGGCCGACTATCAGACGGCCATGCGTAAGGAAGTGATCGATCTGGTCGCCAAAGTCGCGCACCAGGTGATTCGCAAAGAAATCCAGATGCAGCCCATGCAGCTGCTGGCCCTGGTCGACGAAGCGCTTTTGACGATGCCGCGCGTCGCCGCGGATGAGATTGCCGTCTACCTGAATCCGCAGGATCTCGAGCGCATCATCGAGCTCGATCCGGCGCAGGCGGAGCGTTGGAATTTGTGGGCCGACGACAAGCTGGAGCTCGGCGAGTGCCGCGTGAAGGCAGGCCATCGCGAGGCGGATGCCGGTTGCAGTCAGCGCCTGGCCGCGTGCATGGAACAGATCGAAGAACAGTTGTTGCCGCACCAGGATGAGCAGGTGGCTGCATGATCGGTGCCGCCTTACGGGGACTCGAGCTGGAGTCGGTGCCGATTGCGACACCGACCGGCCGCCTGGTCGGTGCGTCCGGACTGCTGCTGGAAAGCCGCGGCTGTCCGTTGAGCACGGGTCAGCGCTGCAGCGTCGAGACCGGTAACGGCGCTTGGATCGACGCGCAGGTCGTGGGCTTTCGCGAAGATGTTTCTTATCTGATGCCCTTCAAGCGACCGGAAGGGCTCGCCACCGGCGCACGCGTGTTGCCGCAGACAGATCGCGATGTTCTGCGCATTGGACCGTCGTGGCTGGGGCGCATCGTCAACGGCTTGGGAGAGCCCGTTGACGGTCGCGGTCGGTTGGGCGGCGAGCATGTGCTCGACATGCAGCCGCCGCGAGTCAATCCGCTCAAGAAGAAGCCGGTGAAGGAAGCGCTCGATGTGGGCGTGCGCGCGATCAACGGCATTCTCACACTTGGAAAAGGTCAACGCGTTGGCTTGATGGCGGGCAGCGGCGTCGGCAAGAGCGTGCTGCTCGGATTGATCACACGCCAGACCGTCGCCGACGTCGTCGTCGTGGGACTGATCGGCGAGCGCGGCCGCGAAGTGCGCGAGTTCATCGACCTGTCGCTTGGCGAAGCGGGCATGAAGCGCGCGATCGTCGTTGTCGCGCCGGCCGATGAATCGCCGCTGATGCGTTTGCGCGCCACTGAAATCTGCCACTCGATCGCTGCGCATTTTCGCGATCAAGGCAAAGACGTGCTGCTGCTCGTGGATTCATTGACTCGTTACGCGATGGCGCGCCGTGAAGTTGCACTGGCGCTCGGTGAGCCGCCTGCAACTCGCGGTTACCCGCCTTCAGTGTTCAGCCTGTTGCCGCAACTCGTCGAGACTGCTGGCAACGGCGAGCGCGAGGAGGGCAGCATGAGCGCCATCTATACCGTGCTTGCCGAAGGCGACGATCAACAGGATCCGGTCGTCGATACCGCGCGAGCCATTCTCGATGGACACATCGTATTGACCCGTCAGCTCGCCGAGCGCGGTCATTACCCTGCCATCGATATCTCACAATCCGTCAGCCGTTGTATGTCGCTGGTTGCAACTCAGCAGCATCAACGCGCCTCGCGTGCGCTGCTTGCGATGGTTGCAAAGCATGCGCAGGTTCGTGACTTGTTGCCGCTGGGCGCGTATGTGCCCGGCGCCGATCCAGCAACTGACAAGGCCGTCGAGCTGTATCCGAAGATTGAAGCCTTCCTGCATCAGGGCACGCGTGAAGCGGCGCCGCTGACGCAGACCATTTCGGCACTTGAAGGATTGATGGCATGAGCGAACGTCAGCGCTTGCGCAGTCTGGGTCGCCTGGTCGATCTGCAGAGTCGCGAGGTGGATCGGCTCAGTGCCGATGTCGCCGAGAAGCGCGCGACTCGCGAACGTTTTCTACGCAATCTGTCCACGCTGGAACAGCTGGCTCATGGCAGCGGTCCGACCGGCGGCTCGCCGGTGCTGGCCATGAATCGGGCGGGTTACAAACAGGCTATGTTAAGAATGGCGGCCAACCACCGGCTCGATTTGTCATTACACGAATCGGAGCTCGCCTTGTCACAGCGCGAGCTGGCCAACGCGGCCCGCCGTCACGAAGCGCTGGACCAGGTTCTGCAACGTGAGCACTCGAATGTGCGGCACGTCACAAAGGTGAAGGAGCAGAAACATCAGGACGAGCTGGCGTCGCAGGTCTGGTGGCGTAACAAGTAAAGACCCAGACGAAAATTTAATTTCCTCGCGGTTCCTGTCGCCTTTCAACGACTGATGGAGTCCGCTTCCGAGGAAGAACCAAATGGCCACACTCGATCCAGTCACTACAGCCACCCAGCTGGCAACGGCGTACACGCAGGCGACGCAGACCCGCCTGACGACTCAGACGCAGACCGCGCAGAAAGAGTCGACCGCGCTGAACACGCTGCGCTCGGCGCTGAGCGCGTTCGATACCGCGTTGTCGTCGCTGTCCTCGAGCAAGGGCTTGAAGCAGTTCAGCGCTTCTTTCAACAACTCCGGCATCGCCACCGCGACCACGTCGTCGACGGCGCAGGCCGGCAGCTATCAGTTCCATGTGGAGCAGCTCGCCACGGCGCACCAGGTCGTGTTCGAAGATCTGCCGGCGGTGCCGGTGGCGCTGGGCGGGCCGATCACGGTCCAGCTGCAAGACGGCAGCTCGTTCAATGTGAATCTGGTGGCCGCGGACTCCGATTCCAACGGCACGATCTCACAAGCCGAGATCGCCCGTGCCATCAACCAGGCCAACGATAACCAGGGCAAGGTCGTTGCCTCGGTGGTCACCAGCGGCGGTCAGACCCAGCTGTTGTTGAGCGCGGGCAAGACCGGCGAAGGCGGCGAGATCACCGTCAACGCGAGCAGCTTGCCGGCCGGCGCGTTGCAGGACGCGTTCAATGCGCCGCGCGAGCTCACTGCCGCTCAGGATGCGGTGGTGTGGCTGGGCGGTCAGGGCGGCGTCCGCATGCAGCAGGCGTCGAATACGTTCAACAGCATCGAAGGCGTGAGTCTGACCTTCACTCGCGCCATGACCGCGAGCGAGTCGCCGCTTACGTTGACTGTCAGTGACGACATGTCCGGCACTGCGGACAAGGTCGGAGAGTTCATCAAGGCGTACAACACGCTGCGCACCGCGCTCGATACGCTCACCAAGGCGGGCGGCGAAAATTCGACCGCTGGCGTGTTCGCTTCGGATGCGGGTATTCGCTCGCTGGGCAGCAAGCTCAACAGCCTGCTGCGCACCGAATACAGCGGCATCAGCCTGACCGAGCTGGGCGTGAAAGCCGATCGCAACGGCCAGTTGTCGCTCGACAAGACACGCCTCGAAAAAGCTTTGCAAGCCGATCCGGCCGCGCTCGACAAGGTGTTCGGCAAAGCCAGCCTGTCCGCGCCCACCGGCTTGTTGGGCGGCATGAGCAAATATCTGGATCAGTGGCTCACCAGCGGCAGCGGTCAGATCGCCAGTCGCCAGAACAGCATTCAGATCCTGCAAAAGAATCTCACGACGCGTCAGACGCGTCTCGATGCCCAGTACAACAGCGCCTATCAGCGCTATCTGCAGCAGTTCACGCAACTGGCGACGCTGCAGGCGCAGATGGAGCAGACGTCGGGCCTGTTCGCGCAGGTGAGCACCGGCTAAGTCCCGCGCGACCCCTAAGGAGCAAACACGACCGTGAATCAAGAAGCCTACCGCAATTATCACAGCGTCAACCTGGGTGCGCAGGTCGCGCATGCCTCGCCAGTGAAGCTGGTGCTGTTGTTGACCGACGGCCTGCTCGAAGAGCTGGTGCGCGCCCGTGCGCATATCGAGCATCGTCGTTACGAGTTGAAGGCGCGCAGCCTCGACCGTTGCGTCGACATGTTGAATGGCCTGTCGAGCGCGCTGGATATCGAGAAGGGCGGTGAGGTGTCCGAAAATCTGAGCCGGCTCTATGACTATTGCGCCGAGCGCTTGTATCGCGCCGGTGTCGACCTGAATCCGGCCCTGATCGATGAGGTGTCTGGCCTGCTGACGACTTTGCGTCGCGGCTGGCAGGGTATGCAGCAGCGCCTGGGTTGATGCCATGGATCGATACGCCAAACTCATGAGCATTGCCCGTAACCTGCTGAGCGCTTCTCAGCGCGGCGACTGGACGCTGTTGGAAAGCGTCGATCGTCAGCTGGCCGAGCTGCTGACCCGCCGTTCCGAGTGGGGCCAGTGGTCGCAGCAGGAAATGATGGCGCTCGCCGCCGTACAGCGGGCGCACGAGCAGGCTCGCGAACTCTGTATCACTGAAACGCAGGCCATGCAGACGCGACTCGGTCAGATGCGCGAGCACAAAGCCGGCTTTCTGGCTTACGCGATGCACGGCGAAGTCGCCGAGGAGCGGGCATGACCGCCATCGCATTCGGTGCAGCTCTCGTCAGCATCGATGCTCCGACTGCCGGAGCACAGCCCGGGTTGCCGTTGCTGCCGGTCGCTCAGACGCCGGCGTTGTCGACTCCGACCGCACAGATCACGCCGATTCGCTTTGGCGAACAGTTGCGTCAGTCGCTCGGTGTCGAAGCGCTCGCTACGTTGAACCTCACGCCGCGCGTGACGGATCAGCCGAAGTTCGATGGCGCGCCGGTCGAGCAGAGCGAAGAGGGAGCGGAAGACACCGCGTCGACCGACGTGCTGCCCGTATTCCCGAACCTGATTACGTTTACGCAGCCGGTGGCGGTGCCGCTCGAGTACGCACAGCGCTCGACGAATTTCTCTCAGCAGGCGTCGAACCCGCAGAACCTGTTGCCGATCGCACCGGTGTCGCAGCCGGCTCAGTCGGTCGCTCCGCGCGAGCAAACATTGTTGAGTGTGCTGGCGGCGGTGCCTGAAACATCGGCGCTGGGCGCCATGACGATCAACGCTCCTGCGTTGTCGGTGGCCACGAAAGCCAATCCGGCCACGTTGCTTTCAGACAATCAGTCGACGCTGCCTGTGACTCAGCTCGCGTCGCTGACCAATGCCGGCCTGGCGCAGGCGCTGGTCGAAGGTTTCAACCAGCAGCCCGGTGTGCTGGCGCCCGTTACGACCCAGCCCGCGCAGCCCTTGAACATCCAGCGCTCGGCGCTCGAAGTCGCGTTGGGCGATCGTTTGCAGTTGCAGATCACTCAGCGCAGCGAGCATGCGGTCATTCGTCTCGATCCGCCGTCCATGGGCACCATCGAGATCGTGATTCAGCGTGAAGCCGGCAACATCCAGGTTCATCTGCGCGCCAGCAACTCTGAAGTCGCGCGTCAGTTGCAGGGCATCGGCGACTCGTTGCGTCAGGACCTGATTCATCGTCAGAACGGCGATGTGTCCGTGCACGTGTCCGACAGCTCGCGCGAACAGCAGAGCGCCGGCCAGCAGGGCCAGCGTCAGTCTCAGTCACAGCGCGACGCCGCCCCGGGCCGCGCGCTGTCGGAATCGAATGAAGAGTCAGCCAAGTCGTTCACGCTCGCGGTGGATGAGGAGCGTGGCGCATGAGTTTCGGAAAGATCGTAGCCGCGCTCCTGGGAGTGACGGTGCTTGCAGTCGGCGTCGGTGCCGGCGCGACCTGGTGGTTCATGAAAGGTGGCAGTGCCATCGCCTCGGCCGAAGCGGCGCCCGCGCCGAAGGAAGAGGAGCCGGTCGACGACCGCATCTATAAGTATGTGAGCCTGGAAAAGGTCATCGTGATGTTGCGTGGTGTGGAAGGCGAACCTGCGCCTCACTACCTCGCGCTCGACCTGGTGTTCAAGTCGCCCGAGGAAGACGAGAAAGCCACGCGTGAACAGCTGCCGCTGCTGCGCAGCCTCGCCGTCAAAGAGCTGTCGACGCTGACGATGGATCGCGCCGGCAAGATGACGGTGGAAGAGCTGACCGCCACGATGGAAAAGGCGTTCGCGGACCGCTATGCGAAGGACCGGGCTGACCGGCCGTTCACCGATGTGATGATCGGCAAGCTCATCGTCGAATAAGTTTTGAATACGAGCATGCAAGCTGGATATGCAGTAGCGGATGAGTTCGTCGCAGCGCCCCTGAGCGCCGCCGATGAGCAACGTCTGCTCGTGACATTCGCGCCGCTGGTGAAGCGCGTGGTCAAGCAGCTCGAGCTGCAGACCGGCGGCGGCATCGATCGCGAGGACTTGCAGCAGATCGGATTGATGGGATTGCTGGATGCGGTTCGTCGCTATGGCACGCCCGACGACAAGTTTCCTGCGTACGCCTCGGTGCGCGTGCGAGGAGCGATTCTCGATGAGCTGCGCCGGCAGGATTGGCGTCCGCGAACGGTGCGTCAGGAGACGCATCGAGTGCGCGATGGTGTGCGCGAGCTGGCGAGAAAGCTGGGTCGCGAGCCGACGCCTGCCGAGACTCAGCAGGCGCTGGGCCTGACGGTCGAGCAGTACCAGGAATATCAGCTGGCGCAGAGCGCCGAGCAGTTGGCCAACTTCGATGAGCTGTTACAGCAGCTCACCGAGCAGTCGGGCGATCGGCGCCATTCGCCGGAGTCGCATCTGCTGCTCCAACGCAGCATCGAACAGGCGCTGCGTCGCTTGAACGATCGTGAACAGCGCGTCGTGCAGCTGTATTACGAGTTCGATTTGAGCCTGAAAGAGATTGCCCGCGTGTTGGACCTGACCGAGGCGAGGGTGTGCCAGATCAACAAGCTGGCGCTGAAGAAGTTACGGGAGCTGCTGCAGTAGCAGCGAGGATAGATCGATGCAGTCGCTCATTGGCATAGCCACCATTCTGCTGTGTGTGTTCGGCGGCTTCATGCTGCACGGTGGTGACATGGGTGTCATCTGGCAGCCGGTCGAGCTGATCATCATCATCGGCGCCGGCGCCGGCACCATCATTCTCGGCAATCCCCGTCACGTGCTCAGCGAGATGTGGCTGCAGGTGAAGGAAGTGCTCGGTCGTCGCAAAGACGGCGAAGAGTTCCAGCGCCAGTTGCTGCTGCTGATGTATGAACTGTTGCAGACGGCGGCCGGCGGTCTGAAGGCGCTCGACGCGCACGTCGAAGCGCCGCATGAGAGCGAGCTGTTCAAGCGTTATCCGATGATCCTGCACGAGCCCAAGCTGTTGCACTTCATTGTCGACAACTTCCGATTGATGGCCATGGGCAAGATCAGCGCGCACGAGCTGGAAGGCGTGCTGGATCAGGAAATCGGCGCGATCCATGAAGAGATGGCGCAGCCGGCCCGCTCCTTGAGCAAAGTCGGCGATGCCATGCCGGGCTTCGGCATTCTGGCCGCGGTGCTCGGTATCGTGATGGCGATGAACTCGGTGGCCGCTGGCGCCGATACGGGCGAAGTCGCGATGGCGGTGGCGGCCGCGATGGTCGGTACCTTCATCGGCATCTTCATGTGTTACGGCGTGCTCGATCCGATCGCCAATCGTATGCGTCAGCTGGTGGACGACGAGCGCATGGCGCTCGACTCGGTGAAGGTCGTGCTCGTGACTCACGTCGCGGGCAAGCCGCCGCTGCTCGCGATCGACGCGGGCCGTCGTCTGGTGCAGTTGAATACCAAGCCGAGCTTCGCGCGCCTGGAAGGCTGGATCGACAAGCTGAACAACGGGGACGAAGAGGCGGAAGAGCCGGCTACGCCGCGTCGTCGTAAGGGAGACTTACGTGCTCAACAAGCAGCTTGATAAAGGTCACCAGACCATCGTCAAGCGCGTCTCCCGCGGTCATGGCGAGGAGGGGCACGGTGGCGCGGCATGGAAAGTCGCCTTCGCGGATTTCTGTCTCGCGTTGCTGGCATTGTTCCTGGTCATGTGGCTGATGGCTTCGCGGCAGCAGGAGCATTTGCAGGACTTGTTGAAGGCGGCCGGCGGCAGTCTGATCGACGAAGGTCGCGGCAAGGTGTCCATGTCGATGGGCGGCCCGCGCGGCAGTCTGATCGATCGCAATCCGTTGCCGAGCGATGGCGACACGCTCTCCAAGCGCGCCGCCAATACGGGCGAGCGCGATCCCGCCGGTCCGGGCGAGGGCATGCGCCTGTCGAAACATCATTACGAGTCGCATGCCGACATGGTCGAGCTGTCCGATGTGCTGAAGGCACTCGGCGAGGAAGTCGGCCTGTCGAGCAACATTCGCACCATCATTACGCCGTACGGTCTGCGCGTGCTGATGCACGACACGGACAAGCGGGGCATGTTCCAACGGGGCAGCTCGATGCCGAACGAGCGCTTCCTGCGCTTGTTGAAGAAGCTCGGGCCGCTGTTCAAGCAGATCGACAATCAGTTGTTGATCGTCGGTCACACGGATTCCTTGCAGTACGCCGATCAAAGCTACAACGCGTTCTCGAACTGGACGCTGTCGAGCGAGCGCGCGATGGCGGCGCGTAGTTATCTGCTGGCGGGCGGCATGCCGGCGAAGAGCGTCTTGCAGGTGGTCGGCCAGGCTGACACCGCTCCGATCAATACCGACGACACGACGGCTTCTGAGAACCGTCGTATCGAACTGCTCATTCTCACTCGCGGCCAGGCGCACAGCATCACTCAGATGTTTGGCGCGGCCACCGACACCGAGCCGCTGCTGGGCGATGACGTGAGCACAAGTTTGCCCGATAGCGCCGCTCTGGAAGAGCTGCGCGGCCAGCTGCATAACAGGGACATGTGAGTCATGCGTACCAAGTCTCGAGGATCCAACATGAAGGTCGTTCCGGGCTCTGCCGCCACACCGGTCGCAGGTATTGCCCCCGCCGCAGAAATCCGCACGCCGGTGACGACGGCGTCCAGTGCAGCGTCGAAATTGCAGTCGAGCGTGCTTCAGCCCGCGATGGCGGCGATGAGCGAGATGCCCGACATCGATCATGAAAAGGTCGCGGCGTTGAAGACGGCGCTCGAGCGCGGCGAGCTGCCGTTCAATCCGACCAAGCTCGCGGCCTTGATCGAGCGTTATCACCGGAGCGGTAGATGACAGTGCGCGAGGCGCTCGGCCGTCTGATCAAAGGCGTGCACGCCGATCTCGGCGACTACCGCACGCTGCGTGAGTTGCTGGACGTGCAGTTCGAAGCTGCGCTCAAGCATCGCTCCGCCGTGATCACGGACATCGCCGATCGCATCTCCGTGCTGACGACTCAGATGGAAAAGCGTCGCGCCGAGCGTTTGGCGCTTGCCAAGGTGCTGGTCGGCAAGCAGCCGGGCGCTGTGACGATTTCAGCGGTCTCGGCCCGATTGCCGGCGAATGCGCGTCCGGCGTTCGACGAGTGGTGGCAGACGCTCGAGACGCTGGTGCAGGAGTGCAAGCGCCTCAACCAGCGCAATTGCGACCTGCTGATGAATCAGCACGAAATCCTGCAGCGGGTGCTGCAGACGGACGGCGGTGGCACATATGCGCCAGCCTGAGCGCTATCGAGTCGTTCCGGAAGGAATTTCGAGCGGCTCGACAGCATCGGGCCCGATGACGCGCGCTCGTAGCACAGTGCCGTTGGCTGAGTTCTTGACCGAGATGACTTCGCCGCGCCGACCGTTTTGCAAAGCCTCCGCGGCCACATGCACTTCGACGCCTGCGTTGCGCGCGATGATGGTGACTTTGCCGTTGCGCTTCACCAGCACGCTCTCGTTCAACCAGCGGCGATCCACGAGCTGTCCGGCTCGCATGGCGCGTCGGCTGGTCTTGCCGGCGACCTCGTCGATGTTGGTGACGGCACCGGGTGTCGCAGTCACATCGCGACGTTCCAGCTTCAACGACGACGCATCGATCGGTGTGCCGGCTTTCAGATCCTCTGCAGATACGACGACATTGGCTGCAATGGTTGCTCGCACGACGACCTCGCGCTTCTCGCCATTACATATCGCCGCGAAGCGCATGCGTGACGGATGTCGGACGTCAATTGTTTCTATGTTCGCATCGTCGGGACACCCACCGAGATTCCCTGTAGTCAATTTGAGCTTAAGTTGTGGCTCGGCCCAGCCGATGGATTCGGCGTATCGATTTACGTGCTCTCGTGCGACTCGTTCGACTGCGCTCTCCACCGAGCTGGCCGACCACGCACCGGATGCGGGCAGCAGCAACAGCAGTAACGAGTAACACGACGTTTCGAACGGTTTCATAGACAAGACCATGGCCATCAACTTCGACAAAGCACTGGGCATTCACGCCGACGCCCTGCGGCTGCGCGCCGAGCGCACCAAAGTCCTGGCGTCGAATCTCGCGAACGAGAGCACGCCCGGTTATCAGGCTCGCGACATCGACTTCGCCGCCAGCCTGGCTCGCGCCACGGCGGCGAGCGAAGAGGGCGGCCTGGTGCTCGACACCGGTGCGGCCGAGACGATGTATCGCGTGCCCAACCACCCCTCGGCCGACGGCAACACCGTCGAGCTGGGCGTTGAGCAGGCGGCATTCTCGCAGAATGCCTCCGACTTCCAAACCTCCCTGACCTTCATCGGCATGAAGCTGCGCGGGCTGGCCAAGGCCATCGAGGGTTAAAGCATGTCATTTCGTGATATCGCCAACATCGCGGGCTCCGCGATGAATGCACAGAGTGTGCGGCTCAATACCATCGCCAGCAACCTGGCTAATGCGGATACGGCCGCAAGCTCGGAAGCCGAAGCGTATCGCGCTCGCAAGCCGGTGTTCGCCGCCGTGTTCGAGCGGAACGCGACCGACGAAGCCATGGCCGGTGCCAAGGTCCAGGTGCTGGATGTCGTGCAAAGCACGGAGCCGGTGCGCGAGTCGTACGAGCCGGACAACCCGCTCGCCAACGCCGAAGGCGTGGTGTTCTACCCCAATGTGAATTCCGTCGCCGAGATGACCGACATGATGGCTGCCTCGCGCGCGTTCGAAACCAACGTCGAAGTGCTCAGTCGGCTCAAGTCGATGCAGACGTCGCTGCTGCGACTGGGCGAGGAGTAATCATGACCGCCGCCACCAACGAAGTGAATTCCGGCAGCAACGTCGGCAGCTCGTCCAACTCGATCACCGGCAACGGCGATATGTCGCAGCTGTTCACCAAGCTGCTGATCGCGCAGATCAAGAACCAGAACCCGCTCGAGCCCACCGACCCGAGCCAGTTCGTGAGTCAGCTGACCCAGCTGTCGCAGGTCGAGTCCATGCAGCAGATGGCCGCGCAGACCAAGGCCAGCGCCTCGATGCTCGAGAGCATGCAGGTCATGGCGCTCGGTGCGCAGGTCGGCTCGAATGTGACTGCGGTGGCAGACCGCGTCGTGGTGGGCGACGAGGTGATCCCGGGTCGCTTCACGCTGGAATCCGCCAGCGCCACGACGACTGTCGTGCTGGAAGACTCCACGGGTCAGCAGCGCCGGATTCAGCTCGGCACACACAAGCCCGGCGAAGTCAATTTCCAGATCGATCCCGAAGCGCTGGGCCTCGCGCCCGGCACGTATTCAATGCGCGTGGAGACCGCGAGCAAGGAAACGCCTGCCATCGAAGTGCAGGGCACCTTGCAGAGCGTGCGTATCTCCGCGACCGACGGCGCGGTGCTCCAGGTCAGCACCCTGGGCAGCATCAGTGCCAGCGCGATCACGGCCTTCAACGGCCGTCCTCAGTAAGTTTTATTTTCAGGAGCGCCCATGAGCTTCAACATTGCACTGTCCGGCATCAACGCGATCAACACCGAGCTGGACGCGATCAGCAACAACATCGCCAACGCCGGCACGTACGGTTTCAAATCCAGCCGCGCCAACTTCGCCGCGATGTATGCGGGCTCGCAGGCGATGGGTACCGAAGCATCGTCGCTGACTCAGAGCATCGATGTCGGTGGCGGCGTGCTCACGACGGGTCGCAGCCTCGATGCCTCTTTGCAAGGCCGCGGTTTCTTCGTCACGCGCGATACGTCGGGCGCCGAAGTTTATACGCGCGTCGGCATCTTCTCGGTCGACAAAGAAGGTTATCTCTCCGACAGCTTCGGTCGTCGCGTGCAGGGCTACGCGGCTCTTGCCAACAGCACGGCGCTCGGTGCGTTCGGCGACTTGCGAGTGTCGACCGGTCAGATTCCCGCACAGGCCAGCACGACGCTGAACTACGTCGGCAACCTGTCCGCTGACTGGACCACGCCGACGGTGGTGCCGTTCGACGCGACCGATCCGCAGTCGTTCAACGGCTCGATGGTGTCGGTTGCATATGACTCGCTCGGTGTTCAGCACAGCGTGACTCAATTTTTTGTGAGGACCGGCACCAACCAGGTGACGGTTCACTACACCACCGATGGCACGGCTTTGCCGACGACGACGGTGCTCGACTTCAACACCAGCGGTCAACTCACTGCGCCGGCCGGCACGGTGGCGCTGGCACTGGGTACTCCTACCGGCGCGGCTCCGCTGACGCTCAACGTGAGCTACGCGGGCACGACGCAGTCGGCCGGTGAAGCGACGACGACTACGAACTCCACCAACGGCTATCCCGCCGGCACGTATCTCGGCCTGCAGCTCGCCGAAGACGGCGGTGTGCTGGCTCAGTACAGCAATGGTGAGAAGCAGCGCATCGGCACGCTCGCCGTCGCCACTTTCCCGGCGGAAGGCGCACTGATCCAGGTCAGCGATACGGCCTGGACGACTTCGAGCGCCTCCGGTCAGCCGTTGTACTCGACCCCGGGCGTCGGCATGGCCGGCGGTTTGACCCCGGGCACGCTGGAGCAGTCGAACGTCGACATGACCTCGCAACTGGTGCAGCTGATGAACTCGCAGCGTAACTATCAGGCCAACTCCAAAGTCATCACGGCCCAGAACGAGATGATGCAGTCGCTGATGCAGGCGATCTGAGTAAGCCTACATGGATGCGTTGATCTTTACATTGATGAGCGGTGCCGAGCGCGGGATGCGCGCTCAGCAGATTCACGCCAACAACCTCGCCAATCTCGAGACCGGCGGCTTTCGCGCCGACCTAGAACTGGCGACCAGCAAGGCGGTGAACACCGGCTACGGCTACGACGCTCGCCACATGAGTCAGCTGCAAGCGAACTCGGTGGCCTCGCGCGAAGGCGTGTTGCGTCAGACCGGCCAGGATCTCGATGTCGCGATCTCTGGCCAGGGTTACTTCACGGTGCAGTTCGGCGAAGGCGAGGCGTATACGCGCGCCGGTCATTTCGTCGTCGATCAGGATGGCCAGCTGACGCTCGACGGTCGTGCGGTGCTCGGCGACGGCGGCCCGATCGTTCTGCCGCAGTTCACTCGCGTGGAAATCGCCAGCGACGGTGTGATTTCAATTCAGTCGCCCGGCTCGACCGAGATGCAACAGGTCGATCGTCTGCGGCTGGTAAAGCCGGACGCGGCTGAAGTGACCAAGAATCCCGCCGGTTTGATCGTCGCGCGCAACGGCCAGCCATTCGCGGGCGATGAGACCGTTACTGTCCGCAGCGGTCATCTCGAAGGCAGCAACGTGTCCGCCATCGAGGAAATGATCGCCGTCATGAATCTCACTCGCGAGTTCGAGATTCAAATGAAGCTGTACCGCGCGGCGGACGGCATGGCCGAGACCGGCAATCGCCTGGTCGGCGGTTAACGAATAGCTTTTGGAGTTTCCATGAATCCGGCAATGTGGATCAGCAAGACGGGCGTGCAGGCGCAGGACGCCAAGCTGCAGGCCATCGCGAACAACCTCGCCAACGTGAATACCGTGGGCTTCAAGCGCGATCGCGCGGTGTTCGCGGATTTGTTTTATCAGGTCGAGCGTCCGCCGGGCGCGCGTAACGACGACAACACCGTGTCGCCGTCGGGCGTGCAGCTCGGTAACGGCACGCGTCTGGTCGGTACGCAGAAGGTGTTCACCACCGGCAATCTGCAGACCACCGGTCAGACCTACGACGTGGCGATCGAAGGCCAGGGGTTCTTCCAGGTCGAGCAGGCGAACGGCGAGTTCGCGTACACGCGCTCGGGCGCGCTGACGGTCAACGATCAGGGGCGCCTGGTCACCGCGACGGGCATGCCCATTGCGCCGGAAGTCACGATTCCCGCCAACGCCAGCAACATCGTCATCGGTCAGGACGGTCAGGTGTCCGCGAACGTGCCGGGCCAGACCGAGCCGGTGCAGGTCGGTCAGATCACGCTGGTGAATTTCATGAATCCCGCGGGCCTGCTGGCGCTCGGCGACAACCTGTATCAGGAAACGGTCGCGAGCGGCACGCCCACCGAAGGCACGCCCGGTCAGGACGCGCTGGGCAAGCTCAAGCAGGGCGCGCTGGAAGGCTCGAACGTGCAGGTCGTGGAAGAAATGGTCGACATGATCGCGGCTCAGCGTACCTACGAAATGAACACGAAGGTGCTGACCTCGGCCGACAACATGCTCCAGTACCTGGCGGCGGCTGTCCGGTAATGATCATGAACGTTCGCACGTTGCTCGTCGCCGTCGGTGCGGCACTGCTGCTGTCGGGCTGCTCGATGATGTCTCGGGTGCAGCCGAAGCAGGAGGAGCCGCCGGTTCCCGAGTTCACTGCTTTGCCGAAGGGCACTTCAGGCGGTGTGTTTACAACGGAACGGCCGTGGGCATTGGTGGCGGACGTGCGTGCGTTCCGTCCGGGCGACGTGTTGACTGTGGTGCTGTCGGAAACGACTCAGGCTCGCAAGAGCGCCGACACCAACATCAACAAGAGCAGCAGCGTCGACATTCCGGCCTTCACGATCGGTCACAGCACCATCGATGCGAACACCAGCATCCAGGCGGACCGTTCGTTCCAGGGCGGCGCGACCAGCACTCAGCAGAACGCTCTGCAGGGCGCGCTGACCGTCATCGTGCAGGAAGTGCTGCCGAACGGGCTGTTGCGCGTGCATGGCGAGAAGAGCCTGAATTTGAATCAGGGTGAAGAGTTCCTGCGCGTGTCCGGGTATGTGCGCGCCGAGGATATCGACGCCGAGAACCGTATTTCGTCACAACGCGTGGCAAACGCACGCATTGCCTATTCAGGTCGGGGCAGCTTGGCCGATTCCAATCGGGCGGGCTGGTTGACACGCTTCTTCAACAGTCCGTGGATGCCGTTCTAAGGACCTGGATTCATGTTGATGCAACGAATTCTCCTCACGTTGGCGCTCGCGCTCCTGATCGGCGCTCCGAGCGTCAATGCGACCGCCAAGGCGCCGCTGCCGCCGACCAAGCCATTGCGCTCGTTGGTCAGCATCGAAGGCGTTCGTGAGAACCAGTTGCTCGGATATGGCTTGGTCGTCGGCCTGCAGGGCACCGGTGACGGCACGCAGGTGAAGTTCGCCGGCCAGTCCGTGGCCAACATGCTCAAGCAGTTCGGTGTGAAGCTCCCCGAGGGGACCGATCCTCGACTGCGTAACGTCGCGACTGTCATGGTCAGCGCCGTGTTCCCGCCGGGCTATCGTCGCGGTCAGAAGATCGACATCACCGTTTCTTCGATGGGCGATGCGAAGAGCTTGCGTGGCGGCCTGTTGCTGCTCACGCCGCTGCGTGCCGCTGACTCTGAAGTCTACGCGCTCGCGCAGGGCAACCTCGTCGTCGGCGGTCTGTCGGCGCAAGGGCAGAGCGGTTCAAGCGTCACTGTGAATTCGCCAACTTCGGGCCGCGTGCCGAACGGCGGCACCATCGAACGTGAGATCGAGACCGACTTCGACACGCGTCCGACCGTGCTGTTGAGCTTGAAGCTGCCTAGCTTCCAGACGGCTACTAACATCGTTCAAGCCATCAACAAGCGATACGGCACTGTCGCCACGACGCGCAATGCCACGAGCGTCGAAGTGACCGCGCCGATGGACCCGACGCAGCGAGTTGCGTTCGTCGCCGGCCTGGAAGCGTTGCCGGTTGATGTCGGCACGCAGCTGCCTAAAGTTGTATTCAATTCGCGCACCGGCACGGTGGTGATTTCCGAAGGCGTGCGGGTGCGTTCCGCTGCGATCTCTCACGGTGGCTTGAAAGTCATCATCAGCGAGAATCCGCAGGTGAGTCAGCCGAATCCGCTGAGCCAGGGCCAGACCGTCGTGACGCCGCAGTCCGATGTGTCGGTCACGCAGGATGAAGGTCGGATGTTCCAGTGGCCCGAGGGCGTGAGCCTCCAGGCCATCATCGATACGGTCAACAGCACGGGCGCCACGCCGGACGATCTGATGGCGATTCTGCAGGCGCTGGATCAAGTGGGCGCGATCGAAGGCGAGCTGACGGTGATCTAAGTCATGAACGTCAACGCCCTCTCATCGCAAGTCACGCCGTCCGACGAGGACACTATCTATCGTGCCAAGGTGCAGCAGGCGGCGGAGAAGTTCGAAAGCTTCTTCATTTCGCAGATGCTCCGTCAGATGCGTAGCGCGACCAAAGAGATCGCCGGCGAAGACAGCATCTACGGCAAGAACACCAACAGCGACATGCTCGACTACGCGGACACGTCGGTTGCCGATGTGATGTCCAGGCAGCGTGCATTCGGTATCGCGGACGTGATCGTGCGTCAGCTGCTTCCGCAAAATAGTAAATAACAAAGTTTAAGTTTTGAGCGGCGCTGGTCGCTTTCCATTCCAGCAATGAGCATCATCTATAACGCATTGTCGGGAGCGCTGGCAGCGCAGGCGGGCTTGGCCGCCACCAGCCAGAACGTGGCCAACATCATGACGCCGGGCTATACGCGCCAGGGCGTGCTGCTGGCGTCGATTGCGCCTCGGCAGACGGGCGTACTCAGCGCCGGTAGCGGCGTGGCAGTGCCGGCACTGATTCGCTTCAGCGACGGATACAAGAGCCTCCAGATGTGGAGTTCCGCCTCCGAGCTGGGCCAGCGCACGACCGCGCAGCCGTATCTCACGCAGCTCGAGCAGGTGATGGGCGATGAGGAGTCCGGCATCAACAACGGACTCGATGCGTTCTTCGGCGCGCTGAACGCCGCGAGCGTCGATCCCACCTCGACCCCGTTGCGTCAACAGATCATTACCGCCGCCGACGCGCTCGCGCAGCGTTTCAACAGCCTCACGCAGGTGCTGTCGAATCAGCGCCAGGCGATCGTGCAGCAGCGGAACACCACGATCACCCAGATCAACGGCCTGTCCAAAGACATCGCCGAGTTGAACAAAGAGATCGCGGCTACTCAGGGCACCGGCGTGAATCCGTCGGCGCTCATGGATGCGCGCGATAACAAGATCGACGAGCTCGCCGGCCTCGTGGCCCTGCAGGTGGTCGATCAGGCCGACGGCACCCGTAGCATTTCGTTGCGCGGCGGTCAGCCGCTGGTGGTCGGTGGACGCTCCGCGACCATGAGTGCGGTCACCAATCCGGACGGCTCGCAGACATTGCAGGTCGCCTTCGCGTCGGAATCGTTCGTCCTGCCGAGAACTGGTTTGGGCGGTGAGCTCGGCGGTCTCGAAGATTACGAGACCAAGACGTTGATGCCGATGATCGAATCGATCGGCGATATGGCCGAGCAGTTGGCGGATGCCGTCAACACACAGCTGGCCGCGGGCTTCGCGCCTGACGGTACGCCGGGTGTCCCGTTGTTTGTGTACGATTCGACGACCGCGACCGGCACGCTCCGCGTGACTCCGGGTATTCAGGGCAGCCAACTTGCATTCTCATCGTCGGCCACTGCCGGCGGTAACAGCGATAACTTGCTGGCGCTGATCGGCGTGCGCTCCTCGCCGATCACGTTGCCGGGACTCGGCTCGGTGACGCTGTCCGACGCCTCGACGCAGCTGGTCGCGAAGCTGGGCATGGACAGTCAGCAGAACCAGGCCGCCATGGACACCGCGACGACCGTGCGCAATCAGGCGGAGGAGAGCTGGAAGTCGACCAGCGGTGTGAACCAGGACGAAGAGGCGATCAACCTGATGCAGTACCAGCAGATGTATCAGGCGAACATGAAAGTGATCGCGGTCGCGAACGAGCTGTTCGATAACACGCTTGCCATGTTGGGTTGAGGCTAGCCAGTCATGATGCGCATCTCCAGCACGCAATATCACACCACGATGAACTCGGCCTTGCAGAAGGCGTCCTTCCGTCTGGAGGACATTCTGCAGAAGATGGCCAGCGGCGAAAAATACTCACTGCCCTCCGAGCATCCCGTGACCACGGTGCGCCTGTCGCGCCTGTACCGGGAAGAAGCCGCGCTCGATCAATATCGCGACAACATCGGCGCCTTGCAGAGCCGTCTGACGCAGAACGAGGTTTATCTCACCAGCATGTCGAACGACATGTTGAGTGCCCGCGACCTGTTGGTGTGGGCCGGCGACGGCGCCAATACCTCGGAAGACATTGCCGCCATGGCTGGATCGTTGCAGCCACTGCTCGACAGCATGTTCTATGTGGCGAACAGCTCCGATGCGGAAGGTCGCTACGTTTTCTCGGGCACGGCAGTCGACTCGGCGACCATCACTTACGATCCGGCCGCGCCGATGGGCTCGCGCTACACCTTCACGGGCAACACTGAATCGCAGCGAGTGGCGGTCGGTCCGGGCGTGACGCAGCCTTCGAATGTCACATTGCCGGAAGTTGCGGGCATGCTCAATCGGCTGGAGCAGGCGCTCACGACGTTACAGACCGGCTCTACCGCGAACGATCCGGTGGTGCGCGCCGATATCGAATCGGCGATGGCTTCGCTGGACGATGTGATCGAGAGTATCAGCGGCCGTATCGCGGGCCTGGGCGGCGCGCAGAACATTCTTTCGACGCTGGAGACCAGCCATGCCAACGTCAGTCTGGCGAACAAGCAGGCGGCGTTGACGTTGGGTCAGCTCGACTACAGCGACGCGGCGGTGAAATTGAACGGTTACACGACAGCGGTGCAGGCGACGCAGAAGGCGTACGCGCAGGTGAGCAAGCTGTCGTTGTTCAACGCGATCTAATCTCTCTTTCTCATGCAACTTTCAGTCGTCGATTCAGGCCGTCAGGTTACGTCGCGGGGCGCCGTTGAGAGCGTCTCGCTCACCCGTACTGAATTGCCGGCGCCGGTCGCCAAGGTCGAGCCGGTTGCTCCGACCACGCTGCGCCCCGGGCTCAAATCCTACGATGGCCAGCTGAATCGTCAGGTCTCGGGCGCACAGCAGGCGCTGCAGTTTCTGTCCGAAGCCGATGCGCGACTGCGCGTGCTTCGCAAGGAAATGAACAGCGGCGACGCGGCTGCCGCCATCGAGAAGTTCAATCAGTTCTGGCAGCAGCGCTCGGCCGCGAGCGCGGGCACACTGGACGGCAATCTGAAGTTCAACTCGGACGCGAAGGCGAAGCAGGAATTCTCCGTGCGCGGCCTGAGCTTCGAAACATTGCGTAATGGCGATACCGAAACGCTGAGCTTCGCGGTCGGCAAATGGTCGCGTCAGGCCAGCTCCGTTACGGTCGATCCCACTCAATCCGATGCAGCAATGGTTACCGCGCTGGATCGAGCATTGACTCCCATGGGCGTGCGCGCGACGCGCGATGCGAAAGGGGAGTTGGCGTTTAGTGTCTCGGAAAAGGACTGGCCGCAGATTCGCGACTCGCTTGCCATTCGCGGCGGCGGTCGACGCTTTCCGACCGGTCAGTTCAATCATGTTCGCACCGTGGTGGCGGAGCAGGCGATTCAACCGTCGCAATGGAATGCCGCGGATCCCCGCAAGGCGCTGCAAGACATTTCCCAGGCTCAGTTGCTGATTCGCAAGTCGTACGGCGACGTGCGCGGCGTGTTGGCAGAGGCCGCTCAGAGTATCGATGGCGGCACGGTGGCCGATGCTCGCGGTGCCTACTGGCAAGGCTTCGCGGATGGATTTGCTGACACGCTCGAACGGGCCGACGGCGAAGCGATTACAACGACTGTCCGGACAGTTGCCGGCATTTCCAAGCGTACAGTTTCGTCGTTGCTGGCCGCTCCGCCGACTTAACTTTTGCTAGCATCGGTAGCATGGACTATCGATTGCGGCTGGCAACCCTCGCCGACGAACCCGTTCTTCACGACCTGATCGCGCGCTCCATTCGCGACCTGGGCGCAGACGACTACACGCCGGCACAAATCGAAGCCGCGCTGCTCGGAGCATTCGGCGTCGACACCGCGCTGATTCGAGATCAAACCTACTTCGTCATTGAATCCGACGCCGGCGAGATCGTCGGCTGCGGCGGCTGGAGCCGGCGCAAAACACTGTTCGGCAGCGACACCCGGGAGATCCGGGATGATTCCTATCTGGACCCTGCTGTCGACGCCGCTCGCGTTCGCGCGTTCTTCATCGATTCACGCCACGCCCGTCGCGGGCTGGGACGCATGTTGCTGGATCGCTGTGAAGCCGAAGCTGCGCGGGCCGGCTTCACCCGGTTTGCGTTGATGGCGACGTTGCCCGGCAAACGTCTTTATGAAGTCTGCGGCTATGTCGGCGACCAAACGCTCGAGCATCCATTGCCGGGCGGGTTGAGCATCACCTTTGTGCCGATGACGAAGCAGCGCTCGGCGACCTGAACGGGCGCCCCGGCCCCGCCTGTTACTCATGAAGTAATTGCGCTAGGATCGGCGCGCTCATTCAAGCGCATGGAGGCCGCATGAAGCGCAAATGGCAGCTGCTCGCCAGCATGCTCGTGCTGCTGGTCGGTATTGGTGTATGGAGCGCCAGGGATACATTTGCCACCGCACGCATCGGTACAACCTACGTCGCCAAACAAACCTGCTCGTGCCTGTTTGTCGCCGGCCGTCCTCTCGATTCCTGCCGCACCGATTTCGATCCCGAAGCACTGCGACCGCTCGATGTTGTCATCGGCGGTAGTGCTGTAACAGTCTCGGCGCTCGGCGGCTTGATCTCGTCGCGGGCGCAGTTCGAAAAAGAATACGGCTGCCATCCGGTGAACTGAGGCTCGACTCGAGCGGGAGGGAACTCGCGATGTTGCGATCTCTGTTAGTCACGATGTTGCTGGCCGCACCGTTATCGCATGCGAATGCGCAATTGGTGCCGTTGCCTGCGCAAGCGCCCGACGTGCCCTGGCCGACCACGGAATGGCCGGTCGGCTCGTTGCCAGCGCAGATGGATACAGCAGCGTTCAGCGCCGCGATTGCGGACGCCTTCGATAACCACGCTCCCGGGCTGGGAGAGACGCGCGAGGTCGTCATCATTCGCGGCGGGCGACTCATCTATGAGCGTGCCGCGCCCGGTTACAGCACGAGCATGCGACTGGTCTCGTGGTCGATGGCCAAATCGATCACGCAAGCGTTGGTGGGCGTCGCCGTCGCGCAGGGAAAAATAGATATCGACAAGCCCATGGGCAGCCCGCATTGGAGCGCTGACGATCGTCGTTCGCAGATTCCGTGGCGTCAGTGGCTGCAAATGACGGATGGGCAGCGATATCTCGAGATCGAAGCGAAGGCCATTGCTGAGAGCGACGCCTCGCGAAAGTTGTTCGGTCCGGGTCGTCTGGATGTCGCAAATTACTGCGCCGGCTTGCCGCTGATCCACGAGCCGGGTACGCACTGGAATTACAATTCCTGCGGCATCGTGCTCACAGCGGATGCGCTCACACGCGCCATTGTTCCCAATCCTGCATCGCCGGAACAACGTCGTGCGACGATGATGAAGTGGATGAATGTGAGTTTGTTCGATGTCATCGGCATGAAGCCCCAGCCGGAGTTCGATGCCACCGGCCTGTTGTATGGCAGCGCGTTGATCTATGCATCGGCGCGCGATTTCGCGCGATTCGGTTTGCTCTACCTGCGCGATGGAATGTGGGACGGACGACGGGTCCTGCCGGAAGGATGGGTCGACTTCGCGCGCACGCATGGCACCGGTCAGAACGCCGATATCTATGGCGCGGGCTGGTGGCTCGCACCGAAGGAAGGAGGCGGGCGGCCGTATCCTATCTATGTCGATACGGGACCGGAACGCGACGGCTTCAGCGCGCAAGGCTTCGAAGGCCAGTACACGCTCGTCGTGCCGTCCAAAGATCTCATCGTCGTGCGCCTCGGCATGACGCCGGAGAAGGATCTGCGTTCCGGCGCTTTGAAGGATTGGATGGGGCGCGTCGCGCGGACGTTTCCACCCCCGCCGTAGTCGCCTCGTACCAAGCGGCACTTGAACCGCCGCCCGCGCCTGACTACAGTCCCCGCGCCACGACCGACAAATAACAACACTGCGGGGCCGGGTGGGCGCTCTGATTCAAAACAATCTGGTCCAGAACCATTTGGGTCTGGTCATCGTCAGTGCAGTGATGCTGGTCGCCGCCCTGGTGTTGGCCGCCGTTGCATTGTTAATGCGCAGTGCCGGGCTGTCGCTGCGGCCGGTGGTCTTCATCGGCGTGTTTTTCGCCATTATCTGTGTGCCCCAACTCCTCGGGCACGGGGCGATGGCTCTTTGGCCTAAGGCAAAACCCGCACTCGACGAGGCCGCGATTGCCGGCGTCGGGGCGTTTGCCCGGCCGGAATTGATCTTCGGTACCGAGGTCGATCGGGCTCGTCTGCAGGATGCGCGGGCAGTGTTCGTCGAAGCGTTGAGCGGGGCCGAGGTCGCGCAGCTGTTGATACATTTCAATGGCGAAACGGTAGTCGCTGCCCGATTCGCCGATGAAGAGGCGGCTCGCGTCGGCGCCGCTGCGTTGTGGACGATGTTCTCGCCCAGAAACACCTCCGGCGATGGCACGACGACCTTCGGCACCCGCACGCCCATCGGTGACAAAATTGCGCTTCAACGACTCGGTCGCGCGGTTTTCATGTGGACAGGGCCGGACCGTGCGGCGATTGAAGATCGCATGCGTCAGGCCCGCGTGATGACGACACCGAGCGACGCTCGTCCGGCATGGATTACCGCATTCGACAGCTGGCGCGTGGCGGGTGCGGCCCTCGCGATCCTGGTCATCGTCGCCTCGTTCTGGTTCTTGAAAGGTGCGGCTTGGGCAGGGCGCGTCGAGCCGAGCAGTGTCGTACAAATGCCCGCCAGCGCAGCCGAGCTCGATCAACGTATCGCAACGCTTGCTTCGGCCACGGTGCCGGTCACTCGCCTGAGCGATGGGCGATGGGAGGTGCGGGTCAATTACGACACCACCGGCGAGGTCGGCACGCATCGATATGTCCTCGAGCTCGACGAGTCGAATCATCGAGTCAAGGTGCTCGAGTACCTGGGCAGTCGTGCATCGCCCTCCGGTGAGTACAACTGGAAGTTGCAGATGGGCATCACGTTCTTCCGTCAGGGCCCGGGCCTTGATTTACAACAGATGACGGGGCCGTTGATTCGCACCGTCACCGAGGCCGGCTGGACCTGGCAGCCGTTGCTGTTCGATGCGCCGGGTCCGCTCGCCTGGTTCGTTTCCTGAGGACCTATGCATCTCTATTGGATCGTGGCGCTCGTGATCGGCGGCATTTCCGTGGCCAGCGCGGGCATGTTCTTTGGATCGGGCTCCAAGCGTCAGCCGCTGGCCGAGCTGGGGTTCGTAGATGTGCCGAGCCGCCTCGATCCCTATGCGACCCGGGAAGGCGAGGGCTACGCCTTGTTCTCGTTCGATCAGACGCCGAATTCCATTTTCTTGATGGGCAGCAACCGGCCGGTCTCGGAAGTGCTCGCGATCGCCGCGTGGCATCGAGATAGTCGAGCCGCCGCTTTGAAGTCGTTGACGACTCGCGTCGCCGATCGCACCGACAACATCAAGTGGACTACACAAGGCGAGTACCGCGTCGGCGAAGGCGTGCATGAAGTAAATACCAGCAAGCACGATGCTCGCATCGTCGTGCGTGAATTCCCGGATCGTCAGCTGACGATCGGTCACATGACATGGGTGAAGCGCTCGTTCTCCACTCAAGACCAAATCAAGCTGATCGAAGCGACGGCCGCGAGTTTCGAGCAGCGTGTGCCCGTGGCTGACTATCTGTCGCTCGCGTCGGATCGACCGCGCTTGCTCACGGAGCGGTATCGAGCGGCGTTACGGAAGTTGCTTGCCATGCGCACCGTTCCATACAAAGTGGACGGACCTATCGTCGAGCGCGACGGCACGCTCTACGACTGCTACATCCATTCGCATTGGGGCGAGATGATTACGGCGGTCCATCCGCTCGGCACATTGCCGGCGGCACGCAGCTTCCGCACGCTCAATCCGACCACGCCGCCCAATGTTCCCAACTGGCCGGAGCTGGTGACATTCCAATGGGACGGCGAGGAGTGGGAAGTGGACGGCACGCCGGCGTTATCGTCGCGCATGATCGCGCTGTTGAATGAGCGCCATCACGACCGGACGCGCGCGTATTTCTATGCCGTCGCCTCCGACGCCCCGCAGCCGTTCGAGCCGAAGGAGTTTCGAATCGATTTCCTGTGGCGCGCGATCCCGGGGCTCAACGACCACTTCAAGCGCGGCGATCTGGTGCAGCCCCTGCAATGACGGAGCCGCGTTCAGGCGCCAGTCAGCGGGTCGGGCCAATATAGGAAGGGTGTCCCCATTTCGGGGACCGCACTATGGACAATCGCCCCGGGCGGAGGTACATGTGCCTTCTTTCTTGATGGATGGGCCTGCAACATGAAATTGCCCGCCTTGCTGAGTGTCACTGTATTGCTGGCCGCCAGTCTGGCCGCTCCGAGCTTTGCCGAGGAAAACACGCTCAAAGAAGGCGCCAAGGACGTTGGCCGGGCCGTTGGCACCGCCGCGCGCGAAGTGGGTGACGGTGCCAAGCAGGTTGGCAAGGCCGTCGGCGCTGCCGCCAAAGATGTGGGCGAGGCTGTCAAAGAAGGCGCGAAAGAAGCGAAGCGCGCCATGAAGAAAGAAAAAAGCGAATAACGATCAGCCGCTGAGCTGGGCCGCCAGCGTCTTTGGCGCCGCCATTCGATACGCCTCCACCAGGCAAATCTCCACCTGATCCCAGTCGACCTTGGGCACGTCCAGCCACAGGCCAATCCATCCTTTGCTGGCGACGTACTTGGGCAGATGAAATTGTTCCGGCACGAGCTGCTGGAGTTGCCCCACGAGCAAGGGCGGCGCTTTGCAACTGAGCGCCAGTCGACCGTCGCCATGATGATCGGCGAGGAACCAGCCGAATCTGCGCTGACGAACTTCCAGGCTCAGATGCTCGCCGGAGCGCACGGCTTTGGCTTCGGGCAAGCGCTCGACGATCGCGGCGACCCGGGTGCGGACCTTATCGGCGGAAGGCTTTCGGCTCATGAACGGCACGGCTCCTTGCGAGGGTCTCCGTGCCGGATGGTTACACCGCAGCCTGGGAAATTACAATCAGCCGCCGGTCATCGTTCGCATCCTGCTCATGAAATCGGCTTCGGGAAGCGATTGGCGCAACTGAGCGAGCATGACGCTGTCGGCGCCGGCCGGGTAGCGTAGCTTGTCGTCACTGCTGAGCGCTGCGGCGTAGGTAGCTTCGGCAACATCTGCCTCGGCCGTGTACGCAGTCGGATAATTCTGCATCGACTGGAGATAGCGCCCCGCGAAGGAGGTGTAAGCGGACGGAAGCAGATCGTCCCTGCGACCGCCGGATTTGGCAGCGAAGCTCGTGGTCGGCGCAAAGCCGGGTTGGACGATCTTCACGCGAACGCCGAACTCAGCCAGCTCATGCGCCAGTGCTTCGGAGTAACCCTCGATCGCATATTTGCTCGCGGTGTAGACCGCAACCAGCGGCATCGGCGCGATGCCGACGCTCGAGGTCACATTCACAATCGTGCCCGATCCACGCTCTCGCATGTGAGGGATCACGGCGCGAGCGACAGCCATCACACCGAAGGTGTTTGTTTCGAACACTTGCTGGGTGAGTTCGGCGGGCGTCGCTTCGGCGGCACCGAACAATCCGACGCCCGCATTGTTGACCAGGACGTCGATGCGTCCGAAGCGCGCGATCCCTTTCGCGACGGCCTCTGCGATGCTGTGGGGAGCTGTGACATCGAGTGCGGTCACCAGCAGCCGGTCATGGCTTTCGAACAGCGTCGGGTCGGGCGAGCGCATCGTGGCAATCACATTCCAGCCGCGGGCCAGAAACAGTTTCGCGCTCGCGAGGCCGAAGCCAGAAGAGCAGCCGGTGATGAGGACGGTGTGAGTCATGGATGTCTCCGTGGTTGATGGCGAGACAGTAGCCCCGGCTCGCTGGACGAGCTATAAGAGGCAGTCCAAGTTTCGTTTGCGAGAGTCCGAAATGGATGCGCTGGCCGCTGTCGTCACGCTGCTGAAGCCACAAACCATTTTGTCCAAGGTCGTCCGCGGCGGCGGTCGCTGGGGCATTCGTTATCCCGCGTTCGGGCAACCGAGCTTTGCGTTGGTCATTGCTGGACCGTGCTGGCTCACCGCGGAGAAGGCGCGGCCGACCAAGCTCGAGACTGGCGATTTCATCTTGTTTCCTGCGACGCCCGGCTTTGCGCTGGCCAGCGATCTGCAAGTGAAGCCAAAGCTGCTGAAGATTCCAACCGAGCACGTCGACGAGATCGTTCATGGCGATGTGAGCGTCGCGCCGTCTGTGACGCTGCTCGGCGGCTACTTCGCGTTCGATCCGATCAACGCGTCGATGCTGGTCGATCTGTTACCGCCGATGTTGCACATCCAGGCCAGCGCTCCTGCGAGCCGCAACGTTGCACCCATCGTCGAGCTCATCAAACGAGAAGCGAGCGACAAGCGGCCGGGGCAGGCGCTGGTGCTGACCCGTCTCATCGAGATCATGCTGGTCGAAGCATTGCGCTCGGCGCCGTCTGAGCCGAAATCGGGCGGGTTGCTGGCGGGCCTTCGGGACACGCAGCTCGCCATCGCGTTACGCGGTATTCACATGAAGGCATCGCATCCGTGGACGCTGGATTCCCTCGCGCGTCAGGCGGGCATGTCCCGATCGTCCTTCGCCGATCGATTCGCCCGGATCATCGGCACCACGCCGCTCAATTATTTACTGCAATGGCGGATCGCGGTCGCCAAGAACCTGCTGGCGCATGAGCAGATGTCGGTGGCCGAAACCGCATTGGCGGTGGGTTATCAGTCGGCGAGCGCATTCAGTACGGCGTTCAGTCGGGAAACGGGCACGTCGCCGAAAGAGTTCGTGGCCGCCGTCCCTGGCGGCCGATCCGAGCCTCGCTAGATCTTCTTGTTCAACACCAATGCGACCGTGCGGGGATTCGCAGGTGTGTTCAGCGGGCTATAAGTGAGCACTTCATCTTCGACGCGCGGCGGCTCGCGATCGAACACGTTCGACACGACCAGTGCGATGGAAGAGTCGGCGAGCCATGCAGAGGAGTGCGCACGATCGAAGTTCCAACCGACCGCGATGCTCGCTGTCGTGTAAGAGCCTATGCGAGCGTTCTGTTGTCCCGAGCGCACGTCCTTGAAGCCGGCACTGTGATACACCACCGACCCGAGCGACAACGGGCCGCGCCGCCATCCGAAGGTGCTGGTGAGCGTGAGATCGGTCGGGTTGTAGATGGTCCCGAGTCGCGACGTGGCCGGTACGCCTGGCGTGGTCTGACTTTCCAACGTCAGAATGTATTGGCTTCGCAGCCGCACCGACGCGTCGCCGCCGAGTAGCGGTGTCGCGTAACTCACATCCAGATCGATGCCATCGGTGAATTGCGTGGCGTAGTTCTGACTGCGCGAGTCAGCAACCACGTGCACGTTCGACAGCAGCTCTGCTGGCACCGCGTCCGGGCCGGAAAAGATCTGCACCTCGCCGTTGGCAATGAAGGGCACGTCGGCCGCGAAGATCCGATTGACCTGGGGATTGTTCAGCAGGGCGGCGAGCTGAGTCGTGCTCGGATCGCGAGTCACGAAGATCTGAAAGCCGGGCTCGATGAGCATGTCATCCGGAAAAGGACTGGACACCCGGTCGGTCAATTTCGTGCGGTAATAGCCCAGGCTGATATCGAGCCCGTCGATGAATGCCGGCGAGTAATCGAATCCCGCGGTCAACGTTTCCGCATCTTGCGATTCCAGATCCGGATTGGAGCCGGCGCGAAACATTGCGAGCGCGTAGCCCTGCGGCAGGCGAGGGTCCTGGTTGGCTGGATCCAGATAAGCATCCGGCACCGCCTGGAAGGAAACCTGCTCTGCGACGCCGGCCCGATCTCTCAGCTTGGGAATGAGGAACGATTGGGAGTAGGTGGCGCGCAGGCTCAGATCCTTGGTCACTCCCCAGCGCAGGCCGTACTTCGGCGACACCTGCGAGCCGAGCTTCGAGCCGAAGTCGTCGTAGCGCGCGGCGGTGGAAAGCACCAGCGATTTCATTATCGGAAAGTAAGCTTCGACGAACCCCGACGTTACTTCCGTTTCGCCGCCGCCGTTCGAGAAGAAAATCAGCGCGTCGGTGCGCAGCGTCTCTCGTCGGTACTGCAGGCCGCCGACTGTGCGCATCGTGCCGCCGGGCAGGTCGAACAGTTCTGTTTGTCCTCGTGCTTCGGCGGAGACGAGTCGGTTGTGATGATTGCGACGGGCTTGCAGCGTGCCGCGCCGGCGCGTTTCATTCAACGTTTCGTTCTCGTGATAATCCAGCATCACGTCGAAGAACGTGGCCCGGCCGACTTGCCACTCGAGCGTGCTGTAGAGCGAATAGCCGTCGGACTCGGTGAGGAACGTGCGACGGTTGGCGGGCAGGGTCAGCTGGTAGGAGCTGCGATCGCTGTCGAAGTACATGCCTTCGACGGTGAGCTTGGCCGGACCGAACTGCTGACTGGCGCCCGCGAAAATGCTTTGCACGGTTTCGTCGGGCGTGGCAGTGATTTGATAATCGTTGCTGCCCACTCGCACCGGATCGTCCACGAAGGGCTCGCGATCCTGCCAGGCCGCTGCGCCATAAACATTGCCGCCATCCCAGGTGTGGCCGGCCGCGATGCTGCCTTGATACTCGTCGCGATCGACTTCGGTGGCCGAGGAGCCTCGCAGCCGGATCTCCACGCCGTCGAACTCGCGTCGAGTCACGAGGTTGACTACGCCACCGACGGCATCGGCGCCGTAGTTGGCCGAGGCTCCGTCGGGAACGATTTCGATGCGCTCGATCAGCGCGGCGGGAATGAAGGAGACGGTGGGCGTTTCCGTCATGCCGGCATTGGCCAGGCGTCGACCGTTTAGCAGTGTGAGCGTCGCATCCGAGCCGAGGCCTCGCAGGCTGAAAGCGGAGAAGCCGTCGAACTGATTCTCCGAGACTGCGCCGCCCAGGCCGGTGCCGAATCCGACGCCGGTGGTGGCCGCTTCGCTCAAGTCGCCGATGAAGTTCTGTGGCAGCGTTTGTATGTATTCCGAGAGCGAGCCCAGTCCCGACTGCTCCATCTCTTTGATCGAATAAGTGAACACGGGGCTGGCCACGTACTCCCTGGGCAGGCCGCGCAGGTTCGTGCCCGTCACCACAACTTCCTCGACCTCATTCTCCGGTTCCTGCGCAGAGACTGGATTCAACGTAGCCGACATCACCGCGGCGGCCGCGGCAGAGTTCCTGAAAAACACACGCACAAAAGCTCTCCTCCCAAGCTGACGCTCGGGCTTTAAAAAGACACGCGAGCGCGCTCATGGCCGCGCGCGTTGGAGCGTGCGGACCTTGGCGGTCGCCAATGAATTCAGCGTTGGAAACTAAGTCGCAGGATCACGCGCGAGGTGGGGCGCGGCTGCGATAAGGAGAGACAGTGGTTGCGGAGGGCGGAAACTCGGGCAGCGCGATGGGTTCGAAGGAGGGTGCTACCCACTCGAGCGTCGGCAGCGAGGGCATCGGCCCCGCGCCAGCCTGGAAGCCCGCGCAAACGTGGCAATGAATACTCTGCGTCGACGTCTGGCTGACGGGATCGCTGTTGTGACTATGAGTCGCGAACTCGAGCAGCCAGGCGAACAGCGCGACGACCGCAATGGCCATGAACCGATGTCGGGATCGGCGGTTCAGAGACCAGGACTGCGGGAGAGTTCTCATTGTTTGGGCGCGGGGCAGGCGAGCGACTATATCAGGAGTCATCCGTTTGTATAGAATCGCGCGGTCCCTGCAGCGGGTCGGACACAATGAACGCCAGCACTAACGGAATTAGTCCTCGAAAGTTTCTTTTTCTGTCGCTGTGTCTGTTGGCTGGGGTGACCTCGGCCTACGCCGACACCGCCACGCCGTCGCCCATCGACGCCTTCGCCCGCCTTCCTGCCATTCGCAACGTCGCCGTTTCGCCGGATGGCAAGCAGCTCCTGCTGATCGCCGGCGTCGACGACCAGGAAGCCGTGGCAACCGTGTCCGTCGATTTCAGTGGCGCGCCGAAATTCATCTTCGCATCCAAGCCCGGCGACTACGATCTGAGCTGGTGCGGCTGGGCGAATAACAAACGCATTCTTTGCGGTGTGACGGCGACGGTGCGCGAGGGCACGGTCCTTTACAGTATCTCGCGCATGGTGGGCGTCGATGCCGACGGTGCCAACCAGAAAGTCCTGCTCCAGGAATCCGAAGCAGGGCGCACGCAGTTCCAGGACGACATCCTCGACTGGACCCCGAACGAGCCTGACACGGTGTTGATGGCGCTCGATATGGAACGCACCGGTTACCCGGCGATCTACGAGGTCAACGTAAACAGCGGCCGTCGCCTGATACGCAACCGTGACTACTACCCGATCCGCGGCTATGCCACCGACGGTGCCGGCAACGTCCGCTTCGGCTACGGCTACCGGCGCGACAGCCCGGTGCTGGAATATTTCGCGCGCATGGACAACGAGAAGAAATGGCTGCCGCTCGCCAAAGTCAAAGCGTTCGGCGGCAGTGACGAGCTCGTGCCGATTGCCATTCTTCCTGGTACCAATCGCGCATTCGCGCAGGGGACTTACGAGGGCCGCGATGCGCTCTGGGAAATGGATCTGACGGACCAGGTCGAGCCGAAGCTGGTGTTCTCCCATCCGCATGTCGACGCGTCGGACCCGATTCTCACGCCGGATCGAAAACTGATCGGCATCTATTACGAGACCGATCGGCCGTTCGTGCACTACACTGACGACGCGACGCGAGCGCAGGTCGACGTGATCAATCGCGTGTTGCCGGACACCTTCAATGTGCTCAGCGACTATTCCGACGATCGGAAAGTGTATGTCGTGCGCTCCTATAGCGATGTAAAAGGCCCGACTTACTATCTGTTACGCGCCGGCGACAAGAAGATCTACAAGATCGATACGGCCTATCCGGAGCTCGATCCGAAAACCATCGGTCGTATGCAATCGATTTCATATAAGGCCAGCGATGGCGTGGAGATTCCCGGCTATCTCACAGTGCCGCCGGGCGTGCGGGCCGAGAAGTTGCCGCTGATCGTCATGCCTCATGGCGGCCCGATCGCTCGCGACTCCTGGGACTTCGATTTCCTGCGTGCGTTTCTGGTGAGTCGCGGCTACGCGGTGTTACAGATGAATTTCCGGGGCTCGTCCGGCTACGGCGGCGACTGGTTTCACGCCGCACACCAGGATTGGGGTGGCTTGACCTATACCGACATCACCGACGGCACCAAGTGGGCCATCGAGAAAGGCATCGCCGATCCGAAACGGGTCTGCGTCGTCGGCTGGAGTTTCGGCGGCTACGCGGCGCTGCTGTCCGCCGTTCGTAACAGCGATTTGTATCGCTGCTCGGCGAGCATCGCGGGCGTCAGCGACTTGAAGGATCTATTGGCCGAGGCCCGTGCCTTCAGCAACCGCGCCATCGTGCGGGAGCAGCTCGGTACCAACAAGGACAAGCTCAAGGAAGATTCGCCGTTGCGTCACGTGGCGAACATCTCCATCCCGGTGTTCCTGATCCACGGCGACCGAGACGTCCAGGTGGATGTGGACCATTCCCGCCAGATGGCCTCGGCCCTGAAGAGCGCCGGCAAGCCCCATCAGGCCATCTTCCTCAAAAACGCCGGTCATCAGCTGAATCGAAAGTCCGATCGCGTGACGTTGCTGACGGAGTTGGAGAAGTTCCTGGCACAGAACCTGGGGACGGGGAGCTGAGAGGATCGGGTGCATCCTCCACGTAGAGGATTCCTTCGGCTTGCGCTAGTGTGCGCGGGTGACCCAAGACCTGTTCGCGAGCGGCGGCCTGGACCTGCTCGATATTCCAGACGCCGAAATCTATTACGCGCCGCGCGTTGATTTTGGCGCGGCGCCCGACTTCGTTCTAAAACAGCTCATCGAGCAGATTCCCTGGCGCAGCGAGGTCATCAATCTTTGGGGTAAGGAATACCAGCAACCCCGTCTGGCCGCGTGGTTCGGAGACGCGGGCGCGCGTTACACCTACTCGGGATTGTCGCTCGAGCCATTGCCGTGGACCGATTTGCTGTCGACGCTGAGAAGTCGCGTCGAGGCGTTGTCTGAAGCTTCCTTCAATAGCGTGCTTCTGAACTACTACCGGGATCATCGCGACAGCATGGGCATGCACAGCGACGATGAGCCGGAGCTGGGACGGAATCCAACGATCGCGTCGCTGAGCTTCGGTGAGCAGCGAACGTTCGTCCTGAAACACAAATTCAAGAAGGATCTGAAGTCCGTTCAGCTGACGTTGGAGTCGGGCAGCCTGCTGCTGATGAAAGGCGCGACTCAGCATCATTGGAAACATGGAATCAACAAGCTCGCGCGCCCGTGCGGCCCGCGGGTGAATCTGACTTTTCGGCAGATACTGGTGTCGACAGGGGCTACATAGCGGTCGCTCCGCATCGTTGCTCCTTAACTCAATGTCCTGAGGAGACTTTGTTTCTTTTGCTGTGGCACACGACTTGCTGCGGTACGCGGCGTTCTCATCAGCTCCAAGGAACGCATGAGCGCTCGGCACGGAAAGATTCGAACCTCGGCTCTTCTCGGTTTGGCGATCGCGACGTGTCTCGCGTCGGCGGCCAACGCAACCATCATCTACACCGGCCCGACGACCTACGTCATCAACACGACGGTCACCGACAACATCATCGTCAATAACAGCGCTGCCGTCCTCAACGTGCAGTCGGGCGGCGTGGTGCAGGGAGTGAACGATCCGACGTTGCTCGGCGCAGTGCGCACTCAAGCCGGAACGTTGAACGTCTCCGGCAACGGCCGGATCGAGGCAGGCGTCGGCCAGGAAGTGGCGATCAGCATGCGCGGCCAACCTGCAACCGTCAGGCTGTCCGATCAAGCGACCGTGAATGGCAATGTCGTCATGGATTACACCGTCGGTACCCACCTGATCGTGCAAAACCAGGCCACGATCAACGGCAACGTTCGCTACGCCGGCTACATCGATCTGCACGATCAGGGCCGCATCAACGGCAATATCGTCAATGCCGAGAATGGCAGCATCCGACTCAACATGACCGGTGGCGAAGTCGCGGGCGCCGTTTCGTTCGGCGGCTTGAACGACTATGCATTCAACATGTCAGGCGGTGCGATTCTCGGTGGATTTCGCGGCGCTGCCGGGCTCGTCGACCTGTCGATGACGGGCGGCTACATCGCCAACGGATTTCGCACCGGCGACGATGTCGACGGCACGATCAGCGGTGGCAAGATCGACGGTGGCATGGAGTTCTACGGCAATACCAGCAGCGGTAGCAGTCTGGACGTGACGGGCGGGCGCTTCGATACGGTGGCGGGCGATTATCTGTTCTCGATGTCGAACTCGTTGAGCTGGAGCTCGTCGGCGGCTTCGCTCGACATTTTCGGCGGTCAGTGGGGCTACAACGAAGCGGGTCTGGGTTTTTTCTTTGACGACCTATCGAACTTCAGCGTGACCGGCTGGGATCTCACCTTCGTCAACGGCTTGTTGAGCGGCTACCTGCTCGACGGCAACTGGTTCAGCAATCGATTCACCTTCGGCACCGACTGGACCGGCACCTTCACGATCAACAACGTTCCTCACAACGTGCCCGAGCCGGGCACGCTCGGGTTGTTGCTCGCGAGCGCGGCGGGAATGATGTTTGCTCGGCGGCGTCGCGAGGCTGCTACTTCGTAAATCGTCTCACTGCATCGGTCACGGCTTGCCAGGTGAGCTCTTCGACAGCCTTGGCGCCGCGGCCGTGTATCGCGAGCAAGCGGTAAAATTCCGGGCCGGTCAGCGCGTACAACACGTCGACGAGATCGGCGGGGGAGCGCACAGCGCTGATTCGCTCCACGATTGCGGTCAACAACTTGCGTCGGCGTTCCGCGCGCTCGCTCAGCATGGTCGCGACTTCCTCGTCCAGCTGACTGAATGCCGTGAACTTCGGCATGCTCTGCGCATGCATTCCCCAAAACTTCGCAAAGATCGCTACGGCGCGCCGTAGCGCCTTCTCGGGATCCGGTTCTGAAAAGACTTGCGACAGCTCGAACAGCCCGCCTTTCTGGGCGATGTCATCGAAGATCGCTGCCAGCAACACGTGCTTCGATTCGAACTGATTGTAGACCGTCGCGCGCGTGACGCCCGCTTCGCGAGCCACAGCGTCGATCGAGAACGCCGGCATTCCCTTGCCGCCGTTCAGTAGTTTCCGTCCCGCCTCGATCATTCGTGCCCGTCCTTCATCAACCGATGCCGCGCGCACGTCGCTGCGATAAGTCCTGCGTTTCGACTTGACTGCCATAAAATTAGTTATACAGTGTGTATATTCAATTCGCCATTCGAGGGACCCATGGCCACCGTCACGCTCCTGCTGCTCGCCCGCGTACTTCACATTCTCGGAGGAGTCATTTGGGCGGGCTCAATGTTTGCGCTCTCTTTCGCCATCATACCGCTCGGTGCGAATCATGCCGATGCGGGCGCCGGTCGCTGGTCCGGGTTGGTCGCGCGTCGCTTGGGGCCCGCGTCGGGAATCGCCGCGCTGGTCACCGTGCTGTCTGGAATCTATTTGTTCGCCACGCTTCATTCCGGCGACACGTCGGCCGCTGGCATCGTGCTCGGGTCCGGCGCGATCGCTGCTGTGCTGTCGTTTCTCGTCGGCGTTCTGATCGGCCGACCGGCGGGAATGCAAATGGCGAAGCTGCAAGGTGAGGCGTCGAAGTCGGCAGCGGATATGGCACAACTTGCAACGCTCGGTCGCAGGGCTGCTTTGAGCTCGCGCGTCTCGGGCATGTTGCTTGGACTCGCGGTGTTGTCGATGGCGGTCTTTCGTTATGCACCGGCGCTCGTTGGGACTTAACAGTGCGCACTCCAGCTGGAGTGTGTCGGGGCGAGTTCGCTAGCCCCGACTCGCTCGTTTGGCGTTACGCGGCGTAGTCCGTGTAGCCTTTCTCGTCCGAGGTGTAGAAGGTGTTCGCGTCCGGCGCTTGCAGGGAGGCGCTGGCCTTCAGCTTCTGGACCAGGTTCGGATTGGAAATAAACGGGCGGCCAAAGGCCACCAGGTCGCCACGCTGTTCGTTCAGATCTGCCGTCGCACGGACTGCGTCGTAGCCGCCGGAAAGAATGTAGGTGCCCTTGAACGCTGCGCGCAGCTTCGCTTTCAACTCGGGGCTGACTGGCGGGGCGCCCATCGAGCTGTGATCGACGATGTGGATGTACAGCAGTCCCAACGCATTCAAGCGATCGATGAGCTGTAGATAGACGTCGTCTGTTTGCGCATCCGGCGTGCTGCCGTTGAATACACCGTACGGGGACAAGCGAATGCCCACGCGGTCGGCGCCTATAGCTTCGGCGCTAGCCTTCGCCACTGCTTCCACGAAGCGGATGCGGTTCTCGACGCTGCCACCCCAACGATCGGTTCGCTGGTTGGATGCGACGTTCAAGAACTGTTCGAGCAAATATCCATTGGCACCGTGCAGCTCCACACCATCGAAGCCGGCTTGAATCGCCAGCTTGCTCGCGGTTGCGAACTCGGCGATGGTGTCCGCGATATCTTTTTCGCTCATGACTTCCGGCGTGGGGAAGGGCTGTTGACCGCTCTGATCGGTCCACATCTCGCCGGGCGTCACGATTGCGGACGGCCCGATGACTCGCGCGTTTTTAGGCAAGTTGAGCGCGTGCGAGACGCGACCTGTGTGCATCAACTGGACAAAGATTTTGCCGCCGGCACTATGAACGGCGTCTGTGACTGTTTTCCAACCGGCGACCTGCGCTTCATTGAACAGCCCCGGAATGCGCGCGTAACCCAAACCATTGGGCGAGGGCGACGTTCCCTCGGTGATGATCAAACCGGCGCCGGAACGCTGGCGATAATAGGTCGCCATCAATTCGTTCGGCACGTTGCCGATCGCGCGGCTGCGAGTCATGGGCGACATGACTACGCGATTTTTCAAATGAATCTGGCCGAGTTGCACCGGCGTGAACAGAGAATTCGTCATGAGCATTCCGTCGTCGTTGTCGCCACGATGTGTGGTTCGTCACGACGATAGCAGCTGGCCGGATTCGGAAAGCCGGCGTCGCGGGAATAAGTTTCATGTCTGGGGCGAGGGGAATCCTCCCTGCGGAGGATTCGTGGCTTTGTGAAGTCGGTCTTGTTAGTGACGATGCGATAGAATTTAGCAGTGAGCACTCCAGCTGGAGGATTGTGTGGCGTTCGATGAAGGCTTGGCCGAAAGAATTCGTGACGTGTTAATGAAGACGCCGCGTATCACTGAGCGACGCATGTTCGGCGGCGTCGCGTTTCTCGCCGACGGCCACATGTTCGTCGGCATCATCGGCGACGTGCTCATGGCGCGCGTCGGCCCCGAGGATTACGCCGCAATGTTGAAGCGTAAGCATGTGCGTGAGATGGACTTCACGGGGAAGCCGATGAAGGGGTATGTGTATGTTGATCCGGCGGGGATTGCGGGTGATGAGGAGTTGGAAGAGTGGGTGATGCGGTGTCGGGGGTTTGTGAAGACGTTGCCGCCGAAGCATGAGAATGAACCGGTGCCGAAGGGCAAGAGCGGAGGGAAGCCGAAGCGCAGCGGAAAGTCACAGTAATGGGGGCTGAGCGCTCGCGTGGCGGACGAAGCGGCACTTTCACCTGATACTCGATGACCGATTTTTGCGACCGCTGCACGGCCGCGGCCGAGAAATGTCCGGTAAGGTTCGTCGGACATAATTGCGGCACGATTTCCCAATGGAAAGCGAGCCCGCGCGGCAACGAAGTTACGGAATAACTGAGTGAAGTGGATGAAGCGTGCGTGCGCGGCTGCAGCCTGCGCTGTTCTGGTCTTTCTTACGGCCTGCCATCGAGATCCGCAACGACACTCTGACGACGGGGCGCCGCCACCACCGCCGCCGCAGAATTACACGGTCGGCGGGTCGGTCACTGGCTTGTCGGGCGCAGGGCTGGCGCTGCGAATTGACGACGGGGAAACGCTCGCCATCTCGAGCAACGGCACTTTCACATTTCCCACGGCGCTCACCGCAGGAACTTCGTTCAACGTAGCAGTGGCCGCGCAGCCGGCGAATCCTGCGCAAATCTGTACGGTCACGAGTGGGGCTGGCACGATCACGGCGGACGTTACAACCGTGGCGGTCGTGTGCGCGACGAGCGCCCACACACTCGGTGGCACGGTCAGTGGCTTGGTCGGTACTGGGCTGAGTCTCGCGAGCGGCACCGGTGAGAACTTATCGATCACCGGTGACGGCGAGTTCGTCTTCCCGACTGAAATCGCTGATGGCGCCGCCTACAATGTAACCATCGGTTCGCAACCTGCTGCGCCAGCGCAGACATGCACGCCGACCCATGGCAGCGGCACGATCACGGCCGATGTCAATAACGTCGCCATTGCTTGCACGACCAACATCTACCGGATCGGCGGATCGGTCAGCGGGTTGATCGGCAGCGGGCTGGTGTTGCAAGTCAACGGCGGTAACGATCTGCCTATCACCGCCAATGGCGCGTTCAACTTTATGCCCTCATTCATTGACGGCGAGTTGTACACGGTCGGCGTGTCGATACAGCCGAGCGGTCCGCTGCAAACCTGCGTGGTCGGCGCGGGCAGCGGCACGATCAGCGCCAGCGATGTGAACGTGAATGTCACGTGCACCGTGGATCAATTCACCGTTGGCGGAGTGGTCTCAGGGCTCGTCGGTCACGACATGGTGCTCAATAATGGCACCGAGCAACTCACCGTCGATGCGAACGGCGGCTTCACGTTCCCGACGGCGCTCGATGTCGGCGCGAGCTACGACGTTACCATCGACCACAGCCCCGGCGCGCCGGCGCAGCGCTGCGTCGTTGCCAACAGCGGCGGCACGCTCGGCGCGGCGAATGTGACCAACGTTTCGGTCACTTGCCAGCCCCCGATGTACTCGACGTTCATGCTTACCGCGAACGCCGCAAACGATTCGGTGTCGCTGCTAGCGGTGAACGCCGATCGTAATCTGCTTTGGCGCCGATCGGCGGCGGCGGGGGACACGCCCGCGGACGTGGCGATCTACAAAGGCGGCGGCCTCAAGCATTTCGCCTATGCGGCCAACTACAACTCGAACAACGTTTCAGCGTTCTCGTACGATACACGCGAGGGCACGCTGGAAGCGGTCCCTGGCGGCACGTACTACAGCGGCGACGCTCCACGGAAAATGACTGTGCATCCGACGCGGCCGTTTATTTACGTCGCCAATCAGGTGGGCTTCGACGTGCGGATGTTCAGTATCGACGAAGCAACCGGCGCATTGACCGACCGCGGTGCCATCCCGCTCGCCGCGGCCACGGTTCAGATCCTGATCGAACCGACCGGACACTACGCGTACATCCTCGCGGATCAAGTGGCATCGACGTTGCGCACCTACTCGATCGATCAGACCACGGGCGTGCTTGCTGAAGTTCCGAGCAGCGCGTATCCGATGCCTGAGCGCAGCGGTGGCATGACGTTCGATGGCGAATCCCGTCATTTGTATGTGTTCAATCCCACCACGGACACGATCCACGCTTACGCGCTGGATGCGGCGAGTGGCCGACCGCAGCCGATCGCGGGCAGCCCCTTCGCGACGGGCGGCGCCGATTTGAATTTCCTGGCGCTGCATCCGAACGGGCGGCTCATCTATGCGGTACCGCCTGCGTCGTTACGACGCGAAGAGGGCATCACTGTGTTTTCTCTCCAGGCCAACGGAGCGCCGCGCCGAGTGGCGGGCAGCCCCTTCGCCAGCGGTGCCGATGCCGAGACCGCGCAACTGGATCCCACCGGGCGTTATCTCTATACCAACGAATTCAAAATGCCCGGGTGGCTGCTGCACAAGTACGCCGTCGACACGGCAACGGGTGCGTTGACTTCGCATGCCGCAACTCCAATCGACAATGCGTCGAACACGGAACCGCCGCTGTTCGATGCGACCGGCGAGCGTCTTTATCAGATCGGCAACGGCTCGATCCTCACGTATGGCATCGATCATGCGACGGGTGCGTTGTCTTCATCGAATTGGGGCGTGACGCACGCCGGCTCGGGGACGTTTGCTCTGGCGATCGATACGGATAGTGCGCCGCTGACATTCGTCTCCGACACCGTCGTGACCAGCAGCCAGTTCGACAACCGGGTGTCGTCCTTCCGTCTGTCGGCGAATGGCGCGCTCGCGCTGGGCTCGATTGAGTCGGAGGCTAACCCGACAGGCATCACTCTCGATCCTGCGGGGCGTGTCGCTCACGTGATGGGACCCGGCTTCGGCGTGTCATTGTTCGGGATCGATCCTGGCACGTCCGGCCTGACGAACTTTGGTTACGATCTGCCGGTCTCGACGCCCGCCCCGGCGGTCTTCTCTTCAACCGGCCGCTACGCCTATGTAGCGAACAAAAGCTCGACGACGTTGCGCACCTATCTGATGGATCCCGCGACGGGCGACTGGGAGGGGACGTCGCTGCCGACTGTGACATTGTCGACTGCGGTGGAACAGGCGATGGTTCATCCGAATGGCCGCTTCTATACTCGCCCGATCGCGGACGGCACAGCGAACGAATCGCGCATGTACTACTACCCGATCGATTTCGCCACGGGCGCGGTCGCCTCGGGCGGCAACTATGCCGAGCTCAGCGGCCCTATGGGCAGCTGGGCGCTGCACCCGTCAGGCAATTTCATGTATGTGGTGAAGCCAGCAGACAATGTGATTCAGACGTACAGCGTCGCACCAGGGGGCTACCTGTTACCCCTGGGCGCGGATATCCCGTTCGTTGCAAACGGCGAAAACGCTCTCGAGATGGATCCTCGCGGTCGTTTCCTGTTCGCCCTCAAGTCAACGGGCTACGTAGAAACGTTTGCTATCGGCGCGGACGGGCGGCTCACTTCGCTTGGAGCGCCAAACGTAGCGCGGGCCACGGCGATGGCCACCGACTTGAGCGGTAACTATCTGGTTGTGGCGGACGGCGGCTTCAATCGAGTGACGGTCTATCGCATCGGTGCGGACGGTACGCTGACTTATCGGGATTTCCAGTCCACGCCGTTGGCGGCGGGCGGTGTGCATGCGGTGAAGGTGTCGGGGCGGCTGCAGTGAGGGAGCTTGTTTCCGCGGCCGGTGTTCCGTGGTGATTTCCGCGGGATCCTACGCGCGTGTTACCGCATAACTAACGCGGGGCTCCCAATGCTGATTGCGCGTAAGTTGCTTGTTTTCTTCTGGACACAACGGCCTTACGGAGTAATATAACGACCGGGCCTAGCCCACGAGGTCTTCGTAAGAGGGCCGCCTCAAAGGCTCAGACACTGTCTGGGCCTTTGTTGTTTCTAGCGTCCGCGTCGATGTTGGCGTACAAGTTAAAAGCAACTGTATTTCGATCCACACAGAAGCCGTCGCGAGGGGCGGGCCGCTGGTACTCAAGTCATCGTAGTATCGAGCGAGTCTGACGCGCAGTTTACGATCTATTTCCCGCCACATACTTCGCCGCGCGCTCCACGGCCTAGCAAACGCGGTCTGGCACGGGTGCGAGCGTCACAATTGAATGTTGCGGCGGTCAGCGGTATACCCGCTGCAACACCGTCAAGAGGCACGCCGGATGTTCATCTCTTCGCGAGCCGGTCGGCGATATGTGGCGTTGGTGTGCGTGATCTTCGCGGGCGCCACCTTCGGTGCGGAGTGGGAGGGCTACGAGCGGCTCAATCGTGAGCAGTTGCTCGAAATCCTCGACGGTTCGCATGCCGGCGTGAAGCCCGAAGTCACCGCCAAGAATCTGATCGACGTTGATCTGTCGGGAATCGACTTTCGCGGTGCCAATCTCTCGGCCTCGGTGCTGAATGGCGCGAACCTCAGTCGCGCCACACTCGATAAATGCAATCTCACGGTCAGCTTCCTGGAGGGTGCCAATCTGTCGGGCGCCTCGCTGCGTGAGGCGATGCTGTTTTCGTCACAGCTCGCTGGCGCGAAGCTGATCGGTGCCGATCTCACCGGCGCGCGTTTGATCGGGGATCTGCGCAAGGCCGATTTGTCCAACGCGCAACTGGTTCGCATGAACGCCGCGCCGGACATGAAGAATCAGTCGATGGGGCTGATGCGCGCCAACATCGTGAGCGCCAAGGCCATCGAGGCGGACTTCTCCGACTCGGATTTCTCGCGCACCGATTTCAGCTTTTCAGATCTGAGCCGCGCGAAGATGCTGCGGACCAGGCTTTTCCGTGCCGACTTCAGCGGCGCCAATCTTTCGGGCGCCGACCTTTCTGGGGCAGACCTGCGCGATGCAGTGTTCAACAACACTGATCTCTCCGGGGTGAACCTGACCAACGCGGATCTCACGGGCGCAACTGCTCGAAACGTTCACGGGCTCGACACTGCGACGACCACGGGCGCGCGTGGTCTGCCGAAGAACGAATAGTGCCGCTACGGAATCGCTTGCGAGCTGGAGTGCGGGCAGCGATGCGATCAATGCGTTCGCGTCAGACAGCATTGCTTATATTTCTTGCCACTACCGCACGGGCACGGTTCATTGCGGCCGGTCTTCGGCTGGCCACGCACGAACGTCGATGCGGCCGCTTGCGTGCGCATCGGCGCGAAGTAGCGATACATCTGCACGATGCCCGCTGTCATTGCTTGCAGCAGCTCTGTTCGCTTTTCGGGTGACGGGGACTCGAAACGCGATTTCGGATCCGGATCGTTCTCATGCGCCAGCGCCATCATCGGGACGATCGAGCCGGCGCGCTCCTCGTCGTACAGGAACGTCTGCCAGCTGGCGGCTCGCAGGCTTACGCCATGCATGAAGCCTTTCGCCCATTCGTTACCGAGCGCCTGGCCGTTGTCATCGACCAGGACGATCGGGACGTAGATGTCGTCGCGCTGGAGCGTCCTTGCAATGGAGTTCCAGTGCCGCGTGAACAGGCTCATGATGGTCTGCGCCTGCTCGATCGAGTCGAACGCTGGGCCATGCTCTTCCGGATCGCCGCCGCCGAGGATGTGCGGCCAGTATTCGCTGGGCATGACGAGTTCCGGCCCGACCACCAGGGCGCAGAGGAATCCATCCATGCGCTCGATGTTCATCGCCGTTGGGCTGGGGAGATCGTCGAGGAACTCGGTAAGTTGGTCGAGCTCGTCGTCGGAGAGCGGGGTGCTGAGGGAGGCCATGGGGGCGGAGTTTACGTCATTTGGGGGGCGCTACCGAGGGTGAAGCGCTTCAAGATTTGCCGCAGCGATCCACGCGTCGAATGCGCGCATTCCGACGCATCGGCGCGTGGTTCTGCGGGATGCTGTGCGCGTGTTGCCGCGTAACTGACGCGGCTCTCCCAATGCTGATCCACTGGAAGTCGATTGATTTCTTGTGGACAGAAAGACATGGCGAAGTAATATAACGATCGGGCCTAGCCCACGAGGTCTTCGTATGGGGGCCGCCTCAAAGGCTCAGACATTGTCTGGGCCTTTGTTGTTTCTAGCATCCGCGTCGATGTCGGCGTACAAGTTCAAAGCAACTGTATTTCGATCCACAAACATCGAGCTGCGACGGGGAAAGTCGGCTCTCGATCAATCGACTAGAGGATTGCAGCGCGACATAGGGGCGGTTCCGTGGCTCGTAGCCGGCGAGAGCGATTGGCCAGAGATACAGATCAGCGACCTGAGCCATCGGTGACGATTTGGTCTTGAACCGAATTTCATGGAGCGTCTCACTCAATCCCTCAGCGGTGAGTGGCGAATATTGCGCTGGCGAGGTCCTTGCGAAGGGCGGGCCGCTAGTCCGCAAATCGTCGTAATATCGGACGAGTCTGTCGTCATCAACTTTGCTGGTTCGCTCCGGCAATACGCGCAGTTTACGATTCATTTTTCGCGCGTATTTCGCTGCGCGCTCCACGGCAATGGCAAACGCGGTCTGGCATAGATGCCATTGCCGGTGGCCGTATTGCTCGCGATACCGAGCATCGTACCCTGGGCGATCAATGACACATGCCAGGCCAAGAATATCGAGCGACAGCAAGGTTCGACTCAGATCGCGCATGAATTTCTCGCGCTCGAATCGATCGCGAGCGAGCCAGGAAAATCGCTCCTGACGATGGCGAATTTCAACAGAGTGCAGCGGATAGGTGATGGACCATCGCGTGCAAAAATCATCGTACAGCTTGCGAGCTGTTGCTTCGACCTCCTCATTGATGAGCACGCCTCCAAGAGCAAAGAATTCACGAGCGTTCTTGTTGTAAGGCAGGGGCTCTCGATTCGGCGCACGTGTTCCTGAATCGTCCATGTAGAAGTTTACAATCCGAGACACACAGTACTCCTAAGTTCGGCCGGTCCATTGGCCTCCCTAAAGAGTAGCGGTGTCTTCAACACAGCTTTCTCGATTTGCCTCCATTGCGCCGCGATATCACCTCTGGGAACATCGCTTTCTCAATGGACGCACTCTTGATCAACTAACGCCGATGAAGATGGATATTTCCTGGGACCAAGCCCTTGCCTGGCGCATGAGGAGGCACTATCTCATCGAGCGCGCATCACCCAAACAGTTAGTCGCTGTCGTTGACCGCCTGCGTGGGTTGCACGCGCAGGTGATGTCATCTGTTGATCTCGCGCTCTGGGCGCGGATCGACGGCCTACGGCGGGAGCATGTAGCGGATGCGCTTTGGAAGAAGCGCATGCTGGTCAAGATGTGGGCGATGCGCGCAACGCTGCACGTACTCCCTGCAGCCGATCTCGGTACTTGGATTGCAGGCTTCCGCATTTGGAAGCCTGGCGGCTGGCCGCTGAAGAATCCGGAGGCGCTCCCTGTCGCTGACTACATCGATAAAGCACTGCGCGGAAGGATTCTCGACCGCACTGAATTAGCGGAAGCCATCACGAAACTCGGCGCCGCGCCCAAACTCGTGGACGGGATGCTTGGCAGTTGGAGTTCATCACTGAGGTACGCATCGTTCATCGGCTCGCTGTGTTTCGCACCGAGCGATGGAGCGAACGCGCGCTTCACGCATCCAGCGACGTGGCTTCGCAAACCGCCCTCGAAGATCGATACTAACAAAGCGTTCGATGAACTCACGATGCGTTACCTCAGCACCCATGGTCCGGCGACGCCGCACGATCTCGGTCCGCGTTGGTGGGGCATCAATCAGGGCGAGGCGAAACGTCGGTTGGCTGCATTGGGAGATGCTGCGACGGAAGTGAGCATCGAGGGCAAGCGATACTGGATGCTGAGCAAAGATGCTGCTGAGCTGGCGGCGACAGAGCCGGTCGAGAAGGTTGTGAGATTGTTGCCCGCGTTCGATCAGTGGGTGGTCTGCGCATCACGCCGCGTGCCGGCGTTCGTTGAGTCCAAGTATCACCAGAGGATTTATCGCCTGCAGGGATGGGTATCTCCGGTGCTGCTCGTTGATGGCCGGATGGTGGGTGTTTGGAAACATGAGCAGAAAGGACGCATCGTGGCCGTTGAAGTCGAGCCGTTTGGGAAGCTGCCGCGATGGTCGAGGCCATATATCGAAGAGGAGGCGGAGAGATTGGCGGAGTTTCTTGGCGGGGGATTGCAGCTGACGATGGGGCCGCCGCGGTGAGTCGCTACGAACTGCTGAGAGCTAGGCGTTGTATCGGTTGCGGGCGGATGTAGTGCCCTGTGGATACCCTGAGGGTTGTTAACCCGGTACTCGGATACAGTCCACTCAGGAGACCAAAACATGCAGAACAAACGTCGCGCTGATCTGACGAATGCCGATGTCGCCCGCCTGCGGCGCCTTGCCCGTAGCAATGTTGAATTGTTTGCGATCTGGGTTTGTAAGTCGGCGCTGGGGATGGCAGATGCACAAGACGCAAATCCGCTGCTTCAGCAAAGCAAGGGAATCAGTGAGCCGTCGGCGCTGGAATACACCGAGCTGGCCTGGGCGATATTGGAAAAGTTGACGGCAATGGTTCGCCCCGGGGCCAGAAGATTCGACGGTTATATGTCCATTCTGTATTGGTTCGGAAAAGAATGGACGCCGCCAGAGGAGATAGATCGTGCTTGCTTTGACCGGGAAAGAGGTCGCTCGCGAAAGGAGGGCGTGGTTGGTGAGTTCCTTCGCTCGCAGATGTTGGTTTTGGAGAGCTACATCCAGTCGCTGCTGGAGGTGGTCTATCACGGCATGCCGTTGTACCGGAAGAGCCGCGATGGAGCTCGATTGGAGTGGGTCTCGTATGCCGACGAAGATTACATCTATCTCTCAAAAAGAGGGCAGTATTGCGATTACATCCATATCGACTCCGTTCCTTGTTGGGTAACTTCTTATTGGTTCAGGCCTGAGCACTTGGATGCATATCGTCAGTTGTTTGGAGATGACTACCGTGACCTTTCTGTTGACGATGTGCTGGTCCGGCGTGAGGCTTTCAGGCGGCATATAGGTGCGCCGACAGGAAACGTCGTGTCCGTTGTGAATACCAGCGGCAGCTCGCTTTTGAATTTCCTTCCACAGATCATGCAGCGGTTCTATGGCGAGGGATATAGCGCGACGAATCCCGACACGTGGACGAAGCAAGTGGCTGTAACTGGTTGGGTACGAAGGGCGCTAAAGGCGTCCCGTCGCGAAGCAGATTCTTTGGACATATTGACGCGCCCGGATCAGGCCAGGCGGAAAGATCGTGGCTAGGTCCCGCTTGCCATCCCCCCACCCCCCACCTTAAACTCCGCGGCCCCTGAAGGTCGTCTCCTCCTGGTAACAGGTGTCAGCCGTCCCGACAGGGGTTGTAGGTAGCGCTTCCGGGCATATATAAGGTGTCCGGGTATGAAAGGGCCCGATTTGAAGGGCCTTTTTCGCTTCTGAGGGGAGTTGGGCGCCGCCAAGGCCGCCTGGCAGGAAGGGACGGAGAGTGAGAATGGGCCTTGGGGCCCATTTTTCGTTTCGGCGACGGTAAAAACCGGCCCGGCGGAGCTCTTCCGGCGCGGGTAACAAGCGCCGGAATGGGGCCACCGAGGGCCCCCACAGTCAAACCGGAGGTGACCGATGCTGCGAGATCAGCTGGGCGAGCTGCTCGGCCCGGTCGTGGCCAATCTCGGTTACGAGCTGTGGGAAATCGAGTACGCGCCGCGCGCCGGCGGTGGGCTGTTGCGGCTGTACATCGATAGCCCGGACGGCATTTCCGTGGACGATTGCGAGAAGGTGAGTCGGGCCGTCAGCGCCGTGCTGGACGAGGCCGATCCCATTCCGAACGAGTACACCCTGGAAGTGTCCTCGCCGGGGCTGGATCGGGTGCTCAGGACTCAGGCCCATTTCGCGCGCTTTGCGGGCGAGCGGGTCAAGGTCGAGATGATTCAGCAGATCAATGGCCGCAAGCGGTTTCAGGGGCGCTTGCAAAAGGTAGGCGAGAGCGAGATTACGCTCGAGACGGACGGCGGCGAGGTGAGCTTGCCGATCGAAGACATTCACCGGGCGCGGTTGATCCCGGACGTATGACGTATGAGCGACGGGAGTCGCGGTAAGCGTATAGCGGAGTTCGCACGATGAACAAAGAGATTCTGATGGTGGTGGACGCAGTCTCCAACGAGAAGGGCGTCGACAAGGAAATCATCTTCGAGGCGCTCGAAGCCGCGCTCGCGTCCGCGACCCGTAAACGTCACGGCGAGGGCATCGACGTGCGCGTCTCCATCAACCGCAAGAGCGGCGACTACGACACGTGGCGTCGTTGGAAGGTATTCGCGGACGATTCCACCGAGCTGGAATTCCCGGACAGCGAATTACGTTTGGAAGACGCCAAGGACATTTCCGCGGATGCCGAAGTTGGCGGCTACGTCGAAGTGCCGATGGAGTCGGTCGCCTTCGGCCGTATCGCGGCCCAGACCGCCAAGCAGGTCATCGTGCAGAAGGTGCGCGAGGCCGAGCGGGCGCAGGTTGTCGATGAATTCAAGGCGCGCCAGGGCACGCTGGTGTCCGGCATCGTCAAGCGCGTCGATCGCAATGGCGTGTTCGTGGACCTCGGCGGCAATGCCGAAGGCTTCATCGCGCGCGATCAGATGATTCCTCGCGAGCCGATCCGTTCGCAGGATCGCGTCAAGGCGTATCTCGCGGATGTGCGCTCCGAGCAGCGTGGCCCGCAGTTGTTTCTGACTCGGACGGCCCCAGAATTCCTGATCGAGCTGTTCAAGCTCGAAGTGCCGGAAGTCGGCCAGGGTCTGATCCAGATCCTCGGTGCCGCTCGCGATGCCGGCGTTCGCGCCAAGATCGCGGTGAAGAGCAACGACAGCCGCATCGATCCGGTCGGTGCCTGCGTCGGTATGCGCGGTTCGCGCGTGCAGGCGGTGTCGAACGAGATCGCCGGCGAGCGCGTCGACATCATTCCTTATGACGAGAATCCGGCGCAGTTCGTGATCAACGCGATGGCGCCGGCGGAAGTCGTGTCCATCGTCGTCGACGAGGACTCGCACTCCATGGATATCGCGGTGACGGAAGAGAAGCTGTCGCAGGCCATCGGTCGCGGCGGTCAGAACATTCGTCTGGCCAGCGAGCTCACCGGCTGGGAATTGAACGTGATGACGCAGCAGGCCGCCGAAGCCAAGAGCGAAGGCGAGTCGCAGAAGCTCATCGACCTGTTCAAGCAGCAGCTGGACGTGGATGAGGACGTGGCGCAGATCCTGGCGCAGGAAGGCTTCTCGACCATCGAAGAGATCGCCTATGTGCCGGCCTCGGAGCTCGCGAACATCGAAGAGTTTGACGAGGACATCATCAAGGAGCTGCGTAACCGCGCCCGTGACGTGCTGCTGACGCAGGCGATCGCGAGCGAGGAAGAGATCGACAGCACCGAGCCTGCGGACGATCTGTTGCAGGTGGACGGCATGGACGACGATCTGGCGCGGAAGCTCGCCAGCAGAGGCATCGTGACGCGTGAGGATCTCGCCGAGCAGGCGATCGATGACCTGACGGAGATCGAAGGCGTGGATAACGAGCGCGCGGGCGCGCTCATCATGGCGGCGCGTAAGCACTGGTTCGACTCCGCGGGGCAACAGGCTTGAGCGGGGTCGTAATTAGTAGCGGGTCGGGAGGGCGTATATGGCGGATGTGACTGTTAGCCAGTTTGCCGAGGTACTGAAAGTACCCGTCGAGCGGCTGCTGACGCAGCTCGATGAAGCCGGGATTCAAGTCTCCGGCGCGAATGACACGATCAGCGACGACGCCAAGATGGAGCTCTTGACGTTCCTGCGCCGTGCGCACGGGAGCAAGCAGGCCACGGCTGCGCCCAGCAAGATCACGTTGAAGCGCAAGTCCCAGGGCGAAATCAAAGTCGCCTCGTCGCAGGGCCGTGCGCGCATGGTCAACGTCGAAGTGCGCAGCAAGAAGACGTATCTGAATCGCAGCGTGCTCGAAGAGCAGGCGCAGACGCGCGGTCCGTCGTCGCCCGCGGCCGATGAAGCCGCCGAGCGTCACGCTGCCGCTGCTGCTGAAGAAGCGGCTGCACGCGCGGCTGCTGAAAAAGCGGCGATTGCAGCTCAGAACGCAGCGGCGGCTGCCGCTCAGGCGGCGCAAGCGGCTGCGCTCGCAGCTCAGAACGCCGCACAGACCGAAGCGGAGAAGGCAGCGCAAGCAGCGGCTGAAGCGGCGGCCGAAGTGGCACGCCAGGAAGCGGCTCGTCTGCAGAAAGAGCAGGCCGAAGCGGAAGCGCGTGAGTTCGCGGCTCGCGAGCAGAAGAAGCTCGAGGACGAGATTCGCCGGATGGCCGACGAGGAAACCCGTCAGTCCGCCGAAGACGAAACACGTCGCATGGCCGAAGCTGCGGCGCGTGCCGAAGCCGAACGCAAGCAGCAAGAGGCTGCCGCTGCGGCTCCGCCGCGCGTGCAGGAACGCAGCGGTGGCGGTGGTGGTGGCAAGCGCGGAGGTGGCGGTGCCGCCGATCGTCCGCAGCGTGCTGAGTTGCACGTGTCGAGCGACGCCAGTGCTCGTTTCAAGAAAAAGAAACAGCAGGCTGCGACCAGTGCGCGTTCGCGCGGTCGTCCGACGCAGATCAACGTCGGTCAGCAGCATGGCTTCGAGCGTCCGGCCGCCCCGGTCAAGCGCGATGTGCAGATCGGCGAGACGATCACCGTCGGCGAGCTCGCTCAGCGCATGGCTGTGAAGGCCAACGAAGTCATCAAGGTCATGATGAACATGGGCGTGATGGCCACCATCAACCAGCCCATCGATCAGGACACCGCGGTGCTGGTGGTGGAAGAGCTTGGTCACACGGCTGTGCTCCACAAAGAGAGCGCGATCGAAGACGAGTTGCAGGCCACCGATTCCTCGCATGAGCTCGAGGTGCGTCCGCCGGTCGTCACCATCATGGGTCACGTCGACCATGGTAAGACCTCGCTGCTGGACTACATCCGTCGCACCAAAGTGGCGGCGGGCGAAGCGGGCGGCATCACGCAGCACGTCGGTGCGTATCACGTCGAGACGCCGAAGGGCGTCATCACGTTCCTCGATACGCCGGGTCACGCCGCGTTCACCGCGATGCGCGCTCGTGGCGCTCAGGTAACGGACGTGGTCGTGCTGGTGGTCGCCGCGGATGACAGCGTCATGCCGCAGACCATCGAAGCGATTCAGCATGCCAAGGCGGCTGAAGTACCGATCGTGGTCGCGATCACCAAGGTCGACAAGCACGATGCCGATCCGGAGAAGGTCCGGAACGATCTGGCCAAGCACAACGTGCTGCCGGAAGCGTGGGGCGGCGACACGATGTTTGTAAACGTGTCGGCCAAGACCGGCGCGGGCATCGACGACCTGCTCGATACGATTCTGTTGCAGGCGGAAGTGCTGGATCTGAAGGCAACGCGTTCGGGCCTCGCGGCCGGCGTCGTGGTCGAGTCCAGCATGGAGAAGGGCCGCGGTGCTGTCGCTACCGTGCTGGTGAAGCGCGGCGTGCTGAAGCCGGGCGATCCGATCATCGCGGGCACCGAGTTCGGTCGCGTTCGTGCGATGTTCGACGAGACCGGCGCACCTGTGACCGAAGCGGGTCCGTCGTTGCCAGTCGTCGTGCTCGGCTTGTCGGGCGCGCCGAATGCCGGCGATGAGTTGCTGGTGGTCGAGAGCGAACGCAAGGCTCGCGAAGTGGCGTTGTATCGTCAGGGCAAGTTCCGCGATACCAAGCTCGCGAAGCAGGGCCCGGCGAAGCTCGAGGACATGTTGTCGCAGATGGGCGATGGCAAGGTCGCGACCGTGCATGTCGTCATCAAGGCGGACGTGCAGGGCTCGGCGGAAGCGTTGCGAGACTCGCTCACCAAGCTGTCCACCGACGAGGTGGCGGTCAAGGTCATCGGCAGCGGCGTCGGCGGTATCACCGAATCCGATATCACCATGGCGCAGGCGTCGAACGCCCGGGTCATCGGCTTCAACGTGCGTGCCGACAGCTCGGCGCGCTCGATGATCAAGGAAGCGGGCATCGACGTTCGCTACTACAGCATCATTTACGAAGCCATCGACGACATGCGTGCGTTGCTGACGGGCATGCTGGCGCCGGAAGTGAAGGAGCAGATCGTGGGCCTCGCCGAGGTGCGCGAAGTGTTCCGTTCCAGCAAGTTCGGCACGGTCGCGGGCTGTATCGTCGCGGACGGCTATGTCCGCCGGAACAATCCGATCCGTGTGCTGCGTAATAACGTGGTGATCTTCGAAGGCGGTCTCGAGTCGCTGCGTCGCTTCAAGGACGACGTCAATGAAGTTCGTGCCGGCACCGAGTGCGGTATCGGCGTGAAGAACTACAACGACGTGCAGGTGGGCGACCAGATCGAGTGCTTCTCGCGCGTCGAAGTGGCACGCACGCTCGATGCTTGACGAGGTTTGATGTCGACAAAGTCTTACCCCCGTGCCAAGCGGGTCGGCCAGCAGATTCAACGCGCCCTGAGCGAGTTGATCCGACGCGAGCTGCGCGACCCGCGGCTCGGCATGATCACGTTGACCGACGTGCGCATGTCGAGCGATTTGAGCTACGCGAAAATTTATTACTCGGTGCTGGGAGCGGACCCGCTGCTGGCTCAGCAGATCCTCACGCAGGCCTCGGACATGCTCCGGGGCCCGCTAGGTCGCGCCTTGGGCATTCGCCATAGCCCCGAACTGCGCTTCGTCCAGGACGAGCTGATCGAGAGCGGCGCGCGATTGTCCGCCTTGATCAACAAGGCGGTGAAGGATGACGAGGCCCGGCACGTCGATGAGGAGCCGGCCGCCGAATCCGAGTCCTCCGCCGAAGCGGACGACGACGGTCATTACGACTCGGACGAGGACGACGACGAACCGTCGTCGCCCAGGCGCTGACAAGCGAGATCAATGAAGCGCTTCCACCGTGAAGTCGACGGCATCCTGCTGCTCGACAAGGCTCTCGGCGTGTCCTCGAACGCCGCGCTCCAGCAGGTTCGGGTGCTCTATGGCGCGCTCAAGGCGGGCCATGCGGGCAGTCTCGACCCCCTGGCCTCGGGCCTGCTGCCCGTGTGCTTCGGGCAGGCGACGAAGGTCTGCGGGCGTCTGCTGAACTCCGGCAAGACCTATCGGGTCCTGGTGCAGCTCGGCGAGCTGACGCCCTCGGGCGATGGCGAGACCGAAGTGATCGAGCGGGCGCCGGTGCCGGCGCTGACCGTCGCCGGGGTCGACGCGACGCTGGCCAGCTTCCTGGGCAACCAGCAGCAGATCCCGCCGATGCATTCCGCACTGAAGTTCGAAGGCAAGCGCCTGTACGAGCTGGCTCGCAAAGGCGAGTCGGTGGAGCGGCCGCCCCGGGACATCGTGATCCACAAGATCGCGCGCGTGAGCACCGAGCAGGGCCTGGCTGCCAATCAGCTCGAATTCGACGTGTATTGCTCCAAGGGGACCTACATCCGCACCCTCGCTGCCGATGTGGCCGTGAAGCTCGGCACGCTAGGCTATGTCAAAGGCCTGCGCCGGCTGTCGGTGGATCCCTTCGGCGAGCTGCCGATGTTCACGCTGGAGGCGTTGTCGAGCGAGACGCCGGAGCAGCTGAATGGGCGCCTGTTGCCGGTGGATACAGCGTTTGCCGACCTGCCGCGCGTGGATCTGGACGCCGCCGCTCAGCAAAGTCTGCTGCTCGGTCGCACGGTGGCCGGGCAAGCCGAGGCGCCGTTGAGCGAAGTGCGACTTTATGGCGCGGCCGGGCGTTTCCTGGGCCTGGGCGAAGGCCAGCCGGGCGGGCGGGTCAAGCCTGCACGGTTGTTCGTGTCAGTGCCCTAATTCGCGGTTTTACTTGAGATTCCGGGCCGCGCGGGTACAATGCGCGCCTCTCAAAAGCCGCCACTGTGGCGGTTTGAGTTCTTCACGCGGCGATTCGTACGCCGCACCGAGGTAAAGCAGATGTCTTTGTCGACCGATCAGAAGGGCGGAATCGTCGCCCAATACCGCCGTAACGCCAACGACACCGGTTCGCCGGAAGTCCAGATCGCGCTGCTGTCCGCGCGCATCAATGGCCTGGGCGAGCACTTCAGCGCTCACAAGAGCGATCACGCCTCCCGCCGTGGCTTGCTCAAGATGGTGAACCAGCGCCGCAAGCTGCTGGACTACCTCAAAGAGACCGCGCCGGAACGCTATACCGCTGTCGTCAGCAGCCTCGGTCTGCGGCGCTAATCCGCTTTGGAGGCGAGCCGGACAATATCTTTCGCCGGCTCGCCTCCCGATCGCGTACGAACCGTCATGTGTTCCGTTCGCAGCCTCGATTCTTCAAATGCCATTTCGTGTCTCGGCCAATTTGCGCCCTCGTGTTGCGCGATGAGCTGCTGAGCCATCCATATCAGTAGGAACCATCGTGAGCGCTATTAAAAAATCCTTCGCCTTCGGTCAGCATCAAGTCACGTTGGAAACCGGAGAGATGGCCCGCCAGGCCGACGGCGCGGTGGTGGTGACGATGGGCGATACCGTGGTGCTGGTCACCGCGGTGGGCCGCAAGCAGGCCGATCCGAACAAGGACTTCTTCCCGCTGACCGTCAACTACGTCGAGAAGACCTACGCCGCGGGTCGCATCCCCGGCGGCTTCTTCAAGCGTGAAGGCCGCCCCAGCGAAAAAGAAACATTGACCTCGCGCCTGATCGATCGCCCGATCCGCCCGCTGTTCCCCGAGCACTTCTTCAACGAGATCCAGGTGGTCGCGACCGTGGTCTCGCTCAATCCTGAAATCGATGCCGACATCCCGGCGATGCTCGGTGCTTCCGCCGCGCTGGCGCTGTCCGGCGTGCCGTTCATGGGCCCGATCGGCGCCGCCAAGGTCGGTTACATCGACGGCCAGTACGTGCTGAACCCGACCGCCAAGCAGCTCAAGACCTCCAAGCTCGACCTCGTGGTCGCCGGCACGGCCGAAGCGGTGCTGATGGTCGAATCCGAAGCCGATCGTCTGTCCGAGGAAGTGATGCTCGGCGCCGTGGTGTTCGGCCACGAGCAGATGCAGGTCGCGATCAAGGCGATCAACGAGCTCAAGGCCGAAGCCGGCAAGCCCGCCTGGGCCTGGGCGCCGCCGGTGGCCAACACCGCGCTGGAAGCCGCTGTCGCCGCCAGTGCAAAGAGCGCGCTGAGCGAGGCCTATCAGGTCACCGACAAGATGAAGCGTCGCGACCGCGTGCAGGAAATCAAGGCCGCCGCGCTCACCGCGCTGGCGACTGGCGATGCTCCGCAGTTCACCGCCGGCGATGTTTCCAAGGAATTCGCCAACCTCGAATATCGCATCGTGCGTGATCGCGTGATCACTGGCGCGCCGCGTATCGACGGCCGCGACATGAAGACGGTGCGTCCGATCACGATCAAGACCGGCGTGCTGCCGCGTACCCACGGCTCCGCTTTGTTCACTCGTGGCGAGACGCAGGCACTCGTCACCACGACGCTCGGCACTGGCCGCGACGCTCAGATCATCGATGCGTTGACCGGCGAGCGCAAAGAGCCGTTCATGTTCCACTACAACTTCCCTCCGTTCAGCGTCGGCGAGACCGGCATGATGGGCTCGCCGAAGCGCCGCGAAATCGGTCACGGCAACCTGGCTCGTCGCGGCATCAGCGCCGTGATGCCGGACATGACCAACTTCCCGTACGTCATCCGCGTGGTCTCGGAAATTCTCGAGTCGAACGGCTCCAGCTCCATGGCCAGCGTGTGCGGCTCGAGCCTGGCGCTGATGGACGCGGGCGTGCCGATCAAGGCCTCGGTCGCGGGCGTCGCGATGGGCCTGGTGAAGGAGGGCGACAAGTTCCAGGTGCTCACCGATATCCTCGGTGACGAAGATCATCTCGGCGACATGGACTTCAAGGTGGCCGGTACCCGCGACGGCGTGACCGCGCTGCAGATGGACATCAAGATCAACGGTATCACCAAGGAGATCATGCAGGTGGCGCTGGATCAGGCGAAGGCCGGCCGTCTGCACATCCTCGAGCAGATGGACAAGATCCTCCCCGCAGCCCGCGCGCAGATGTCCGAGTGGGCGCCTTCGATCATCACCATCAAGATCGATCCGGAGAAGATCCGCGAAGTCATCGGCAAGGGCGGTGCGGTCATCCGTGCCATCACCGAAGAGACCGGCACCACCATCGACATCGAGAACGACGGCACCGTGAAGATCGCGTCCGTGGACGGCGTATCGGGCCGTGAGGCGCAGCGTCGCATCGAGCTGATCACCGCAGAGGTCGAAGTGGGTCGCGTCTATGAAGGCCGCGTGGCGCGTCTGATGGACTTCGGCGCCTTCGTCACCATCCTGCCGGGCAAGGACGGCCTGGTGCACATCTCGCAGATCTCCGAAGAGCGCGTCGAGCGCGTCAGCGACAAGCTGAAGGAAGGCGACGTGGTGCGCGTGAAGGTGCTGGAAGTCGACCGTCAGGGCCGCGTGCGTCTGAGCATGCGCAACGTCGACGCTGCCTAAAGTTATATAGATCGGGACACTGGGAATCGGACCGGAGGCAGTGGCCACTGCCTCCGGTCGAAAGACTGGTTACTCAGGCACGCGAGTCGGTTTCCGTATCCTCTGCGCGCTGTTCTTTGCGGGCTGCCGTCGCCGCTCCGCTCATCACTTTGAAAATATCGTCTTGCACCGAGCGCCATCGCTCGATGTTCTGTTGCGTCAGCGTGGCAATGCTGTCGTAGGCATCGTTGCCGAATACGCCTCGCATATGCTCCCTCATTTGCTGCTGTTGGCTCGACAGCATCTTGAGGCTCTGTTCCAGATAACTTCCCACCAGGCATTGCATGGCTCCGCCATACGAGCGGATCACCTGTGACAGGAAATCCTGACTCATCAGCGGTTCGCCGGCATGCTCCTGTTCGGCGATCACCTGCAGCAGGATCGAGCGGGTGATGTCCTCGGTGGATTTCTTGTCGATGACGACGAAGTCGATTTTCTCCATCACCAGGCGGCGGATGTCGGCGAGGGTGATGTAGCGGCTCTCGACGGTGTCGTAGAGCCGGCGGTTGGGATATTTCTTGACGACTCTGGTTTGTCCGTCTTTGGATTGATTGGTTTGATTCGTCGCATTCTCCTGCTTGGTGTCGACCTGCTTGTTGTCGAATTTCGGCTCGCTCATCACTGCTCCCCGATGCAGCTCAGAGCTAGAAGCCAATCTTGTTTCTAGCGCATTCATATTAGTCCATCCTCGCGTCCGACCCGGATCGTTGCCTGACGCTGTCCGTTCAAACGTTTCGGTTGCCAGTGTTTTATTGCCCACTCCCACAACGTCGCCAACCCGGCGCGACGCAGTTCAGGAGGCGGCGCTTGCTGCAGAAACTCCAACGCCCGCCACACTTCCCCAGTGGGACGGTCGATATCGATTGCTGCAGCGCCTGCCGACTTCGACAGTTTGATCCCATTAGCATCTGTTACTACCGGCAAATGTGCGTAGTCCGGTACCACCAGATTTAACATGCGATGCAATATCACCTGTCGAGGTGTGCTGTGTAGCAAATCGGCTCCGCGCACGACCGCGGTAATCCCCTGGAAGGCGTCGTCGATCACCACCGCGAGTTGGTAGGCGTGCAGCCCATCCCGGCGACGAATAACGAAATCTCCCACTTCTGCTGACACATCAACAGTGAACCGTCCTTGCAGCAAATCCGTAACTGCGGTTTCCCCTCGGGTCACAAATAAACGAACGGCGGTCTTGCGTTCCGGCGCGCGAGGGCCTAGGCGACACCATCCCGGATAACGCAACTCATCGGTATCAAACAAACGCACTTCGGAAGATTGCGCGGCTTGCAGTTCACTGCGAGTACACGAGCAATGAAATGCTTGTTCGTTATTTAACAAACGTTGCGTCGCGGCTTCGTAAGCATCGCGGCGTGAACTCTGGCGCAAGATAGAACCAGTCCACTCGAAACCGAGCGTGTCGAGGGTGCGGATGATGGAGTCGGCGCTGCCGGGGACCTCGCGAGGCGAGTCGAGGTCTTCGATACGAAGCAGCCATTCGCCGCCCGCCTGACGGGCATACAGATAACTGCCGACAGCTGCGACCAGCGAGCCGAAGTGAAGAGGGCCGGTCGGCGAGGGTGCGAACCGGCCCCGGTAGGTCACATGAGGACCGGGCGAATCAGCGATAGCGGTCGTCGCGGTCGCCGTACTGAAGTTCGCGGCGCTCGCGGCGTTCCTGCGCTTCGATGCACAGGGTCGCGACCGGACGGGCTTCGAGCCGCTTGATGCCGATCTCCTCGCCGGTCTCGACACAGTAGCCGTAGCTGCCGTCTTCGATCCGCTTGATCGCTTCTTCGATCTTGCGGATCAGCTTGCGCTCGCGGTCACGCGTGCGCAGCTCGAGGCTGAACTCGGACTCCTGGGTGGCGCGGTCGTTCGGATCGGGGAAGTTGGCCGCTTCGTCCTTCATGTGAAGTACGGTGCGATCGACTTCCTGCATCAAGTCCCGTTTCCACGTGTTCAGGATCTGTCGGAAGTGCTCGAGCTGCTCCTTGTTCATGTACTGCTCGCCACGCCGCGGAATGTAAGGTTTTACATTCCGAGGGCCGGCTAACAGATTGACGCTCGAGAGTTCCTGGCCTTCGCTGTCCTCACTGTCGCTGGTCGCGTCAGTGTCCTGGGAATTGGTAATCGGATGAGAAATCACGGGTCTCGCTGAATTCGTTGGCTTCACAGGGGTTGCAGGGGCCGGCTCGGTGAGCGACTCATCGTCGTTCTCCGCAACCGGGGCGGCTGTGGTACCAGTGCTAGCACTGGGCTTCGGGGTCGGCTTGTGGGCCGCCTTATCGACTACACGGGCAAGGGCGGCTACTGCTGCCACTGGCTTGATCGGTTCGCTGCGCGAGTCGGCCTTGGTTGCAGCGTGGGCGGAAGCTGGAGTCGGGCGGGGCACCGGGGCGACGGTCGCCGGCTTGGCGGGCGCTTTCTTGGCGGGCGCCGCCTTTTTCGCGGTGTCCTTGGCCGGCTCTTTCACGGCCGGGGCTTTCTTGACCACGGGTTGCTTGGCCTTCGTCGCTTTCGCCGACGGTTTTTTTGCGGCCATCTAAAATGCCTCCGCGAGGGCCTTGGGCTCAAACCACGGCCCTAAACAACAGCTTGGACCAACAGCTTCAACAGTTCCGGACATCGTTCGCCAAAGAGGGGCGCGATTATACAGACCGTACCTCGCCAGTACAGGTCTATCGGCACCCTGAATTCCGGTCGCTCAGCCCGGCGTTCAACGCGTCCACAGGCGGGAATGTTTCACATACACTACGGCCCGTTTTCACACCCCCTTTGGCACTCGAGGCGCGATGCGACTCAATAAGATCAAGTTGGCCGGGTTCAAGTCGTTCGTCGACCCGACCGCGGTGAATTTCCCAGGGAATCTGACCGGCGTCGTCGGCCCGAACGGTTGCGGCAAGTCGAACATCATCGACGCCGTGCGCTGGGTCATGGGCGAGATCTCCGCCAAGCATCTGCGTGGCGATTCGATGGCGGACGTGGTGTTCAACGGCTCCAGCTCGCGCAAGCCCGTGGGTACCGCCTCGGTGGAGCTGGTGTTCGATAATTCCGACGGCAAGCTCGCCGGCCAGTTCGCCAACTTCAACGAAGTGTCGCTGAAACGCGTCGTCTCGCGCGACGGCACCTCGGCGTACTTCCTCAACGGCGCACGCTGCCGGCGCAAGGACATCACCCAGCTGTTCCTGGGCACCGGCCTGGGCTCGCGCAGCTACGCCATCATCGAGCAAGGCATGATCGGCCGCGTCATCGAGGCGCGCCCCGAAGAGCTGCGCGGCTTCATCGAAGAGGCGGCCGGCATCTCCAAGTACAAGGAGCGTCGTCGCGAGACTGCCAATCGCATCGCCGCCACCAAGGAGAACCTGGAGCGCCTGAACGACGTCCGCGAGGAAGTCGACAAGCAGCTGCGCCACTTGCAGCGCCAGGCTGCGACCGCCCGTCGTTATCAGGCCCTGAAGCAGGACGAGCGCAAGCTCAATGCCGAATTGATCGCCTTGCGCCTGAAGACCATCGAGGGCGACGCGGAGTCGAAGGAAGCCGTCCTGCGCGAGCGCGACACGGCGATGCAGGCGTTGATCGCCGAGTTGCGCGCCATCGAGTCCTCGATCGAAACCTCGCGCGAAGATTTCACTGAAAAGTCAGAAGCCCTTAACGCGGTCCAGGGTCGCTACTACCAGATCGGTTCCGAGATCTCGCGCACCGAGCAGTCGATCCAGCACACGCGCGAGCTGCGCCAGCGTCAGCGCCAGGATCTGGAACAGACCGAAGAGAGCGCGGCCGAAGCCAGCAAGCATTTGTCGCGCGATCAGGAACAGATCACGACGTTGCAGACCGAGCTGGAGCAACTCGAGCCCGGCCTCGAAGCGGCCCGCGAGCGCGAGCAGGCGTCCGCCGACGCGTTGTCGCAAGCCGAAGAGGCGATGCAGCTGTGGCAGGAGCGTTGGGAAGATTTCAATCGCGAGTCGCGCTCGGCCAGCGAAAAGACGCAGGTCGAACGCGCGCGTATCGAGCAGTTAGAACATCAGCTGTCGGGCCTGCAGTCGCGTCGTGAACGGTTGAGCACCGAACTGAGCCAGCTCGACATGGGCGACTCAGCCGAGCGCATCGCCATGCTCGAAGCTCAGCAGGAAGATGCCGCTCTCCAAGGTGAGACCGCGGCGACTCAGCTGCGTGAAGCAACGGAACAGTTGCAGGCACTGCGTGAGCGCGAGCGTGAGCTGGTCAGCGCCGAGGACAACGCCCGCAAGCAGTTGCAGGAAGCGCAGGGCAAGTTGATGTCGCTGCAAGCTCTGCAGCAGGCGGCACTCGGCCTCGCGCAAGGCAAAGTCACAGAATGGCTGTCATCCAATTCGCTCACCGAGCGTCCGCGTCTAGGTCAGCAACTGGTCGTGGATCAGGGCTGGGAACGCGCCGTTGAAACGGTGCTCGGCTCGTATCTCGAAGCGGTGTCGGTCGACGCGCTCGATGACATCGCTCAGCGCATCGACTCGTTGCAAGTCGGCACCGTTTCTTTCTTCTCCTCGGGCTCGAGCAGCGCGCAGAGCAACGACAGCAACAGCTTGTTGTCTCGCGTGCAGGGGCCGTCTGCGATCTCCGCATTGTTGACCGGCATCATCGCGGTCGACTCCTTGCCCGAGGCGCTGGAGCGTCGTCATTCGCTATCCGACGGTCAATCGATCATCACGCGCGATGGCGTGTGGATTGGTCGCGACTGGCTGCGTGTCAGCCGCGACAAGGACGTTCACGCCGGCGTCATCGAGCGCGAAAAGGAAATGGGCGAGCTGCGTGACCGCGTCAGCGCGGCCGAAGAGCAGCGCGAGACTGTTCAGTCTCAGCTCGCGGAATGCCGTGACGGCTTCCACGCGCTCGAACAGCGTCGCGATGAATTGCAGGTCGAGGTGAATCGTCTGCATCGCTCGCACAGCGAATTCAGCTCGCAAGTGACGGCGTTGCGCGCCAAGGCCGAGCAGACTGCCGAGCGTCTGCGTCGGGTCACTGGCGAAATCGAAGAGCTGGATAACGATTACGGCAGTCGCTCCGAAGCGATTGCCGAAGCGCGTGCCCGCCTGCAGGAAGGTGTCGAGGCGATGGCGCAGTTCGAAGATCAGCGCGTCGGTCTCGAGCAAGAGCGCGATGAGCGCCGTGAAGATTTAGGTCACAAGCGCTCACAAGCGCAGTTGGATCGCTCGGGTGCGCAGGATGTGGCCATCAAGGTGGAGTCGCGGCGCTCGGCGCTCTCCTCCATCTCGGCCGGTCTCGATCGTCTGCGCAATCAGTTGGAACAGTTGCAACAGCGTCGCGAACGGTTGAGTCAGCAGCTGTCCGAAGGCGATGCGCCGTTGGAGGCGCTCGAAGTCGAGCTGGAAGCGAAGCTGGAACAGCGCGTCTCCGTCGAGGAGGACTTGTCGGTCGCGCGCCAGGCGTTGGAAACGGCCGAGCATCTGATGCGTACGATGGATCAGCAGCGCATGGATCGCGAGCACGCGATCGAAGAAGCGCGCAACGGTTTGGAAGACGTGCGCATGCTCGCTCAGGAATTGAAGGTGCGGCGTGAGACGCTGCAAGAGCAGTTCGCGGCGACCGGCCTGGAGCTGGCGACCGTGTATCAGGAAATGCCGCCGGAAGCCGACGTGCATGCCTGGGAAGAAACCTTGAGCGACATCGCCGACAAGGTCGGCCGCCTCGGCGCGGTCAACCTCGCGGCCATCGAGGAATATCAGGAACAGTTGCAGCGTAAGGAATATCTGGACAGCCAGTTCAAGGACCTGACCGAAGCGCTGGAAACGTTGGAGACGGCGATCCAGAAGATCGACAAGGAAACGCGCCAGCGCTTCCAGGATACGTTCGATCGGGTCAACGCCGGTTTGAAGGAGCGCTTCCCGCGCCTGTTCGGCGGCGGTCATGCGTACCTGGAGCTGGCGGGCGAGGACATTCTGAACGCCGGCGTTTCCATCATGGCGCGCCCGCCGGGCAAGCGGAACAGCACCATCAATCAGCTGTCGGGCGGTGAGAAGGCGCTGACGGCGGTGGCGCTGGTGTTCTCGATCTTCGAATTGAATCCTGCGCCGTTCTGTCTGCTGGACGAGGTGGACGCGCCGCTCGACGAAGCGAACGTCGGCCGCTTCTGCAACACGGTCAAGGAAATGTCCGAGCGCGTGCAGTTCATTTTCATCACTCACAACAAGACGACGATGGAGCTGGCGTCGCACCTGGTCGGCGTGACCATGAACGAGCCGGGCGTGTCGCGCCTGGTGGCGGTGGACGTCGACGAAGCGGTGCGTCTGGCGGCGATGTAAGCGGGCATCCAGGACTCTATGAGTGAGTTGCGTTGGATTCTGATCGGGTTCGGCATCGTGCTGCTCGCAGGTATTTATCTGTGGGGGCGGCGCGGTGCTACGGCAGTGGGCGAAGATGTCGCGCTTCGCTCGCGCCCCGAGCCGTCGATGCAGCCGCATGGCTTTACCGAAGTGCGTCGGGAGCCTGCGTTTCAGCGGGACGATGTTCCTGACTACGAAGCGCCGGAAGACGATGAGGTCGACCAGGTGGTAGAAGAAGAGGAGCCGCCGGTTGAGGATTACGACGACACGGCGGTGCGACCGGTGCGTCCGTCGAGCCCGCGTATGGAAGCTCGCGTGCCTCGTGGTGAGTCACCTCGACCCATCGCGAGAGAAACGCCGCCGGCGGTGAACCCGGCGGAGTCGCGGCCGCTGCCGGACTTCCGTCGCGGCCGTGTCGAGCCGACGCTGGGTACCGATTCGGTCACCGAAGAGCTGCCGGTTCAAGCGCCGAATTCAACGACTGTCGTGACACCCGCGCCGGCGCCGACGCTGTCTTCCAGCGAATCGCCGGGAGCGCGCCGCTCGCCCGACCGTCGCAAGATTCTGTCGCTGCGGCTGAGCTCGGCCCCGCAGAAGATCGAAGGCGCGAAGCTGCAGGAACTGCTGGCGGCGGAGCTGCTGGTTCACGGCCGCTATGACATCTTTCATCGCGAGCACAGCGACGGGCAGGCCATCTTCAGCATCGCCAGCATGGTCGAGCCCGGCACGTTCGATCTGGAGAAGATGAACGAGACGCTGTATCCGGGCGTGACTTTGTTTGCTCAATTGCCAGGCCCCGTGCCGGGCATGCATGCACTCAATGAGCTGGTCGCCTGCGCGCGTCGTCTGCATCAAGGGCTGGGCGGCGTGCTTCAGGACGATCGCGGCGTGCCGCTCACCGTGCATCGAATCGAGCGCATGAAACAGGAAGTTCGCGACTTCGAGCGACCACCACCGGGCGCCAGCACGCGCTCGACCGGCAGATCCGAGGGTTATCAGGAGTGACCAAGCCGTCGCCGGCGGCGCGTGCAGTGGATCTGCGCCGCCAGCTGGAGCACCACAACTATCGTTATCACGTTCTCGACGACCCGGAAGTGTCCGACGCCGAGTACGACCGGCTGCTCAATGAGCTGAAGCAGATCGAGACCGACAATCCCGATCTGATCACGCCGGACTCGCCGACCCAACGCGTCGGTGCCACGCCGGTCAGCGAGCTGCAGGAAGCGGTCCACACGACGCCCATGCTGTCGCTGGACAACGCGTTCACGGATGACGATCTGATCAACTTCGACCGGCGCGTTCGCGAGCGGCTCGAAACGGACAAAGTCATCGAATACGTCGCCGAGCCCAAGCTCGACGGTCTAGCCATGAGCTTCCGTTACGAGAACGGCAAGCTGGTGCGCGCCGCGACGCGTGGCGATGGCATGAAGGGCGAGGACGTGACTCACAACGTTCGCACGATCAAAGCCGTGCCGACGCAGCTTCGTGGCAAGGCGCCCGATGTGATCGATGTGCGCGGTGAAGTGTTCATGACGCTCGCTGGCTTCAAAGCGATGAATCAGCGGGCGCTGGAGAAGGGCGAGAAAGTATTCGTGAACCCGCGCAACGCCGCTGCGGGCACGATGCGTCAGCTCGATCCTCGACTCGCGGCGAGCCGGCCGCTCGATGTGTTTTTCTACGCCGTCGGCGAGCACGGCAATTGGAAACTTCCGGCCACGCACAGCGAAGTGCTCGAACAGTTGCGTGAGTGGAATCTCAAAGTGTCGCCGCTCACCAAGGTCGTGCAAGGCGCCGAAGGGTGCCTGGAGTACTACCGGGACATCGGTGAGAAACGCAGCTCGCTCAAGTACGAGATCGACGGCGTCGTCTACAAGGTCAACCGCTTCGCTCAACAACGCGAGCTCGGCTTCGTTTCACGCGCGCCGCGTTGGGCGATCGCGCACAAGTTTCCGGCGCACGAAGAGAACACGATCGTTCGCGACGTGGAGTTTCAAGTGGGTCGCACGGGTGCGCTGACGCCGGTCGCGCGACTCGAGCCCGTGTTCGTCGGGGGCGTGACGGTGAGTAACGCCACGCTTCACAACATGGACGAAGTCGAACGCAAGGATGTGCGCATCGGCGATACGGTCGTCATTCGCCGTGCGGGCGATGTGATTCCGGAGGTCGTCAAAGTTGTTCTGGAGCGCCGGCCGGAGAATGCCGAGAAGGTCAAACTCCCTGAGAAGTGTCCGATCTGCGATTCGGCTGTGGAACGCGAGGAGGGCGAGGCCGTTGCCCGCTGCACCGGTAGTTTGTCCTGCGCCGCGCAGCTCAAAGGCGCGCTGCTGCACTTTGCCGGCCGTCGCGCGATGGATGTCGATGGGCTCGGTGAGAAGATTGTCGATCAGTTGATCGACGGCGAGTCGCCGCTGGTGAAGAGCCCGGCCGATCTTTACAAGCTGACCGTCGAGCAGTTCGCGGGCCTGGAGCGGCTGGGCGAGAAGTCGGCAAAGAATCTGGTCGATGCGCTGGAGAAGAGCAAGAAGACCACGCTGGCCCGGTTTCTTTATGCCCTCGGCATTCGCGATGTGGGCGAGTCCACCGCTACAGCGTTGGCGAATCACTTTGGATCGATCGAGGCGCTGCAGGAAGCGAATGAAGCGGGGATCCAGGAAGTGCCGGACGTTGGGCCGGTCGTGGCCGCGCACGTCTACACGTTCTTCCAGCAGCCTCACAATCGCGAAGTGATCCAGGCGCTTCGCGAACGCGGCGTTCACTGGCCCGTTCAAAAGGCTCGTGCGGCGCCGACCGAAGGCCCGCTGACCGGCAAGACGTTCGTGCTCACAGGCACGCTTGAAAGCATGAGCCGCGACGACGCCGGCGATCGCATCACCGCGCTCGGCGGCAAGGTCACAGGCAGCGTGTCGAAGAAGACCAGCTACGTTGTCGCGGGCGCCGAGGCCGGATCGAAACTCACCAAAGCCCAGGAACTGGGCGTCGAGATTCTGGACGAGGCTGCGTTCCTGAAATTACTCGCGGGCGAATAGTGCGTGTCCTGCGGCTGTTGATCGCGCTGCTATTGATAGTGCTGGTGCTCGGGCTGAGCCTTTGCACGAAGCCGGAATGGTCGGGTCCGTTGGAGGGCCAGGTGATCGACGCCACCACCCGCCAGCCGATTGCCGATGCCATCGTCGTGGTGAACTGGCAGATCAAGGGACTGGAAGGCTTTCCCGGCGGACAGCTGGCGATCTTCGAGCGAGTCACCGACGCGCAAGGACGATTTGAGACGGATCGTTGGGGGCCGAGACTTGGACCGGGGGGCATGTTGTCGCTGCAGCAGGTCGATCCCAGCGCGCCCAATGTCTGGATCTTCAAAAACGGCTACGAGCCGTTACGCGTGCTCGGCTTCGGCCAGGCTCACAGCCATCCCGTGGACGGACCCATACTGCCATTGCAACGTTACGAAGGTGCGTTGAGCGACTATGCCAGTCAGGTGGAAATGTTCTGGTCGACGCCAGGATTTAATCTCACGATCCGCTGCGAATGGCGGGAGGCGACCCGCCTGTTCACCGCCATGGTGCAGCTCCATGCGGAGTTGCAGGCGGCCGGTGTCGAGAACTCGCTGCCGCGTGAGCTGCCAGTCTGTGAGCCAGGGGCGCGCTGACTTCAGCGCGCCCCACGATCCTCAGATCTTCTTTTCGATCTTCGCGTTCTTACGCAGGCCGTCGAGATAATCCTGCAGCTTCTTCCGCTGCACCAACACCTTGACCCGATCCTTCACTTCGTCGAACGCCGGCGCCTGGGTGGTGCGCGACTCTTCGAGCTTGATGATGTGCCAGCCGAACTGGCTCTGCACCGGCTTGTCCGTCATCTGGCCCGGCTGCAGCGCCGCGACTGCGTCGGAGAACGGCTTGACCATGGTCTCGAGCGTGAACCAGCCCAGATCGCCGCCGTTCTTGCCGGACGGATCTTTGGAGTTCTTCTCGGCGAGCTTGGCGAAGTCGGCGCCGCCCTTGAGGTCCTTGGTGAGCGCTTCGGCCTTCGCCTGGTCGTCCACGAGGATGTGACGTGCGTGATATTCCTTCGGCATCTGCGCGACCTGCGCGTCGTATTCCGGGCGCAGCTCGGCATCCGTCACCGGATTCTTTTCCAGCCACTGCTGCAGGCCCGAATCGACCAGCACATTCAACCGCGCCAGCGCCAGCTGATCCTGGACCTTGGCTTCCTTCTCGATGCCGGCTTTCGACGCCGCGTCGGCCGCCAGCTGCATGCTGATGAACTGATCCAGCAGCTGTGACTTCTCGGCTTCGGTGATCTCGCGCTTCGACTGCCGGCCGACGTTCTCGACGTACAGGTCGAACTCGGACTTGCTGATGTTCTTGCCGTTGACCACCGCGATCGGCGGGCCTGCAGCAGCTTTGTTGTTATCGGCAGCATTGCCGCAACCCGCCAGCAGGGTGAGGGGCAGCAGCAGGCTGACCAGAAGATGACGATTCATAGGTGTCCTTGGTGTGGAAGTTATCTGAACGATATTCGTCAGCGCGCTTCGTCCGGTGTCAGCGCGGTGATGCTCAACGCATGGATGTCGGTTTGCATCAGCTCGCCCAGCGACCGGTAGACCAGCTGGTGCCGCTGCAATGTACGCAGGCCGCCGAAATCGGCAGACACGACGCGCACGCGGAAATGACCTCTGCCATCTCTCGCACCCGCGTGACCGGCGTGCAAATGACTGTCGTCGATCAACTCGACCTGATCGGTGTGCAGCGCCTTACGCAGCTCATCGACGATGCGCTCGGCGCGAGTCACTGGGGCTTCTCTGATTGAGGCGGCGCCTCCTCGGGCGGCATCTTGGACGACAGCCACATCGCCTGCGCGATCGCAAACACCACGGTCAGACCGAGCATGCCGAACAGCTTGAAGTTGACCCAGACCTCTTCGGAGAAGTTGTAGACGATATAGAGGTTGATGAAGCCGAGCGCGGTGAAGAACACGATCCAGGCCCAGTTCAGCGTGCGCCATACCGGCGGGTCCAACTGCACGTTCTCGCCCATCATTCGCTCGATGAGCAGCTTGTCGCCGAAGCAGCGGCTAGCCAAGAACGCCACGGCGAACAGCCAGTTGACCACCGAGACCTTCCACTGGATGAACGCCTTGTCATGGACGAGCAACGTCAAGCCGCCGAAAATCAACACCAGCACGCCCGAGATCAGCGCCATCTGGCTGACCTTGCGGTGGCGGAACCATTGCCAGGCCGTCTGCGCTATCACCGCGACGATGATGACGCCGGTGGCGACGAACATATTGCCGGTGATCTTGTAGGTGAGAAAGAACGCGATGACCGGAAAGAAGTCGAACAACAACTTCATGAGAGGGCGCGGACCTTGCCGGTGACACCGGCGGATTTGACAGGGCCGCTATCATACCGGGATGACCAGCCGCTATTTGGAGATTCACCCCAGGGACCCGCAGCTCCGCCTGATCCGTCAGGCGGTCGAGATCATTCGTGAGGGTGGGGTGGTCGTTTATCCGACCGATTCGTGCTACGCGCTCGGCTGCCATCTCGGCGACAAGGCGGCGATGGAGCGTATCGCCCGGATCCGCCAGACCGACCGTCATCACCACTTCACGTTGGTGTGCAGCGATCTGTCCGAGATCGCCAACTACGCGCGCGTCAGCAACACGCAATACCGCACGCTCAAGGCGTTCACGCCGGGCCCGTACACCTTCATCCTGCAGGCCACCAAGGAGACGCCGCGGCGCTTGCAGAACGAGAAGCGCAAGACCATCGGCGTGCGCGTGCCCGATCATCCCGTGGTCACCGCCATCCTCGACGAGCTGGGCGAGCCGATCATGAGCTCGACACTCATTCTGCCGGGCGACGAGCATCCGCTGACCGACCCGCGGGAGATCCAGGAGCGGCTGTTCCACTTCGTCGACGCGGTGATCGACAGCGGCAATTGCGGCCTCGATCCGAGCAGCGTGATCGACCTGGCCGGCCCCGCGCCGATCGTGGTCCGCCGGGGCAAGGGCGACGTGAGCGCGTTCGAATAATGCGACTCATCGGCAGCTATCAAGAGTGGCTGTCAAGCTGCGTATAATGCGGCCAGCTTTGTAAAACGCTGATTTCCCGAATTAACAAGATTCGCTAACGCCTTGATTTTTAGGCCAGAGGCCAGGCATTGAGCTCGACTCCCGCTACCAACCGACGCGTCCTGTCCGGCATGCGCCCGACAGGTGCACTCCATCTTGGTAACTATCATGGCGCGCTCAAGAACTGGGTGGAGCTGCAGTACCAGTACGAGTGCTACTTCTTCGTCGCCGATATTCACGCGCTGACGACCGGTTACGAGGACACCTCGCAGCTCGAGAGCAATGTCTGGAATGTGGTCATCGACTGGCTGGCCGCCGGCCTCAATCCGGCCTCGTCGACCATCTTCATTCAGTCGCGCGTGCCCGAGCACTCCGAGCTGCATCTACTGCTTTCGATGATCACGCCGCTCGGCTGGCTGGAGCGCGTGCCGACCTACAAGGATCAGCAGGAGCAGCTGAAGGACAAGGATCTCGCGACTTACGGCTTCCTGGGTTATCCGTTGCTCCAGAGCGCGGACATCCTGCTGTACAAGACCGCGTTCGTGCCGGTCGGCGAGGACCAGATCGCGCACGTCGAGATCACTCGCGAAGTCGCGCGCCGCTTCAATCATGTGTATGGCCGCGAGCCTGACTTCGAGGCCAAGGTCGACAAGGCACTCAAAGCGTTGGGCAGTCGTAACAGCACTCGGTACAACGAGTTGCGGCGCCTTTATCAAGAGAAGGGCGATCAGGAAGCCATTGCCAAGGCGCACTCGCTGCTGGAAGGCACGGCGCGGCTGACGCTGGCCGATCGCGAGCGCTTGATCGGTTATCTGGAAGGCACGGGCCGCAGCTATCTGGTCGAGCCCGAGGTGCTGCTGACGGCGACACCGAAGGTGCCCGGCCTCGACGGTCGCAAGATGTCCAAGTCTTACGGCAACACCATCGGCCTGCGCGAAGATCCCGATGTGGTCGCGAAGAAGCTGAAGGGCATGATGACCGACCCGGCGCGTCAGCGTCGCACCGATCCGGGCGATCCGGACAAGTGTCCGGTGTTCGATCTGCACAAGATCTATTCCTCGGCGGACACGCAGGCGTGGGCCGCACAGGGCTGTCGCACGGCCGGCATCGGTTGTCTCGATTGCAAGAAGCCGGTCATCGATGCAATCGTGACCGAGCTGCGTGGCATGCAGGCCCGCGCCAAGGAATTTGAAGAGAATCGCGACCTGGTCCGAGGCATCATCGCCGAGGGCAACGAGAAGGCGCGCGACGTCGCACGCCAGACACTCGACGAGGTGCACCAGGCGATGGGGATGAACTACCGGTGAGCAAGGCCAAGCCCGAACTGAAGCTGGTGGAAGACACCGGCTCGCAGCTGCAGGACGAGGACCTGACCATCGAGCTGCCGCCGCAGCAGAGCGAGATGCCGTTCGCTGTGGTCGAAGGCGAGCCGATGACCCAGCTGCCGCGCGATTTGTATATTCCGCCGGACGCGTTGCAGGTGTTCCTGACCGCGTTCGAAGGGCCGCTCGATCTGCTGCTGTATCTGATCCGCAAGCAGAACCTCGACATCCTGAATATTCCGATCGCCGAGATCACGCGTCAGTACATGCAATACATCGACGTGATGGCGGAGATGCAGCTCGAGCTCGCCGGCGAATATTTGCTGATGGCCGCCATGCTCGCGGAGATCAAGTCGCGCATGCTGTTGCCGCGGCCGCCGACGGCTGACGGTCAGGACGAGGACGATCCGCGTGCCGAGCTGGTGCGTCGTCTGCAGGAGTACGAGCGCTTCAAGAAGGCGGCGGAAGATCTCGACAAGCTGAACCGGCTGGAGCGCGACAACGTACTCGCGTCCGCCGAGCTGGAAGAGCGCCAGGTCGTCAAGCTGCTGCCGGACGTGACACTGAAAGAAATGCTCGACGCATTTCGTGATGTGTTGTCCCGGGCGGAGAAGTTCGCGCATCACCATATCTCTCGCGAGCGCTTGTCGCAGCGTGAGCGCATGACCGAGATCCTGGCGCGATTGCAGACGGTCGCGTTCTTCGAGTTCAGGCAATTGTTCAAGCCCGAGGAAGGGCGCATGGGCGTCACTGTGACGTTCATCGCCATTCTGGAGTTGATGAAGGAAGGCTTGATCGAAATCGTGCAAGCTGAGGCTTACGCTCCGATTCATGTTCGCACCGCTCAGCGTCACCTCAAAGTCGTTCAGGGTGGTCAGGCGGCTTCGGAGACTGCCGACGCTGAGAACGCAGCGGCGCTCGCGCAGCCTGAGCTGGCAGGTGAGAACGATATTCCAGACGAGGACGACACGCCGCCGGCCGACGATGCTGCCATCGCCGTGCAGGAAGCTGTTGCTGATGTCGCGGCCGCGTCGTCGATTGCGGTCGATCATGTCGAGTCGGATAACGCGATTGTCGATGCCGGGTTTGTTGAAGCCGCTGTGTCGGAAGCGATCGCGTCTACTGAGAATGCGGTAGAGACCGTCGCTGAAGTCGCCGCGAGTGATGAGGCGGCTGTTGCCGCTGCGGTGGCTGAGGAAGTTGCTGCTGGATCGCCGGTCGTTATCGACGAAGCTGCTATTGAGTCGCCTGCGGGTCGAGAGTTCGCTATCGATGCAGCGGTGATTGAAGCGGCCGCCGCCGATTTGGCGATGGAAGGCTCGTTGCTGGCCGAGCCCGCTACGTCTGAGATCGTGCCCGGTGAGTTGACGGTGAACTCGCACGTCTACGACGAGGTCACGCTCGAAGATGTGCCCCATGACTTCGGCGCGCCCGTCGCTGACGAAACAGATCCGCTGACGGCGCAGGCCTTAGAGCCCGTCGCAGCGCAGGTCGCTGAGCTCAGCGTGTCGCCCGTGATGGACATCCTCTCCGAGGACGCGCTTACCCACGCCGGCCTCATCGAAGGCTCGCTCTCCACCGCGCCTGAATCGGTTGAGACGCTCGTATCGATTTATACGCCCGAGCCCGCCGCGTCGACGGAGGCAGTCGAGCTGACCGAAGCCGTCGTCGAGCCGACTGAGACGGTCGTGCCGAACGAAGCTGTCGTTGAGCTGACTGAGACCGTCGAGCCGATCGAAGCTGTCGTCGGGCCGACTGAGACGGTCGAGCCGAACGAGGCAGTCGCGGGAATTGAAAGTGTCCACGTCGCTGTTGGTGACGAGCACACCGTCGAAGAGCATGTCGTCGAAGAGCACGAGGTCGAGGAACACATCGTTCCCGAACACGTGGTCGAAGAGCACGTCGTGCCCTCGCCGGTGGTGGTCGAAGAGAGTACGTCGCAAGCTGACGAAACATCAGCGGTCGTCGAAGAGTTTGTGGCTCAAGCTGAGCCTGTGGAGATCGCCGACGAGCCTGTAGCCCAAGCTGAGTCGGTGGAGATCACCGACGAGCCCGCGGCCCAAGTTGAGCCGATGGAGATGGCCGACGAGCCCGTAGCTCAGGCACAGATTGAAGCCGCCGCTGATGTCGTTGCACCGGACGAGTCGCTGGCGGCCGCTGAAGAACAGGAGACTTTGGTCGAAAGGACTGAGGTCGTCGGAGAGTCTGTCGCCGAAGCTCACGCGGTAGAGATCACCGACGAGCCTGTGGCTCAGTCACAGACTGAAGCCGCCGCCGATGTCGTTGCACAGGACGAGTCGTTGGCGGCTGCTGAAGAACAGGTGACTTTGGTCGAAACGACTGAGGTCGTCGACGAGCATGCGCAGGCGGTCGAGACGACGGATGTCGTCGTGACCGAGGACGTGGCGGCGATTGAAGCTGTTGCCGAGCATGCGCCGGCCCTCGACGCGATTGAGGTTGTTGCCGAAGGCGCGTCGTCGAGTGAACCGGTCGATGTTATCGCCGAGGACGTGTTGTCGAGCGAGCCGGTTCAGGTCATTGCCGAGGTAGCACCGGCGGACGAGCCGATCGAAGTGGCTGTCGAGGATGCGCCGACCGATGAGACGACCAGTGTCGTTATCGAGGATGCATCGGCCGAGGAGACGACCAATGTCGTTCTCGAGCATGCGCCGACCGACGAGATGACCAACGTCCTCATCGAGGAAGCGCCGGTTGAAGAGACGACCAACGTCGTGATCGAGGACGCAGCGGCGCCGGTCACGGCCGATGCGGCCGGGGATGACGAAGCGAGCCCTGAGCAGATTGCCGACCTGTCCGAGCCTGAACTGTCTAAGGCAGGCGACAGCGTGACCGGAGCCTCCGACGAGGCTGACAATTCGGACGCGGAACCAACGAGATGAACGAACACGATCTCAAGCACATCATCGAAGCGACGCTGCTGGCGGCGGGTAAGCCGATCACCACTCAGCAGCTGATGGACCTCTTCGAGGAGCGTGAGCGACCCACGCCCGAATTCTTCACCACCGCGATCGGCATGCTCATCGCCGACTACGAGAACCGTGGCATCGAGCTGGTGGAAGTCGCGAGCGGCTGGCGGATTCAGGTGCGGCCGAAGGCCGCCGAGGTCGTATCACGTCTGTGGTCGGAACGTCCGGCGAAGTATTCGCGTGCGTTTCTGGAAACATTGGCGCTCATCGCCTACCGCCAGCCCATCACCCGCAGCGAGATCGAAGAGATCCGCGGCGTGTCGATCAGCTCGACGATCATGCGCACCCTGCAGGAGCGCGGCTGGATTCGCACCGTCGGTCACCGCGAAGTCCCGGGCCGTCCGGAACTGCTCGGCACGACGCGAGAGTTCCTGGATTATTTCGGTCTGAAGAGCCTGGATCAGCTGCCGACCCTGGCCGAGCTGAAGGACATCGAGACCATCGGCGTGCAGCTCGAGCTGCCGGCCGATCAGCCGCAGCAGGCCGACGCGTTGGCTGAAGGCGAAGTCGCAGCGAGCACCGAAGAGGGCGCGGCGACGACAGAAGAAGCTGCCGCGAGCGGCGAGGCTGCTGTCGAGTCCGGTGGTGAAATTGTGGCGAGCGCGGAAGTCGCTGCCGACGCCGATGTCGAAGCAGGAGCAGAGGTTGACGCTGACGCTGAAGCTGACGCTGACGCTGACGCTGACGCGGAAGCCGGCATCGACGGCGAGACGGTCGCCAAAGCCGACGCCCACGACAGCGACGGCGATGCCGACGAAGACGAAGAAGACGAAGAAGACGAAGAAGACGAAGAAGACGAAGAAGACGAAGAAGACGAAGAGGATGAGGACGACGACGACTTCGGCGACGATGACGACGACGCCGGTGACGAAGACGGCGATGACGAAGACGAAGACGAGGACGATGACGAGGACGGTGACGCCGACTTCGATGACGACGAAGACGACGACTTCGATGAGGACGACGAAGACGACGACGTGAGCGAGGACAAGCTGTCGGCCGACGCCGGTGACGGCGACGAATCGAACGACGCCGATGACGAGCTGTCCGCCGACGATGGCGACGACGAGTCCGGCACCTCCTCCCCGATGGTGGCCTCGTCCGACGAGGACGAGCACACCCGCGTCGGCGAGCCACCGAGCGAAGGCTAACAACCCACCGGCACCGCTGCACCGGCGGTGCCCGAATCATGTCCGAACGTCTGCATAAACTACTGGCCCAGCACGGCCTCGGCTCGCGGCGCGAGATCGAGAAGTGGATGCTGGAAGGCCGTGTCCGCCTGAACAATCAGCCGGCGCAACCGGGCGATCGTTACAACGCGGGCGATCGCGTCAGTATCGATGGCAAGGATGTCACATCGCGCATCCAGGTCTTCGCAGCGCCAAAAGTGATCCTGTATCACAAGCCGCAGGGCCAGCCGATTACGCCCACCGCGGAAGATGAAAGCGGCGAGGTGGCGGAGAAGTCCGTCATGGAATCGCTGCCGTCGTTGCGCGGCTCGCGCTGGCTGGTCGTGAACACCATGCAAGCGGGCGACAGCGGATTGATGTTACTGACGAGCGATGGCCGCCTGGCCGACGCACTTCGCCGCCGCGCGGAAACAACGCCGGCAGCATACGTCGCACGCGTGCTGGTGCCATTCCCGGAATACGACGTCGATTCCATTCCAAAGGTCGTTCAGTACGACGACGAGACCATCGAGTTTGAAAACATCGAGCCGGCCGGCGGCGAGGGCACGAACCGCTGGTTCCGCGTGGAATCGCATCGTGCGCATCGTCGTGCCGCCGTGCGGGCATTGTTCGAGAGCCGCGGCTTGAAAGTGAGCCGCGTGATTCAAGTGATGTTCGGCGAATTCGAGCTGCCGCGAGATCTGCCTCGCGGCAAACATCGTGAGCTGTCGGAAAGCGAGGTCGCCGATTTGTATGCGAGCGTCGAGCTCACATTGCCGATACCGCCGCCGAAGCCGGAAGCGCCCGCGCGTCCGCGCCGCCGGCCAGCGCCGGATCGGCGCAAGAAGCCGAAGCGGCGCTGACGCAGTAAGTAACAATCGTTACTTCGGCTCGTTCATCGACCACAGCACCCCGAACGGGTCTTTGAGCTGGCCGTAACGGGCGCCCCAGAACATATCCTGCAGCGGCAGCACGATTTCCGCGCCGGCGTCCACCGCGCGCTGCCACCACCTGTCGATGTTCTTCACCTGCAAGGTCAGATTGAAGCCCTGCGGCTTCTCGCACGGGTGACCGTGCTCGGGATAACCGTCGCTCAGCATCAACGACGAGCCATTGATGTAAAGATGGATGTGCATGGTGCGGCCTTTGTCATCCACCGGATAACGGAACACTTCCTTGGCGTCGAACGCCTTCGCGTAAAAGTCGGACGCCTTGCTGGCGCCATCGACGCACAGGTAAGCGACCAGGCCACCTTTGACTTCGGGATTCGGGTAGGGGGTTTCGTTCTGTGCGGCGCTCATCTTCTGCTCCAGTGAGAGGGGGAAAGCGTATCGTTCGAGGCAAGGACGGATCAGCCGACCGGCTGCCGACACGAGCCAGGCGAAATAATCTGGAGGCGCTATGGATGAAGATCTGGAAGGCCTCAGCCGCGAGCAATTGCTCGCCGAGGTCAAGAAATTGCGGACGGGAATTCGCGACCATCGCGACAGCAGCGGTCACGAGTTGTGCTGGCACCACCCGCAACTCTGGAGCTTGTTGCCGGAGCCCATCGATCCGGCCATTGCGGTGCCGCCCTGGCCGAAATTCCTACGTGGCTGCGTGCACTATCGGGAGTCGCTGGACCGGCAGCGACCCGACGCACCGGTCCATGACAAGGAGTTCGGCGAGTAGATATTTATTGGGCGTTGATGGTCTGGCCGTGGACGCCGCGGCTGTCCGGCCCGAGCAAATAAAGGTACGCCGCCACGATGGTGTGAGCCTCGCGCAGCTTGCTGCGATCTTCAGCGGGGTAGGCCTGCAGACGCATGTTCGTCTTCACCGCCCCCGGATTGATGCTGTTCACGCGCATGGCCGGCTGCTTCTCCAGTTCCTGCGCCAGCATGCTCATCAGGCCGTCGCTCGCCCACTTGGACACGAGGTACGAGCCCCAGAACGGACGCGGATTGGAAACAACGCCGCTCGACGTAAACAAAATCACCGGATCGGCCGACTTCTTCAGCAGCGGCAGGCAGGTGCGCGTGAGAATGAAGGGCGCGTTGACGTTCACGTGCATGGTGCGCATCCACTTGGCAACGTCGTGATGTTCGATGGGCGCGCGTTCGCCCAGCATCGAGGCGTTGTGTAACAGCCCATCGAGCCGCCCGAATTCCTGATCGAGCGCGACCACCAGCTTCTCGTATTCATCCGGACCGGCTTTCTCGAAATCCAGCGGCAGGATGGAAGGGCGCGGATGGCCGGCGTTCACGATCTCATCGTAAACCGCTTCGAGCTTGCGAACGCTACGACCGTGCAGCACGACCTGAGCGCCGTGAGAGGCGGCTGCAAGCGCCACTGCTTTACCGATGCCGTCGCTCGCGCCGGTGATGAGAATGACGCGATCTTTGAGCGCGTCTTTGGAAGGTTGGTAAGTGCGAGGGTCAGTCATATTCTTTGCCAGGAGGTGCGGATCAAGCACGACGCGCGGCGCGCCACGCAGTCCACGGTTTTTGCAGCGGGCCGAGCTCGATGCGCTGAGTGGCGACATCGTAGTGGCGGGCCGCGATATGGTCGAGCAATTTGCGGTGCAGGGCCGCGAGCACGTAAATGGGGCGGAGGTGCTCCGTTTGCGGGCCGCGCAGCGGCAGCGCCAACTCAGCGGTCGCGCTCTCACGAATCGAGCTCAACGCGCTCTTGAGCTTCGGATCGACTTCACGGGCTCGCAAGTGATCGGTCTTCAGCTCGTGCCGGTCGAGCAGGTCGAGCGGCAAATAAACATTGCCGTCGTAGGCGTCCTGACGCAGATCGCGAACGATCTCCGCCATTCGAATGCCGACACCGAGCTTGTTGGCCGCCGCACGCGTCGCTTCATCGAGGGTGCCGGGCTGGACGAGCAGGGCAGCGATCAACTCCTGAATCGCGCCACCGCTACGAGAGCAATACGCACGCAGCTCTTGCTGATTCGAGAACGTCATGCGGGCCAGATCCATGTCCGCGCCGGCGAGCACTTCGTGCAGCTTGTTGAAGAGGGAGCGATCGCCAGACGCGCGCTCAGACAGAACGCGCGTCGCCGGATGTTGAGCATTGTTGTTGATGAGCCGATCGGTCTCGGCGCGCCACCAGGTCAATCGAGTGTGCGCGACATCGTGGCTCGCGCTCTTCGCGGACTCACGAATCTCGGTCTCGATCGCATACAACGCCAGCACGATCTCGCGCTTGTCCTCGGGCGAGTACAGCAGCGAGAAATAACGCATCGACCCCGGCGGGGCCGTGCGATTGATCAGTTCGTTCTCCAGGGTCGACATGGCGAGGCTACTTGGACTGCGCGCCCTTGTCGTTGGTGCCGGGCAGAGGCAGCTGGTCTTTTTCCGCCGGCTCGCGCGTCATCTTGTCGATGGGCTCCAACATCTCCATCTCTCGATCCGGACGAACGCCCAGTTCGGTGAACTTGCGCGCACCGGGCAGCACCTGGCGCTCGAGCGAGCCGACCGCGGCGTTGAAATGATCGACGCTGCTACTCAGGTTGCGGCCGAGCTTGCCCAGATGGGTCGTGAACACGGCCAGACGCTTATAAAGATCTTCGGCGAGCGTACGAATGGTCTCGGCATTCTGAGCGAGCGACATCTGCCGCCAGCCATAGGCGACGGCCTTCAGCAGCGCGACGAAGCTAGACGGGGTCGCGATGATCACATCCTGACGAATCGCGTCTTCCAGCAGGTTCGGTTGCTCGGCGAGCGCGGCTGAGAGGAACTGATCGCCCGGGATGAAAAGAATCACGAAGTCCGGGCTGCGCTCGAACTGCGCCCAGTAGCTCTTTGCGCCGAGTTGTTTGACGCGCTCCGCGATGGCATTGGCATGACGGCGCATCGCCACCGCGCGGGCTTCATCGGTCGCGGCATCCACGGCTTCGAGATAAGCATCGAGCGGCGTCTTCACGTCCACGACCAGATCGCGGCCGTCGGGCATGTGAACGATCATGTCGGGACGCAGGTTGCCGTCCTCCACGCGGACGTGCACTTGTTCCTTGAAGTCGCAGTGCTCGACCATGCCCGCCAGCTCGGCGAGACGACGCAAGGTCATTTCGCCCCACTGGCCGCGCACTTCAGGTCGGCGCAGCGCATTGACCAGCGTGCGAGTTTCCTTTTGCAGGGCCTGCTGGCCGAGCGCGACGGATTCGAGCGAGGTCTTCAAGCTGCCGAAGGTTTCGGCACGCTCTCTTTCGATGCGCAAGATCTGCTGCTCGGTCTTGCCCAGCGCCTCGCGAATCGGCGCGAGCATGGTCTCGATCGCTTTCTCACGTTCGCTAAGCGCCGAGACGGCGTACTGCTGATGTTGAGTCAGATGCTCGCGCGCGAGTTGCAGGAACAGTTCGCTATTGGTGCGCAGGGACGAGCCGGCAAGCGAATCGAACTGCGACTTCAGCTTCTCCGTCGAACGCTCGATCGCGGCTTGACGCTCGCGTTCGAGCTGTTCCTCGCCTTTGATCTGAGCTTTCAATACCGCGAGCTCGACGTGCAGCCCTTCCGAACGCTGACGCGCACGCAGGCTCGCGACGAGCGCGCCGACGACCGCGCCCATCACGAGCGCGGCCAGAACCATCAACCCAACTGAAGTACCGACCAATTCAGAAGTCTCTTTTCAAGTGCATCATGTAGTTCACGCTCACGTCGCCGGTGCGACGGGCGGTATGTTGGAGCGGGTCATACGCCAGGCCGGCGAGGTCCACGACATTTAGACCGGTGCCGCGGGCCCACCGGCTCATCTCCGAAGGCTTGATGAAGCGCTCATAACTATGCGTGCCCCGGGGCAGCAGATTGAGCACGTACTCCGCGCCGACCACCGCTAATAGATAAGCCTTGAGGTTGCGATTCAGCGTCGAGACGAAGATGTCGCCGCCGGGCTTCACCAGATCATGCAAAGCGCGGAGCACGCTTTGGGGCTCGGGCACGTGCTCGAGCATTTCCATGCAAGTGACGATGTCGTAAGCGCCCGGCGAATGAGCTGCGTGAGTCTCAGCCGACTCGCGCAGGTAGCGGATCGTGAGTTGGCTTTCGAGCGCATGCAGCTCGGCGACTTCGATGGTTTGAGGCGCGAGGTCGATGCCGGTGACTTGAGCGCCGCGCTTCGCCATTGCTTCGCTGAGAATGCCGCCGCCGCAGCCCACATCGAGCACGCGCTTGCCGCGCAACGAGGCGCCTTCGTCGACGTAGTCGAGCCGCACCGGATTCAAAACGTGCAGCGGACGAAACTCGCCCTTCGGATCCCACCAGCGCTGGGCGATGTCGTCGAAGCGGGCGATTTCGGCCGGGTCGTGATTGGAAGCAGCAGCGGCATTCATGATGGGACTACTCACTAACCTGAGCGGCGATACGAACGCGCCAAAGCTCGGCGCGATTCAGCAGGGCGGCGGTGTCGAGACGCGTCAGCTGGCGATCGCGCACCAGCCGGCGGCCGGCGACCCAAACATCGCTGACTTGCTCGCGCGACGCGGCAAATACAATTTGCGCCGCCGGGTCGTAGGTTGGCTGGGTATTGGGATGACCGAGGTCGATACAACACACATCGGCCCATTTCCCCGGCAGCAGCGAGCCGATGGACTCGGCGAGGCCGAGCGCGCGTGCGCCGTTCAGCGTCGCCGTTTGGAGCCAGTCATGCGCATCGACCGGTGTCGCCGCAGGAAACATGCCGTTGGCGATGAGGGCGGCAGTGCGCAGCTCGGCAAGCAGATCGTTGTTACCGAGACCGCCGCTGCCCAACGCCACATTGACCGCACGATCTTTGAATAAGGGAACCGGGCACAGCCCGCTGCCGAGCTTGAGGTTGGATTGCGGGCAATGGATGACACTTGCGCCCGCGGCGGCGACGCGATCGACGTCGGCGGAATCCAGTTTGACCATATGGACCGCGGCCAGCAGCGGCGAGAGCAGTCCCAACTGTTCGAGCCGTTCGAGCGAAGGCGCGCTGCCGCGGCTTTCGTTGACGTGCATGTGGATCGGCAATTCGAGCTCGTCGGCCAGTCGCCGCACGCGTTCCAGTGTGTCGTCGCTGAGCGAAGCCGGCTCCACCGGCGCGAGCGCGGTCGTGATCAATGGATCGTCGCGATACTCGTCCCGCAGCTTGAATCCCTTGTCGAGGCATTCGCTGGCCGAGCCGGCCCAAACGGTCGGCGCATCTTGTACGGGCAGGCCGACGCAGACACGCATGCGCGCTTCGGCGGCGGTCTGCGCGACCACTTCGGGAAAAAGGTGCTGGTCGGCAAAACATGTCGTGCCGCTCGACAGTGCGGCGGCGATCGCCAGCTCCGTGCCGTCGCGGACATATTCAGCATCGACCCAGCGCTGCTGAAGCAGTCGGACGCTGTGCGCCCAATGCTCGAACGAGCTGCTGGTGACTGCTCCGTGCAACAGGCTGCTGGCGGCATGCGTATGCGCGTTCACGAACCCCGGCAGCAGCACGTGCGCCGGCCGCTCGAGTTCTTCCTGCGCGGAAAAACGCTGTTTCGCCTCGGCTGTGGGCAACACCGCCAGGATGCGACCCTGGTGAATCGCCAGCGAGTGCGCTTCCAGCACCACGCCCGCCGGTTCGATCGGAACGATCCAGCGGGCCGAGAGCAGCGTGTCGATAGGTTCCATGGGCGCCGAAGTATAGCTGTGCGAAGTACAACCGGACGCCCTGTTTTGGACGCGCAATGTGATATTATTCGCCACTTCCTTCGACGAGCTCCGCATGGCCGAAATCGCGCGCGAAATTCTGCACGTCAACCTAGAAGACGAGATGCGTCAGTCGTATCTCGACTATGCGATGAGCGTCATCGTCGGGCGCGCTCTGCCCGACGTGCGCGACGGCTTGAAGCCGGTCCATCGTCGCATCCTGTTCGCGATGCATGAGAGCAATAACGTCTACTCCCGCCCGTATGTGAAGTGCGCACGCGTGGTCGGTGACGTGCTCGGTAAATATCACCCGCACGGCGACACGTCGGCTTACGACGCGCTGGTGCGCATGGCGCAGAACTTCTCGATGCGCTACCAGCTGGTCGACGGCCAGGGCAACTTCGGCTCGGTGGACGGCGATCCGCCGGCGGCCTACCGCTACACCGAGTGCCGCATGACCGCGTTGGCGAGCGAGCTGCTCGCCGATATCGACCGCGAGACCGTCGACTTCGTCGACAACTACGACGGCAAGGAAAAAGAGCCGGTCGTGTTGCCGACCCGCGTGCCGAACCTGTTGATCAACGGCTCGGCCGGTATCGCGGTCGGCATGGCCACCAACATTCCGCCGCACAACCTCGGCGAGGTAGTCACCGCCTGTATCGCGCTCATCGACGATCCGAACATCACCATCGCGAACCTGATGCAGATCATTCCGGGGCCGGATTTTCCGACCGCCGGCATCATCAACGGCGCCGCCGAGATCGCGTCGGCCTACTTGACCGGTCGCGGTCGCGTGTACGTGCGCGCCAAGACCGATATCGAGGAAGACGACAAGGGTCGTCAGGCCATCATCATCACCGAGCTGCCGTATCAGGTGAACAAGGCGCGGCTGCTCGAGCGGATCGCCGAGCTGGTGCGCGAAAAGATCATCGAGGGCATCGCCTCCGATGGCTTGCGCGACGAGTCCGACAAGGACGGCATGCGCGTGGTCATCGAGCTCAAGCGCGGTGAAGTGGCGGACGTGGTGCTGAACAAACTGTTCAAGCACACGCCGATGGAAACCGTGTTCGGCATGAACATGGTCGCCTTGCAGGACGGCCAGCCGAAGCTGTTCAACCTGAAGGAGATGCTCGAAGCGTTCGTGCGTCACCGGCGCGAAGTGGTCACCCGCCGCACCGTGTTCGACCTGCGCAAGGCTCGCGAGCGCGCCCATATTTTGGAAGGTCAGGCGGTCGCGCTGGCCAACATCGACGAAGTGATCGCGCTCATCAAGGCGTCGCCGACGCCGGCCGAAGCGAAGGTCGCGTTGATGGGGCGCGTGTGGACCTCGGGCGCCGTGCCGGCGATGCTGGAGCGGGCCGGCGACATCGTCTCCCGCCCCGACGGATTGTCCATCGAGTTCGGTCTGGTCGAAGGCGGCTATCGTTTGTCGGATGTCCAGGCGCAAGCCATCCTGGACATGCGCCTGAACCGGCTGACCGGGCTGGAGCAGGACAAGATCATTGCCGAGTTCCAGGAACTGCTGGCGCAGATCGCCGACCTGAGCGACATCCTGGCGCGCCCCGAGCGCCTGTTGCAGGTGATCCGCACCGAGCTGGAAGAGGTCAAGGCCAAGTACGCCGATCCGCGTCGCACCCAGATCAATTTCGATCATTCGGATCTGACCATCGAAGATCTGATCGAACAGCAGGACGTGGTGGTCACGCTGTCGCATGGCGGTTATGCGAAGTCGCAGCCCGTCACCGATTATCAAGCGCAGCGTCGTGGCGGTCGCGGCAAGTCCGCCACCGCGATGAAAGACGAAGATTTCGTCGACAAGCTGTTCGTCGCCAACACTCATGACACGCTGTTGTGCTTCTCCAGCACCGGCAAGATGTATTGGCTGAAGGTGTATCAGCTGCCGCAGGCGAGCCGTGGCTCGCGCGGAAAGCCAATTGTGAATCTGTTGCCGCTGCAGGAAGGCGAGCGCATCAACGCGGTACTGCCGATCCACGAATTCGAGACCAACAAGTTCATCTTCATGGTCACCGCGGCGGGCACGGTGAAGAAGACGTCGCTCGAAGCGTTTTCGCGGCCGCGCCAGGCCGGCATCATTGCCATCGAGCTGGAGCCGGGCGATCGGCTGGTCGGCGTCGATATCACCGACGGCACCAAACAGATCATTCTGTGCTCGAGTGGCGGCAAGGCCATTCGCTTCGATGAAAACGACGTGCGCCCGATGGGTCGCACCGCTGCCGGCGTGCGTGGCATTCGCTTGCCGGAAGCCACACCGGCGGCTGAAGGCGCGGAGCAACCCGCGACGGCGACCGAAGAAGTCATCTCGCTCATCATCGTCGACGAGCAGGGCATGGTGCTCACCGCGTCCGAAAATGGCTACGGTAAACGGACCGCGATCGAGGACTTCCCGATCCACGGCCGCGGCGGTCAGGGCGTGATCGCGTTGCAAATCAGCGAGCGAAATGGTCGGATGGTCGGCGCGCTGCTGGTGAAGCCGGAAGACGAGATCATGCTGATCAGCTCGGGCGGCACGCTGGTGCGCACGCAGGTCAACGAAATCTCGGTGCAAGGTCGTAACACCCAGGGTGTGCGCCTGATTCGGGTCGATGAAGGCGATCGTCTGGTCGGCCTGGAGCGCATCGTCAGCGAAGGCGCTGGCGAGGCTGGCGCGGAAGGCGGCGAGGGTGACGCCGGCGGCGAAGGCGAAGCCGGTGGCGACGACGGCGGCGGAGCTGCTCCAGAGTAACTAGGGTTCACAGGTCACATGCGCGTCTATAACTTCAGTCCCGGTCCCGCGGTATTACCTCAGGAAGTACTCGAGCAGGCGCGCGAGGAAATGCTCGACTGGCATGGCACCGGCATGTCGGTCATGGAAATGAGCCATCGGGGCAAGGCGTTCATTTCCATCGCGGAACAGGCGGAAGCCGATCTGCGCGAGCTGCTGTCGATTCCGAAGAACTACAAGGTGCTGTTCCTGCAAGGCGGCGCCATGGGTCAGTTCGCCGGCGTGCCGATGAATCTGAGCAAGCCCGGCGACACGGTCGACTATGTGAACACCGGCGCCTGGTCGAAGAAGGCGATCGGCGAGGCCAAGGCTTATGCGAAGGTGAATGTCGCCGCCGATGCCGGCGAGCCGTACACCTCGATCCCGCTGTTGTCGAATTGGAAGGTGAGCGACAACGCCGCCTATCTGCACTACACGCCGAACGAAACCATCGGCGGCGTCGAGTTTCATTTCGTGCCGGAATTGAAGAGCGGCACGCCGCTGGTGGTCGATATGTCCTCGACCTTGCTCTCGCGGCCCATCGATGTTTCCAAGTTCGGCCTGATCTACGGTGGTGCACAGAAGAACGTCGGTCCCGCGGGCCTCACGTTGGTCATTGTGCGAGAAGACCTGCTCGGTCACGCACGCCCGGGCACGCCGGCCTTCATGGACTACACCGCCATGGCGAAGGAAGGCTCGATGCTGAATACCCCGCCGACCTACGCCTGGTATCTGGCGGGTCTGGTGTTCCAGTGGTTGAAGCGTCAGGGCGGCCTGAAGGCCATGGGCGAGATCAATCGTCGCAAGGCGGAGCTGCTGTACTCGGCCATCGACACTTCGTCTTTCTATAAGAATCCAGTGGCGCACGATGCGCGCTCGTGGATGAATGTTCCTTTCACGCTGGCGAAGCCGGAGCTGGACAAGACGTTCACTGCCGAAGCGAAGGACGCCGGACTGGTGACGCTGGAAGGCCATCGCTCGGTCGGTGGCATGCGCGCCAGCATCTACAACGCCATGCCGCTGGCCGGCGTGGAAGCGCTCGTGAGCTTCATGAAGGAATTCGAGCGCAAGCACGCATAGCGGACTTAGTCACAAGCGATGGGAGACGGTGTGGCTTATCGAATCCTGATGCTGAACAACATCTCGCTGCGCGGCCTGGAGCGGCTGCCGCGAGATCGTTATGAAGTTGCCTCCGCGCTGAGCGACCCGCACGCGGTGCTGGTCCGCTCGGCGGACATGCACTCGATCGATATTCCCTCCAGTGTCATCGCGGTCGGCCGCGCCGGCGCGGGCACCAACAATATTCCCGTATCGCGTCTGTCCGCACGTGGCATTCCGGTCTTCAATGCACCGGGCGCCAATGCGAACGCCGTGAAAGAACTGGTCATCGCCGGTTTGTTTCTTGCGGCTCGCAATATCTGTCAGGCCTGGGACTACGCGCGCAATCTCAAAGGCAGCGACGAAGAGCTGGATGTCGCGGTCGAGCAGGGCAAGAAGAAATACGTCGGTTACGAGCTGCCGAGTCGCACGCTCGGTGTCATCGGTCTCGGCGCAGTCGGCGTTGAAGTAGCGAACGCGGCACATCTGCTCGGCATGCGCGTGCTCGGTTTCGATCCGCAAATCACCGTGCAACGTGCCTGGCAATTATCGTCGGGCGTGCAGCAGGCATTGTCGCTGGACGATCTGTTCTCACGTTGCGACATGGTCACGGTGCATGTTCCCTTGATGGAAGCGACTCGCGGCTTCGTGAACGCCGCGCGCATCCGGCTGCTGAAAGACAATGGCGTCGTGCTCAACTTTTCGCGCGCCGGCATCGTCGATGAAAAGGCAGTGGTCGAAGCGCTCGACAGCGGCAAGCTCGGCGCCTACATCTGTGACTTCCCGACCAACGGCGTCAAGAATCATCCGAAGATCGTGGCGCTGCCGCATCTGGGCGCGTCCACCGGCGAGGCCGAGGAGAACTGCGCCATCATGGTCGCGGACACGCTCAAGGACTTCCTCGAGAACGGCAACATCCGCCACTCGGTCAATTTTCCCGAGGCGGTGTTGCCCCGGACCGCGAATTCGACCCGCTTGTCGATTTCCAATGAGAACGTGCCGAACATGGTCGGACAGATCTCGACGGCGCTCGCCCATGCCAGGCTCAACATCGCCGACCTGCTCAATAAATCCCGCGGCGAGCTGGCCTATACGTTGATCGACGTGGACGGACAGGTGCCCGCCGGGGTGCTCGACCAGCTGCGCAAGATCGAGGGTGTATTGAACGTGCGTGCGTTGTGACCGTCGAGGCTGGCAGAATGACGGGCTGAGATACGCCCCGAAACATTCAGCTCCCAGCGACGATAAGTCCCAATGAAGCGCACCTCCAAGGCCGCCTCCAGCAAAGGCAGCTCCAAGCCCAAGAAAGCGTCCGCCGCGCCCGCTGCCACCTCGGCACCGAAGGCGTCGGTCGAGCTGAGCTCGATCCGTGAGCGTATCGACGGGATCGATCAGCGCATCCATGACCTGTTGAACGAGCGGGCCCGCTTTGCCCAGCAGGTGGGCGAGTCCAAGCGCGGCGAAGGGATGAGCACGGCGGACTTTTACAAGCCCGAGCGCGAAGCGCAGGTGCTGCGCAATGCCATCGAGCGTAACAAAGGCCCGCTGCGTAACGACGAGATCGTGCGACTGTTCCGCGAGATCATGTCGGCGTGCCTGGCTCAGCAGGAGCCGCTGAAGATCGCGTTCCTCGGCCCGGAAGGCACCTTCTCCCAGCAGGCGGTGCTGAAACATTTCGGCCATTCGGTGCGGGCGCTGCCGCTGCCGGCGATCAGCGAAGTGTTCGAGGAAGTGCAGGCCGGTCATGCCGACTTCGGCGTGGTGCCCATCGAGAATTCCACCGAGGGCACGGTCAATCACACGCTGGATATGTTTCTGAACTCGCCGCTGAAGATTTGCGGCGAGATCGAGTTGCGCATCCGTCAGCATCTGATGGGGCGCATGAAAGGGCTGCAGAAGATCGCGCGTGTTTGCTCACATCCGCAGTCGTTGGCGCAGTGTCGTCAATGGCTGGACGAGCATCTTCCAAACATCGAGCGCGTGCCGGTCAGCAGCAATGCCGAGGCGGCCCGTCGCGCACGCGACGAAGACGGCACGGCGGCGATTGCCGGTGAGGCGGCCGCGGAGGTTTACAACCTCGGCGTGATCGTTCCGGAAATCGAGGACACGGCCGATAACACCACCCGCTTCCTGGTGGTCGGCCGCAAGCTGTTCAGCGCGAGCGGACAAGACAAGACAACCTTGCTGGTCTCAGCGGGCGACACGCAATCGCCCGGTGCGCTTCATCGGTTGCTGGGGCCGCTGGCCGCCAATGACATCACCATGACCCGCATCGAGTCCCGACCGTCGCGCAAGCGCAAATGGGATTATGTGTTCTTTATCGATGTGATCGGCCACGCCGAGCAGCCGCCGCTGTCCACGGCGCTGGAAGAGCTGCGAAAAGCGTCCACCCTGTTTCGGGTGCTGGGCTCGTACCCGGCCGCGGTGCTGTAAGGCCGGAATGAGGGTAGACTGAGCGCCCTGAGGCCCGGCGCCGCCGGCCCAGTTACCCCGTAATATCTTAGATGTCGCATTACATAGTCGAGCCCGTTTCTGGCGTTTCCGGCGCGGTCCGCGTGCCCGGCGATAAGTCCGTTTCGCACCGTTCGCTCATGCTCGGCAGCATCGCCGACGGCGTGACCGAAGTGTCCGGCTTCCTGGAAAGCGAAGATTGCCTGTCGACCATGAAGGCGATGCGAGCGCTCGGCGTGAAAATCGAGCAGACAGGCCCGCAGGCGGTGCGCGTTCATGGCGTCGGCATGCGCGGCTTGAAGCAGGCGAATCACGCACTGGATCTGGGCAACTCCGGTACGTCGATGCGACTGATGACCGGTCTGTTGTCCGGCCAGCCCTTCAACAGCGAGCTGATCGGCGATTCGTCGCTGATGAAGCGCCCGATGGAGCGCGCGGCCAAGCCGCTGCGCGAGATGGGCGCGCAGATCGCGACCCTCGACGGTAAACCGCCGGTGAAAATCACAGGCGGCGCGACGTTGAAGGGCATTCGTTATGAGTTGCCCGTGGCCAGCGCGCAGGTGAAATCCGCGGTGCTGCTCGCCGGTTTGTATGCAAAAAACACGCCGACGACGGTCATCGAGCCTGCGGTCACGCGCGATCATACGGAGCGCATGTTGCTGAGCTTTGGCTGCCAGGTCGACGCCGCGCGCGGCGAAGTGTCGCTGACGCCGCCGACGCAACTGAAAGCGTGCACGCTGGAAGTGCCGGGAGATTTTTCGTCCGCGGCCTTCTTCATGGTCGCAGGCTCCATCAATCCCAAGAAGGATGCGGTGCTGACCATCACCGGTGTCGGCATCAATCCGACGCGCACCGGGCTGCTGGATATCCTGGCGCTGATGGGCGCGGACCTGCGCGTAGTGAATCATCGCTCCGCGGGCGCCGAGCCGGTCGCCGATATCGAAGTGCGTCCGGCGCAATTGAAAGGCATTCATGTGCCCGAACATCTGGTGCCCTTGGCCATCGATGAATTCCCAGTGTTGTTCGTCGCCGCGTCCTGCGCGCAGGGCGAGACCATCGTCACCGGTGCCGAAGAGCTGCGCGTGAAAGAAAGCGACCGCATCGCTGTCATGGCCGACGGCTTGAAGGCGATGGGCGTGACCTGCGAAGTCCTGCCCGACGGCATCCGTATTCAGGGTCGCCCGGAAACCAAGGTGTTTTCGGGCGGCACCGTGGACAGCCATGGCGATCATCGGATCGCGATGTCATTCTCGGTGGCCAGCCTGCGCGCCGCCGCACCGATCAAGATCCTGGATGTGGCGAACGTGGCCACGTCGTTCCCGGACTTCCCCGGCACCGCCGGGTCGGCGGGGCTGAACGTCACCGTGCATGACTGACAGCACCCCGATTCTCACCATCGACGGGCCGAGCGGCTCGGGTAAGGGCACGATCGCGCGGCGAGTCGCCGATCAGCTGGGTTGGCATCTGCTCGATAGCGGCGCGCTGTACCGCCTGGTGGCGCTGGCCGGGTTGCGCAAAGGGCTGGCTCAGGACGATCAGAGCGGCCACGAGCGCGTCGCCCAGCAGCTGGATGTCAGATTCGGCCTGGCCCCGGACGGGGGCGAGCAGATCTGGCTGGAAGGCGAGGAGGTCAGCAGGGCCATCCGGACCGAGCAGACTGGCGAGGGCGCCTCCCGGGTGGGGGCGATGCCGGGCGTCCGTGCGGCCCTATTAGAGCGCCAGCGTGCATTTGCACAGCCCCCTGGGCTGGTGGCGGACGGGCGCGACATGGGAACCGTGGTTTTTCCGTCCGCCCGCCTCAAGATATACCTGACGGCGAGCGCCGAAGAGCGCGCCCGCAGGCGTTATAACCAGTTGAAAGACAAGGGGCTCGATGCTAACCTCGCCGCCCTTTCGCTGGACATCGCCGAGCGTGACCGACGCGACGCAAGCCGCCCGATCGCCCCGCTAAAGCCCGCGGATGACGCGCAGATCGTGGACTCCACCTCGATGACGATTGACGCCGTCCTGGCCAGAGTTCTGGAACTGGCCGCCGCGCGCTTCGGGCGCCGTTGATTTTCAGCTGAATGTGTCTGTTTGATTTCTTTGGCGCTGCGCCGGATGCGCGGCTCGATGCAACAACCCCTGATCGGACCGGATGCCGACAGGACAAACATGCGGGCCCGACGTGGCCCTGGAAATACTCATGACCGAAAGTTTTGCGCAACTGTTCGAAGAAAGTCTGGCCTCCCAACGGATCAAGCCAGGCGCCATCCTCACCGGCCGTGTGGTGGAAGTCGGGCCCGATGTGGTGCTCGTCAACGCCGGCCTGAAGAGCGAGGCGGTGATCCCGGTCGAGCAATTCAAGAACGACCGTGGCGAGATCGAAGTCAGCGTCGGCGATGACGTCGAAGTTGCCCTCGACAGCGTCGAGGACGGCAACGGCGAAACGCGCCTGTCGCGCGAAAAAGCCAAGCGCGCCCGCACCTGGTCGCGTCTCGAGCAGGCGTTCGAGAAGCAGGAGATCGTCAAGGGCATCATCAATGGCCGCGTCAAGGGCGGCTTCACCGTCGAAATCGACTTCGTCCGCGCATTCCTGCCGGGCTCGCTGGTCGATGTGCGTCCGGTGCGCGATCCCTCGTATCTCGAAGGCAAGACCCTCGAATTCAAAGTCATCAAGCTGGATCAGAAGCGCAACAACGTGGTCGTGTCGCGTCGTGCGGTGGTCGAGCAGGAATACAGCGCCGAGCGTTCGGAACTGCTGGAGAAGCTGCAGGAAGGCGCGGTCGTCAAGGGCACGGTCAAGAACCTCACCGACTACGGTGCGTTCGTGGACCTGGGCGGCATCGACGGCCTCTTGCACATCACCGACATGGCGTGGAAGCGCGTCAAGCATCCGTCGGAAGTGGTCACCGTCGGCGACGAGATCGACGTGCGCATCCTGAAGTTCGATCGCGAGCGTCAGCGCGTCAGCCTCGGCATCAAGCAGCTGGGCAACGATCCGTGGCAGGCCATCGGCCGCCGCTATCCGACCGGCACGCGCCTGTTCGGTAAGGTCACCAACATCGCCGACTACGGCTGCTTCGTGGAAATCGAAGAGGGCGTGGAAGGTCTGGTGCACGTGTCCGAAATGGACTGGACCAACAAGAACGTGAACCCCTCCAAGGTCGTGCACATCGGCCAGGAAGTGGAAGTCATGGTGTTGGACATCGACGAAGAGCGCCGTCGTATTTCTCTGGGCATCAAGCAGTGCCAGAGCAATCCGTGGAAGGACTTCGGCGACAACTACAACCGCGGCGACAAGGTCAGCGGCCAGATCAAGTCGATCACCGATTTCGGTATCTTCATCGGTCTGTCCGGCGGCATCGACGGCCTGGTGCACCTGTCCGATATCTCCTGGGATATTCCGGGCGAAGAGGCGGTGCGCAACTACCAGAAGGGTCAGCAGGTCGAAGCCATGGTGCTGTCGATCGATCCGGAGCGCGAGCGTATCTCGCTGGGCATCAAGCAGCTGGCGAAGGATCCGTTCTCGGCCTGGATCGCCGATCACCCGAAGGGCAGCATCGTCAAAGGCAAGGTGCGCGAAGTCGACGCCAAGGGCGCGATCATCGACCTGGGCGGCGGTGTGGATGGCCATCTGCGCGCTTCCGAGCTGTCGCGTGACCGCGTGGAAGACGCACGTACGGTGCTGAAGGTCGACCAGGAAGTGGAAGCCCGCTTCACCAACGTCGACCGCAAGAGCCGCACGATTGCTCTGTCGATCAAGGCGAAGGAAATTCACGAGGAAGCCGAGGTGGTGTCGAATTACCGCACCAACGAGACCTCGGCCGGCACCAGCCTTGGCGATCTGCTGAAGGAGCACATCGGAAGCCAGGACAATTAACCTGTCCTCAGCTGATGGTTTAGCGACAATCAGCGGCACGGCGGTGGCTGTCCACCGCCGTGCTTGTCGCCGCAGAACTCTCGTCAAGGCAGCAGGTTCTCTGGAAGAACAACAACGGGCCCGAGCATGACCAAATCGGAACTCATCGAGCTCATTGCAGCCAAGCAGAAACATCTGCCAGCCAAGGACGTTGAACTGGCGGTAAAGCAGGTGCTGGAGATCATGAGCGATGCCCTTGCGCAGGGCGGTCGTATCGAGATCCGTGGCTTCGGCAGCTTTTCATTGCATTTCCGTCCGCCTCGCCAGGGTCGCAATCCCAAGACCGGCGAGACCGTGGCGCTGTCTGGCAAGTACGTGCCGCATTTCAAGCCCGGCAAGGACCTGCGCGAGCGGGTTAATGACGGTGCGGACAGCCCCATCCGGGACTGATTAATTCCCGTAAACTAGGGACCTATGTCCCGCGTCGTCTTTTATTTCACCGTTGCGCTGGCTGCGCTCGTCGCGCTGTTCGTCAGCGCCATGAATGTCGATCGCGTCGAAGTGGAGCTGGCGTTCCTGCGGATCGCGACTCCGCTCGGTCTCGCGCTGGTGGTGGCATTCGTCGCCGGCCTGGTGGCGGGGCTGATCTGGCGCGTTTACTGGGTGGCCGAGCTGTTGAACGAGCGTGGCCGGCTGCGACGTGCTTTGCGCCTGGCCGAGCAGCGCGCCCGGGCCGCCGCCGCGACCGGGGAAAATGCCGGCTGACCCGCCGTCCTTATTGTTGATCGCCGCGCTGTTCGTCGCCGCGGCTGCCGGCTGGCTATTCGGTCGCTACCGATCCAGTGCCGGTCCCGGCAATCCCGAGCCGAACAAACTCTCCGAAGAATATTTCCGCGGGCTGGGGTTCCTGCTCGATGAGGAGCCGGACAAGGCGCTCGAAGTGTTCCTGCGCATGGTCGATGTCGACAACGACACCGTCGAAACGCACTTCGCGCTCGGCAATCTCTACCGCCGCCGCGGCGAAGTGGAGCGGGCGATTCGCGTGCACGAGAACATCATGGCGCGCCCGTCGCTGAGCGACGATCATCGCCTGCACGCGATGTTTGCTCTGGGCGAGGACTATTTTCGCGCCGGTCTGTTCGATCGCGCCGAACGTTTGTTTCTACAGCTGGCCGACGGCGGCGGCCGTCACGTGCAGGCGCTGCGATATCTGTTACGGATCTACGAGCAGCAGCGCGATTGGGAGCAGGCGATCCTCGCGCATCGCAAGCTGGTGGCGGTGGCGTCGCCCGAACACCCGACCGCCATCGCTCACTACCACTGCGAGCTTGCGGAGCAAATGCGTGCAAAGGGCGATTTCACCGGCGCTCGCGAACAACTGCATCACGCCCGCGATGCTCAACGTAACTTTCCTCGCGGCGCGCTGATTCGCGCCGATATCGCGCTCGATATGAATCAGCCGGAGCTGGCGGCGCTGCTGTGTCAGCGCGCCGTCGAATTGCATCCGAAGCTGCTGACCTTGGCTCTGCCCCGAGTGATGCGTGCGATGCGCGGCACCGATGCGGTCGAGATCGAGCGGCGTTTCCGAGCGTGGATGCGACCCGATCCCGTGGCGCGTGCGGAGCTTGCATACGCTGCGATCGTGGCCGGATTGGAGCAGGAACCGTTCGTCCGCGAGTGTTTACCCGACTTGCTGCGGGAAGATCCCACGCTCGGCGAAATTGTCAGTGCCACGAGCGGCGATCCCTCACATCTGACGGCGGAGCAATGCACGGCATTGGCGACCGCGCTCGGCCGAATTCTCCGCCGCACTCAACGTTACCGCTGCGTGGACTGCGGCTTCGCGAGCGCGGCGCATTTCTGGCAGTGCCCGGGCTGCCGCAGCTGGGATGCGTTCGCGCCCGTGGCATTGCTGGACCTGGCGCCGGGCATGTATCGGCGCTGAGCACATTTCCTGCCTGACATTCGCTCGATTGCCGGGCGTTTGCCCCAGATATCGAGCGCTTTTCGCCACCCCTCCGGGTCGACAATCTCCGTCGCCGAATACGGCAAACCATTCAAGGAGAGAATCATGTCGACACGTCTCGTAAGGCGCGCTGTGCAAATGCTGATCTGCAGCCTGTTGCCTGCCGCGGTCTGGGCCGGCCCGGTGGATATCAACAGCGCCGACGCCGCCACCATCGCCAAAGAACTGCAGGGCATCGGCTTGAGCAAGGCGCAGGATATTGTCGAGTACCGCGACAAGAACGGTGCCTTCAAGAGCGCCGACGACCTGCGCAAGATCAAGGGCATCGGCGCCAAAACGTTGGAACGAAACCGCGTCAATATCCGTATGGATTCGGCGACAACCGGCCCCCGCAAGGGCAGCTGAGGAGGGCCGTACCGTGAACTGTGCCCGGTCACCAGCGACCGGGCCTTTTGTCACCCCTCCGGCACCGGCAGCTTGCGATATCATCGGGGTCGCACCCTTAAGCAAACGCGGAGATGTGCAGTGGCGAAGGTATCGACGAACGAGATCAGAACGGCAGTATTTCCGGTGGCGGGGCGCGGCACGCGCTTCTTGCCGGCCACCAAGGCGAGCCCCAAGGAGATGTTGCCGATCGTCGACAAGCCGCTGATCCAATATGCCGCCGAAGAAGCGCTCGCCGCGGGTGCGCGCAAGCTCGTCTTCATTACGGGCAGCTCCAAGCGCGCCATCGAAGATCACTTCGATAGCGATCACGAGTTGGAGGAAGCGCTGGAAGCGCAGAAGAAGTACGAGCTGCTCAAAGCGCTCAAAGACATCGTGCCGTCCTGGGCCAGCTGTATTTACATTCGTCAGCCGTCGCCGCTCGGTCTGGGTCACGCTGTGTGGTGTGCCAAGCCGGTGGTGGGCGATGAACCTTTCTTCGTGCACCTCGCCGACGACTTGATCGACGCGCCGACGCCTTGCCTGCGTCAGATGGCCGAAGTGCATGCGGAGCGTGGTGGCAGCGTGCTCGGCGTGGAAACCGTGCCGCGCGCCGAAACAGACAAGTACGGCATCGTCGCCACCGACGCGCGCGAAGGCCGCATCAGCACGGTGAAGCAGATCGTCGAGAAGCCGCGTCCGCAGAACGCGCCGTCAACGCTCGCCGTGGTCGGTCGTTATCTGTTGTCGCCCACCATTTTCGCCAAGCTCGAAAACACGGGCCGCGGCGCCGGCGGCGAGATTCAGCTCACCGATGCGATTGCCGATCTGCTCGGCGAAGAGAACGTGTTTGCTTACGAGTTCGAAGGCAAGCGTTATGACTGCGGCAGCAAGCTCGGTTATTTGCAAGCCACCGTCGAATACGGCCTGAAGCACGAAGCGCTCGGCACCAAGTTCCAGGACTATCTGCGCAATCTCGCCGCGACCCAGCTCGCGCCGAAGTAACTCTCACCTCATGTCGGCGAGCCTCATGAATCATTGGATCGCCTGAGGCGACACAGGCTCGCCGACAGTTGTTTATTTCATTCTTCGAGAACAGTCATGTCAGCCAACTCAGACCTGCACGCCCGGCGCAACGCTGCGCTCACCAAGGGCATGTCCACCATGCTGCCCGTCTACATCGAGAAGGGGCAGAACGCCGAGGTATGGGACGCGGACGGGCGCCGCTACGTCGATTTCGCCGGCGGCATCGCCGTGTTGAATACCGGCCATCTGCATCCGCACGTCAAAGCCGCGGTAGTGAAGCAGCTCGATGCTGGCTTCACGCATACGTGCGTGATGATCACGCCGTATCGTGTAGCGGTTGAGTTGGCTGAGAAGCTCAATGCATTGGCGCCGGGCCCGACGCCGAAGAAGACCATGCTCGTCACCACCGGTGCCGAAGCCGTGGAGAACGCGGTGAAGATCGCGCGTGCTCACACGGGTCGTTCCGCAGTGATCGCATTCGGCGGCAGCTTCCATGGTCGTACGTACATGGCCATGGCGCTGACCGGCAAAGTGTCGCCGTACAAAGTGGGCTTCGGTCCGTTCCCTGGCGACGTTTATCACGTGCCGTTCCCGGTGACGTATCACGGCGTGACGTCGGAAGACAGCCTCGCCGCGCTCGATCAGCTGTTCAAATATGACGTTGAGCCGTCGCGCGTGGCCGCCATCATCATCGAGCCGGTGCTCGGCGAAGGTGGGTTCTACGCGGCGCCCGTGGAGTTCATGAAAGCGCTGCGTGCACTTTGTGACAAGCACGGCATCGTGCTCATCGTCGATGAGATTCAGACCGGCTTTGCCCGCACTGGCAAGATGTTTGCTATCGAGCACTACGGCGTCGAGCCGGATCTGATGACCATGGCGAAGAGCCTCGCGGGCGGTTTCCCGCTGGCGGCGGTCGTCGGCAAGCAGCAGATCATGGATGCGCCGATCACCGGCGGTCTCGGCGGTACCTATGCGGGCTCCGCAGTGAGCTGCGCCGCTGCGCTCGCCGTGATCGAAGTGATGGAGAAGGAGAAGCTGCCGGCGCGTGCCAATCAGGTCGGCGACATCCTCATGCAGCGGCTGCGTAAGTTCCAGGGCGAGTTCACCTGCGTGGGTGAAGTGCGCGGCCTGGGCGCGATGGTGGCGATGGAGCTGGTGCGTAATCGGGATGCGCATGCGCCCGATGCGGATCTGGCCAAGGCGCTGGTTCAGCGCGCGGCGGCTAATGGCCTGGTGCTGTTGTCGTGCGGCCTCTATGCCAACGTGATTCGTTTGCTGGTGCCGCTGACCGCGCCCGACGCCATCATCAACGAAGGCCTCGACATCATCGAGAAGTCACTCCGCGAAGTGCTCGCGGCGACGGCGCCGGTGGCTGCGACCGGCTGAGCCGTTCGCCACCTTGCGGCGGCGGAAGGCGGGCAGCGCCAGCGGCAACATGCCCAGGAACAGCAGCAGCCAATCGAAGCTGCCGCCGCCACCGTCGCTCTGACCGATCGGCGAGGACGGCGGCGCTGTCTGTGTCTCGGGCGGCGTGGCGGTGACCATCGCGAAATCGGTGTCATCGGTGGTGCCCGCGTCGTCCGTCACTCGCAGCCGCAAGGTGAAGCGGCTGTTTCCACTCACTTGCACTGTCGTCGACGCGGCCGCCGCGTCGGCGATCGTCGGCGCAGCGCCGGTGACGTTGATGACACTCCACTGATAGCTCGCCACCGTGCGCGGAGCGGCGGCGAAACTCGTGTCGCCGCTGATGCTCACGGCGACGTTTGGATTGATGGTCGCGGTCGACTGCACGATGCCGAACGGTTTGCGGGCTGCATTCACCGCCGCCTTGGTATTGAGCATGCCGGCGCCGCAGGTGACCGTCGTGCAGATACATTCGCCCCCCTGCACGAAGTTGGTCGGCACGCGGCAGATCGTGTTGGTGGTCGCGCTGGAGGTCGGGAAGGGCGTCGCCGATTCCTGTAACAACGTCGTGTACTGATCCGGCGTGAGTCGCGGGTTCACCGAATGCATCAATGCCGCGGCCCCCGCTACGAGGGGCGCGGAGAAGCTGGTACCGAAGTTCGGCCGAGTCACACGATCCGTATAGCTCGGGGCCACCGGGCTCTTTTCGCCCGTGTCGATCGCCACTTGCATCGCGTACTGGCAGGGCGCGGCGTCGGTGAACGGAGGGCCGTTATTCACGCAATTGCCGCCGGGGGCCGAGATATCGGTGCCCGCGCCGAGGTTGCTGAAGCCGATCTTGGTGCCGACGTGTCGAATGCCGCCGACGCCGAGCACGTTCGAGCAGTTCGCGGGCGTGCCGGGAGGAATGCCGTCGTTACCGACGGAGGCCACGATCAATGTGCCGCGCCCGGTGATCTCATCGACAGCGGATTGATAGGCGGCATTGCAGTCGTCGTCGCCGCCGAGGCTCAGGTTGATGACGTTGGCGGGATTCTGATTCTGGGGGGCGCCCTCGACGGTCAGACCCGCGGCCCAGCGCATGCCATCGATGATGTCGGAATCGAAGCCACCGCATTTGCCGAGAACTCGCACCGGAAGAATCCGCGTGCCCCAGCCGGCGCCGGCCATGCCGACACCATCGTTGCTCGATGCACCGATCAAGCTCGACACACGCGTGCCGTGCCAGGAGCTGTTGCCGGCCGTGCAATTGGCGAAGAACGAGGTGGCGCGATCGGCCGCGTCGACCCAGTCGCCGGGATCGCTGGCATCCGCGTCCCGTCCATCGCCATCGTTGCCGACCCGGGCATCGGAGATGAAGTCGTAGCCTGCCAGGATGATCTTGTTGGTCAGGTCGGGATGATCGGGCCGGACGCCGGTATCCAGCACGGCAACCACGGCGGGCGTGCCCGTGCTGTCTGTGGTCACGTCCCAGGCCTCATCCGTGTGAGTCGCGGCGGGCTCCACGCCGAGGAAATACCACTGGTTCGCGAGCAGCGGGTCAGACGGGGTCGCCTGGATCTGACGGCGCTTGTCGGCCACCGCGAAGGCCACGTCCGGATCGGCGTTGAGCTTGTCGAGCACGGCCTGCAGCTCGGTGCCGCTCATGGCATGGTCGAGCTTGTATACGTCGGTGTTCGAGCTGCTACGTCGCTTGTGCTGGATCGACAGGCCCGAGCTGGCCGTGAGCTTGCCGGCCCGTTGCGCGGGGGACGCCGCGAGCGTCGTCTGAGCGCCGTTCCGCCAGCGCACGATGATCTGATCGGTGGCGTCCGGTGCACGCAACCGCGGCCCCTGGTATTCCCGCGACTGGGCGAACGCCGGCAAGGCGACGAACGCGGACAGCACGACGGCGGCGAGCATCTTCATCGGCGATTCCTTTAGACCCTTGCGCGAGTTTACGTCTGCATTACGCGCCCGCATACCCTGTCTCCGCATCCGATTCGCAGCCGCGGGCGAATCCAGCCCTAGTCTATTCGCCGCCACAAACGTCCTGGATTCCGTGACGTAGCGCACGGTAGACACCTTGCTAGGGTCGTAGCCGGGTGGGTAGCATCCAGCGCGAATTTAACAAATAAAATCGTTCGGGATGGCAGCGGGTCGCAAGCAATCGCAGGGAGGAGCAAGTGCTGGCGCATTTGTTTCTGCATGTACCAAATCGCAATCATCGGCGCGGGCCCGGCGGGCCTGAGCGCAGCTGCACGCGCAGCGGCGCGTGATCAACAGGCGAGGCGCTCGAGTCCCAGTTACATACTGCTCGAAGGCTTCAGCGCGCACGCCAAGACCATCCAGCGTTACCAGAAGGGTAAGCATGTGATGGCCGAGCCCGGGTTCCTGGATCTGCGTAGCGATCTGGGCTTCGGCGCCGGCAGCCGCGAGAAAATTCTGTCGGCGTGGGGCGACGGTCTGCGTCAGCTCAATGTAAACATCCGGCACAACGCCGAAGTCAGGAAGATCGGCGGTGGCAAGGGCGCGTTCGCGATTCAGCTGGTCACCGGCGAGACCATTCAAGCCGCGAGCGTCGTGCTCGCGATCGGTCTGGAAGGCAATCCCCGCAAACTCGGCGCGCCGGGTGAAGACCTGGAGCGCGTTCAATATCAGCTCGACGATCCCAAGGAATTCACCAACGAGACCATCCTGGTGGTGGGCGCCGGTGACTCGGCCATCGAAAACGCGCTGGCGCTCGCCGAGCAGAACGATGTCTGGATCTTGAATCGCGGCAAGGAATTCAGCCGCGCCAAGGACGCCAACCTCAACGCGGTGGTCGCGGCCATCACCGATCCGCGCCGCCGGCTGAATTGTTACTACGAAACCAGCATCAAGAGCGTCACGCAGACGAGCGGCGCGATGCCGCTGTCCGTCGTGATGCAGACCGCGGCGGGCGAGAAGACGGTGCAGTGTCATCGCATCATCGCGCGCTTGGGGGCCATCCCTCCCAGGAAATTCGTCGAGTCCATCGGCATCAAGTTTCCAAACGAGCGCAGCGATGCCATTCCCGAGCTGAGCCGTCACTACGAAAGTAACGTGCCTGGCGTTTATATCATCGGCTCGCTGGCCGGCTATCCGCTGATAAAACAGGCCATGAATCAAGGCTACGATGTCGTAGAGTTCATCAACGGCAACGACGTGAAGCCGGCCGATCATCCGCTGCTCGAGTATCAATTTTTCGGGCTGCCGTTCGAGCGCTCGGTCGACGAGATCATCGAACGTTTCCAGACCCTGATCCCGATGTTTCGCCAGATGAATCCGCTGGCGTTCCGCGAGCTGGTGATCGAGAGCGACCTGCTGGTCACGTTCCCCGCGGGCGCTGAGTTCGACGATGCCCGCAAGCGCATGGCGGTGCTGCAGAAGAAGCTGGCGCTGAAAGATCCGCAGCCGCGCATGACCCGGGTCATTCGCGAAGGCGAGGTGATCTACGAGCCGGGCGAGTTCGGCACCTCGTTCTTCACCATCGTCGATGGCGAAGTGCTGCTCGAAGCCACCGGCCCGCAGAAGATCCGCACGCGTCTGGGGCGCGGCGAGTTCTTCGGCGAGATGAGCTTGCTGTCCGGCCGGCCGCGATTGGAGAAAGCGGTCGCGGGTCCGGGCTGTATCCTCGTGGAAACGCCGCGCCGGACCATGGTGAAGCTGATCAACTCCAACGAGGAAGTTCGCAGCGGCATCGACTGGATTTTCATCGTGCGCGAGCTGCAACGACACTTCGCGCCGTTCGCCACCCTCAGAGAGCTTCGAAACATCGCCACGCGGGTGACCTTGCGCAAGCTCAAAGCCGGCGAAGTATTGTTTAGCGAGAAAGAGCCTGGCGATTCGTTGTTCGTGTTGCGCTCGGGCGCGATCACTTTGTTACGTCGGCAGGGCGACGAGGACAAGCTGGTGTCGCAGGTCCGCTCCGGTCAGCTCATCGGTGAGATGGCGCTGATGGGCGACCCGGTTCGGCGCGAGACCGCGACGGCGAACGTTGCAGCCGAGCTCATCGAGATCAAGCGCAAGGAGTTCCTCGAACTCACCCGTCGTGACGACGCACGATTGGATCCGCTGCAAAAAGATGTGAGCCGACGCGTCGTGGACAACGCGCGCATGCAGGTCCGACCGGAAGCGGGCACGCTGATGAACTTCCTGATGGACGAAGGACTCGGCGAGGCCACCAATGTCCTGGTCATCGACGAAGCCCTGTGCGTCGGTTGTGACAACTGCGAAAAGGCCTGCGCCGAGACTCACGAAGGCGTGTCGCGCCTGGATCGCGAAGCCGGCGCGACGTTTGCAAACATTCACATCCCGATCTCCTGCCGTCATTGCGAGCAGCCTCATTGCATGAAGGACTGCCCGCCGAACGCGTTGCGCCGGTCGGAGAGCGGCGAGGTGTACATCAACGAGACCTGCATCGGCTGCGGTAACTGCGAAGCGAACTGCCCATACGGCGTGATCCGCATGGTGTACGACGCGCCGAAAAAGCCCGGGCTGGTCTCATGGATGCTGTTCGCGATCGGCAGCGGTCCGGGCGAAGAGCCCGATTACAAACCCTCCGCCAAAGCGAAGGACAAAGGCAAGAAAGCGACCAAGTGCGACGCCTGCGTTGGGCTGAAAGGCGGACCGGCCTGCGTGCGAGCCTGTCCGACCGGGGCGGCGATTCGCATCGGGCCCGAGCAGTTCATCGACCTGGTCGAGGAGCGTAAGCGGTGATCCACCGCAATCTCCTGTCGTATCGCGGGGCCCGCTACCTCTGGTGGTCGCTGGGGCTGATCGTCGCGTCGTGTGTTTTGTATGTCACCCAAGGCGACTCGCAGCCACCGAACGGCGGCACCTGGCAGGGCTATGTGCTCGGCACGGTCGGCGCGCTGCTGATCGTCTGGCTGACCATGCTCGGCGTTCGCAAACGCCGTTACAGCTCCACCACGGGCACCGTGCAGGGCTGGACCTCGGCTCATGTGTACCTCGGTTCAGCACTCATCGTGATCGCGACCCTGCATGCCGGGCTCCAGGTTGGCTGGAATTTGCACACGCTTGCGTATGTGCTCATGTGTGTGGTGATTCTGAGTGGCTTCTTCGGCTTGTACACGTACATGAGCTATCCCCAGCTCATTTCCAAAAACCGCGAGGGTGGGGCACGCGCGGAGTTGTTTGCCGAATTGTTCGAATTGGATCGAAACGCCCGCTCCATCGCGAGCCGTTGCGCGCCGGACATCGCCATTGCCGTGGACAGCAGTATCGAGCGCACGACGCTCGGCGGAGGCATGTACTCGCAGCTGTTCAGTCGCGACGGCTCGTATTTCGTGCGCGGCGAGGGCAAGCCGGTTCGCAATACCGACCAGCAGCAAGTCATCGATTTCGTCGGCGCCCGCTTGCCGCGAGCGGCCAAGGGCGCCGAAGCCGCCAACCTTCAACAGCTCATCGTCATGCTGTGCCGGCGACAGGCCGTGCTACGACGAATCCGTCGTGACATTCGCTTGTATGGCTGGCTCAAGATCTGGCTGTACTTCCATGTGCCCATCACCATCGCGTTGCTCGTGGCGTTGGTGTTGCACATCATCGTGACCTTCTTCTACTGGTAGCCGCGCGCATGGATGCATTACTACGCGAGCTACGGGAAGGGCCAGACGGTATCGCCGAGTACTACGATACCGAGATCACGAGCAAAGCGCTGACCATCGGCAGTGCCGCCGATCGAAACATTCAGTTGTTGGGCCGGGGCATCGCGCCCGAGCATGCGGTGATCGTGCTGGCCGGCTCGCAGCTCATGCTGGAGTGCCGGCGCGGCGAGGTGGTTCGTCTCAACGGCAAGAAGAAGGCGACGGCCCGACTCAACGTCGGCGATGTGATCGAGCTGGCCGGGCATCGTCTGCGCATTGCTCAACCGCCGCCGGGCTTCAATGCGGCCATCGAGCTGCAACCCAACGATCGTATCGATGCCAGCGCGTTCGAGAGCGCATTCCGCACCGACCTGTCACAGACCTGGCTCGGCAAGCGCGCCATGGCGTGGACCGGCGTGGTGCTGGTGCTGTTGTTCGGACTGGCATTGCCGTTCTTTGTGATGAAGCTGCATCACGGCGGCATGGCGACGCCTTCGTGGGTTCCGGGCGACAAGTTCTGGAACAGCGGTCCGTTGCATCAAGTGCATCAACAGGCCATCGGCGATCGCTGCGAGACCTGCCATCAAAAGCTGTTCCAGCGGGTGCAGGACGCGGCCTGCACCGAATGTCATCGCACGACGCACGATCACATCATGCCCGCACGTCTGGCGCTCACCGAGCTTGGACCGACGCCGCGCTGTGCGACCTGTCATCGCGAGCACAACGAGCCGCAGACCTTCCTCGTCAACAGTGGCGATGGAATGTGCGTCGATTGTCACGGCGATCCCAAGCACGGCTTCGGTCAGATCGAGAAGGAGCCGGTGCTGGGCTTTGGCTTACAGCGGCATCCTGAATTCAAGCCTCACCTGCTGGTCTCGACCACGGCGCAGTCGGGCGCCGGCTTCACCTATGAATGGAAGACGCTGGTCGCTGAGCTCGACAAGGCCAAGGAACAGTCGAACCTGAAGTTCTCTCATCAGCAGCATCTCGATCCGGATCAGGTGCTCCGTCGCGGCGACAGCAAGCCGATGAACTGCGCCGACTGTCATCGGCTCGAGCCGGATGGCGAGCACTTTGCGCCGATCCGGATGGAAGGGCAGTGCTCGTCGTGTCATGAGCTCACGTTCGATCCTGCCGCGCCGGATCGTCAGCTGCCTCATGGCAAGCCGCGCGAAGTCGTGCTCACGTTACAGGACTACTTCACTCGCAAGTTCTCCGATCCGAACGCGGGCAAGGTGACGCGCGAGCGTCGTCGCCTGCCGGGACACGACGATGAAGAGGAGACCTGCACCGGTGCGCCGTTCGATTGCGCCATGCGCAGCGCCCGCAAGGAAATTGAAAGTCAGTTCACGCGTCGCGGTTGCATTGGCTGCCACGGCGTGATCGACACGAAAGCGCCCAACGTATTCGAGCGCTTCAACGTCATCCCGATCAAGTTCGCGCGCGATTACTTCCCGGCGAATCGCTTCGATCATCGCAGTCATCAGATTCAGGGCAAGCTGACCGGCGATGAGGCGTGCATGTCCTGCCATGCGGCCAAAAAATCCGAGGACGCCAGTGATCTGATGGTACCCGGCATTACGAAATGTACCGAGTGTCATGGCGATAAGGCTGCGGCCGAGCGAGTCACCGTGCAATGCGTGAGCTGTCACGAATATCACCCGCGCGATCCATCGCTGCTGGATGTTTTCACCAGTGGCGTGAATTCCCGCATCACGACGTTATTCATCCCAAAGGCCGGGCGACCGCAGGAGCGCGGCCTGGGGAATCCCGCGGGAGAGCAACGGAGCGAAACCAAACGTACGCCTGCGGGCGAACTCGCTGGATCATGAGACAGACTTCACATATTCGCGCGTGGCGGAGCTTGCTATTGCCGTTTTCGGCGGTGGTGCTGGCGGCCTGTTCAGGCGGCTCGCCCACGACTCCGACCACCGGCACCGATACCAGCAATCCGACCTGCACTGGCACATGTCTGGGAACGTCGCTATCGAACCTCACCGTCGCCGATGTGCAACGAGTGATCGCCCAGGGCGTTGCCGAAGCACAAGCACGCGGCACGAATGCAACGATCGCGGTCGTCGATCGCGTGGGCAATGTGCTCGCTGTGTATCGCATGGGCGACGCGAGCTCGCGCTCGGTGACGGTGACGACGTCCCCGGACGGCAGCGCGCCGATCGCCGGCGGTTTGGAAGGCATTCGTCTGCCGGTACAGGCAGCGATGGTGAACATCGATCAAGCGGCAGCCATAGCGAAGGCGGTGACCGGCGCGTATCTGTCTTCGGAAGGCAACGCGTTCTCGACGCGGGTCGCTAGTCAGATCGTGCAGGAACATTTCAATCCTGGCGAAGACTTTCAGCCGGCCGGTCCGTTGTTCGGCGTGCAGTTCAGCTCGCTCGCGTGCTCGGATCTGGTTCGTTCGTTCACCGGTACGCCGGGCCCGGGACCGCAGCGAACGCCGCTGGGATTGTCGGCGGACCCGGGTGGCTTCCCGCTCTACAAGAACGGCACTGTGGTGGGCGGTGTCGGCGTGCTGGCCGATGGTTTCTACACCATCGACAAGAGCATTCTGGATCGTGACATCGACGTGGACGAGGCGATCGCGCTCGCCGCGACGTTTAGCTACAGCGCGCCGGTCGATCGGCGTGCCGATCGCATCACCGTCGATGGCAAAGTACTCCGCTTCACCGATGTGGAGTTCGCCGATCTCAACGCGAACCCGCAAGCCGCCCCGGACTTCAGCACGCTCACCGCGGCCGTGGGCGCACTGATTCCGGTGCCGGGTTATTCGGACGGCGTCATTCGCGACGGCACAGTGTTCGGTCAGCCCGGGTCGGGCGTGCGTGCTGACGGCGATCAGAACTATCCCGGACGCGACGCTTTCGTCCTGGTCGATGAAACAAACAATCTGCGATATCCGCCCCGCGCCGGTACCGATGGCGCTTCGGCGCTGACTGAAAGCGAAGTGCGCACGGTGCTGCAATCGGCGCTCGATGTCGCGAATCGTGCTCGTGCGCAGATTCGACGTCCGGTGGGCTCGCAAGCTCGCGTGACGATTTCAGTCGTCGATTCGCAGGGCGTGATTCTTGGCGTTGCTCGCACGCGCGATGCGCCGCTGTTCGGCACGGACGTGTCGTTGCAGAAGGCGCGTACCGCGGCGTTCATGTCATCGAGCACGGCAGCGAGCTTCATCGCGAGCTTGCCCGACGCTCGATATCTCAGCACAACGGACGCGGCCGTCAGCGTCGTGCGCTCGATTCAGTTGAGCAGCTATGTGGATCAGTTGCGCACGTTCCTCAATAGTCCCACTGCGCTTGCCGACGGGCAGATCGCATACACCGATCGCGCTTACGGCAACCTGGCGCGACCGTTCTATCCCGATGGCATCAACGATGAGAATCAGGGCCCGATGAGCAAGCCGCGAGGCGAGTGGAGTCCGTTCTCCACCGGCATGCAACTCGACGTCGCGATGAACGCCGTTCTTCAGCACGTGTTGTTCGTGGCCGGCGTGCCTGGGATTCCGGATGTGGCGCAGGGGTGCGCGGGTGTGCAACTGGCCACCGACCTCAGCAGCGTGGGGCAGACGATCACGGGCGTGCGCCTGGCGAACGGGCTGCAGATCTTCCCCGGCAGCGTGCCGATTTATCGAGGAAATACTTTGATCGGCGCGGTCGGTGTGTCCGGCGACGGTATCGATCAGGACGACATGGTCGCGTTCATGGGCCTGCATAACGCGGGTCAGACGCTGAGCGGCGCAATCAACAACGCGCCGGCGGAAATGCGCTCCGACAATTTGCTGCCGCAAGGCGTGCGTCTGCGCTATGTGCAGTGTCCGCAGGCGCCGTTCATCGACGGCACGGACGACAACGTGTGTGGAGGGAAGTGACGTGAGCAAGAAACGTCAACCACTGACTGCTTCGTTACTCACGATCAGTACGTTTGTTGTCACCGCGACTGCGTGGTCGACGAGCGCGAGCTCCGCTGAAGTTTGCTATCAGGACGACATCGGCCGCATCGTGAAGCGGCGTCGGCCAGGCTATACCGAAGTGCCGTGTCCGCAAGAGGGCAGCGCGCAGCAACCGACGACGCCTTCGGGTGAGGGCGTGCCGCCGCAACCGCCGGCAGCTCAACAAGTCCTGCCAGTGCCGCCTGTTGAAGATACGGGACGCGCGCCACGACGACGGGTGATGGAACGTGCACAGCCGGCGTCGATCTCGCCGATCCCGCGTCCCGGTCTGACTGATTTCGTCGACTCGGTGCCGATGCCCGATCGTTGGCGCATCGTCGACACGCTGGGCTACAAAGAACGGTGGTGGGACCCTTACAACCGCAACGTGCTCAAGGCGGACAAGCCGGTCGTCGGCGACGATTGGTTCTTCAATCTGGGGCTGATCTCCGACACGGTCTATGAGTTGCGCGAAGTGCCGACCGGCATCGGCGCGATCTCGACCGACAACCCGGGCGGCATCGACGTGTTCGGCAGCTCCGATCAGTGGACGGTGGGACAGAACATCAGCGCCGAGTTTGTCTATTACAAAGGCAACACGGTCTTCAAGCCACCCGATTGGGAATTCCGCGTGACGCCGGTGGTGTCGTACAACTACACCGAGCTGGAAGAAATCCAGGGTGTGAATGCGGATGCGCGCAAGGGACTGACGCGCGATGACACGTTCGTCGGCTTGCAGGCCGCGTTCGTGGACAAACATCTGCGCAACGTTTCCGACAACTTCGACTTCGACAGTTTCCGTATCGGCATTCAGCCGTTCTCATCGGACTTTCGCGGCTTCCTATTCCAGGACAATCAGCTGGGCGCGCGGTTGTTCGGTACTCGTGACAACAACAAATGGCAGTACAACCTCGCGTACTTCCGCCGGTTGGAGAAGGACACGAACAGCGGCTTGAACGATGTCAGCGAATCGCCTCGCAAGGACGACGTGTTTGTCGCCAACCTCTATAGACAGGACTTCCCGGTGCTCGGCTTCACATCGCAGGCCACGGTACTCTACAACCGCAACCGCGAGGATGAGCTGCGCTACAACGCCAACGGCTTCATCGAGCGGCCGGCGTCGCTGGGTCTGGAAAACTTCCGTGAGTACGACGTGACCTATGTCGGCTACAACGGCGACGGTCACTTCGGTCGGGTGAATCTAACGACCTCCGTGTACTACGCGTTCGGCGACGAGACGCCGAGCGTGTTTGTCAATCAGAAAGTCGACATCAGCGCGCTGTTCGCGGCGGCGGAGCTGTCGATGGACTTCGACTGGATCCGCCCGCGCATTTCGCTGTTGTATGGCAGTGGCGACGACGATCCGTTCGATGACGAGGCGCACGGCTTCGATGCGGTGTTCGAGAACCCGCAGTTCGCCGGCGCGGACACGAGTTACTTCATTCGTCAGGCCGTGCCCCTGATCGGTGGCGGTCGCGTGAACCTGGCGACTCGTAATGGCGTGTTGAACAACCTGCGCTCGAGCAAGGAAGAAGGTCAGTCGAACTTCACCAATCCCGGCATCGTCATGGCGGGCCTGGGGGTCGATATGGATCTGATGCCTGAGCTGCGCTTGTCCTTCAACGCGAACACGCTGTACTTCGACGATCCCGCGGTGATCGAAGTGGCGCGCAATCAAGGGCCGATCGATAAGCACATCGGCTACGACGTGTCGGCGTCACTGGTGTATCGCCCGATGATGTCGCAGAACATCGTGGTCCGCGCCTCGTATGCGACGCTGATCGCTGGCGATGGCTTCGAAGCGTTGTTCCCGGACGAGGATCCGGGCTACTTCCTGCTCAACGCGATCTTCGCTTACTAAAAGAAGTGACTGGTGACTAATGACTGGTGACTGCCAAAGAGTAAGAAGGATTGGAGCCGCTGTGGCGCTGGTCATGGTGTGCGCGTTCAGTGGCGTGGCTTCCGCCAGCCTGTTCGGCGACGAGCCGAAGTATGTGACTGCGCCGTCCGCGCCGAAGAGTCAGACCGACGAGATGATGCGGGCGAAGACCGAGGGCTGTCAGACCTGTCACACGCAGACCGATCAGCCGACCATGCACACGAACCCGGCGGTGAAGCTGGGTTGCACGGACTGTCACGGCGGCGATGCGAATGTGCGTCTGGTGGCCGGCGTTCAACGCGGCACCAAGGAGTACATGAAGCAGCAGGAGCTCGCGCACGTGCTGCCGAAGTTTCCGGAGGAGTGGAAGTATCCGTCCAGCGCCAATCCGGAGCGCACCTACACGTTGTTGAATCGGGAAAGCCCCGAGTTCATTCGGTTCACGAACCCGTCCGACTACCGCATCGTTCGCGAGTCGTGCGGGGCCTGTCACATGGAGATCATCGAGGCGTCGGCGCGAAGCATGCACACGACGGGCGCGATGCTGTGGGGTGGCGCGGCTTATAACAACGGCATTCTGGATTTCAAACAGTACATCCTCGGCGAGGCGTACGACCGCAACGGGCAGGGCGTGCTGCTGAAGGGACCGAAGATCCCGGATCATCTGGTCAATCAGGCGGCGGTCGCCGGCATTCTGCCGCAGCTGTATCCGCTGCCGTCGTGGGAAACGATTTATCCCGGTGACATCTTCCGCGTGTTCGAGCGCGGTGGCCGGAATATCGCGAACTTGTTCCCCGAGACAGGCATTCCCAACGCGCTCGGTCAATTGCAACGGATCGAAGAGCCAGGGCGGCCTGACTTCCGTCAGTCGAATCGCGGTCCGGGCACGGGTGCGCGAATCGCTGTGCCCGTGATCAATATCACCAAGACGCGGTTGAACGATCCGCTGCCGTGGTTCATGGGTACCAACGATCAGCCGGGCGATTTCCGTCATTCGGGCTGTGCTTCCTGCCATGTTGTCTATGCGAACGATCGCGACAAGCGCCACTCGAGCATCTACGCGAAGTTCGGTCATGAGGGCCTGACGCGCACCGTCGATCCGACGATCAGCAAGACCGAACCCGGTCACCCGCTGACGCACACGTTGACGCGCTCGGTGCCGACCAGTCAGTGCATGGTCTGTCACATGCACCAGCCGAACATGTTCATGAACAGCTTCCTCGGCTACACGATGTGGGACTACGAGTCCGACGCGCCGTTCATGTGGCCGGAGAAACAGCAGTACCCGACCAGCGATCAGATCCGCAAAGTGTTGGATCGCAATCCGGAAGCTGCGGCGACGCGTGGCAAGTGGGCGGACGTGGAGTTCTTGAAGCAGGTGTCCGAGCTCAATCCGCAGCTCAAGGACACACAGTTCGCGGACTATCACGGGCATGGCTGGAACTTCCGCGCCGTGTTCAAGCGCGACCGCAAGGGCAATCTGCTCGACGCCAATAACAAGATCGTCAGCGACGACGATCCGCAGAAGTTCAAGAAGTCAGTCCACATGTCGTCCATTCACGTCGACGTGGGCATGCAATGCGTGGACTGCCATTTCTCACAGGACAATCATGGCAACGGCTACATCTATGGTGAGGTTGCCGCCGCCGTCGAGATCGACTGCAAAGACTGCCATGGCACCTCACAGCAGTTGCCGAACTTGTACACGTCGGGCCCGGCCGCACTGGGCGGCGGTGTGGACATGACCACACTGCGCACGCCCGATGGCCGTCGCCGCTTCGAGTGGGTCGGCGACACGTTGTATCAGCGCTCAATGATGGAGTCGGGCGTTGAATGGCGCATGAGTCTGGTGAAACGCTCGGTCGATCCCAACAGTGCCGAATACAACCCGAAGGCGGCGCGTGCCAAGCTCATGAGCAAGAACACGTCGTCGCTGGAGTGGGGCAAGGGCGTCGCGCCGAACAACCTTGCGCACACCGACGAGAACGTCGAGTGCTACACGTGCCACACGTCGTGGACCACGAGCTGCGGCGGCTGTCACTTGCCGATCGAGGCGAATGCCAAGACCGATCGTCATCACTACGAAGGCGGCGAGACACGCAACTTCGCGACCTACAACCCGCAGGTCGCGCGCGATGACATGTTCCTGCTCGGTCGTCGCGAGCCCGCCGCGGGCGGCAAGATCGCGCCGGTAAGATCGAGTTCGGCGTTGGTACTGTCATCGACGAATGCGAACCGCGAGAAGATTTATATCCAGCAGCCGCCGATCGCGGCCAGCGGTTACAGCTCGCAGGCGTTCAACCCGCATTACCCGCATACGGAACGCAAGACGGAAACGAAGACTTGCACCGACTGCCATTTGTCGAAGGAGAACGACAACAACGCCATCATGGCGCAGCTGTTGGCGCAGGGGACCAACTTCATCAACTTCGTCGGCTACAACGCGTATGTGGGCGGCGAGGGGCAGATCAGCGCGGTCAACGTCACCGAATGGGATGAGCCGCAAGCGGTCATCGGCAGCTTCCTGCATCGGTATGCTTATCCGGACTGGTTCGCCGATCACAACAAGAACGATCGCGAGCTGAAGAACGGCTACAGCCACAACGCTGGCGATGTGCGGTGCCTGCAGCTGCGCGGTGAATATTTGTATGTTGCCGAGGGTCGCGGCGGCCTGCAGGTGTACGACGTGGCGAGCCAGGGCAACAAGGGCGTCTCGCAACGTTTGATCACCGCACCGTTCAGCCCGTTGGGTCACGACACTCAGGTCAACACGAAGGACGCGACGTGCGTCGCGCTGCCGACCAATCAGCCGATTCATCCGCCGCGTAACAATGGCGAGAAGATGCGGGTGGCGAACCTGGAGCAGCCGATTCATCCGCTCTACAACTACGCGTACGTGACGGACTCGAAGGAAGGTCTGATCCTGGTGGACGTCAACACCATGGCCGACGGCGAGCCGCGCAATAACTTCTTGAAGCGTGCGGTGACCTGGAATCCGGGCGGCGTGCTTAATGGCGCGCGTCACATCACCGTTGGCGGCTACTACTTGTACATCACGACGGCGAAGGGCGTGGCCATCGTCAGTGTCGATACGCCGAAGAATCCGGTGTTGATCGCAGAGATTCCGCTGAAGGATGCTCGTTCGACGGCCTTGCAGTTCCGCTATCTGTTCGTCACCGATGCGGAGGGCTTGAAGACCATCGATGTGACCGATGCGAAGGCGCCACGGCTCGTGCCGGACAACACGATTCGTATGAAGAATGCTCAGCGCGTGTTCGTCGCGAGAACGTACGCATACGTTGCAGCGGGCAGCGATGGTGTCGTGATCGTCGATGCGGAGCGCCCGGAGCGGATGTTCGAATATCAACGCTTCACGGCGGGCGGCAAGATCACCGATGCCCATGATGTGATCGTGGCGACCACCAATGCCTCGCTGTTCATGTATGTGGCGGACGGCGAGGGCGGTCTCAAAGTGGTGCAGCTGACCTCGCCCGCCTCGCAGCCCAAGTTCTATGGCTTCAGCCCCGAGCCCAAGCCGGAGCTGATTGCGATGTATTCGACCAGCAAGCCGGCGCTGAGCCTCTCGAAGGGCCTCGAGCGCGATCGCGGTGTGGACGAGACCGGCGGTCAGATCGCCGTCTTCGGCCGCCGCGGCTCGCGACCGCTCAATCTGGAGGAAATGCGCAAGCTGTTCCTGGATGACAACGGGCAGCCGTGGTATGTGACCGACCAAGTAGAACAGAGGGTCTCACGGCAGTAGCGGAGTATCTCTATGGGATGGAGGGCGATAACACGTTTGTGGACGGTCGCAGCGTTACTGGGGGTGAGCGTGCGTGCGCTCGCCATCGAGCCGGGTATTGCCGATTACAAACATATGGGGGTGGCAAGCTGCGCCACCAGCGTTTGTCACGGCAAGCTCGCGCCGCAATCAGATAAAGATGTGGCGCTGAACGAGTACCGGATCTGGCAACAGGAGGACCGGCACGCACAGGCGTTCCGAACCCTTGAGCTTGCCGAGTCAAAACGCATTGCCAACAACCTCGGCTTGCCGAATGCGACCGCGGCCAAGATCTGTCTGGACTGTCATGCCGACAACGTGCCGGCGGACAAGCGCGGCCCGAAGTTTCAGATGAGCGACGGCATCGGCTGCGAGGCGTGCCACGGCGGTTCGGAAAAATGGCTCGAAAGTCACGCGACGGAGACCGCCACGCATAAGGACAACGTGGCGCGCGGCATGTATCCAACCGAACAGCCGCTGAAACGAGTTCAGGTGTGCCTGGGGTGTCATCTCGGCACCAAGGATCAGTTCGCGACGCACGCCATCATGGGCGCGGGTCATCCGCGCTTGAGCTTCGAACTCGAGGCTTACACCACCAATCAGCCAGCGCATTTCATCGTCGACAAGGACTACAACGAGCGCAAGGGAGAGATTCCCGGCATGAACCTGTGGGTCACCGGGCAGATCGAGACCACCCGTCGTTACCTGTCGCTGTTGCAAACAAACATGTTCCATGCGGGCGACATGTTTCCGGAGCTGGCGTTCTACGATTGCCACAGCTGCCATCATCCGATGGACAAGATCCGCTGGAATTCGGCACGCGCCGGCGCCGGCATCAAGCCGGGAACGGTGCGTTTGCAAACCCAGAATCTCATCGTGTTGCAGGCCCTCACCGATGCTTTCGAACCCGCCGCGACCGCGCAGCTCGCCGATCTGACGAACGCGCTCATTCGCGCCGGGCAGCGCGATCGTGCCGCGGTGAACGAGGCGGCGAAGGCGTTGCTGAACTGGCTGGGCCCGCGCGATGCGCTCGCTCGTAAACAATATTCGAGCGCGGATGTAATTAAGATGCGCAAGACGCTCGCTCGTTGGGCGGCGACCGATAAAGCAGGTGACTATGCGGCTGCGGAGCAGATCGTGCTGGGGCTGGAGAGCCTGAGCTACACGATCGGCGATCGCAACAGCAAGAAAGCGGCGCTGGATGCGCTGTACAACGCGGTCAAGAACGACTCGACGTTCAGTCCCCAACAATTCGCCACTGCCGCGGCCAACGCGCAGAAATCATTCTGAACGGAACTCATCGTGCGCTTCTTAGCCGCCAGCAAACGATTCTCCGGTCGCACTCACCCGGGCCGTCGCGGCGGCCCGAACGAGGATGTGATCGGTTGGGACGAGGCGAGCAACTTCTGGTTCGTCGCCGACGGCATGGGCGGTCATGCCAGCGGCGACGTGGCCAGTCGGGTCGTGAAAGAAACATTGCTGGGCGAGGCGCTGACGCTGCCGCTGGTGGATGCAATCAGGAAAGCGCATGAAACGGTGCTGGCGACCGCGAAGACCAACACTGCTTACGACAACATGGGCTCGACCGTCGTGGCGACGCGCATTGCTGAACGGCAGGCGGAGATTGCTTGGGTGGGCGATAGTCGAGCCTATCTATGGCGGGGCGGATCGCTGAGCGCGCTGACGCGCGATCACTCGTATCTGGAAGTTCTGCGAGTCCAGGAGAATCTTTCTGAAGAGCAGTTGCGCGGCCATCCCAACCGGAATCTGGTGACCCGGACGCTCGGCATCGGCACGCCGGAGCCGTCGACCACGACCTTGCCGCTGAAACGGCGGGACTGGCTGCTCCTGTGCAGCGACGGGCTCAACGATGAGCTGGAGGATCGCGAGATTGCCGAAGTTCTGCAGACTCATGCGCAGCCGGAGAAGGCCACCGAGGCTTTGATCGATGCGGCGCTGGCCAAAGGCGGCCGGGACAATGTGAGCGCGGTGGTCGTGGAATACGACGGGCCGGATGCGGTCGAGGTTCCGGGCGGGATTTCGCAGAAACTGAAACCGATGTTACCTATTATTGGCGGAATGGCCGCCGCCACGCTCGTGGCGGTCTTGTGGTGGTGGTTCTATGGTCGCTGAATCCAACGCAGTCCTGATCAAGGTCGGCAACAGCCGCGAGATCCAGGTGAAGCAGGAAACCGTGCTGGGCCGGCAGGCCGAGTGCGATGTGCTGCTCACCGAAGGTCACGCCTCCCGCCGGCACGCCAAGCTGGTGCTGGCGGAGGACGGCTATTGGCTGGAAGATTTGGGGTCTTCCAACGGCACGTTCATCAACGGCAATCGGATTTCCGGTCGCGTGAAAATCGCCTCCGGCGACCGTTTGCGTTTCGATGTCGAGGAGTTCGACTTTCGTATTCCGTCGCAGACATCGGCACCGGTGGCGCTCGATGAGAGCAAGACGGTGTATCGGGCGCCGGAGTCGGCGGCGGTCGTGGCCGAGAGCAGCGGTGTGTTCAAGCGGCCGGGCGCCTGGGCGGATCCGGATGCGATGGGCGATGCCGGCGTCCACAAGACGAAGTTCATCGACCCCGCACAGATGAAACAAATGGCCAGCAGCACCGCGCCCGTCGCGGCTGCGCCCAGCGCGGTCGATGGGCCTCATCTGCAAGTGGTGTCCGGCAGTCGGACGGGGTTGAACATTCGCCTGGCGGTCGGCGACTCGGGCAATGCCGAGTGGACCATCGGCAGTCAGACGGATCGCGAAGTCCAGTTCATGGACAGCGGCGTGTCGGCGCTGCACGCCAAGATCGTCAATGAAGGCGAGCGCTGGAAGGTGCTCGATCAGATGTCGGCGAACGGCACGTTCGTCAACGGCAAGCGGGCCAATGTGAGTTATCTGTCCTCCGGCGATCGCGTGCGCTTCGGCCCGGTCGAATGCGTATTCCGCACCGATGCCAGCATCGGCCCGATCACCGCCACTCAACGCGTCGCCGACGCCGGCGCCGGCGAGGAGACCAAAGGCCGCAACCTCGTCGTCGCGACGGTCGCGTTCCTTGCGACCATCGCTGTGCTGTTCGTTGCTTATAAATTCCTGTTGGCGAAGTAGTCAGCTATCGCGGCTGCGCATAGCCGCCTCACCAGCATCCGACACCTCAACCCACTTCGGATCCGGCGCCGCATCCGGCACGTAGCTGTCGTGCCAGTTCCACCATTTGTAAGGCCGGCTCTGCGGATAGCCTGCCGGTGATTTCTCCCATTCCTCCTGCCGTCCAAGCGCCGTCATATCCAGGAAGCTCCACACCGTACCGATCGCTTCATCGCCGCGGCTGTTGATGAAGTACGTCCGAAAGATCCGATCGCCATCGCGAATGAACGCATTGTGCCCGTGCCATTCCGCCACGCCGAAATCGGCGTCGAAGCTATCCGTGATGGTGTACCAGGGAATGTGCTGCCATCCCATTTGTGACTTCAGCCGCTTGATGTCAGCCTGCGGCGCACGCGAGGCGTAAGCGAGTGTCGTATCGCGGGCGTGAAGGTGGGAGAGGTGAGAGACCTGGTCGGCGACCATGGAACAACCGATGCACGCATGCTGAGGCCAGCCATGGACACCGGGCTCGAAGAAGGCGCGATAGACGATCAACTGTCGCCGGCCTTCGAACAAATCGAGCAGATTCACTCGGCCATTGGGCCCATCGAAGATGTATTTGTTTTCTACGGCCAGCCAGGGCATCTGGCGGCGCTCGGCCATGAGGGCGTCGCGGGCGTGCGTGTGAGCTTTTTCCTTGGCGAGCATGTCCACTCGCGCCGCTTCCCACTCTTGCGCCGACACGATGGGAGGCGTGTTGGGCGGTAATTTCGTCGTGCTCATCGAAACCTCCGAAAGATCATTTCGGGAGCTAGTGTCGCCCCACGGAGCACAACGCGGGAGTAACAAATATGGCGGCATTCAGCCGCGACCCGCTACAGCAGTGTCAATAAATGCTTCGCCGCAACCGGATTGTGCTCCTTGGCCCCGCTGATGAAGAAGATAAAGACATCGCGCGGTTTCTTCGGAGGCTTGGCAGTCGTGACATACGGCAAATCCGACGGCGTGCCGCCCTCCGCCCACAACTTCGCACGCTCGCTCCAGGCTTGGAGATCGGGCTTGGAATATCCGGTCGGCTCGGTCTTTTCCGTCTTACGCAACCGGGCGTAGACAAAATCGGCAGTCACGTCGGCGAAGTTCGGAAACTCATCCGTGTGGGCGTACACCGTCGCGACGGAATACTTCTTCGCCAGCTCCACATACGAAGGATCCATGAAGGTCTTGTGCCGCACTTCGAGCACGTGCCGGAGTGGCAGGTCGTCGAGAGTGTGAGGCAAGGCTGCGAGAAATTTCTCGATGTCGTCCGCATCGAAATGGAGGCTGGGCGGACACTGCCACATGATCGGTCCGAGCTTCGGCCCTAGCGACGACAAGCCGCTGGCGAGAAACTTCGGCATGGAAGGAACCGCTTCCGAGAGTACTTTGCGATACGTGAGATAGCGCGGTGCCTTGATGGAGAACACGAAGTCGTCGGGCGCATCGTCGCGCCATTTCGCAAAAACCTCCGGCTTCTGCAGCCGGTAGAACGTGCCGTTGATCTCGATGGCCGTGACCTGCCGGCTCGCGTAGTTGAGCTGCGATTTCTTGGGCAGGTCGGAAGGGTAGAAGGTCTCTTCCCAGGGCTCGTAGGTCCAGCCGCCGATGCCGGCGCGGATTCTTCCCATCTTGTTGCTCATGGAAACCTCAACGCACCAGGTGACGAACGGGCAGCCGCGACGAACGCTTGATGGTATTGAGCACGATGCTCGAATGCACGTCGCGGACAGCGCGAATATGCATGAGCTTCTTCAGCACCACATTACTGAGCTGTTCGAGGTCCGTGACGACCACTTGCAGCAGCAGGTCGTAGGCGCCGGTCATGGCGTGACAGCTCACCACTTCTTCCATGCTGTCGACGGCGCGGCGGAACTGCTCGATGTTTTCGTCGGTGTGGCGCGTCAGACGGACCTGCACGAATGCCTGCACCTTCAAGCCGAGTCGGTTCGGATCGACGACGGCGGTGTATCCCTGAATGATGCCGTCCTGTTCCATGAGCTTCACGCGACGTGCGCAGGGCGTGCTCGAAAGACCGACCTCTTCGGCAAGGTCGACGATGGATAAGCGGCCGTCGTTCTGCAGCTCGGTGAGGATGGCGGCGTCGTAGCGGTCCAGGTCCATTTTACATCCGGAGTGGAATCGCCTAATTCGGCGGGTTGAAGTGGAGACTATCACCAAACGGCGCCCGATTCCTGCCGCACTTTGTTGATTTCCGCTTCGCGCTCAGGCGTACGCTGGCGAGCGCGGCGCGCACAGCCGCGAGACAAGACTCGAGTACATGAGCGCAGAACGACATTCGGTATTTGGCACCGGCGTTGGCAGTGGGACCCGGCAGCATCCGCAGCCTGATTGGCAGCGAGTAGTGCATACAATTCTGGTGTCGCGCGCCCTGGATGAGCTGGAAGAGACGCAGTTGCTCCCGGCGCGCAAGATCCTCTATCAGTTTACGGCGCGGGGCCACGACGTCACGCAGGTGTTGCTCGGGCAATTAATGACCGGTGCGCGCGATGGCATGGGTGTTTATTACCGCTCGCGGCCGTTGCTGCTCTCGGTCGGTCTGCCGCTCAAGGACGCGCTGGCCTCGACGATGATGCGTTCGGGCAGCGTGAGCGACGGTCGCGATATCGGCGTGGTATTCAATTTGCCGAAGCGAGAAGGTGTTTGCGTGTTGCCCGCGTGTGGTGGCGTGGGTGCGCAGTACACGCCGGCAATCGGTTGGGCGCAGTCGCTGCAGTATCGAGCGCAGGTTCTGAAGGAAGCCGAGGCCAATGGCAGTATCGCGGTGGCTCATGGCGGCGACGCTTCGGCCGCGACGAATGGTTTCTGGGCCGCGCTGACGATCGCGACCACGCAGCGTCTACCGATCCTGTTCTTTATCGAGGACAACGGTTACGGCATCTCGGTGAAGTCTGATTTCCAGACGCCCGGTGGCAACATCGCCGCCAATCTCTCGGGCTTCAAGAACCTCCGCATCATCGAAGGCGACAGCGCCAAGCCGGTCGAAGCGGCGAACCTGATCGCCGAAGGCGTTGCGGCCGTGCGTGCTGGCGAAGGGCCGGTGTTGATGCGAATGCTGGTGCCGCGCTTGTCGGGCCACTCTGGCCAGGACACGCAGACCTACAAGACGCCCGAAGAAATCAGCGCCGAGCGCGCTCGCGACCCGTTGGTTCAGCTGCGTGCGCAGCTCGTGCCGAATGTGATTTCTGAAGACGCGTGGAAGGCTCTCGAACAGCGCGCCAATGACGATGTGCAGGCCGCGCTGGCCGCCGTCGAAGCGAGCTCGGTGCCCGATGTCACTCGCTCCACCAGCCATGTCTTCTCCGAAAACAAAGCAGACGGCAGCGTCGATCTGCAGCTGCAGGGCGGCCTGTTGAATGCGGGCATCAAGCATCCCAAAGGCAACGAGACCCCGCGTTCCGAAGGGCCGCGCATCAACATGGTCACGGCGATTCGTCGCACGTTGGAACATGAGTTGAGCATCAATCCGCGCGTCGTCGTGTTTGGCGAAGACGTCGGTCGCAAGGGCGGCGTGCATGCCGCGACGTTGGGATTGCAGGAGAAGTTCGGCGCATCGCGCGTGTTCGATACGAGCTTGTCGGAAGAGGGCATCATCGGTCGCGCCGTGGGCATGGCGCTCGCTGGCCTGATGCCGGTACCAGAAATTCAGTTCCGTAAGTACGCCGATCCGGCCGTCGAGCAGTTGAACGATTGCGGCACGATGCGATGGCGCACGGCGAATCGCTTCGCCGCGCCGATGGTCGTGCGTATGCCGGGCGGTTTCTTCAAGTGCGGCGATCCGTGGCATAGCCAAAGTAACGAAGTGCAGTTCGTGCATGCGATCGGCTGGCGGGTCGCGATGCCTTCGAATGCGGAAGATGCCGTGGGCTTGTTGAGAAGCGCGGTGCGTGCCAACGATCCGACGATCTTTTTTGAACATCGCGCGATGCTTGACGGTGCCTGGGCGCGTCGTCCGTATCCGGGCGATGATTTCGTCGTCCCGTTTGGCAAAGCGAAACAACTGCGCTCGGGTTCTGAGTTGACCGTCATCAGTTGGGGCGCCATGGTCGAGCGTTGCGAGCAGGCGGCGGAAGAGTCGAACGTCGACGTCGAGTTGCTGGACCTGCGCACGTTGATGCCTTGGGATCGCGAGGCCGTGCTGGCATCGGTGCGCAAGACGCGTCGTTGCCTGATCGTTCACGAAGACAACCTCACCGCCGGCTTCGGTGCCGAGATCGCGGCCACGCTGGCCAAAGAAGCGTTCTTCGATCTCGACGCGCCTATCGAGCGAGTCACCATGCCGGACGTGCCGAGCCCGCACAGCCCGCTGTTGCTCGACTCGGTGGTGCCGAGTGTCGCCCGCATCACTGACGCGATCCGTCAGCTCGCCAGCATCTGATCGAGAGACTCACAATGACAACAATCGAAGTGCGCGCACCGAGCGAGCAGTCCGAAGGCACGCGTTCGCAGGTTCAGCGCTGGTTGAAGAACATCGGCGAGACGGTCGTGGAGAACGAACCGCTGATCGAAGTGGAGACCGACAAGGTCACCATCGAAATTCCCGCGCCCGCCGCCGGCGTGCTGCGTGAAATCCTCAAGCACGAGCAGGAAGAGATCGAGCCTGGCGAATTGCTGGGCAAGATCGTGTCAGCCCAAGCGGCCGCTGAAGCTGCGCCAGCGCCAGCACCGGAGGCGACCGCCGCTCCGAGTCGGCCCGCAGCACCGGGCGCAGAGATTCGGATGGCGGCACTCGCTGCTCATGCCGAAGCGTTGTCGACCGGTCGTAGCAGCCCGGCCGTGCGTCGATTGATTGCTGAGCATGGGCTCGAATCGGCGCCGATTCGTGGCACAGGGGCGGGCGGTCGCGTCACTGTTGACGACGTGCTCGCGTATGTTGCTGACCGGCGCGCGAACAGCGAAGCTCTGCAGCGGAAAGCGTCCTTGCCGACGGAAGCAGAAGCAGCCGTCGCGGGCCGCCGCGTTCCTCACTCGACGATGCGCAAGCGCATTGCCGAGCGCATGGTCGAGAGCCTGTTGCAGACAGCGCCGCATGTCACAACGGTGTTCGAGGCCAACATGTCCGCTGTGATTGCGCATCGCGCGGCTCACAAGGATGAGTTTCAGAAGCAGGGCGTAGCGCTGACCTTCACGGCGTATTTCCTCGCGGCGTGCGTAGATGCGATTCGCGAAGTGCCCGAAGCGAATAGTCGCTGGACCAGCGATGCGTTGATCGTTCCGGACACCGTCAACATCGGTGTCGGCACAGCACTCGAAGGCAAGGGGCTGGTGGTGCCGGTGGTTCGCAATGTGCAGGGGCTGGATCTGCTCGGCATCGCCCGCGAATTGGGCGAATTGGTCGAGCGTGCTCGCAACGACAAGCTCACGCCGAGTGATGTCCGTGACGGCACATTCACGATCTCGAATCACGGCGTGAGCGGCAGTCTGGTCGCGACGCCCATCATCATCAATCAACCGCAGTCCGCGATTCTCGGCGTCGGCAAATTGGAGAAGCGGGCGGTGGTCGTCACCGAGAAGGGTGAGGACCGTATCGTGATCCAGCCGCGTTGTTTCATCACGCTGACGCTGGATCATCGCGTGATGGACGGCCATCGCGCGAACCGGTTCCTGCAAGTGTTGGTGGAGCGATTGGAGAACTGGAAGGACTAGCGTGGTCTGTCTGTCGAAGCCGCTGTGCCGGCTTCGACATCATGCAAGGCGAGTATCGCCGAGATGCGGATCGGCGGCCGGCAGGCCGCCAAAGCGTTGAAAGATCTCCGCGGCCGGTGCCGGTAGGGCGCCGGCCTGCGTCTGCACGGTCGCGGACAGATATTGCTCCGACGCTGGAAACACGTTCGCGTACAAATCGCGGCAAAGCTTCTGCGCATCGGTGCCGGCCCAGTCCTCTGGCAACAGCGCGGCCGGCAGCAAAGGATCGCGCAAATGGATCTTGCGGTATTCGTGCAGGAGCAAGGTGCGAAGGATAAACGCGACATCGCCTGCGATCGGCGCACTGTCCAGCGCCGTCGCGACCGGCGAGAACATGTCGATGAAACGTTTGTAGCGCCGCCCGAGGTCGTCCAGATCCCAGCCCATCGCGACCAGATTGGCGCTCGCCGCCTGCGACAGGATGGAGCCCTTCATCACGACCAGCTGACCGGCCGACTGCAACTCATCCAGGCGGGCATTGATCGCCGACGCTTGGTAGGTGGGATGAGCAAACACCCCGGGGGTGATCTGGCCAAAGCCCAGCCACATCAACTCATCGCGCAGATCGTCGCGTCGGGTCTTCAGCGTGGGCGGGACGATCGCCATCGTCCATAGTCCGTCCCAGTCCTGCGGAGGCGCGCCATAGATTCGTTGTGTCGCTTCGGCGAAGCGGGCACGGCCGTTCGTCGTGAGGCTGTAGAAACTCGCGCGACCGCTGCGCTCGAAGCTCACCCATTCCTCGTTCGCCAGCCGACCGATCGAGGTGCGCACCAGTCGTTCGGTCAACCCGAACGGCACGGCGAGCTTGATCAGGCTGGCCAGCGCGATGGTGCCGCCGCGAGGGGCGATGGCGTCGCCCAGGATCGTGACCAACAACGACCCGCCGCGAAGCGGCCGCTGCCGCCGAAAGCGGGCGACCAGCGCGTTGGTCCGAGTGACGAAGGCCGAGTTCGATTTTGCTGACATGGATGCGCATGGTAGCGCAGGCGGCGTGGCCCTTGCCCAGTCAGCCCGGACGACAGTTGAAGCCTGTCTCATACCTCTTGCGCAATGCCCGGCGCAGCCGAACCAGCCCTTTGCAGGCTGTCTCATATGACACGGAAAAAATTGATCTAGGACAAAAGTTGTGTCACATTGTCTGAACTGGAGTGTGGGGGCTTTATGTACACGCAAGGCTTGGATTCCCTGGGCGCCGATTGTTTGCACCAGGCGACGGACGCCGTGACGCTCGAGCAGCGTTTTCAGAGCAAGGTCGACGCGGACGATCGCATCGAGCCCAAGGACTGGATGCCCGACGCCTATCGTCAGACGCTGATTCGCCAGATCTCACAGCATGCGCATTCCGAGATCGTCGGCATGCTTCCCGAAGGCAACTGGATCACGCGCGCCCCGTCGCTGCGTCGTAAGGCGGTGCTGATCGCGAAGGTGCAGGACGAGGGCGGTCACGGCATGTATCTGTACAGCGCCGCTGAAACGCTCGGCATCTCACGCGATGAATTGCTGGAACAGCTGCTCGCCGGCACCGCGAAGTATTCGAGCATCTTCAACTATCCGACCCCGACGTGGGCCGACGTGGGTGCGATCGGCTGGCTGGTCGATGGCGCGGCCATCATGAATCAGATTCCGATCTGCCGTTGTTCTTACGGCCCGTATGCACGCGCCATGGTGCGCATCTGTAAGGAAGAAAGTTTCCATCAGCGCCAGGGCTTCGAAATCATGATGACGCTGGCGCGCGGCACACCCGAGCAGCATCGCATGGCCCAGGACGCGCTGAATCGCTGGTGGTGGCCGTCGATCATGATGTTCGGCCCGAACGACGCGACGTCCAAGCACACCGCGCAGTCCATGCGCTGGAAGATCAAACGTTTCAGCAACGACGAGCTGCGCCAGAAGTTCATCGATATCACCGTGCCGCAAGCCGAGTTCCTCGGCCTGAAGGTGCCGGATCCCGACATGCGCTGGGACGAGGCGACTCAGCATTACGTGCACGGTCCCATCGACTGGAAAGAATTCGAGGACGTGCTCAAGGGCAACGGCCCGTGCAATCGCGAGCGACTCGAGACTCGTCGTCGTGCCCATGATGAAGGACGCTGGGTGCGTGAAGCCGCGCTCGCGTATGCCGAGAAACAGCGCGCTCGCGAAACGCAGGCCGCCTGAGGAACAGACAAATGAGTGAGCAACGCAAACAGTGGCCGCTGTACGAAGTTTTCATTCGTGCGCGTTCGGGCCTCGAACATAAGCACGTCGGCAGCATTCACGCGGTCGATGCGCGGCAGGCGGTCGAGCATGCGCGTGATCTGTACACGCGCCGCCAGGAGGGCGTGAGCATCTGGGTGGTGCGCTCGTCCGATATCGTCGCCTCCGATCCGGGCGATGCCGAGGCGCTGTTCGAGCCGGCGAAGGACAAGATCTATCGCCATCCGACGTTCTATTCGATCCCGGATGAGGTGAAGAATCTATGAGCGCTTCACCCGCCATTGTGACCGCCTCGAAGGATCTGCGCGTTCGCTACGCGCTCTATCTGGGCGACACCAGCCTGATCCTCGCGCAAAGACTGGGCGAGTGGGTCGGTCACGCGCCCGCGCTCGAGGAAGATCTGGCGCTGGCCAACACCGCGCTCGATCTGCTGGGACAGGCGCGTCATCTGCTGTCGTATGCCGGTGAGATCGAAGGCAAGGGCCGCAGTGAGGACGATCTCGCGTTCCTGCGCGACCCGTCGGACTTCACCAATCTCGCGCTGGTCGAGCAGCCCAATGTGGACTTTGGCCACACCATCGTGCGTCAGTTCCTGATCGATGCCTGGCAGCTGGAGTTGTTCGAGTGCTTGCAAGGTTCTTCCGAGCCGCGCTTCGCCGAGCTCGCCGCGAAGGCGCTCAAGGAAACGCGCTATCACTATCGCTTCAGCTCGGGCTGGATGGTGCGCCTGGGCGACGGCACGGAAGAAAGTCACAAGCGCGTGCAGGATGGCCTGGATTCGTTGTGGAAATTCACCGCCGAGTTCTTCGCGCCGGGCGCGGTGGATGAAGAAGCCGCAGCCGCCGGTCTTGGGCCGGATCCAGCGTCGCTTCGTGCCGCGTGGCTGGCCAATGTCGAGCAGGTGCTGACGGAAGCGACGCTGAAGAAGCCGGCGGATGTTTCCTATCGCTGGTTCGGCAAGCGCAATCAGCACACCGAGCATCTGAGCCACTTGCTGGCCGAGATGCAGTACATGCAGCGGACTTACCCTGGCGTGCAGTGGTAGTCATGAACCAGGCACCCGCCGATTACGCCGACCGATTCGTTGCTCCCGCGGAGCGCGAGGTCTGGCGCATTCTGGCGGACGTGCCGGACCCGGAGATTCCAGTGCTGAGCGTGGTCGAGCTGGGGATCATTCGTCATGTTCGCGTGGCGGACGATCGCCGCGTGACCGTGGGCGTGTCGCCGACTTACACCGGCTGTCCAGCGACTGAGGTGATCGCGCGGTCCATTCAAACGCGACTGGAAGCGGAAGGGTACCAAGATCCCAAGGTCGAGTCGGTGCTGTCGCCACCCTGGACCAGCGACTGGCTGAGCGAGAGCGGTCGCGCCAAGCTCAAAGAATATGGCATCGCGCCGCCGGCACAGTCGGTGAGCAATCCGAAACATCTGTTTCGCGAGCCGAAGGTGGCTTGCCCGCGCTGCTCTTCCATGCAGACCGCTAAGGTGAGCGAGTTCGCATCGACGCCCTGCAAGGCACTGTATCGGTGCGAGAGCTGTCTGGAACCGTTCGAATATTTCAAGTGTATCTAGGGGGCCTGTGAATACTCATTTGATGGATTGCGTTGCGCCTCCAATCGCCTGCAGCAAGGCGCAAAGCGCAGCCCCTACCGGGGCAAGCTTTGTAACGCAGCTGCTGGCCCATGTCTTATGTGAGCATCGGGAGGCGCAACCCATTTAATGAATAAATATCCTTATATGGGACGAGCTATTGCGGTTCAGGACGTCGTTGCTCCTCCCTTATGTACTGCAGAGTACACGGCGGTCGTCGCGCCTAGCCCTGAACCGCAATAGCTCGTCGCAATCCATCAAATGAGTATTCACAGGCCCCAGCAATGCTGACTTTTCATCCGCTCAAAGTGGCTGACGTGCGTCCCGAGGGGAGCGACGCGCTGAGCATTTCATTCGAAGTGCCAGATTCGTTGCGCGAGACCTTTCGGTTTATTCCTGGGCAGCACGTGGGTGTGCGGGCGCAGATCGGTGGGCAGGAAGTCCGGCGCACCTATTCGATCTGTAGCGCGGCTGACGATAGTCACTTGCGCATCGGCGTGCGGGTCCACGATAACGGCAGCATGTCGCAATATTTGGCCAATCAGCTGCGCGCGGGTGACAGCATCGAAGTGCTGACACCGACGGGTCGTTTTTTCGCCGAGCCGCAACCCACGACGCAGCGGACCTACTGCGCGTTCGCCGGCGGCAGCGGCATCACGCCGATCCTCGGTATCGTGAAGAACCTGCTGACTCGCGAACCGAACAGCCGGTTCATGCTGTTCTATAGCAATCGCACCACCTCGACCATCATGTTCGCCGAGGAGCTGCTGGCGCTGAAGGATCGTTATCCGACGCGTCTCTCGTTGTATTTCATATTGAGCCGCGAGCCGCAGGATGTGGAGCTGTTCAACGGCCGGCTCGATCGCGAGAAAGTCACTTTGCTGAGCAAGGAAGTGTTCGACCCGCTCGAGACCGATGCGTTCTTCCTCTGCGGTCCGGGCAACATGATCGACAGCGTGCGAGACACGCTGACCGGCCTGGGCGTCGATCCCACTCGCATCCACACCGAGCGATTTGCGAGCGACATGCCGGTGGCGGCTCAGCCTGCTCCGGTGGCGGTGAAGCCCAAGCGCGCGACGGCGGAAGAAGTTGCGCAGATCACGATCACGATGGACGGTCGTCAGCGCACGTTCGCCATGCTGGATGACGATGCGACCGTGCTCGACGCCGCTGAGCGCGTCGGCATGGAGTTGCCGTACTCGTGTCGTGCCGGCGTATGCTCGACTTGCCGATGCAAAGTCACCAAGGGCACGGTGGACATGGAAGTGAACTACGCGCTGGAGCCTTGGGAAGTCGAAGCCGGCTTCGTGCTGTGCTGCCAGGCGAAGCCCACCAGTGGCGAACTCGAAATCACTTACGACGAGCGCTGATATGAGCTATCAAACGATTTTGTTCGAGGTGACGGACGGCGTGGCGCGGCTCACCTTGAACCGGCCGGATCGTCTCAATAGTTTCAACGTGCAGATGCATGGCGAAGTGCGCGATGCGCTTTCGCAGCTCACGAACAAAAGTGACGCGCGGGTGCTGGTGTTCACCGGCGCGGGCCGTGGCTTCTGCGCCGGCCAGGACTTGGGCGATCGTGCTGTCGCACCGGGCGGGCAGGGCGTCGATCTCGGCGATTCCATCGAGAACTACTACAAGCCTTTGGTGCTCGCACTTCGCAACTTGCCGATGCCTGTGATCGGCGCGGTCAACGGCGTTGCCGCCGGGGCCGGAGCAAACATCGCGCTGGCCTGTGATCTGGTGATCGCGACGAAGTCCGCGAGCTTCGTGCAGGCGTTCAGCAAGCTCGGATTGGTGCCGGATTCCGGTGGCACTTGGTTCCTGCCGCGACTGCTCGGCAATGCACGAGCCATGGGGCTTGCGCTGTTGGGTGACAAGTTGCCCGCCGAGCAAGCAGCGCAGTGGGGCTTGATCTGGCGCTGTGTCGAGGACGCGGAGTTCAAGAGCACTGTCGATCAACTGGCGACGCAGTTGGCCGCCGCGCCCACGCGCGGGCTGGCGCGCACCAAACAAGCGATTTACGAATCGTGGAGTCATTCCCTCGAGCAGCAGCTCGATCAGGAGCGTGACTTCCAGCGCGAGCTGGGCCGTTCGCAGGACTATGCCGAAGGCGTTGCCGCCTTCACCGAAAAACGCACGCCGAAGTTCACCGGCCGGTAGCAATCACCATGCAACTCAAAAGTTACATTCAAGGCCGCTGGTTCGCCGGCGAAGGCGAAGTTCAGCAGCTGCGCGACGCCACGACCGGTCAGGTCATTGCCTCGGCCTCGTCGACGGGCATCGATTTCAAGGCCACGCTGCGCTATGCGCGCGAGGTCGGCGGTCCGGCGCTTCGCAAGCTGACGTTCCATGAGCGTGCCGCGCTGCTGAAGCAACTCGCGAAGAAGCTCGGCGAGTTCAAGGAAGAGTTCTACACGTTGTCGTATGCCACCGGCGCGACCAAGACCGATTCGTGGATCGACATCGACGGCGGCTTCGGCACGCTGTTCGCCTACGCAAGCCGCGGCGCGCGTGAGCTGCCGAACAGCAAGGTCTACATCGATGGCGATGTGGAAAGCCTGTCGAAGAATGGCACGTTCGTCGGTCAGCACATTTGCGTGCCGCTCGAAGGCGCGGCCGTGCACATCAACGCATTCAACTTCCCTGTGTGGGGCATGTTGGAAAAGCTGGCGCCGACCTTGCTGGCCGGTGTGCCCGCGATTGTGAAGCCGGCGACGGCCACCTCTTATCTCACCGAGCTGGTGGTCCGGCGCATCGTCGAGTCCGGCATTCTGCCGGAAGGCTCGCTGCAGCTGGTGTGCGGCAGCCTCGGCGATCTGTTCGATCATTTGACCTGTCAGGACGTCGTGTCGTTCACGGGCTCGGCAGGCACAGCGCAGAAGCTGCGCACTCATCACAGCATCGTCGCGCATTCGGTGCGCTTCATCAGCGAGACGGATTCGATCAATAGCTGCGTGCTGGCGGAAGACGCCCGGCCGGGTCAGCCCGAGTTCGATCTGTTCGTGCGTGAAGTCACGCGTGAAATGACGACGAAGGCCGGCCAGAAGTGCACGGCGATTCGCAAAGCCATCGTGCCGGCGGCGCATGCTGATGCGGTCGTTGAAGCGCTGAAGGCGTCGCTCGGCAAGATCGTCGTGGGCGATCCGCGACTCGAGAATGTTCGCATGGGGCCGCTGGCCGCGTTGTCCCAGCGTCGTGAAGTGCTCGGTCGGATCAGCGAGCTGCGGCGTGAAGCCGAGCTGATCACTGCAGAGCGCGTCGATATCGCGGGTGGCGATCTCGATCACGGTGCATTCGTCGCGCCGTCCTTGCTCTATTGCCGCGAGCCTCGCAAGGCCAAGGCGCTTCATCACATCGAAGCGTTCGGTCCGGTCTGCAGCGTCGTGCCTTATGAATCGACGACCGAAGCGATCAACTTTGCGCGATTGGGCGAGGGCAGTCTGGTTGCGTCGGTGTTCACGGCTGACGATGCACTCGCGACCGAGTTGGTGCTCGGGCTGGCGCCGCTGCACGGTCGTTTGCTCGTCGTCAATCGCGATTGCGCCAAGGAATCGACGGGTCATGGCTCGCCGATGCCGGCCCTGGTGCATGGTGGTCCGGGACGCGCGGGTGGTGGCGAAGAAATGGGTGGCATTCGCGGCGTCATGCATTACATGCAACGCACGGCGATTCAGGGCAGCCCACAGACCATCGCTGCTGTGACCGGGCGTTGGACGCGCGGCGCCGTGCAGAAAGATCCGGGCCGTCATCCGTTCCGCAAGGCATTCCACGAACTGCAGATCGGCGACAGCCTGAACTCAGGCGAACGCGAAGTGACGCTCGAGGACATCGAGAAGTTCGCCGCTCTGTCGGGCGATACCTTCTACGCGCACATGGATGAGGAAGCAGCGGCTCGCAATCCATTGTTTGGTGGACGAGTGGCGCACGGTTACTTTCTGGTCTCAGCCGCGGCGGGATTGTTTGTCGATCCGCCGTATGGTCCGGTGCTGGCGAACTACGGCATCGATCGGCTGCGGTTCGTGAAGCCGGTCAAGCCGGGCGATCGCATCAAGGTGCGGCTGACCTGCAAAACCAAGTCGCTGCGGGTCGAAAAGGGCTACGGCGAAGTGGCCTGGGACACCGAGATCACCAATCAGAACGGCGAAATCGTGGCCAGCTATGACGTGCTGACTATGGTCAGCGAGCAACCGGTGAACTGAAGCGCATGACGCCGTCGTCGACGGCGGCGAAGCGCAGGTTCATCAGGTCGAGCGCGTAGTTCTGATACAGGCGCCACGGCGCCTTCGAGCCCTGCTTGGGGAATTGCTCGATCGAACGCTGCACGTAACCTGACGAGAAGTCGATCCACGGCGTCGCCGTGATCGACGGATCGTCGTTACGCGGCGTGCACTGTTTGTAGCCGTGGTGGTCCATGTGATTCAGCAGGCGACAGACGTACTCGCAGGTGAGATCGCACTTCAGCGTCCATGAGGCGTTGGTGTAGCCGAACGCGGTGGCCAGGTTCGGCACATCGCTATACATCATGCCCTTGTAGCTCATGGTCCGAGGCGGATCGACCGGCTTGCCGTCGACCTCTAGCGCCAGATTCCCCAGCACCTGCAGATTCAAGCCGGTGGCGGTGACGATGAGATCGGCCGCCAGCTCCGTGCCGGAGCGCAACTGCAGGCCGCTTTCCGTAAACGTCTCGATATGATCGGTGACGACCGACGCCTTGCCTTGTTTCAGAGCCTGAAACAGATCGCCGTTTGGCACCAGGCACAATCGCTGATCCCACGGGTTGTAGCGTGGCGTGAAGTGACGATCCACATCGCACGTATCGCCGATCTCCTTCTTCACTAACTGCAGGAGTCGTTGTTTCATCCGCTCCGGCGTGCGGCGGCACATATTGAAGAACATCATGCCGAGCAACACGTTCTTCCAGCGCGTCACCCCATAAGCAAACTTCGCCGGAAAATGACGGCGCAGCCAATTGGCGATTGCATCTTCCTCCGGACGCGCGACGATGTACGTCGGCGACCGCTGTAACATCGTGACGTGTGCGGCCGTCTTCGCCAGTTCCGGTACCAACGTGACGGCGGTGGCTCCACTGCCGATGACGACGACGCGCTTGCCGGCGTAGTCGATGGCTTCGGTCCACTTCTGAGGATGTACGATGCGACCCTGGAATCGCTCGGTGCCCTGGAACTCAGGCGTGTAGCCGGCTTCGTAGTTGTAGTAGCCGCTGCACATGAATAGGAAATTGCAGGTGAACCGCGCGATCTCGCCCGAGGGCAACGCGGCTTCGACGGTCCACAACGCCTGATCAGAGTTCCAGGATGCTCGTCGCACGCGGTGATTGAACCGGATTTTTTGATCGATCCCGTAGTCGCGTGCCGTGTCCCGCACATAGTTGAGAATCGACGCCCCATCCGCGATGGCTTTCGCCTCGCGCCAGGGACGGAACGAATAGCCGAGCGTATACATGTCCGAATCCGAGCGGATGCCGGGATAGCGGAACAAATCCCAGGTGCCGCCGATGCAGTCGCGCCCTTCGAGAATGGCGTAACTCTTCTTCGGGCAGTGCCGTTGCAGGTGATATCCCGCGCCGATGCCGGACAAACCCGCGCCGACGACCAATACGTCGACATGTTCCGCGGCCGATATGGGTGACGTCCGGGTCGTCATAGGGGCTTCCTCAGTCGTCGACCTTGGCGTAGTTCAAGGGCAGGGCGGTGGTGTGCTTGATGGTTTCCAGGGAGAAGCTGGCGCTCACGTCCAGGAACGCACAGCCGGCGATCAGTTTTTTATAGACCACGTCGTAGGCGTCGATGTCCGGGACCACGATGCGCAACAGATAGTCCGTGTCGCCACTGACACGGTGAATCTCGGTGACTTCGGGAATGTCGCGCACCGTGCGTACGAACTGTTCGAACCAGGCCGCGCTGTGATTCGACGTTTTCACGGTCACGAACACGGTGGTACCGACATTCACCGACTTGGCGTCGAGCAATGCCACCGTGCGCGCGATCACGCCGGTTTCCTGCAGACGCTGGATCCGCCGCCAGCACGGCGCTTTGGACAAGCCCACCCGCTCGGCGATGTCGGCGGCGGTGAGCGAGCCGTCGTGCTGCAAGAGGTCGAGAATGCGGCGGTCCAGGCGATCCATGAGGGCGGGCAATGCGCGGCGGGGGGGAGGTTGCGCAACATTGTTGCGTCCGGCGGGGCCGCTGTCCACGATTTCGCAACCGTGTCGCCGAGTGGCTTCGGTAGCCTGTCAGACATGAACACTGTGCGAGCCAATCCGTTCACCGAACACCCCGCCGCCGCGGGGGAAACGTATCTCGCGCATTTACGGACGGCCGCCGGCTTCGGTTTTCAGATGGTCTTCGCGGGCCTCGCCTGCCTGGTGCATGCGCTATTGCCGTTCTTGTTTGTGCGTACCGGCAGCGATTGCATCTGTCGCTTGCACGAGCGCATGCATGCCCGCCGACGCCGCGTAGAAAGCGGTCACTGATCGCCGATATGCAGCGCGTTCCGAATGGAGCGCAGGAGCCCTGACCACCGACTCGTGGATTTGGTCACCGGTGCCACGGCGGGCGCCGCCTCGACCTCGGCTTCGACGGCCAAGGACTCGTGAGTCAACAAGCCACACAGCGCACAGGCGTTCAAGAATCCCCGAATGTTTGCAATGGGCTGCGCCGCCAGGTTGGTCATCTGCTGCGGCGTATAGGCGTTGTTCATCAGAATGGACGTGAGCCGCACCTGCCAGGTCTTGTGACCGAGCCTGCCGAAATCGGGCCAGCGTTGCAGACGGAAGCGCGCCATGCGCGGCAGCCAGGGCAGCAGATCCGTCGTGATTCCCAGCTGGCCGCAATTCCACAATAGATATTGAAGCGAGTGACGACGCAGCTCGCTCTCCGCGGGCAGCGAATCATTCGAGCCAAGCTCGCGCACTTCCACAGCACCCGAGGCCTGCGCCAGTTCGGCAATCAGTTCCGGCGATAGATCCTTGGTGGCAAGCACGGTGGCTTGCGCCGGCTGCACATAAATCGAAACGTCACCTCGTGTGATGACATGCGTTCGTTGCGGGTCCTTGGCGACGATGTCGCGCAGGGCATGCGCCAACAGGAAACCTTCGTTCTGAGCGACCGCTTCGGCGCGAGAGGCGGCGACGAGCTCCTGAGTCGTGAGCGAGGTATCGATGTCTTGCGCGGCGAGCGTCGCGTCGAGCATCGAGATGAAGTCGCTCACTCGCAGCGGCGCGTACACCGCTTGAGTGTCTTCGGGCGCGGTGGCGCCTTGACGCACCAACGATACGCAGCGCGGCCGGCCGCGTTGGATCGCTTGCCTCATCACGGCGCGGGCGAGGGCGGAGTCGGGCTCGCAAATCGCGAGATCCGCGGCGGCCTCTTCGCTATAGGTCCAGCTAGCGGCGGTCTTGCCTTCAACGAGCTGGAGCATCGATTTCACGCGCATCTCGTCGCGTATCGATAAGCCAATCGTCGTGAGTGTCAACTGCCGCGCGGTCATCGCGAAATGGGACTGTGATCCGAATCAACCAGCGTTGTAAGCGAGCGGGAGAAATGTACAACGGGCGCGAGCAAAAAATGTGACCGACTCGGAAATCGGCGCGGCTCTTAGCGGACTTTTTTAAGCCACGTAAGTACTCATACGCATGTCGCGAGAATCGCGCCGGAGCAACGAAGTTTTCCCATCCGGGAAACCAACTATATAAAATGCCCCGCACTGCGATCCAAGACGCGCGTGACCGCGTTCGTGCAAGCTCACTCTGCCATCGATAAGGGACTCAACGTGAAAAAACTGCCCGCCGCGACGCTGATGCTCGCCGGCCTCACCTTCGGCATGCCCATGGCGCAGGCCGAAGACGGTCAACTGTACGGCCTGCTTCGCTCTCGCGACCTCACACCCTTCGGCTTCTTGCGCCTCGACATGCGGCCGGCGCATGCGGTGTCGATCGAGCCGGGCAAGTGGGCGCTCGAGACCGAACTGGCCTATCAGAACACGTGGGCGCTGAGCCCCAACGTGGAGGACTATCTGACTTCGCAGGAGTCCCGCGGCCGGCGCGATCTCACGGCGGCGGACGTGCAGGCGATTCGTGACCTGCCGGGCGAGAACTATCTGGTGGATCTCGAGCTGGCGCTGCTCGATGTGACCTTCCATTACAAGTTCTCCAACGTCTTCACCGGTTACATCATTGCCAGCGGCGTGTCATTTCAGGGCGGCTTTCTGGACAGCACCATCGAAGGCTTTCACGACACGTTCGGCTTCAGCTCGTTCGGCCGGCCGGCGGTGTCGAAGAATCAGGTCAACCTGATTTATGACTTGAAGTCGAGCCAGTACACCAGCCTCGGCACCCCCACCGATGGCGGCCTGCTCGATCCCACGTTTGGCTTGCGTTACACGGGCTGGACTTTGCCGGGCCGATGGCATCTCGCCACGGAAGTGGCGGTGAAGGTGCCGGTGGCGGGCCGTCGTGAGCTGCTGTCGACCGGGCGCACCGACTACGGCATGCAAATGTCATTACAGCGCAAGGGCGATCATCATGCGTTCTACGTGGACGCCGCCGCTGTTTACTACGACGGTTCGACCCAGGTGGCGCGCCAGGACCCGCAATGGATCCCGACCTTGATCGTCGGCTACGAGCTGATGCTGACCGAGCGCACCAACGTCAACCTGCAGGGCTATCTCAGCCAGAGCGTGTACTCGCACGAGGAGACCGATCTGGAGGAGCTGCTCGGCCAGAAGTACCAGTACAGCATCGGTATTCGCCATCGACGCAACAACTTCCTGTTTACGTTCGGCATCACCGAGAACTTGCAGAACGTCAACAACACGCCGGACATCGGTTTCCAGCTGGGGCTCGCCTGGGTGCCGCTGTCCTCGATGTCGCCCCGCTGATTTCGCACCCCTAGCCATCTTGCGAACGCCGGCGTCGTCTGACGCCGGCGTTTTTTATTGGGCCGGCGACGGGCCCTTGTAGAGTGCGGGCGGGTATGTCAGATTTGTAACTGAATCCAGGAGTGATGTTATCTTACTGACAACCGGGAGACGGGCATGGGGTCGAAGTGGGTTGCCGGGGTGCTGGGAATGGCGCTGCTGAGTGTCTCGGGTGCGCAAGCGGACGCCATCGATGACTTTGTGAATCAGGAGCTGGCGAGGCAGAAGGTGCCGGGCGTCGCAGTCGGCATCATGCAGCATGGTCAGCTGGTGCGAGCGGCCGGCTATGGGCTCGCCAACATCGAGCATGGCGTGCCAGTGCACGCGGACACGGTCTTTCAAACGGGCTCCATCGGTAAGCAGTTCACCGCGGTGGCGGTGATGACGCTGGTCGAGGACGGCAAGATCAAGCTCGACGAATCCATTCGCACCTATCTGCCCAAGGCGCCGAAGACCTGGCAGTCGATCACGGTCCGTAACGTGCTCAATCACACCTCGGGCATGGGGAACTCGCCCGATTTCGATCTGCGCAAGGACTACAGCGACGACGAGTTGCTGGATGTCATCTACAAAATGAAGCTGGAGTTCGCGCCCGGAGAGCGCTGGAGCTACAGCAACACCGGCTATGCAACGCTGGGCTTGATGGTTCACAAGGTCACTGGCGATCAGACCTACGGCGACGTGCTCGCGAAGCGGGTGTTCGGGCCGCTGCACATGACGACGGCGCGGGTCATCAGCGATCGTGACATCGTGCCGAATCGCTCGGCCGGTTATGAGATGACCCAGGAGGGCATCAAGAATCAGGACTGGGTGGCAGCGACCGGCAACTCGACGGCCGACGGCTCGCTGTATCTCACGGTGCTCGACTATGCGAAGTGGGACGCGGCGCTGCGCGAGCGCAAGCTGCTCAAGCCGGAGTCGTGGGCGGAAGTTTACAAGCCGGTGAAGTTGAACAGCGGCAAGACGTATCCGTATGGCTTCGCCTGGTCGCTGGAAAAAACGCCGGGCGAGCGCGGCGCGTATCAGCACGGTGGCGCGTGGCAAGGCTTCCGGACGTTCTATATTCGTTATCTCGACGACGAGATTTCGGTGGTCGTGCTGGCCAACATCGCGTCCGCCGATCCTGAAGTGATCGCCCGCGGTGTCGCGGCTCGTTTCGAGCCGAAGTTGCAATTGCCCGATGCTTCGCCCATCGACGAGAGCGATCCGACGATCTCGCAGCGCTTGCGACGAATGATCGACGAACTGCTCGCGGGCAAGCCGTCGTCGAAGGACTATGCAATGCAGCCGGACATGCTGGCCCGTTACAGCGAGTACTATGGCGAGCGGTTGCGCGGTAAGGGCAAGCTGCAGGAGCTGCGCCTGTTCCGTCGCAACGAGCTCGGCAACGACATCGTTTATGACTACCGGGCGCGCTTTGAAAACGGTTTGATGGATGTCGGACTGGCGCTCGACCCCACTAACAAGGTCTCGCAGCTGCATATCAGCCCCGTCGATCAATGGAACGAGCCGCTGCCGCCGCTGTGAGTCGCATTCACGATAACAAGTCCGGGAGTGTCATGAGCGTCGTCACCCGATCCAGAAGTCTCATCGCCAGCAGCGTGCTGATGTTGCTCGCGTCCACCGCGAGTATGGCGCAGAGCTCGACATTGATTGCGAATGCACGAGTCATCGACGGCACAGGCACGCCTGCGCAACGCGTGTCGGTGCGAATCAGCGGCGAGAAGATCGCCGCGGTCGGCGATCTGAAGCCGCTCGAGAAAGAGACGGTGGTGGATGCCAAAGGGCTGGTGCTCGCGCCCGGGTTCATCGATTCACACAGCCATCACGATGGTGGCCTCTTCGAGCGGCGCGATGCCCCGGAGGTCGTCAGTCAGGGCATCACTACGATCATCGTCGGCCAGGACGGTGGCTCGCATCTGCCGCTCGGAGATTTTTTCGGCAAGCTGCAAGCGACGCCGGTCAGCGTGAATGTGGCTTCGTACGTGGGACACAACTCCCTGCGCGACGAGGTGATGGGGCAGGACTACAAGCGTGCCGCGACCGATGCCGAAATGACAAAGATGGTCGAGCTCTTGAAGCGCGATATGGGCGCGGGGGCGCTCGGTTTGTCGACGGGCCTGGAGTATGAGCCGAGCGTGTATTCGGACCCGAGCGAAGTGATCGCGCTGGCGAAGACCGCGGCCAGCTTCGGCGGGCGCTATATCAGTCATATTCGTAGCGAGGACATCAAGCTCGACCCGGCCATCGACGAGCTGATCAATATCGGCGCGCAGACCTGCATGCCGGTGCAGATCTCGCATTTTAAGCTCGCCATGCGAGGTCGCTGGGGCGATGCGAAGGACGTGTTGAAGAAGCTGGACGCGGCACGGGCTCTCGGCATCGATGTCACTGCCGACATCTATCCTTATGAGTATTGGCAGTCAACGCTGCGCATTCTGTTCCCGGATCGTAATTACAAGGATCGCGCGCAGGCCGAGTATGTGATGACGGATATCGCCGCACCTGAAGATCTGATCCTGTCCGAGTTCGAAGCGGAGCATGCGCTGGCGGGCAAGAGCATCGGCGAGATCGCGGCTGCGCGAAAGACCGATCCGGCGACCACGTTGATGAAGCTGATCGATCAATCGCTCACCTTCAAGGGCGAAGGGCCGGACGGCGGCCGCGAGATGGTGATCGGCAAATCGATGAGCGAGGCCGATATCGCGACGCTCATGGCCTGGCAGCAGACCAACATCAGCTCCGACGGCGGCATGGGTGATGCTCACCCGCGCGGCGCCGGGGCTTTTCCACGAGTGCTTCGGCAACAGGTCCGTGAGAAAAAGAACCTGACCCTGGAACAAGCGATTCACAAAATGAGCGGACTGACGGCGCAGCACCTGGGCCTGCAGGATCGCGGCACGATTCGCGTCGGCGCCGCGGCCGATCTGGTGCTGTTGAATCCCGACACGGTGGCCGATCGCGCGACGCTCAAAGATCCGTCGCAGCTGTCCGTGGGGATCGAGCGCGTGTGGGTGAATGGCCAGCCGGTCTGGCAGCAAGGCAAGACCACCGCGGCTCATCCCGGAAAATTGATCAAGCGCGCCGCGAGCGCGAAGCCTTTCACCTGTGCACGAGCGACCCATTGATGCAAGCTTCAACGGAAACCCAGGTTCAGCCGCCTTATCTGCTGTTTCTCGGGGACGTCACCGATATCACCGACGCTAAAACCGCCGCCGGCATCAAACAATGGCGCGGTGAGTTGTGTGGCGGCCAGTTGCGCCTGCCGGGCGGCACGGTCGATCTCGGCTTGCCCGACCTCACGCTGACGCAAGCCGTGGAACGTGGCATCAAGACGATGATCATCGGCATCGCGAACGATGGCGGCTTCATCGCGGAGAACTGGATCGCGTCGATCATCGGCGCGCTGGAGGCGGGCCTGGACGTCGCTTCAGGATTGCACGAGCGTTTGGGCGACGTGCCGGCGATCGCGGCCGCGGCCAAGCGAACTGGAAGACAACTCATCGAAGTGCGTCAGCCGGAAAATATCTTCAAGCCGGGCAGTGGCAAGAAGCGGTCGGGCAAGCGTTTGCTCACCGTCGGCACCGACTGTGCCGTCGGCAAGAAATACACCGCGCTTGCGATCGAGAAGGAGCTGCGGAAGCGCGGCGTGAAGGCCGATTTTCGTGCGACCGGTCAGACCGGCATTTTCATTTCCGGTCGAGGCGTGGCGATCGATTCGGTGGTCGCGGATTTCATTTCGGGTGCGGCCGAATGGCTGTCGCCGGAGAACACGCCCGATCATTGGGACGTGGTCGAAGGGCAGGGCTCATTGTTTCATCCGTCCTACGCGGGCGTGACGTTGGGCCTGGTTCACGGCACGCAGCCGGACGCGATGGTGGTCTGTCACGACGCGCGTCGTTCGACGCTGATGGGCGACTACGATTTTCCCATCCCGAACTTCCATACCTGCATCGATACGTACGTCGCCGCCGCGCGTCTCACGAATCCGCGCGCCCGGGTGGTCGGCATCAGCCTGAACACCTCGCATCTCAAGGACGATCGCGAAGCTCGCCAGTTGCTAGAGGTGACGGCGCGGGAGACCTCGCTGCCTTGTTGCGACCCGATTCGTTTCGGCGTGGGCGAGATCGTGGATAATCTGCTGCGTCAAACTTGACCTCAGCAGTCCATGGCCGCACCCAAACAGGATCTGTTCGCGAAGCTCGAAGCCCGGCTGGAGCAATTCACGCCGGCCGAGCGGCAGATCGCCAATCACATGCTCAGCAATCGTAACGAGCTGCCGTTCGAAACGGCGGACTCGCTGGCCAAGAAGCTGGGTGTGAGCGCGGTGACGGTCGGTCGCTTCTGTCGATTGCTGGGTTACAAGCACTTTCGCGACCTCAAGGAGGAAATGCGCAAGGGCGGCACGGCCAGCGCGCCGTGGCTGGTCGGCGATCAGCTGGCGCAGTACATGGATCGCTTCGGCGACCAGGATCAGTTACGTCGCAGTCTCGAGATGGAGATGGCGGCGCTGGTCGAGGTGTACGGCATGGTCGACACGCCGGCCTGGAAGGCTGCGACCAATCTGATCGTGAAATCGGAGCAGGTGCAGATCGCCGGCTTTCAAACCGAGCGCGGTCTGGCACTGCTGCTCGCGAACCTGTTGCAGTATGTGAGAGAAGGCGTGCAGCTGGTCGACATGGCGGCCGGTAACTACGGCGACGTGTTCGCCAGTCAGCCGAAGTCGCGTTGTCTCATCCTGCTCGACATGCGGCGCTATTCACGCCAGTCGTTGCTGCTCGCCGAGCGAGCGGCGAGCCAGTCGATTCCGCTGATTCTCATCACCGACAAGTACTGCGATTGGGGTCGGCTTTACACGCAGCACCTGTTCGCGCTGCCGTCGGAAAGCGGCCAGTTCTGGAGCTCGTCGGTGGCCATGAACTGCTTCATCAACCTGCTGGTCGCCAGCGTCGTCGCCCGCTCGGGCAAGACGGTCGAGAAACATCTGGAACAGATCTCCGAGCTGTACGAGCACTTCACCGGTTTCGTCAGTCCGGGCAAGACGCGCAAGAGTCCGCGCTAGCCTGTCAGGCTTGCGAGAGTGGCGGGTCGATGCTATCTAGCGGCCCCTCATGACCCAGTTCCCCGCCCAATCCAGCGTCGCCGCCGGACCGTTCAGCGCCTGGTTGCGAGCCATGCGTCGCTCTTTGCTGGGCAACGAAGGCATGGACGTGCCTTGCGGGGATTGCGTTGGCTGCTGCGTGTCGGGCTATTCAGTGCAGCTGCGGCCCGAGGATCACAAAGCCGCGGCGCGCATTCCGGCGACCTTCATCGTGAGTGCGCCCGGGTTCACGAAGGGGCATCTCACGGTGCGGCCCTTGTCGAATGGGGTGTGTCCCATGCTCGATGAGGGCAAGTGCTCGATCTACTCCGTCCGCCCGCAGACCTGTCTCGACTACGACTGCCGCATCTTCGCGGCCGCCGGCATCGATGCGGGCGAGGGCAAAGACGTTATCAACAAGCGCGTGCACGAGTGGCGCTTCTCATATCCTGAGCGCAGCGATGAACTGGAGCACGCGGCAGTTCGCGCGGCCGCGACGTTCATTCGCGATCGGCGTGACAGCTTCACCGTCCGGGTGCCGGCCGGGCCGATGGGCATCGCGGTGTTCGCGATCAAATCGTATGAAGTGTTTCTCGACGCTGAGATCAGCGACAAGAGCGACGCCGACGTCGCACGCGCCATCATCGACGCCGTGCGCGCTTTCGATTCACTTCAAGCTGGCTAGATAGGCGCGCCAGCCGCCGAAAGAAGTAATGTCACGCGCGCCCTGCAATCCGATGGGCTCGCAGATGAAGCCTTTCACGACGCGTCCGTCTTCCAGCTCCAGCGAGCCGATGCCGAGCGGGGCCGGAATCTCCGCGACGAACGATCCAAAGCGTTCGACGGGCACATCCCACAGCTCCACTTCGATGGGCGCGCCGGTTGTCATTGCTTTCACCAAGCCTGGCTTGGGCGGCGACGTGTTCGCAAGCGCGTACAACTGATAGGTCGACGCGGTTCGACAGCGCTCGACGAACACCGCCTCTCGCGACGTGAGCTGATGATTGAGCGGCATACCAGTCAGATGCGCGCCGACGACGGCGAGTCGCACGGTTGTCGCCGGCATCGCCGGTTTTGTTTCTTTCGCAATCGCTGTCAACGCGCGATCCGTGGCGCCGAGCGGCAAAGATAAATGCTGCTGCCAGCGCTTGCCGAGTTCGGCCAAAGCTCGGTCCTGCCAGGCCTGAGAGATCAGCGTGATGCCCGCAGGCAGCCCATCTGCGCGGAAGGGCGCGGGCAGGGCGAGTGCCGAGAGATCGGCGAGGTTGGTGAAGTTTGTATAGGTGCCGAGGCGCGAATTGAGGCGCACCGGGTCTGACATCACTTCCGCAATGGTATAGATGCTCGGCGTCGTGGGGACGAGCAGCGCAGTGAATCCATCGAGTGCTTCGTTGATACGACGGGCGAGCGCCGCGCGTCGATATTCATATCGGAATGTATCGACCGCGTTGAAGTTCGTTGCCATCGCCAGAATGGAGCGCAGAACTGGTTGTAGCGCGTCGGGATCGCTTTTCAACAAAGACTCGGCGACAGCGTATCGTTCCGCGACCCAAGGGCCTTCGTACAAGAGCGCCGCCAGCTGTTTGAAAGACGAGAAATCGATAGGAACGATCTCGGCGTCCAGCGACCGCCAGGCTTGCACAGCCCGATCGAAGGCATGCAGGGCTTGCGTATCGCCAAAGAATTCCAGCGAGTCCGGCACTGCCAGTCGCAACGGCACGCGCTTGGACGACGTCGTAGGAAACGTTCGCGAGTACGGATCGCTCGCATCGTAGCCGCCGGCTATGGTGGCTATTTCCTCAGCATCCTCGACGGTCAGTGCAAACACGGACACGCAGTCGAGCGTGCGACAGGCTGGTACGACACCGCTCGTACTCAACCAGCCGCGCGTGGGTTTCAGGCCGACGATGTTATTGAATGCGGCGGGAACGCGTCCCGAGCCTGCGGTGTCCGTGCCGAGCGAGAAGGGCACGAGTCCACGCGCGACCACGCTGGCCGAGCCTGCGCTCGAGCCGCCGCTGATGTATTCGCTGCGAAATGCATTGGTCACTGCGCCGTACGGTGAGCGTGTGCCCACCAATCCCGTGGCGAACTGATCCAGATTGGTTTTGCCGATCAGAATTGCGCCGGCTTCGCGCAAGCGTCGTACGGTCGTCGCGTCTTCATGAGCGGTGTAACCGAATGCGGGGCACGCGGCCGTCGTCGGCCAGCCCGCGGCATCGATGTTGTCCTTGGCGGCGAACGGAATCCCATACAACGGCAAACGTGAGATATCGCTGCCGACCGCAACCAACTGCTGTTCCAGTTGCTGCAGCTGAGTGCGCAGCCGGGGTTCATCGATCCGGGCGATCCAGGCTGTGTCCGGCTCGTCGGATGGCAAGGTGTCGTAAACATCGTTCAGCTTCAGCCGGCCGCTGCGATAGGCGGTGCGCCAGTCGGCCAATGTCCAGCCGATTCGGGCGGGTGAAGAGATGGGCATGACTTTTTTCCCTGTTTCGCGGCAAAGCTCCGGGCGGAATGCAATCCTGGTGCCGCCGTTTTGGGGCGCCGATTGCCGCGTTCTTGCACTACAACGGGTCCGCGGCGCGATCATTTGCACCGCTTGTGACCGCAGGCCCGGGGCTGTTCGGCTTGAGTGTTATCATCCGGCCCCATGCAACGAGATCTCGACAAGATGCGCCGGCGGCCGTTCTTTTTCCCGCTGGTGCTCCCGGTACTGTTGTTCATCGCTTTGGTGGCGGCCGCGGCCTGGCTGTTCGATGCCCGCGCGACCACGGTCGTGTTCGTCGTTCGTCATGCCGAGGTGGAAACGGGTAACGATCCGGACCCGCCGTTGAGTGTCCAGGGCCGCGAGCGCGCGGCCCATCTGGCGACCATGCTTTCCAAGGCGCGCCCGGTGCGCGGTCTCGATGCGATCTTCGCGTCCGAGTTTCGTCGTGCTCATCAGACAGTCACGCCGCTGTCCGAAACGCTGGCGCTACCGGTGAATGTGGTGCCGTCGGCGACCTGGACCGATCTGGCCAAGCGCATCACGCGCGAGCATCGCGGCGAATATGTGCTGGTCGCCGGCAACACCAACAACATCCCGCAGCTGGTGCATGCATTGAGCGGGGAAACGGTGACGATGAGCGAGGACGACTACAGCACCATGTTCGTGGTGTTCGTGCCGCAGGTGTCGAAGACCAAGGTGGTACGGCTCAATTATTAGGCTTTCGATGAAAGTGGCTCCGGTGCGCTTGCCAGCGGCAGGCCCGGTGCTACAATTCGCGCCCTTCGGTGGGCCCGTAGCTCAGCTGGGAGAGCGCCTCGTTCGCAATGAGGAGGTCAGGAGTTCGATCCTCCTCGGGTCCACCAACTTCCCCCCCATCCCAAGCAATCTATCCCGGCATCGCCATCAGATCGCAGTCGACCGGCTGCGAGACCGGCCGCCAGGCCTTGGACAGCCCGACGCGCTGAAGCGCGAACAGCTTGTAACCGTGATCCTGTAGCAGCTGGAACAGTTCAGCGCTCGATGAACCGAGTCTCCGCAGGTGGCCGTCGATGCATTCGATCAACATCCTCGGGCTGCAGTTGCGCAGGAAGCGTTGGCCGCCCCGGAGCACTTCGGTTTCCGCGCCTTCCACGTCGATCTTCACCACGCAGCCCGTTCCCAGATCCGGCACCTGCTCGTCCAGCGTGCGCAGCTCCACTGTTTCGGAGGGGCAATCGCCCGGCGGTTTCGCCAGGGTGGCCTGGCCGTCATTGTTGGTGTTGATGTTGTAGAGGGTGTGGGATCCGGCCTCGCGCGACAGGCCATACGGGCGCACGTCGACATTGGTCAGGCCGTTGATTTCGATGTTCCGCAGGAGACGGGCCCGCGTGTTGGCGCCCGGCTCGAACGAGATCACGCGACCGGTCGGCCCGACCAGCTTCGATGCGACGAGGGTGTGCTGGCCGATGTTGGCTCCGATGTCGATGAAGGTGGCGCCGGGGCGGAGGTTCGCTTCAATAGCCTTGAGAATCGAGGGCTCGAACAGTCGCCGGTAGTGCAGGTAGGTGCCGATATACGAGTTGGGGTCGTACTGGATTCGCAGGCCGTACCGCCGGAGGGTGGTGGATCGATCGCCTGGCGGCAGAGCGCCGGGCTTGAGTGTGTCCATGAGCGCGACGTGTGCGATATCGAATGGCCATGCCTCGAAGATGGCCTTCGTCAGTAAGCCTCTCATCCCTGGAATCTCCCGCCGTGGCTGTAATTCTTTCCATGACGAGAGTAGTCCCAGGCTGTCGCCGATTCCAGACATTCGTCTCGGTTTTTACATACTGACGTGGACTTTTTTCGGGATTTATGGGACGGCGCCGGCCGGCAGGGCCGCCGTCCGCCGGGTCGCCAGGCGAGCTCCGAGCTTGATTGCTGGATATTCGATCCAGTGATAGCCCAGCCCCGACAGCACACAGAGCGTGGCCGCGGCCACCGTCCATTGCAGCCAATGGGGCGCGTCGGCCAGCACGACGCAGCCGAACCAGATCGCGATCACATGAAACAGATAGATGCCGTACGAATACTTCGCGATGAAGGCGCCGGCGGCGTTGAGCGCGGCCGCGGTGGAATTCGCGAAGGACGGAATGAGGGCGCCCACCAGCAGACAGGTCAGCCATTGGGTTGGGGGAAAGTGGATGCTTTGACGCTGGAGGAACAGGTAAGCCGCGCTGATCAGCAGCAGGGTCGGCAACCACAGCCAGCCGGGCAGCTTGAACTTCGCCCGATCCGCTAGCGTGAAGGCCAGGATGCCGCCGAGGAAACAGGGCACGAAGGCGAACACGCTGAACCGGCCGAGATAGGTGGGCTGTAGCCACGCAACCGGCAGGGACAACAGCCACAGCGCCAGCACCCAGGACGGCCGCTTGCGCACGATCAAATAAATGATCGGCAGGGCGAGATACATCTGTACCTCGATGGGCAACGACCACATCGGTTGCAGGACCGGCTCGGCGTACAGCAGGTTACTGGTCAGCGTCAGGCTTGTGACGATCGACGTGAGGCTGGCGTTGTACTCGCGCCAGGGCATGGTCGGTATGTTGAGCGCGACCACCAGCACGACGGTGGCAATGGCCAGAGGATAGATGCGAAACGCGCGGCGAATATAGAACGTGCGGACGTCGTTCCAGTCCGTCAGCTTGGCTCGCGCCATGGAATGGTTGAGCACCAGCGCCGTGTGCACGAAGAACAGCAGCACGCCCAGGCGGCCAAGAATCAAATTGTATGGATGAATCGACAGCGCGGCGTTTTGTAACGCCAGCATTTCGGTGACGTGATCCGCCAGAACCATCAACACAGCCAACGCTCGCAGAATGTCTAGATTCGGCTCGGCGTCATGCATGCCTCGTCCCCGTCCTCGGCCTTTTTCTTCACGTTTTGGCAGTGTAGCTCACGACCCCGGGGATTAGGAGGCGGCAGTTCACAAGAATATGGAACATTCGGCGGTCGCGAGCCGGACGTCGTCGATACGCGACCCTCTTGGCGGACGGGCCGGTCCTCTATAGTCTCGCGGCGTCCCGATTCTCGGACGCAAGAGACCGTTCATGCTCGCAAAAATTGCGTTGCTGGCCGCGCTGACGCTGCCCTTCGGCGTGGCTGCCCAGGCGGCCGAACAGGCACCCGCGAAGGCCGCGGTCGATCCCGTCGCCCAGCGCGCCGTGATGACGGGCGAGCAGGTGGTGCAGATCCTGGACGAGACCGTCGACTGGTATCGCACGCTCGGCACCCAGCAACAGGCCGCGACTCAGCCCAGCGATCTGCTGATTCTCTATGCCAATCGCCAGACCGCGGACAAGGTCATGGCGCTGGCATTCGAAATCGCGCGGGCCAATGCCGAACTGATCAGCAGCGAGGCCGGCGCCAAGCAGGAGCAGCAGGAAGCCAGCACGCCCGAAGCGCAGTCGCTGACGCGCCTCAAGCAGAAGCTCGAGCAGCATCGCACCGAGTTGCAGGAAGAGATCGAAGCGGTACGTCGGCAGGTCGCGGCGGCCTCGAACAAGGGCGAGTTGCAGACCAAGTTGTCGGTCTTGCAGGGCGAGCTGGAGCTGGTCAACGCGCGACGCAATCTGTTCTCGAACATGACGCAGTACGTGAGCGAGAACACCGGCGCCAATGCGCTCAAGGCGCACATCGATGCCATCGCGGCGTCGATTCCCGCCAGCATTGGGCCTGTGACGACGACGACCACGACCGCCCCTGCGGCCGGTGCAACGTCGGTCACGTCGGCAGTGAGCACGTCGCTCAGTCAGTTCGGCATTTGGGATTTGACGGCGACGGTGCTGCGCTTGTCGGCCAAGGCGCGGACGATTGAGACGATCGATCGTCGCACCGAGGAGTTGCAGGGCGTCTTTACGGAGATTCGCGAGAAGCCGTTGGAACAGCTCAAGGCGTTGACGGCGCGCGGCGACGAGTTAGCGGCAGAAGCAGAGCAAGACAGCTCCAAGCTGAAGTACGTGCGCGATCAGTACGACACCATCGCGTGGCTGTTCCAACAAACATCCTCGATCGTCACGCCGCTGAGCAAAGCCGAAGTGCTGCTCACTCAGTATCGAAACAATCTCAACAACTGGCGGGATGCCACGCAGCGTCAGTATCGAGACGCATGGCGTGCGCTCGGCATTCGACTCGCGATCTTTGCAGGCTTGCTGGCGCTGGTGTTCACGGCGGCTGAGCTGTATCGGCGCGCGGTGTTCCGTTACGTGCAGGACATTCGGCGTCGCTCGCGATTGTTGCTGCTCAGGAAGATTCTGCTGTGGTCGCTGGTCGTCGCGATTGCGGCCGCGACGTTCGCCACTGAGTTGGGATCGCTCGCGACGTTTGCTGGTCTGATCACCGCCGGTCTCGCAGTGGCCATGCAAAGTGTGCTGGTCTCGGTGGTTGGTTATTTCTTCTTGATCGGCAAGTACGGCATTCGTGTCGGCGATCGCGTGCAGGTCGGCAGCGTCACGGGCGAAGTGATCGATCTCGGCCTGGTCCGTTTGCATCTGATGGAGCTGAGCGGTCAGGACGGCGCGATGAGCCCGACCGGACGGGTCGTGGCTTTTGCCAACTCCATCATCTTCCAGGCCTCGGGCGGCCTGTTCAAACAAATCCCTGGCATCAACCTGGCGTGGCACGAGATCACAGTTCGGTTGCCGAGCGGCGCCGACGCCGCGGCGTTGAAGACCAAGCTCATCGAAGCGGTCAGCAGCGGGTTGAAAGATTATCGCGACGACATCCTGCGCCAGACGCAGGAAATCCAGCGCACCGCGCAGGTGCACGGCAGTACCGATGCTCAGCCGCAGGTTCAGCTGCGATTCTCGGCCGAAGGTGTCGATGCCATCGTGCGTTATCCAGTCGAGCTGCTGCACGCCGCCGAGATCGACGAGCGCGTCTCGCGCGAAGTGTTGAATGTGATTTCGTCGGAACCCTCGGCGTCTCCGGCTGCTTGAGCCACACAAGAAATGTGGCCTGACGACTTCGCCGGCGCGGTGGTTTTGTCTACGCCGTTGCGGGCAACCTCGCGCTCGACCATCTGCGCCAGAAACAGTCGCAGGGAAAATATCTGGTCCGGAAGCCGGTGGAGGATGGCGATCATCCGCATCGAGCCGCTGACAGGCAGCAACATCGAAGTCGGCCTCAAGTGGTCGGGGCGCGTCGCTTACCAGATCGATCGACACTGGAATGCCGCGCTCAACCTCAACAACCTGACCGACCGCACTTACTATCAGACAGTCAATGACGTCCAGTTCGGTAACTGGTACGGAGAACCTCGCAATTACATGCTGACGGTGCGCGCCTCGTTCTGATCGTTGCGGATCATTTGCTCCGCCAGGCGCGTTACGGCCGATCCGGTAGCAGGAGCGGTGTCATGGCGGGTGTGCAATTCGGCTACAAGCTGATGTCGGAAACTACCGGACCGCGCGAGCTGGTTCGCAATGCGAAGCTGGCAGAGGAGGCGGGCTTCGACTTCGTCGGTCTGTCGGATCACTACCTGCCCTGGCTGGAATCGCACGGTCATTCGCCGTTTGCGTGGAGTGTGCTCGGTGCGATTGCGGAGACTACCGAGCGCGTCGGCATCGCCACCGGGCTCACTTGTCCCATCATTCGTTATCACCCGACGATCATCGCGCAGGCGGCGGCGACGATTGGTGTGATGAGTGAAGGGCGCTTCACGCTCGCGCTCGGGGCGGGTGAACGATTGAATGAGCACATCGTGGGTTATGGATGGCCGCCGGTGCATCAGCGTCATGAGATGTTGCGTGAGGCGGTGGAGATCATGCGAAGGTTGTGGGAGGGCGAGCTCTACTCACATAGCGGCGAATATTACGAAGTCGAGAGTGCGCGGATCTACGACCTGCCCGAGGAGCCGGTGCCGATTGTGATTGGCATCAGCGGCAAGAAATCGGCGACGCTGGCGGGCGAACTCGGTGTCGGCATCATGGCGGTCGAGCCGGAGCCGAGCTTGATCAAGGATTGGAAAGCGGCGGGCGGCGAGGGCTCGAGGTATATCGAGCTGTCGTTTGCTTATGCGAGCAGCGAGAAGGAGGGATTGAAGATCGCGCATGAGTATTCCAAGTTCGGTGCGTTGGGGTGGGAGGTGCTGGCGGAGTTGCCGGGGGTGAAAGGATTCGAGGGGGCGACCAAGTACATCAAGCCCGAGGATTTGAAAGACAGCATTCCACATGGGCCGGACCCGGCGCCCTATATCGAGCACATCAAGAAGGCGATCGATGCGGGATTCGATCGGGTGGTGTTGCTGGGGGCGGGGCCGGATCAGGCGGGGTTCATCCGGTTCTTTGAGAAGACGTTGGCGCCGGAGTTGCGCGGGTTGACGCAGAAAGGTCAGTCGGCAAAGAAGAAAAAGAAGTAGCGACGCGCCACCACACAATCAAGCAAGTCCTGCAACGGTTGACTCGGCTCGGGTGCGGTCCAAGCTGCCTGGCCTTCCAACGCGACCACTCTGCAGGGAACAATGGCGCGCGATCAAAGACTGAGACGGTTCGGTGTCTTTCTATTCGTCACCGGTGCGCATGTGCTGCTGCTTCTGCTGCCGCTGGATGTTGAGCGGAGGGAACGCGGCGAACCTGCGGGCGGCGAGAGAACGGCGCAGTTGTTCTTTCTTCGGGCACCTGCGGTCGAGCGCAGGGCCCGGCGCGAGCCGCGTCAACCTGGCGAGCCCGAGATCAAAACAAACATTGAGGTCGCGGCTCCCGCGTCGATCACAGCGATACCGCCAAGTGGCTCGGCTGCTGCCGGCCCGGGGGCGGCGCTCTCCATCGATTGGAGCGAAGAAGCCCGACGCTCAGCCGCAGATGCGGTTGCCAAGGCGCCAAGCCACGATCGGAGCCGGTGCGATTCCACGGGGCTCGACGACCCCGCGCTACCCAATTGCAAGCCTGCACCGGAGTTCAGGTGGGCGCCGCCCAAGGCGGGTTTCTCCGGGGGCTTGCCGTACATCAGCGTGGGCGATCACTGCGTCATCGGCCTGGGCTTCTTCGGCTGCGGCTTCGGCAAGCCTGCCGCGAATGGCAACCTGTTCGACGGCATGGATGCGCCCGACCGGGATCGTAGTTCGGTGCCGGATCCGAATCCGCCGGCGCAAGGGCGCCCTCGCACCTCGGACGCCATGCCCAGGCAATGACAACCGCTCGAGGCATGTGTCGAGATCGGGGCCCGAGTGGGGCTATTCTGTCTCTGCGGTATGATCCCGGCAGAGCAGCGGTGGAGAGTTCGATGGCATCGAACAGCGTGGCTGGAGCAATCGTAGCGGGCGCGAAGCGGCCGATGGGGCCGGCGGTGGCGGCGGCGTTGAGGCAGCGGTTTGGCGATCGCTATGTCACCTCCGATTCGGTCCGTGAACATCATGGTCGTGACGAGTCCGCCTACGACATCACTCCGCCGGACGCGGTCATCTTCGCGTTGTCCACTGAAGACGTGGCCTTCACGCTCGCGTTAGCCAATCAACACAGCGTGCCAGTTATCGCCTACGGCGCAGGCTCATCGCTCGAGGGGCACTTGCTCGCCGTGCAGGGCGGCATCTGTCTCGATCTGTCCCGCATGAACAATATTCTCGAAGTGAACGCGGCCGAAGGAGTCGCGGTCGTCGAAGCAGGCGTCACGCGGAAACAGCTGAACGAGCATATTCGGCAGGACGGCGTGTTCTTTTCCGTCGACCCGGGGGCGGATGCGACGATCGGCGGCATGATTGCCACGCGGGCCAGCGGCACGAACGCCGTTCGTTACGGCACGATGCGTGAGAATGTTTTATCGCTCACCGCAGTGACGGCGGCAGGTGAGATCATTCATACAGGTACGCGTGCACGGAAGTCCTCCGCCGGTTATGACCTCACGCATCTGTTGATCGGCAGCGAAGGAACGCTCGCGGTCGTGACGCAGGCAGTGGTGAAGTTGCGGCCGGTGCCGGAGGCGTCGAGTGTGGCGGTGGGGCACTTCCCCGATGTGGACGCGGCCGTGCGCACGGCCAGCGAAATCATTCAGTACGGCTTGCCCATTGCGCGATGTGAGTTGCTGGATGAGATGACGGTGATGGCGCTGAACCGGTATAGCAAGCTCAGCTTGCTCGAGCGCCCCATGTTGCTCATGGAATTCCATGGCAGCGAGACGTCGGTGGCGGAGCAGGCGGCGGTGGCGGAGGAGATTGCGAAACAGAATGGCGGCGAGGAGTTTCGCTGGACCAAGTTGCCGGAGGAGCGCACGAAGTTGTGGAGTGCGAGGCATAACGCATATTTCGCGACGCTGCAGCTGAGGCCGGGATGTCGGGTGTTTTCGACGGATGCGTGCGTACCGATTTCAAAGCTGGCGCAATGTATCGCGGAGTCGAGAGCGGATCTTTCCGCGTCGGGGCTCATGGCGACGGTGTTGGGACATGTCGGTGATGGCAACTTCCATGTTTCCTTAGTGATCGACCCGACGAATGCCAAGGAATGGGAGGCGTGCGAGCTGTTCAATGAGCGGCTGGTGCATCGGGCGATTGCGATGGGTGGCACGTGCACGGGCGAGCACGGGGTCGGGCTGCATAAGAAGCGCTTCCTGGAAGCGGAGCATGGCAAGCCGGCGGTGGATGTCATGCGAGCGCTGAAGCGGACCCTGGACCCAAATAATATTTTGAACCCGGGCAAGATATTCGATTAGCCCTGGCCGCCTTCGGCGGCCGGGCCAAAGAGATGAAATATATATGGGCCGCCTGGCGGCGGCCCGGGCTGCTTTAAGAGTGCCATCCAGCGGCGACCGTGGCCGACGTAAAAGCGGCGGCGGCCGCGGCAGTAGAGAATGCAAAAGTAACCGGGCGGTGGGCGCGGCAGTCGAGAATGCAAAAGTAACAGGGCGGTGGGCACCGCCACAATCCTGCAATGTGATCGCGACGATTCTGTAAAACGCGGCCGGCATAGTCCTCGGCCATACGCGTCATTGCAGAGGAGTTGCTATGCGTTCACGGTCCGTGTTGCTGGCCGCGGCTGTTGCGGCTACGTTTTCGATGTCCGCTCACGCCCACGATCAAGCGTCTCACTCGAACGAACAGGATAAATTCGAGGAGCGGCTGGAAGGGATCGGGGCGCGTAACAAGGCGGCGCAGCGGCTGACGTGGCGCGATTCCCGTTGGAAGCACGACCCGGTCGTGAACATCAAGCTCCTCGGTATCAACGATTTCCACGGCCAGCTGTCGCCTCGTGCGGTCGGCACGCGGCCGGCGGGTGGCGCGGCGGTGCTCGCTTCTTATCTGCGAGTGGCGTCGGAAGCGGCGAAGGATGGCGCGATCATCGTTCATGCCGGCGATCATGTCGGCGCGTCGCCGCCGAACTCGGCGCTTCTGCAGGACGAGCCGGCCATCAGCGTGCTGAATGAGTTGGCGAACAAGCAGTGCCTGCCGGCGCGTTTGTTCCGCAAGCTGCCTTATGAGATCCAGGCCTATACCCAGCCCCGTTGCAACGTCGTCGGAACTTTCGGCAATCATGAGTTCGACGAAGGCATCGGCGAGGCGCTGCGTCTGGTGTACGGCGGCACTCACGAAGACGGTCCGTTCCTCGAGAAGCGCTGGCAGGGTGCGGAGTTCCCGTACATCAGCGCCAACGTCATCGATGAATCGACCGGTCGCCCGGTGCTGCCCCCTTACACCATCAAACTGGTGGACGGCATCGCCATCGGTTTCATCGGCGCGGTGTTGAAGGAAACGCCGACCATCGTGACGCCGACCGGCGTTGCCGGTTTGAAGTTCATAGATGAAGCCGACGCCATCAACGCTTCGGTGAAACAGCTGAAGCGTCAGGGCGTGAAGACCATCGTCGTCACCATTCACCAGGGCACGGGTCAGACCAGCTACACCGGTCCGACCGATCCGGACGTGTTGCCGCCGGGCGGTCCGATCGCGGACATCGTGAAGCGTCTGGACAGCGAAGTGGACGTGGTCGTTTCCGGTCACGCGCACGGCTTCACCAATGCGTTGGTGCCGAACGCCGCGGGCAAGCAGATCCTGATGACGCAGGCGTTCTCGGCCAGCACGGCGTATGGCGATATCGATCTCACCATCAGTCGCAAGAGTGGCGATGTGGTGGAGAAGTCCGCCGCCATCGTCACGACCTGGGGCGATGAAGGCCCGGGCCTGGTGCCGGATGTGAAAGTGGCTGAAATCGTGGCGCAGGCCGATGAGCGCGTCGCGCCGCTGGTGAATCGCGTGGTCGGCACTGTGACGACTGCGTTGACCCGGACCGAAAGCAGCGCGGGCGAATCGGCGCTGGGCAATCTGATTGCCGACGCGCAGCGCGTCACCACGAATGCCGAATTCGCCTTCATGAACCCGGGCGGCATTCGCGCCGATTTGAATGCGGGCGAAGTGACCTGGGGCGAGCTGTTCACGATTCAGCCGTTCGCCAACGACCTCGTGTCCATGAATCTCACCGGCGCGCAGATCAAGACGCTGCTGGAACAGCAGTGGCAGGGGCAGAGCTTCCCGAAAATCCTCAAGAGCTCGGGGCTGACCTACACCTGGGATAACGCCCGCCCGGTCGGCGATCGCGTGACCCAGATTCTCAAGGCCGACAGCACGCCGCTCGATCCAGCGGCCAGCTATCGCGTGACGGTGAACAGCTTCATGGCCGCCGGCGGCGACGGCTTCGTGGTGCTGCCGCTGGGCACGAACCGGGTGATCGGCCCGGTCGATCTGGCGGCGCTGGTCCAGTATGTGGAGTCGCTGCCGCAGCCGTTCAGCGCGGCGATCGAAGGCCGGATCGTTCGGATCAATTGATTTCGAGCAGGGATGACGTGGAGGGAACATGGATGTTCCCGCCCGCAGCTCACGAAAAAGTAACGATGACGGGCCGAACGGCTGGGGTATCCTTGGTGCACCTGTCACATCAATGACCCGCCAGTGTCACACTCGCCGTCGGAAATCACGGACGCCCGGCCCAAGCCGATGCCCGCTGTGCTCAGCGAGAGCCTGGGAGCGGACCGGGGTTTGATCTGCGGCTTTCGGCTGCGGCCCCACGCTGCGCCCCAGGAAATCCCATCGGAAGAGATCGCGCCGGCCCTGGTCCAGGTGCAGGCGGGCTCCGATGCAGTGGTCTGGTTGCATTTCAATTTGAGCGATGCACGCGCCCGTCGCTGGCTGCTCGATGCGACGTTTCTCCCCGAATCGCTGCGGGAGTTGTGGCGCGAGCACGATGGCAACCGCCGGGTCGAGACCGTCGACGACGGATTGCTGCTGGTGGTCAGCGACTTCTCTTATGACGACGCGTCGGACCCGTCTGAGGTCGCGCCGCTGTGGTGCTTTGCCAGCCAGCATTTGCTGGTCACCGCTCGATTGCATCCGCTGCGAAGCGCCGATGAGCTGCGCCTGCAAATGCGCTCGCATCTCACCGCTTCCTCGGGCATCGATCTGGCCGCGCAGCTGCTCGACATCCGCACCAGCCGAGTGAAGCGGCTGGCCAACGAAATGACCGATCAGCTCGACAACATCGAGGACCGGATTCTGGCCGGTAACATCGAGCAGCAACGCGAGCTGTTGGGTCGCAATCGACGCTTGTGCGCGCGGCTGCGAAGGGAGTTCGCTCCGGAGCGCTCGGACTTGAATCGTTTCCTGCATCGGCCGACCGATGCGTTGGCCGAGGCCGATCGCGAAACGTTGCAGTCGTCGACCGATACATTGGCGTTCGCGCTCGAAGAGGTCTCCGAGTTGTACGAGCGCTCGAAGCTCTTGCAAGAAGAGCTGGCATCGCGCCTCGCCGAGGCCACCGGCCGCAACTTATATGTATTGTCCATCGTCACCGCGGTGATGCTGCCTATGACACTGGTCACCGGCATCTTCGGCATGAACGTCGGCGGTCTGCCGGGCTTGCACGGCGATCACGCGTTCTGGTGGGTGATGTTGTTGATCCTCGCCAGCGGCGGTGTCACGCTCGCCGCGTTCTTCTGGCGACGGTTGTTATAAAGAAACGTTGAAGGTTGCCGGCGCCTCGCCCCGCGTCGCCCGTTCGAAGGCGCTCTCATAAGCGGCTTCCAGCGCACGCGTGTGCGGCTTCGTTTGAAACAACGGTTGCGTGAGCCGCTGCCGCGCGAGCTTGTCCCTGAGTTGTTTCAATCGTTGTGGTTCGTGCGCCAGTTCCACCGCCCACGTTTCGTAGTGCGACGGATCGTTTGCAATCAGCTCCGGCAGGTCGAGCGCGTGTAACAAGCTTCCCGCCATGCGTGCCGCGAAAGAACGGCCGGGGCAAGTGAGTAACGGCACGCCCGCCCACAACGCATCGCTGGCAGTCGCGCCGGCATTGAAGGGCAGGGTGTCGAGAAAGAGGTCGGCCAGCTGCATGCGTGCCAGGTGCTGTGCGTAAGCCACGCGTGGCGCGAAGATCAGTCGCTCGGCAGAGATGTCGTGTTTCGAAGCGGCCGCACGCAGATGGTTGCGCGTCGGTTCGTCATCGGCCACCAGCCACAAGACGCTGTCAGGCACCCGGGCGAGAATGCGCATCCAGGCAGCAAAGCCCTCGGGATTGATCTTGTAGCTGTTGTTGAACGAGCAGAACACGAAAACGTCATCGGGCAGCCCAGCGTCGCGACGGCTGGGCATTGCGGTGTCGATCCGACGCTGATCGTCGTTGGACTGGAAGCAGTGAGGCATCAGAATCAGCGCTTCGTCGTAGTGCACGCGCTCGGGCGGCGGCACCAGGAATTCATCGGCGATCAAATAGTCCATGAAGGGGGCGCCCATGGTGCCGGGCAAACCCAGATGCTGGATCTGCACCGGTGCCGGCCGCTGCGCGAAGATGCCTGGGCGGCTGTGTAGCGTGTGGCCCATCAGGTCGATGGCCACGTCGATCTGTTGCTCACGCATGAGCTGCGCGATCTGTTGATCCGAAAGATGCGGTACGACGTGGAATCGGTCGAAGCTCGCGCGTAGCGCTTGCGAGCATGCGGATTCATCGAACGGTTGGAGCGAGACCGCGACGACTTCGAATCGCGAGCGGTCGTGCTCGCGAAATACGCCGGCCATCAGATGACTCACGGCGTGCTCGCGAAGGTCCCCGGAAACATAGGCGATGCGCAGCCGATCATTGCGTCGAACTGCGGCTGGGGGCGCCATCACGACTGGACACTGGTCTCGTGTGTATATACGGCCGCAGCGCTGTTGCAACTCAGGTGAATCGCACACCGCCAGGAAAGGAAACGGCAGGTCCACCATTCGGCCTTCGCCCAGTCCGGCGATCACTCGGTCGCGCAGCGACGCGTAGTCACGCCAGTCGCACTGTTGCAATCTGAAGTTCAACAAGGCGCCGGGGATGTATGCAAAGTCGGGCGCCAGCGCATGCAGCTGTTCGAGGCAGGCGCGGGTTTCGTCCTTGCGTCCCAGCACATGTAACACGCTGGCCTTGCTGTTGAGCGCGTTGGCGAACTCGGGCTGCAGTGCCAGTGCACGGTCGAAGTCATGCAGCGCTTCTTCATAGCGCATCAGGCGGAGCAGGGCATTGCCTCGATTGGCGAGCACCAGCGGGCTGTCCGGCATGACCTTGAGACAAGATTCATAACAAGCGAGCGCTTCGCCGGTACGCCCGAGCGCGAGCAAGGCGTTGCCCGCGTGATTCAATCCGATCGGATGATCGGGGTGCAGCTGTAGCGCACGGTGAAAATCGACCAGCGCCAGATCCGGTCGGTCCGCTTCCATATACAGGTCGGCCCGGCCGAGCAAGCCATCGACCAGATCCGGTCGCAGCTCGAGCGCGCGGTTGTATGCAGTGAGCGCGACATCGCCGTTCTTGAGCGCGACATGCGACATGCCGACGTTACACCAGGCTTCGGCATAGTCGGGAGCCAGCTGCGTTGCCCGCTCGAAGGCGGCCAGCGCCTCGGTGTCCCGTTTCAAACGAAACAGCGCGGTGCCTTTATTGTTGAGGGCGCGCACGTGTCCCGGTTGGAGAGCCAGGGCGCGCTCAAAGCTGTTCAGCGCATCTTCATGTCGATCGAGCTGCAATAGCGCGTGGCCGAGATTGTTCCAGGCCGAAACATGACCCGGCTGGAGCGACAACGCGGCGTTGAAACGATCGGCTGCGTCCTGCAGCCGGCCCGCTTCAAGCAGCGCGTTGCCGAGGTTGAGGTGGATCTCCGCCTGATTCGGATCGGTGTCGAGCGCCCGCTGCAACCAGTCCGCCGCCGCGGCGGCCCGCCCATCGCGAAGCTCGATCACGCCCACCAGATGCAAGGCATCGCAATGATCCGGATGGCGATCCAGCACTTGCAAACACAGGGCGCGGGCCCGCTCGAGCTGAGCCTGACCGAAGTAGCTCACGGCCTGGTCGAAACGGTTGCGGATCGCGGCGGAATATTTCATGGGCCGCGCAGGATAGCGATGCAAGCTGTCAGATTGATGTCAGTCGCTGCGGCAATTCGTGCTGACGCGTGTCATACATTCGTCGGCTGAATCGATTCGCCTGCTGTCACGGGGATGTCATCGGCATCACGTATCAAGACGCGACTTAAAAGCGACGGCTCTCACGTTGGCCTGCCCGCAACGGGTGTTGGCGAGGGGACCGCGCGGGGAAAGGGTCACCCATCGTGTCATTGCGTTGCGCCAGCGTTACATTTCTATTGCTATCGGTTCTTGGCAGCTCCCAGCTGCTTGCGCAGGAAAGCGGCGCCGACAGTGCTCAAGACAAGTTCGCCGTCACCGAATACCGCGTGCTCGGCAACACGGTGCTGCGGCCCACGGATATCGAGACGGTCGTGTATCCGTTCCTGGGCGAAGGCAAGACCATCGCCGACGTCGAGGTGGTGCGCCAGGCGTTGGAGAAGCTTTATAAGGACAAGGGCTTCGGCACGGTCTACGTGGATATTCCGGAGCAGAGCGTCAGCGAAGGCATCGTGCGCCTGAAGGTGACCGAAGGCCGGCTCGATCGCGTGCGTATCACCGGCGCTCGTTACTTCGCCAATGGCGCCATTCGCAGCGAGCTCACGTCGTTGCAGTCCGGCACGGTGGTGAGTCTGCCGGAGTTGCAGGCTCAGCTGGGCGAAGTGAATCAGCAATCGCGCGATCGAACCATCACGCCGGTGCTGAAGGCGGGGCGCTCGCCCGGCACGGTCGATATCGAGCTCAAAGTGCAGGACAGCCTGCCGGTTCACGGCAGCGTCGAAGTCAACGATCGTTACAGCGCCAACACCACGCACACGCGCGCCAGCGTCAACCTGAGCTACGACAATTTGTGGCAGAAGTTCCACAGCCTGTCGCTGCAATACCAGACCTCGCCCGAGGATCTCGATGAAACGCGCGTGCTCGCGGGCACGTATCTCATGCCGCTGTCGAACGGCAATCTGCTCGCGGTGTACGCGGTCGATACCAACAGCGATTTCGCAGTCGTGAACACCGGCGGCGATCTGTCCGTGCTGGGCACGGGCAACATTTATGGCATGCGCTACATCGCGCGTCTGCCGATCCTCGGCGGCTATTCGCAGAACGTCACGCTGGGCACCGACTACAAGGATTTCAAAGACGACATCGTGCTGGAGGACGGCACGAACGACACCACGCCGATTCGTTACATGAGCTGGACCGCCGGTTACAGCGGTGTGCTCGGCCGCGACGGCAGCACCACCGGGTTCAATCTCAACGCCAACTTCGGCATGCGTGGCGTGATCAACAATCAGTCGGAATTCAGTTACAAGCGCACCGACGCCAACGCGAGCTTTTTCTATCTGCGCGGCGACGCTTCGCATCTGCAAACGCTGTGGTCGGGCACGGCGGTGTACGTGAAGGCCATGGCGCAGTGGACGCCGGATCCGCTGATCAGCAACGAGCAATTCGCGAGCGGCGGCTCCGAAGGCGTGCGCGGCTATGTCGAATCGGCGTTGATGGGCGATCGGGGCGTCGGCGGCACCATCGAGCTGCGCTCGCCGTCGATGCATGCCTGGTTCGGCAATATGGTTCGGCAGCTCACGACATTTATTTTCTACGACGCCGCGCACGTCACGCAGCTCGCACAGATCGACGATGACGGCAATCTCGTGGCCCGCGGCATCAACTTGTATAGCGCCGGCGCCGGCCTGCGCTTGACTGGCTTCGGCGGCCTGGAAGCCGCGCTCGATTGGGCCTATCCGCTGCGCGATTGGGACGATGTCGAGAAGGGCGATTCGCGCGTTCATTTCCGAGTGCGCTACGCGTTTTGAGGTTTGTGGAGATGGGCATGGTTGACTCGGTGACGCAGCGCTCGAATGTTCGGATGCTGGCTCAGGCAGTGCGATGCGTGCTGCGCGGCGTGTCGTTGGCTGCTACGGCGGCCACGGCCGGATTGTTTGTTTCCACGGTCCAGGCGGACCCGCTGCCGGTGATCTGCGTTTCGGGCGCGACCTGCGGTAACAGCAACAGCGTCATCAACAACGCGCTGAGCGGGGTCTCGGGCATTGCCATCGCCGGCAACTCGATGACCATCAATCAAACTGCCGCGAACGCGGTCTTGCATTGGCGCAGCTTCGATATCGCAAGCGGCGCCAGCGTCACATTCGTCCAGCCCGACAGCGATTCGGTGGCGCTCAACCGGATCTATCAGAACGGCGCGTCCCAGATCATGGGCAATCTCAGCGCCAATGGTCGCATCTATCTGCTCAATCAGAACGGCATCGTGTTCGGCAACGGCGCGGTGGTGAACGTCGCCGGCCTGATCGCCAGCTCGCTGGATATTTCCAGCCTGTCGCTCAACGCCGATGGCAGCACCAATCTGCTCGCGGCCGGGCAGAGAAATCAGGCGGCGTTCCAGTTGTACCGGGACGCGGGCGGCAATGTATTGACGAGCGGCGATGTGACGGTCGGGCAGGGCGCCACCATCACCACCAAGGACGGCGGCCAGGTCTTCATGTTCGCGCCGAACGTTTACAACTACGGCAACATTTCGACGCCGGACGGTCAGACGGTGCTCGCGGCCGGCGATTCGGTGTATCTGGCGAGCAGCGCGGATAACAATCTGCGCGGCATCTGGGTGGAAGTCGGCACCGGCGGCACTGTGGTCAACGGTGTCGAAGAAAATTCGAGCGTCACCGACAAGACGCGGCTGGTCGGCCAGATCATCGCCGAGCGCGGCAACATCACACTGGCTGGCGCGGCGGTGAATCAGTTGGGACGTCTTACCGCGACCACGTCTGTCAACGAAGGCGGCTCCATCCGCTTGGTGGCGCGCGATGGCGGATCGGTGCAGGCCGTTGCCGGTACATCGGTCACGTTGACTGGCCACAACGGTGGCACGTTGGTTCTGGGCAGTAACAGCGTCACGGAAGTGCAGCTCAATAGCAGCAGCGCGACCACGGTGGACAGCAATCCGCAGCCCGTGTCCCGGATCGTCGGCATCGGCGAACAGATCGTCGTGCAAGACAACGCGAAAGTCATCGCGCCACATGGCGATGTCACATTGGCTGCGTGTGTCGATTGCAGCAGCATCAGCGATATCTCCTTGGCGAAAGCGCACGAGCTGGCCGACGAAGCAACCTCGGCGAGCGACGGCTCGAGACTATTCGTCGGCGCCGGCGCGCTGATCGACGTCTCCGGCGCGCACATAGACAAGACCATGGAGATCAACGTGCTCAGGGTCGAGCTGCGCGGCGACGAGCTGGCCAACAGCGAGTTGCAGCGGGACGGCGCTTTGCGCGGCGAAACGGTTTACATCGATATTCGTCAGACCGGCACGCGCGCCGACGGCACGACCTGGGTCGGCAGCCCCATCGGCGATCTGAGCGGCTGGGTGGGCGGCATTCAGCGGAATGTCGAGGAGCGCAGCCTGACCGGCGGCACCGTCAATTTGTTGTCCAGAGGAGATGTCCTGGTCGAGCGGGGCGCGACCATCGACATTTCCGGCGGCTCGATCAATTTCGCCGGCGGTTATATCAACACCTCCAACGTGATCGGCGCCGACGGCAAGGTTTACGACATCTCGAAGGCTATCGCGGATCGCAGCTACGTGGCGGCGACCAACAGTGGCGTCCACACCGTGTTCGATCGGCGTTGGGGTGTGACGCGCACGTATTTCGCGGGCGGCGCGCGGGGCCATTACGAGGAAGGCTACGTCGAAGGCAAAGACGCCGGCTCCGTGCAGATCGTCGGCAATCGAACTGTTCTGGATGGCGCGATTCGGGCGGAAACCGTGGTGGGACGCAATCAGCGCGAGCTGAGCGGCACCGTCAATGCCTCGGCGTTGTATCGGCCGTACGACGAGCTGCCGCTGAGCGGCACGCTCATTCTCGGTAAGACCACCGCCAGCGGCGACGAGGCCGACTACGTCGTCGGCGATGTGACGATTGCAAACAACGCGTACTCAGCACTGGCAGCGGACTTCAATCCGCTCACCGATTCGCTCGGCGACGTCGGCAGCACGGTGTTGCTGAGGAGCGATTTGTTCGGCGAAGACCGCATCGGAAATCTGACCTTGCGGGCCAATGGCGCCGTCACGGTGGCGCAGGGCGCGAATGTGACTTTGTCGCCCGGCGGTACGATGAATGTAACGGCCGGCTCAATCGACATCGCCGGCTCGGTGACGAGTCACGGCGGTCAGCTCGCGCTCACGGCTCGGCCTACCTTTACCTCGCGTGAGTTGGGCGATGGGCTGGTGCTGAGAAGCGGTGCTCGGCTCGATACCAGCGGCACATGGGTCAACGACACTGCCAGCGCAAACGGCGGCGAGGTCGGTACGGCTCCGTTGTCCATCAATGGCGGCAGCGTGCGATTGCAAGCGCAACGTAACTCGCTGACGTTGGAAAGCGGCAGCGTCATCGACGTGTCCGGCGGCGCGCAGTTCACCAGCGATAGCGACGTGGTCGCCGGCAAGGCGGGCTCGATTGTATTGAGCAACTCCCAATCGGCGGACGCGGTTGGCGCGGTCACCGCCATGACACTGGGTGGCGAGTTGCGTGCCTACGGACTCGAAGACGGCGGCAGCCTGTCGTTGACGACGACCGGAGCCTGTATCGCAGCGACCGCATCAGGGTGCGAACAGACCTCCGCCGGGACGTTGTGGCTGACGCCAGAGTTCTTTGCGTCGGGTGGTTTCAGCAGTTATTCCATCGTGAGCAATCGCGGCGGTATCGAAGTCGCTGCGGACACCACGGTGACCTTGCGTCAACAGAACTGGCTCGTGCCCTTGTCCGGAGATTTGAGCCGCTTCGCGACCGGCACGTCGCTCAGCGATATCGCGACGGTCGGATTGCTCGAGGACATCGACCGTAAGGCGGTGGATCTGACGTTGTGGGCGCAACCGACGCAACCGGGCTCGGGCGGCAGCTACACGGCAGCGACCTTCTCAAATGCTGAGAATCTGGTCATTCGCACGGGTGCCAGCATCATCGGAGAGGTCGGCGCGACGATCGATCTGAGTTCGACCAGTCGTTTGCTCGTGGACGGTACGGTTTCCGCGGCAGCCGGCACCATCAAGTTGGGATTGAACAGCGGCCTGGCGATCGCGCCGGACGGCACGGGTCAGTATTTTGCCGATCAAGGCATCTGGCTCGGCAGCAACGCGCAACTGTTGGCGCGTGGTGCAGCGGTTACCGAGGTGGACAACCAGGGACGCGTCATCGGCGAAGTCCGCAGCGGCGGCACTATCAGCATCGACGCCGATCGCGGTCACGTGATCACTTCTTCCGGTTCGCTCATCGATGTTTCCGGCACGTCGGCGGCGCTGTCCGTCAAGTCGGATACGCAAGGGCGTTATCAGATCCGCGAGGTCGGCTCGGCCGGCGGTCGTCTGGATATCGAAGCGTCCGAAGCCATTCTGATCGGTGGCGACATTCGCGGCGCATCGGGAGATCCTGGCAATCTCGCAGGCGGCACGCTGCGCATTGCGCTGGACATGTCATTGCGCAACGATCCTGGACTGACGCGCTTCCCGCCCGGGAACGAGCCCGTGTTCCCGGGCGGCGATCGCACCATCGAAATCACACAACGCGCGCTCGACATCAGTTTTGGCGACTCCACGCTGGTCGGCTACCAGGGCACGGCCGTGGTGGCGGCGGATCAGATCACCGGCGGCGGTTTCGACGCGCTCGAGCTCGATGCCAGAACGGTCTGGACCGCCGAACGCAGTACGTCGGCGAACGTCGTGCACACGGGACGGATCGAGTTCGACCGCGATGTTTCTCTCGCGCTCGCTCGCAGTGTGGTGCTGAATGCCGCCGTGGTCGCTTCGGATGGCGGCAATGCGGTGCTGAGCGCGCCGCGAGTGACATTGGGCAACTCGGAAATCGACTTGAACAACGTTCAGTACCAGCCGCCGATTCTGGCGGGTACGGGCACGTTGCGAGTCGATGCGAAACAGATCGATGTGATCGGCACCAGCGTCCTGCAGGGCTTTGGCTCGGCCACGCTGCGATCCAGCGGCGATTTGCGTCTGACCGGCGTGTTGGTCGATCCGCTCGGCGATCAGGGATTGAAGGTGCTGCAAGGTTCGCTGAGCACTGCCGGCGATCTCACATTGAGCGCGGCGCAGGTGTATCCGACCACGCTGTCTGAATTCAAAGTAGCGGCGGGCGTCGGTAGCACCGACGGCACGTTGCGGGTCGAGCAGAACGGCGTGGCGGGCGATGCTCTGTCTGCGGGCGGCGCATTGACGCTGTCGGCACCGAATGTCGTGCAGTCCGGCACGGTGCGCGCACCCTTCGGCAGCATCGAGATCGATTCGCCGAACATCACGCTTGCCGATGGCAGCGTCACATCCACCAGCGGCGCCGGCTTGAACGTGCTCTACGGCGAGACCGAAGGCGGCCTGAACTGGGTGTATGTGCTCGGCGGCGACAAGATCGTTTACGGCGAGAACGGTAAACGCATCGTCGATCAGCGCATCGAGCTCAACGGCGACAACGTCGCTTTGGAAGAGGGCGCGGTGCTGGATGTGAGCGGCGGCGGCAATCTGCTCGCCACCGAATTCAGTTCCGGCACGACCGGCAAGCAGGACGTGCTCAGCGAAGACAACACCCTGGGCAGTTTCGCCATCGTGCCCGCGAGCAGCGTGGTGGCTGCGGCCTACGATGCCGCGATCTACGCCGCCGACGGCGGCTTCCAGGCCGGCAAGAGTGTTTATCTGTCCGGCACCAAAGATTTGCCGGCGGGCGATTACATCATGTTGCCGGCCAAGTACGCGCTGTTGCCAGGGGCGTATCTGGTGCGGCCGGTCTCTGGTTATCGCGACATCACCGCGGCCGAATCGTACACGTTGGCGGACGGCAGCAACGTCGTTTCCGGCTACTACACATACACCGGCAGCGGTCTGCGCGACAGCGCGCGTAGCTTGGGATTTGCGGTCCTCAAGGGCACGCAGGTTCAGAACAAAGCCAAGTACGCCGTTGCCAACGCCAATGATTTCTTTGCCCCGAAGGGCGATGACTTACTGGCGCAGCGATTGCCGAAGGATGCCGGCACTGTGGCGATCACCGCCATCGAGTCGCTGACGCTCGAAGGAACATTGCAAGCTGACATTGCTCAGGGCGGCCGAGGCGCGGCATTGGATATTGCGAGTAACGCCATTGAAGTGGTCGCAAATGCGGGCAGCGCCGGTGGTACTGGCGGTGCGCTGATTCTGGATGCGGCAGATTTGAATGCGCTCGGCGCGGAGTCGATTCTGCTCGGCGGCGTGCGTCGCGAAGGCGCGCAGGGTGTGAGCATCGACACCAGCTCCTCGACAGTAACGATCGCGTCCGGCGCGTCGTTGCAGGCGCCGGAAGTGATGTTGGCCGCGACCAATACGGTCACGGTCGAGCAAAACGCGAGCATCGCCGCGACCGGTGCGGAAGTGCAGTCACAGGATGTGAACCTGCGTGGCAACGGTGCCTTCGTGCGCGTGGCTACTGGTGAAGCTGCGGACGTCAATCGTAGCAACTCGACCAACAACGGCCGTGTGGTTCTCGTCAGTGGCTCGACGCTGACCGCGACGTCCGGTTCCATCAGTCTGGAATCCGCCGGCGATGCACAGCTGGCGGGCGCGTTGTCCGCCGTCGGCGGCGAAGTTTCCATGACAGGTAACGTGATCAGCCTCGGCAACGTGGATCCTTCGGTCACCGGCTGGGTGCTGGACGCGGCTCAGTTGTCACAACTCGATGCGGGTACGTTGAGCTTGAACAGCCGCAGCACCATCGACTGGTACGGCGACGTTTCGCTCGCACTCACGAATTTGAATCTGAATGCTCGGGCGATCCGAGGTTATAACGACGGCACGGTGTCCATCGCCGCCACTGGCGATGTCGCGTTCCGGGGCGGCAACGCGCTGATCGATCCAGTCGACTCCATCGGCGGCGGCCGTTTCAATGTCACAGCAAACAACGTGATCTTCGACGACGCGGTCGAGCTGTCCGGCTTCGATACGGTCGCGCTGTTGGCCAATAGCGAAGTACGTGCGGACGATACGACGGCGATCAATGTCGTCGGCGGCGATCTGCAACTTGGCGCGCAACGTATCACGACCAAGTCGGGCGTGGATCTCACCATCACCGCCGATGGCAGGGCCACGCTTTCGAACAGCGGTTCGAATCAAGCGCTCGCGGCGGTCAACGATCTCGGCGGCTCGTTCACGTTGAACGCCCGTGCGATCGAGCTGGCTACGCGAATCGAGTTGCCCTCGGGCCTCGTGACATTGAATGCGACCGATGCCACTCAGGGCGGCATCACGCTGAGCGAAACCGCGGCGATCGATGTCAGCGGTCGTGCCACTCAGCTTGCCGACCAGGTGGCCTATAGCCACGGCGGCAAAGTGAACCTGGAAACCGCCAGCGGCAATCTGGAGCTGGCCGCGGGCTCGAGCATCGATGTTTCTGCGGCCGGCGGTGCAAACGCTGGCAGCATCGGGCTGACCGCAGCCACGGGCAATCTGCAAGTGGCGGGCACGCTCAATGGGCGCGCCGAAGGAACGGCTGGCAGCTTCAGTGCCGACGCTCAGCAGCTTGGCGATTTCAGCGTGCTGACTCAGCAGCTCGCGAGCAGCGGCTTCGCGGGCGATTTGAGTTTCCGTCAGCGAGGCGCCGGCGATCTGACCGTGGCAAGCGGTGCGACGGTGCGTGGAACGTCTGTGTCGATGACTGCAGACCAAGGTAGCGTCGTGGTCGCGGGCGGCATCGTTGCTCACGACGCCGACGGCGGTCGTATCAATCTGTCGGCCCGCAACGGCATGACGATCAGCGGCACGCTCGATGCTCGCTCGACCGGCGACACGGAACGCAACGGTCGCATCGATCTGAGCGTGAGCAACGGCGGCTTGGAAGTCACCAACAGCGCGACGATCGCTACGGTGGCCGCGGGCGCGAAGCAAGGAACGACCGGCGACGGCGATGTTTCTATTCGTCTGCCGCAGTCGTCGTTGTTGACGGTCATCGATGCCGATGCCGGCAACGATGCCGTGCACCTTGGCGGCGACTGGAGCAGAACGGCCGACGTGAGCGTCGAAGGTTTCGCGGTGCATGTCGATGCCGACGGCATCCTCGATGCGAACGACACGGTGGCGATGGCCGGCAATGTCATCTATGACGCCGCTGCCGCGTTCGCCGCGCACAGCGATGAGATCGCGACGGCGCTGAGCAATTCGACGCTGACGGGTCTCGAGGTGGTCACCGGCATCGAGATTCAATCCGGCGCCAGCGATGGCAGCCTGGCGTTGAACTCGGATTGGAACATGGCGGCCTGGCGCTTCGCCGACAGCACGGGCGCCCCGACCAAGCCCGGCGTGCTGACGCTGCGCGCCGCGGGCAATCTCACTTTCAACGAATCGCTGAGCGATGGCTTTATCGACGAGAACAGCTTCACGCTGGGTCTCGGCTTCGGCGACAGCTGGTCCTATAACCTGGTCGCCGGCGGGGATACCGCCAGCGCCAATGTGATGGCGACGCATGCGTCGACGGCGGTCGGCACCGTCCTCATCAACGGAGTCGACAGCTCATCGGCCGCCGGTTACACCGTCGTGCGTACCGGCACAGGCAGCATCGACGTGGCTGCGGCGTCGGACATCGTGCTGAGCAACGACGCGGCGATGATTTACACCGCGGGTGAAGCCAGCAACGGCATGATCTATGGCACCGTGCGCGGTCAGGGCAATCAGCTCGGTGGGCTCTACTATCCGACCAACGGCGGCGATATCACGCTCACCGCCGGTCGCAATGTGATCGGTGCGCCCACCAATCAACTGATCACCGATTGGCTGTGGCGCATCGGTAAGGTGTCGGAAGACTTCAACAATCCGAGTCGCTCCACGGCCTGGACCGTGAATTTCTCGCGATTCCACCAGGGCGTCGGTGCGCTCGCTGGCGGCGATGTCAGCGTGACCGCGGGCAACGACGTTCGCGACCTGTCGGTGTCGACCGTCACGATTGGCCGGCAGGCGGCCAATCCCACCAACGACAAGACCGCTGCGGCCAACAATCTCGAAGTGATCGGCGGCGGCAATGTGAATGTCACAGCGGGTGGCGATATCCAGAACGGCACTTACTATTCCGGTCGCGGCAAGATCGATCTGCGCGCATCAGGCGAGGTGGGCAGGAGCCTGGATGTGACTGGCCAGCCGACGGGCCTCGGGCCGCTGCTGCTGCTCGGTGATACTCAGGCGACAGTCGCGGCGAGGCAGGATGTGACTCTCGGCGGCGTGGCGACACCGACTCTGTTGCCGCAAGGTTCCTCACAAGGCAACGCGGCATCGACGGATAGCACGTTCTCCACCTATTCGTCGGAGAGCTCGTTGGCGATCGAGTCCATGGGCGGGGACGTCTCCCTGGTGTCCAACCGGGGCGCGATCAACGATTACTACCTGTGGACTGGCACCGATGCGAACCAGGCAGAGCTGGCATTCACGCTGTTGCCCGGCACCGTCGACATGCTCGCTCTGCGTGGTGGCGCGAGAATCGCGGGAACGCTCATGCCGGATGAGAACGGCACGCTGAGTGTGCGCGCGTACCAGGATGTGGATCTAAACGTCATCGTATCGGATGTCGACATGGGCTTGATGCCCGATCAGGACCGGCCGGTGGCCAGTACCGCCATCGATAAATTCAACAGCGACTTATACTCGGCGCTGACCATCTGGAAGGGAAACAGCAAGCGAATCTTCAACGCGGACACGCCGGTACGGCAGCAGGCCGCAGAGGACGGGACGTTGCTTTCCTCGCGCATCGTTGCGGCCAATGGCGACGTCACCGGCTCCGGCTACTTCGGCGCGGCTGCCGATATTCATGCCGGCGGCGATATCGTCGATCTGGATGTGGTCATCCAGAATCTGGTGGCTTCCGATGTGAGCACCATCAGCGCGGGCGGCGACATTCGCTACACGATGTCGAGCGCCGCGGGCGGACTGGCGCGCAATGAGGCGGGCATCACCGTCGACGGCCCCGGTCAGCTGTTACTTGCCGCCGGCGGCGACATCGACCTGGCGACCTCAACGGGTGTGACTTCTCGGGGTAACGATGTGAACCTCGCGCTGCCCGAGGGAGGCGCCAGCATCACTGCGCTAGCCGGCCTGAGCGACGAGAATCCCGACTATGCCTCGTTCGCTGACAATTACGTGGCGCAGACCGCTGACTATATTGCCGCGCTCACGGACTATATCCAGACCCTGACCGGTGATCGTCCCGCCGATGCGGGCGAAGCTCGCGTCGCGTTCGCTGCGCTGGGCTCCAAGCAGCAGCGCACCTTCCTCCATCGCGTGCTGCTCTCGGAGATCCGGGAGTCGGCCAAGGAAGCGGCGTCGCTGGAAATGAAGGATGACTATTCGCGTGGCTTCGCGGCGCTCGAAACGTTGTTCCCCGGCAGCACGGATGCCGAGAACAATCCGTACAGCGGCGACATCAGTCTGTATTTCAGCCGTATCTATACGGTCGATGGCGGCGATATCACTTTGCTGACGCCGGGCGGTGGCGTGAACGCCGGCCTGTCGGCCGCGACGCTGGAGCGATTCGGTATCAAGAAGGACGCCAGCGAGCTGGGCCTGGTCACCCGTCGCGGCGGCGACATCGGCATCGTTACCGACGGCGACGTGCTGGTGAACGAGTCGCGCATCTTCGCGATCAACGACAGCGACATCCTGGTGTGGTCCTCCAACGGCGACGTCGATGCCGGTCGAGGTGCGAAGACGGCGATCTCCGCGCCGACGTTCAAAGTCACCTACGACAATGATGGACACGCGTACGTCACTTATGACGCGGCGTTGTCGGGCAGCGGCATTCAAACGCGTGCCACCACTGCCGAGCACAAGCCGGGAGACGTGGTCCTCGCCGCGCCTCGTGGTGTAGTCAACGCCGGCGATGCGGGTATCGTCGCGGGCAATCTCACGATTGCGGCGACGGCGGTGCTCGGTGCCGACAACATTTCGGTGAGCGGCATCGCGGTGGGCGTGCCGGTCGATACTGGCGGTCTGGGCGCGAGCCTGGCGGGTGTCGCTTCGGCGGCGAGCAGCGCCAGCAAGTCGGCGGCGACCTCGGTCGACGATTCCGGTTCTCGCGAACAGTCCGGCGCACCGATGGCGCAAGCCGCGCTGTCGTGGCTGGATGTGTTCGTGATCGGCCTCGGCGAAGAAGGCTGCAAGGGCGACGATCTGGAATGCTTGAAGCGCCAGTCGACCACGCTGTGATCGGCTGGAAACTCTATCGGGCGCACGCGCTGTTGTTTGTGTGCGCCTACCTCGGGTTCCTGGGGTACTTCGCAGTGACGGATCCGCACAATCCGGTTGCTGCGTTGATCAGCAAGCGTTCCGAAACGGAGCCGCAGCCACTCGCGGCTGCGCCGCCGCCGGTGGTTGTGTCGAAGCCTGCCGCCAGAAATGTTTCTGTCGTATCTGAAGCCGCTCCGGTCGCAGTCTCGGAAGACACCGGGCGGCAGCAGGAACGCGTGCGTTTGAGCGAAGTGAGTCAGCAGGCGACTCGGGCTGAGGCACCTCAGGAACGAGCGACGGCTATCGATCAGCTGAGTGCGGCTACGCCGGAGGCATTGCAGGCGCTGCAATCTGTCGTCACTTCCGACTCCGCTGTACGCAATCGTATTCGCGCCCTCAATTCACTGCGGGTCCTCGCGGAGCAGGGCGATGCGAAAGACGCCGTCCTCAGGATCGTGCATCTAGCCACGGCGGACGCGAATAGCAGCGTGGCGTCGCGTGCCAGCGAGGTTTATCGGGAGCTCACTCAGGAGCCCGCGCCGAGCGAGTGATTGCGAGTGTCATACACGTGCATGACGCCCGAAATTCATAGTGTCTTTGTCACGAAATCATCACGTCGGATGGAAATAATTCCGGCCGCAGTTCGCCGGCTGCGAACTGTAAACCATTAAATACATCGTCATTAGACCAAGCCGAGACGCGAAATCCCGTGCGCAAGTTACTTGCAGTGCTGTTCTGTTGTCTGCCGATGGCCAGCCATGCCTGGTGGAATGACGAGTGGAATTTCCGCAAGGAAATCACCTTTGACTCGACCCCCGCGGCGGCCGATATCGCGGCGACGCCGGTGGATGTGCCGGTGCTGGTCCGCCTGCACCTGGGCAACTTCGGTTATTTCGGCGACACCAAGCCCGACGGCAGCGACATGCGCGTGGTCGCCGGCGACGACAAGACGCCGTTGAAGTTTCACATCGAGCGTTACGATCCCACCAATCAGATGGCGTTCATCTGGGTGCGGGTGCCGCGTATCGCGGGCGCCAGCAACGCTGAAAAGATTTATCTCTATTACGGCAATCAGAAGGCCACGACGGCGCCGCCCGCCGCCGACACTTACGACGCTACGCAGGCGGCGGTTTATCACTTCGGCGCGGATGCCGAAGCACTCGCCGACAGCACGGCCAACGACAATGACGCGGCATCGTCGACCGCGGAAATGACGCCGGCTTCTTTGATCGGCGGCGGTGCGAAGTTCGCGGGCAGCTCGGTCATCAGCAAGCCGTCGACCGCCTCGCTGCGCTTGATCCCAGCGAAGGGCGGCACGCTGTCCGCCTGGGTGCGTATCGATCAGCCGCAAGGTAATGCGCAGGTGGTCGGCCTGGACGATCAGGGCAAGCGCTGGGTCATCGGCATTCGCGGCGCGCAGGTTTATTCCGCGCTGACCGGTGCGAGCGGAGAAGTCGAAGCGCTGAGTTCGGAGCAGATCGCGACCGGCGCCTGGCATCACGTCGCCGCGACCGTGGGCGGCGGCAAGTTGATTCTGTTCGTCGACGGTAAGGAAGCGGCGAACGTGGCCGCGCAGCCGGTCGAGATCGCCGGCACATTGAACATCGGCAACAGCACCGCCGGCAGCAACGGCCTGATCGGCGAAGTCGACGAAGTGCAGGTCGCCAACAGCGCACGCGCGCCGGAATGGATCGCGGCTTCCGCGAAGGCGCAAGGCCAGGAATCGCCGTTGGTCGTGTACGGCGCGGACGCGCAGAAAGAAGGCGGCGATGTTTCCTATTTCAAGGTGACGATGCAGAACGTCACCGTCGACGGCTGGGTGGTCATCATCATCCTGGCCATCATGTTCGTGATCGCCTTGCTGGTCATGATCGCCAAGGCGACCTACCTGTCCAAGATCAAGAAACAGAACGCCGCGTTCCTGAAGGAATATCAGGCCATGCACGGCGATCCGACCGCGCTGGATCACGAAGAGAGCAAGGACGAGGCAGGAGATGCCGCGCTGGATGAGTCGCCGTTCATGCCGCACTTCGGCGAGAAAGGCGAAACCAAGTTCAAGTTCTCCACCCTGTATCGCCTGTATCACCACGGCGTGCAGCAGATGAGCGGACGCGTTGGCTTGAAGTCGGCGGGCGCCCGCGCGGCAACGACACTGACGCCGCAGTCGATCGAAGCGATCCGCGCCACCATGGACGCCACCATGGTGCGCATGACGCAGAAACTGCAGTCGCAGATGGTGTTGCTCTCTATCGCCATCGCCGGCGGTCCGTTCCTTGGACTGCTCGGCACGGTGGTCGGCGTGATGATCACGTTCGCGGCCATCGCGGCCAGCGGCGACGTTAACGTCAACGCGATCGCGCCCGGTATCGCCGCCGCGCTGGCCGCGACCGTCGCCGGCCTCGGCGTCGCGATCCCGGCCTTGTTCGGCTACAACTGGTTGAACACGCAGATCAAGGAAGTGAACGCCGATATGCGTGTGTTCGTCGACGAGTTCGTCACGCGAGTCGCGGAGCACTACAGCTAATGTCTGCATCAGCCGAAGAGAAAGACGTATACGACGAGATCAACATCACGCCGATGCTCGATCTCGCGTATGTGCTGTTGGTGATCTTCATCATCATGACCACGGCGTCCGTGCAAGGCATCAAGGTGAACTTGCCGAAGGCGAGCGAGACGCCGGCGCTGGCCAAGCCGAAGACCAAGGCGGTGTCGATCACCGCCGATGGCACGATTTATCTCGACACGTATCCGGTGACGTTGCCGGAGCTCGAGAATCTGCTTCGTCAATACAAGGCGCAGGATCCGGAGCTGCCGGTGATCATCAAAGCCGACTCCACGATTCAATATCAGAAGGTGGTCGACGTGCTTGACCTGGTGGGACGGCTGGAGATCACCCAACTCGGTCTCGTGACGCAGCGACTGGTCAAGTAGCGGAGCGCGCGTTGTGAACAAACACCGCTGGCAACGCTACGTGCCGCTGGCCGCCGGCACGGTCATTGTGCTCGTGGTGGGTGTGGTGCTCATCAAGTTCGTGATGAGGATGATGGCAGAGAAGCCGGACGGTCCGCAGCGGCAGGTGGCGCAGGTCGTGAAGATCGTGCGACCGCCGGAAGATCAGCCGCCACCGCCGCCGCCGCCGCCGCCGGAAGAAAAGATCGAAGAGCCGATCGAACAGCAGGAGCCGGAGCAGGCGCCTCAGGACGCCGCGCCCGCCGGGAGCCTGGGCGTGGATGCCGAAGGCTCCGCCGGCGGCGATGGCTTCGGTCTCGCGGCACGCAAGGGCGGTCGGGAATTCATTCCTGGCAGCGGCACGGCGCCGTTCCGTTGGTACACCGACCTGGTCGCGAAGAGTCTGGAAGGCTGTATCTCCGAAGACGAGGCCGTTCGGCGCAGCAGCTACAAGGTCGATGTGAAAGTGCAGGTCGACAAAGACGGCAGCATGCGGGTGGTCGATCTGGTCGGCAGCTCGGGTAACGCGGCGATCGACGCGGCGATCCGCGGTCGCACCGGCTGCAATATCGGTCAGAGCCGGCCGGTGGAAGTGCCGGCGCTGGCGACGATCCGGGTCATTTCACGCTGACAACTTTATTTGCGAACGGGCATTACAAGAGAATGGGAATGTCGAACCGAACTCGATTGAGCGTGACCATCGCCGCCGTCCTGGCGTGCGCCGCTCACAACACCGCTTTCGCGCAGAGCGACGAAGCGCAATCGCTCGAAGAGCTGCGCAACACCGTCATCAATCTGCTCGATGGTCTGGTGAAGCGCAATGTGATCACGAGCGAGCAGGCCGCGCAGATGGTTGCCGATGCGCAATCGAAGGCCGCGGACACTGCCAAGGCGAAGGCTGACGTCGACGCCGCTGAGAAGGACGCGGTGCGCGTCACTTATGTCCCGCAGATCGTGCGCGACGAAATCAGCAAACAAGTGCGTGCCGAGTTGAAGCCGGAAGTCACCAAGGAAGTGATCGCGCAGGCCAAGGAAGAGAAGTGGGGCGTGCCGGGCGCACTGCCGGATTGGCTCAATGGGATTCAGCTGTTCGGCGACATCCGGTTGCGTGAGGAGCGCTATGACCAGGAAATGCCGATCGTCCCGTCGGGCTGCAGGCTGGGCCCGGATTTTTGTTTGCTCGACTACCAGGCGGTCAACGAGGCCGGCGGCATCGCGGTCAATGATCTGAGCAGCATCTACCGAAACATCACCACGGAGCGCGTCCGAACGCGCGTTCGCTTGCGCGCGGGGCTGCAAGCTCAAGTCAGCGACGGAATCACCGCCGTCGTGCGTCTGGCCACGGGCAATCCCGGCGATCCGGTGTCGACCAACCAGACTCTCGGTCAATACGGCAGCCGCTTCGACATCGCGGTCGATCAGGCTTATCTGCGTTTCGACGCCGGCGCGCATTCGGAGCTGCCGTGGATGACGGTGTATGGCGGTCGCAATCCGAACCCGTTCCTGTCCACCGATCTGGTGTGGGATGCCGATCTGAATTTCGACGGCGTCGCCAGCACGTGGCGACTCGGCTTTGGCGGCGCGGGCGCCGCGCCCAGCTACGCGTTCGTCACCGCGGGTGCATTCCCGCTGCAGGAAATCGAGCTGAGCACGGATGACAAGTGGCTGTACGCCGGACAGCTGGGCGTGGATTGGTCGTGGGCTGATCGCGCCCGCTTCAAGATCGCCGCGGCTTATTACTACTTCGAGAACATCACCGGCATCCGTAACCCGGTGCTCGATAGCAGAGCGTTCGATTACACCGCGCCCAAGTTCATGCAGAAGGGCAACACGCTCTTCGACATTCGCAACGACAACAATTCGTCGACTTATCTGTTCGCCCTGGCCACCGAGTATCACCTCGCCAACGCCACCGCGGTGCTGGAAGTGCCGATGGGAAGTTACAAGCTGCTCATCACCGGCGATTACGTGCGCAACCTCGGTTACGACGAGGACCAGGTGCTGGCGATTCCGGAAGTGGATCGCACGACGGATGGACGCGAGCGCACCACGGGCTATCAGGGCGAAATAGGTTTCGGTACAGCGCGCACCGGTGGACGCGGCGACTGGCGTGCGTACGTCGCTTACAAACATCTCGAGCGCGACGCGGTGGTCGACGCCTTCACGGATTCCGACTTCAATCTCGGCGGCACCGACGCCAAGGGTTATGTGTTGCGCGCCGACTGGTGGTTCCGCAATCGGGCCGCGCTGTCGTTGCGTTATATCAGCACCAAGTCCATCGATGCGCTGCCGGTCAACGTGGATACGGCGATGCTCGATATCAACGGTACGTTCTAGGACGACGTGAGGAGACGATCATGACCGTTCTGTCACGACTGACGCTGGGCGCGTTGAGCTTGCTGCTGGCGTTCGGTGCCACGGCGCAGGTACAGCGCAGCGGCAACGACAACGCTCGCGTCATGCAGCAGCTTCAGCAGCTCACGGCAGAGAAGACCGCGATGCAGGCTGAAAACGCCAGGCTCAAGACGGATGTGGAGAACCTGAAGACGCAGCTGGCTAGTGCCGCCGCCGCGTTGTCTGCTTCCGAGCAGCGTGCGAAGAAAGTCGCCGCCGGTGCCACGGCCAAGGAGTCGGCGGCCGTGCAGGAGCTCAACGACGCGTTGACTCGCAAGAGCTCGCAAATGCAGGAGCTCGTGAGCCGCTATCGCGAGACCGGCGAGACCCTGAAGACTGTCGAAACCGAGCGCGATCAGTTACGCGCGCAGACCTCGACTCAGGAGCGCGACCTCAAGACCTGCGTCGATCGCAACGCCGGCATGTATCTGCTGACCGATGAGATTCTGCGCAAAGTCGAAGACCGGGGTGTGTGGAGCTCGCTGACCGACAAGGAGCCGTTCACCAAGATCAGCCGCACCCGGCTGGAAAATCTGATCGACGATTACCGCTATCGAGTCGATGAGCTGCGCGTCAAAGAAAAGACCGCGGCGGCTCCGGCGAATTGAGAGGTTTGCATGACTATTTCACGCCTGGTCCGATGGACGGCGATTGCCGCCACGCTGGTCGCGTCCGCTGCGTGTAGCAACGGCGAAGCGCGCAAGGTCAGCTATCTGGAGCGCGGCGAGAAATACTTTGCCGAGCAAAATTACGACAAGGCGCGCATCGAAGCCCGTAACGCGTTACAGATCGATCCGAACTACGTCGAGGCACGTTATCTCGCCGGTCGCGTAGCGGAGAAGAAGGCCGAGATCCGTGAGGCAGCCGGCAACTATCAAGCCGTGCTCGATACCAATCCAAAGTTCAATCAGGCACGCGCGGCATTGGCCCGGTTGCTGCTGTTCGGCGGCATGCCCGATAAGAGTCTGGAGTTGGTCGAAGCCGGTCTCAAGGACGATCCGCAGAGCGCAGCGCTGTTGACCGTGCGCGGCGCCGTGCAAGCGCAGCGTGGGCTTCTGCCCGCTGCGCTGGAAGATGCCGAGGCCGCGATCAAGATCGCACCCAATGACGAATTCACGATCTCGCTGCTGGCGTCCTTGTACAAACAGAGCGCGCGTCTGGACAAGGCCATCGAGGTGATCAATCGCGGGCTGGAGCAGTTGCCGAAGAACGTCGAGCTGCGCGTCGTGCTGGCGGATCTGGAAGCGAGCCGCGGGAACTATGCGGCGGCGGAGCAGCAGCTCAAGCAAGTTGTGACGTTGGAGCCGAAGAGCTTCTCGCATCACGCGCGCCTCGCGCGCTTCTATCTGTCCCGCAAGGATCTGCCGAAAGCGGAAGCTACCTGGCGTGACGCCATTGCCGCGCTGGCCGATAGCAAGAAAGATGGCAAAGCCGGCGACATCGCGCCGCGGCTCGCGTTGCTCGATCTGCTCTGGTCGCAGCGGGGCGAGGAGGCCGGCCTCCAGGAAATGCAGGCCATGATGAGCAAGGATCCGGACAATATCGAGCTGAAGCTGGCGATCGGCGGCTATCTGGAGCGGCAGGGCAAGGCGGAGCAAGCTGAGAAGCTGTATCAGGAAGTGGCGAAGGATGCCGCCAGGGATGCGCAGGGGTTGAGCGCGCGTACTCGCCTGGCTGCGTTGTATCTGACGCGCAATGACATCGCGCGGGCACAGGCCCTGATCGACGAAGTGCTCGAAGAAAACCCGCGCGACAACGATGCGTTGATCCTGCGTGCGAATCTGGCCTTGCAGAAGGGCGATACCAGCACCGCTATCACCGATCTGCGAGCTGTATTGCGCGATCAGCCGAACTCGACGCCGGTCTTGCGGGCGCTGGCCCAGGCCCATCTGCAGAACAATGAGGTCGCGCTGGCGGAAGAAACATTTCGCTCTGCCTTGCAGAGTAATTCGAGCGAGCTGCCGACCCGCAAAGCGCTGGCTCAGCTGTTGTTGAAACAAGGCAAGGCCGACCAGGCGCGACTCATTCTGGATCCGGTCGCCGGCATGCCAGGGGTGGGTGACGATGCGGAGATCCAGGACGCGCAGTTCAAGGCGCAGCTGGCGACCAAGGATTTCGCTGCCGCTCAGCTGACTGCCGAGAAAGTCCAGCAGCAGCGCCCCAAGGCGGCCATGGGCTGGTACTACGCGGGCCTGGTCGCTGAATCGCAGGGCAATTCGGAGCTCGCGCGCCAGAACTATGAGAAGGCGCTGGAGCTGCAGCCTCAGGTCAACGAGCCGCTGACCGCGCTGGTCCGTCTGGATGCGGTTGCGAAAGATAACAAGCGCGCACTCGCACGCCTGGCGACGGCGATCGAGCGTACGCCGAGCAACGCCGTGGCCCACAATCTGCGGGGCGAGCTGCTGATTGCCGAACGTCAATCGGCGGCTGCGGTCGAGTCGTTCGAAAAAGCGATCGAGCATGCACCGGAGTGGTGGATGCCGTATCGCGGCCTCGCCTTGGCGCAGTTGTCTCAGAAACAAAATGACGCGGCCATCGCTGCTTTCCAGCGCGGCATCGAGCGCACGCACGCGGGCAATCTGTCCATCGATCTGGCGGCTTTGTATGAGCGCGCCGGCAAGCCCGACGAGGCGATCAAAGTCTATGAGCAATGGGTGAGCCGCGAGCCCAAGTCGTCGCTCGCCAGCAGGAACCTGGCGATGCTGTTGCTGAACTATCGGGAAGACCGCGCCAGCGTGCAGCGGGCGACGCAGTTGGCGGAGAGCCTGGCGAATTCCAACGAGCCGTCCGCGCTCGAGATTCGCGGCTGGGCCAAGTACAAGAACGGCGACTTCCAAGGCGCCGTGAACTTGCTGCGCGATGCTGCCGCGAACAGCAAGGAGTCCGCGACGGTTCGTTATCACCTGGGCATGGCGCAGCTGCGTGCTGGCGACAAAGCCGCTGCGCGGGAAAGCCTGCAAGCCGCGCTCGATCATGGCAAGCCCTTCTTCGGCAGGGATGAAGCGCGCACCACGCTCGATCAGCTCAAACAATCCGGTTGAAGACATGAACAAGACTTTTCCGATCGCGCTCGCAGTGCTGAGCGCGATGTACTCGGCTGTGCTGCCCGCGGCCGACGACGTGGCCACGACTTTGCAGAAGACGCTGACCGAGCGCTTTCCGGACATCAAGGTCGAGCGGGTCGGGCCGTCGGTGTTGCCGGGGCTGTACGAAGTCGTGACGCCCAGCGAAATCGTTTATTCCGACGCCAAGGGCGAGCATCTGGTGCTCGGCCAGATCATGGACGTGAAGACGCGCGAGAACCTGACGCAGACTCGCTGGAACGAGCTCAACAAGGTGGACTTCGCCGGGCTGCCGTTCCAGCAGGCCATCAAGCTGGTCAAAGGGCAGGGGCGGCGCAAGTTTGCCATCTTCGAAGATCCTTTCTGCCCGTATTGCCAGGAGCTCGAGCGCGCTCTGCACCAGCTCGACGACGTGACGGTTTATATCTTTCTGTTCCCGCTGGAAGGCTTGCACCCGGGCGCGAGCGATGCGGCGCGCGATATCTGGTGCGCCAGCGATCGCGCGGCGGCCTGGAGCGAATGGATGTTGAACAAGAAGGCGCCGCCGCAGGCCCCGGAGTGCAAGGACACGCCGCTCGCGCCGCTGGCGGCGCTGGGCGAGAAGCTCAGGATCAATTCCACGCCGACGATGTTCTTCCCGGACGGCTCGCGCGTGCCCGGCGCGATCGCGCTGGATAAATTAGAAACAAAGATCGCCGCGACCAACAAGCGGTAATAAATACGCCGGCGCGCGTCGGGCGATTTTACGCCCGCGCACCGGTGTCATACGTTTGTTTTTCATTCCCGCCCGTGTGTCATACGCAGCGCACGCGTTATACAAATTGTTCACTACGCAGTAACAAACAATTCCTAGATTGCGCAGGCGTGGTGCGCGACGTGCCGTCAAGCACGTGTGTCACACATAACGGTCGATGAACGCGGCTCGAGTCGCAAAACGTTAAAGCGGCGTTCAAAGGCGAGACACAGCGCACCGTTAGATTTTCCAGTGCTAAACGAACACGAGGTCGATCCGCCTCAATGCAGGCGAGGAAGGCAGGAAGCCGTCTTTGATTCAGTAGCGCGCTGGCGGCGTGCAGTGGCATGCCAGGGACTGCAAGGGCGCGCGTGTTTTCAGGCGGATCGCAAGATCCATTTCTTACTTGGCTAGGGGACTTACTCTCATGAAATTTTCTTTGAAGCAGATTGTTGCGGCGAGCACGCTGCTGGCGGCCTCGACCGCGGCACTCGCGGACGTGACGGTGCCGGCGGGCTATGAGAATTCCGCCACGGCTCCGACCGGTCTCACGACCAACACGGACGATGACGGCGGCTTGGTGTTTCATCTGTTCAACACGGGCGACACCATTCTGTCGGTGAGCTACTACCTGGGTCTGGATCTGTCGGACTTCTCGGCCGTCGAGACAGATCAGGCCGGCCTGACGCTCAACTGGACGATCAGTCCGTCGACCTACGCCGGTGCCGATCTGACGCAGATGCAGTGGGGCGTGGTTGCTGGCGATAACGGCAGCCAGAACACCAACGGCTCGACCCGCTTGCTGAGCACTGTGGCCAACGGCTCTGTGACCAACCTGATCAACACCAACATCATCACGGCGGCCGCGCTGGTCGACAACTCGTACGCTGGCGCCAACGAAGACGCCAACCCGCTCGATCGCAATACGCTCGCTGGCACGCGCGACACCCGCTCTGTGCTCGGCAACTTCGGTATCGCCGGCTTCGACTGGACGGCGGATGCGAGCGATGCCGATGCGACGTTGGCGATGTACCTGTACGTGCAGAACGGCGGCCGTAACACCGGCAACAACCCGACCACCCAGACGCAGTACGCGGGCGTGTGGTCGTTCGATGCCGCCACTGGCGTGCTGAGCTACTCCGTCGCTGCCGCTCCGGTGCCGCTGCCGGCCGCTGCCTGGCTGTTGCTCTCGGCCCTCGGTGGCCTGGGCGCCGTCAGCCGTCGTCGCGTCGCTGCCTGATCGACTCTTCGAGTCGGGGAGTGCCGCGTATCGCGGCACTCCCTCCCAATCTTCTCTCTCTCTTCTCTCTGTCCACATCGATCCACGGAGAATCTTGATGAAAACTTCCCTCAAGGTTGCTGTCGCCGGCGCCTTGGCGCTGGCTGGCGCCAACGCCCTCGCCACGTCCCCGGCCGACATCCAGGCGGCCGCTGCCAACGGCACGCTGGTGACGCTGTATGTCAGCGGCGCCACGGCCACTGACAACGCGCTCGAGAACCTGTTCAAGCTCGACGACGCCAACTTCCGCGTCTGCGTGCCCGACACGCTCGACATCTACTACTATCGTTCGACCAGCTCGGGCTCGCCGTCGCAGCGTGCACTGACTTGCACGGCTGCCTTCACCGGCACCGGCATCGTTTCCGGCACCACCAAGATCGCGCTCCTGAAGGAGTCGACCGGTGGCTCGGCCAACGGCATCGTGCAGCCGGCGAACCTGCCGGGCACTCCGCAGCTGCAGTTCATCGATCTGTCCGCTGCGACCTTCCCGACCGCTTGCGCCACGATCACCACCAGCACCGGCACCACGCTGCCGACCGGCGCGAACCACTTCAACACCCGCGATTGCGGCGCCACTGCCTCGTCCGCGTCGACCGTGGTCCGTACCGCCCGCACTTCTCAGGCCGGTATTTCTGACGTCGATCCGACGACTTTCGTGGGCACCGGTGGTGTGACCGCCGCTCATGACGCCGCGTTGACCCGCAAGCGCACGTCGGTCGCGGTGACGTTCAACCCGATCGTCAGCGTGCCGCTGTTCACCGTTCTTCAGCGCACTTACGGCACGATCGCCGACACCGCGACCGAAGCGACCGCGACCCTGGATCAGATCCCGTCGCTGCCGAGCTCGGTGCTGCGCGCGATCTTCAACGGCACGTCGGTGCTGAATGCCAACGAGATCAACCTGAACGGCCAGAACCTGGCTGATCACATCGGCAACACCGGCTACGACAGCAGCGGTGACATCTATTTGTGCCGTCGTGGCGATACCTCGGGCACGATGACCAGCTTCAAGCTGCACTTCCTGAACCAGGGCTGCAGCAAGACGCCGTCGAACACTGTGCTGTTCGTCGCTCCGGACTCTGCTGGCTGCGCCACCTCGGGCTGCACGTGGAACGCCACCACGTATGGCAACGACTACGTGTTCGCCGGTGCAGGCTCGGGCGACGTGCGCCAGTGCATCGACTATCACACCAGCCAGGGCCGTCTGGCCATTGGCGTCGCCAGCACGGAAGCCAAGCCGGGCACCAGCAGCAACCGTTTCCGTTACATCAAGGTCGATGGCGCGGAGCCGACCCTGAAGGCCACGATCGAAGGCCGTTACAGCTTCTTCACCGAGAACACCTTCAACGACCGCTTCCCGAGCACTTCGGCCAGCGGCTCGCAGACTCTGTGGGACAAGCTGTATGCCTCCATCGGCAACCCGACCGCGATCTCCGAGCTGAACCGCTCGTGGCGCACGTCGGCGGCCCTGACGATGACGGGCGATGTGGGCGATGCTGATACCGGCATTCTGGACACGGCTTCTCCGGCCAACGCCACCGCTATCAACAACATGTTCCTCAACCATGTGATCGAGGGCGGCGAAGTGCGCACCACGCCGATCAACAGCCAGACCCGTCAGACGCTGAGCGGTCAGGCCAACAACTGCAACCCGCCGTACCAGGCTTATCCGTAAGCCTGTTACGCTCGAAGCAGATTCGTTCGGCAAGAGCAGGCGGCGCCACTTCGGTGGCGCCGCTTTTTTTCCTAAATCCGTCAACGGCAATGTTGTCGCAATGATTGTTGGTTACGTTATGCCCGCGTCCAAATCCAACAAGAGCCCGACGTGAACCGATCTTTGCTCAGCGGCCGCAGCCAGCAGCGGCTCATCGAGTTGCATCGTGCAGCCAACGTCGCCATGCAGGAATTGAATCAGCATCACAGCCTGCTGATCGGCGCGCTGCTCGGTTGTGACAATGCCACCCAGCGCATGATGCTCGACGAGCATCGCGCCATCTCGGCCGCGGCGGTGGAGGCGTTGTTGAAGTTAGGAACGTTTTTGAATCATTGCCGGATCGCCGAGACCTCGGCCGATCCCACCACCTGAACCAGTCCCCACGGTGTCCCCCGATTCCGATCGGATGGACATCGCTTACTCCGGCCCCCACCAGGATTGGCGGCGGCCGGAGTTTTTTTATTGTATCGAGTCAGATATTACTTCTTGCGGCGGCCGAATCCAGCGACGCCGGCGATGCCCGACAGCAGCAACCACGCGGCAGCCGGCAGCGGCACCGGCGTTGGCGTGAGGATGTACATGTTCGGCGTTTCGTCGACGATATAGATCGTGCCGTTACGGTCGATGGTCACGCCTTCCGCCGAATCGGTGATGCCGGCGAGGCTGTACATGCTGAGCACGGTGCCGGTGCGGCTCACTTCCAACAGGCGGGCCGACTCCTGGCTATAGATCAGCAGATTGCCGAAATCCGCCGACGAAGGATCCATCACGGTCGACAACACCTGCACGTCCGACAGATCGGCCAGGCCGAGGCTCGCCGGATCGAACAGCGAAGTCACATTGGCCGTGCCGGAAGTGCCGGTGCCGAAGTTCAACGTCGCGGCGTTCACTTGCTGCGGGGTCTTTTCCTTGACGACGACGTACTGGCCCGTGCTCGGATCGTAGGAAATACCTTCGAGACCGACGTTGCCCACCGTCGCGCCGAGCGAAGCGGAGGCGAGGCTGGAGCGGGAGGCGACGCCACCGGCCGTGTACGTCAGCACGTAGGCATCCTGCAAGCGCTCCTCGACGACGACGAAGCGGCCGCCGCCGATATAAGTGAGACCTTCGGTATCGTCGAAGCCGCTCAGCGACATGGAGCTGAGCAGCGTGCCGTTGCGATCGACTTCGACGATGGCATCGCCTTCATCGCCGACCACGAACAGCGAGTCACGATCCCAGTTCCACGTCACCGCGGAGGCCTCGGAGGCCGGACCGGCCGGCAGGCTGACCTGACGGGTGAGTTGATAGTTGCCCAGATCGAGCGATGCGACTTGCGCCCCGGCGATGGCAGGGGCCAGCAGCACGGCTGACGCGATCAAAGAACGAATCTTCATGAGTTATCTCCTCCCGAGATGACTTCGGATCAGGCGCGACGGCGGAAGCCGGCCAGACCGGCGACACCGGACAACAACAGCCACGCGGCGGCCGGCAGCGGCACCGGAGCGAGCGCGAACGTGCCGGGGTTGCCGACGTCCACGTTGTTGAGGTCCACGTAAGAGCCGTACACGTCGCCGACCGACGCGAAGATCCAGGCGAGCGCGTTGTTGGTGCCGAGCACGTCCAGGCTCAGCGGATTGCCGCTGATGTTCTGCGCGCGGATCGAGCCGGGGATGTTCTGATCGCCGTAGCTGAGGCGGTCGACCAGTTGGCCGGCGCCGTCATAGAGATTGATCTGATCGTTACGGCCGAGGTTGGTGATGTTGCTGCCGATTACCTTGACCGTGCTCGACAGATTCCACACCGAGCGGAATTCAGCGGCGGTGGCTTCGGTGAGGATGACCGACTCACCCGGATTCACCAGACCGAACGCGCTCAGGCTGACGGTGCGGGGATTGTTCGAGTCGTCATCGAAGCTCCAGCCGGAGAAGTCGACCGCGGTGTTGCCGAGGTTGGTGAACTCGATGTACTCGCCGGTCGTGCCATTGCCGTTGTACATCCATTCGGTGATGTAGACCTGGGCGGAGGCGAGCGGGGCGAACGCGGCGCTGCTCAGCACGGCACCGGCGAAAAGAAACTTACGCAAAGAAGAAACATTCATGGGCGAGCCTCGTCATATATTCGTATTGAAAAATGTCATGCGGCGTCAAACGCACTTCCGCACGGCGACCGTACGAAACCGCTGTTGCGTGACCGTTAAGAATACGAACGACAAGCGCGACACCGTCGTATGTCACTCGCGTGTCGCATGCTCCAGCGCTGAGCCAACTAACGCTCGCAAGTCCTTGTCTGACGATGTTTGTACTTTCGCGCGACCATCGTGGCGCAACGGTACTGCAAGATTGCCGTAAAGGTTTCAACTTGGCATAACGCCGGTTTCATTCACAAAACTCACCATCCCACCGTCGATAAGTAACAATCGGGTGGAGAGCGGGTGTGACGAACGTTTCTAGACTGCAGCTCGTTTCGCTGGCCGCATTGGGATTGGCGGCCGCTCAGGCGAACGCGCTGTGTACTTTCGACGGCTCGGGCGAGCCGTCCCTGCAGGGAAGCTTCAACTCATTGCTCGGCGCCAACACGCTGAGCGCGACCGCTTCGTGCCTGGATGACGGCAACGACGCGTCGTGGACCACGGTGGGCTCGATCGGACAGATCGATATCATGCTGGAGCTGGCCGGCAATGCCGAGACCAACGTGTTCGGCGTCTACGATCTGAACAACCCTAACGCGCGCCTGTCGATTTTCGACGGTGCCGACTCGGCCGGCGATCAGGCGGTCCTGCGGTTGCGCCAGACGGTCAACGGCTGGCGGGTCAGCGTGCAGGAGGTGGGCTCGACCACCTGGACGCACCAGTTCATTTCCACGTCGGCTTTCGGTTTCTATCTGAGCACGCAGAACGAAGGCACGTTCTATAGCCAGACCGCCCGCAACGCCGACGGCGAAGATCACATGTACGCCTATCAGGGCACGGGCACGCCGTTCCTGACGGGCTCGCTCGCGGGCGAGTACTTCAGCCGCCAGGATTACCTCCTCGCGTGGGAAGACCTGCGCGGCGGCGGCGATCGCGACTATCAGGATTTCGTCGCGGTGGTGCAGGACATCACTCCGGTGCCGCTGCCGACAGCGGTGTGGCTGCTGATCTCCGGGCTGGTCGGCCTGGCGGGGGTGTCGCGCCGGACCGCCTGAAAAAGCAAAACGGAATTTGCTGAACCCCCCGGCGTCCTGAGCTTCTAAAAAGAAATTCAGCACGCCGCGGCAAAAATAAACAGCCCGGCAAACGGGATAGCGGAGGCCAGACCTGGCACTCCGCCGCCAGTGCTTGTGTCACGCTTTCATCATTTGTTCAAAGTCCTGTCACTTGCCTACCGGAGTATTCCCGACCGCGGCCGAGCCGGTCGCACCTAACGTGTAGCGCAGGGGACAACAACCATGGACAGCCGCAAGCAGGCCGTCTCGATTCGCATGAGCGCAGCCGATATCCGCAGCGTCAAGCGGCTGGCTGAGCGGCTTGGGGTTCGTGATTCAGATGTCATACGTTTCGCGGTCAAGGTGATGCTGGGGCGCCTGGCGCCGTTGCATGACCTGGGCGTGCGAGGCAAGAGCCTGGTGCCGGTGTTCGTCGAGTCGGGCACCGACATCTTCCGTCATTTCGAGCTCGATGCGTTGCGTCTGGACTCGATCATCAATCAGGGCGCCGATCCGGATGCCCGCGTCGATTCCGACGATATTCAACTCATCGCGATGAGCGGCATCCAGCAGTCGTACGCCAAGCTGCGCCTGTCGAGCATCAGCCAGAACTACAGCCAGCAGGCCAAGAGCGCCACCGCGGCTGCCACGGATAAAGCGGGCCGGGCCGGCAAGCCCGGAGAAGAAGACGAGCTGGGCAACAGCTTGCGCAAGTATCTGTACGAAAAGTACGTGTATCGAAACAACAATGGCGGGCTGCGCTCGCCGGTCGAACTGGAGTGAAGCATATGAAGGGTGTTTTGAAGTTTGCCGCCGTCGCCTCGCTGGTGCTGGGTCTGTTCACGATGTCGATGGCCGCGCGTGCCGAGCACGTGCAGGCCGAGACGCCGTGGTTCTCGGGCGTGCCGCTGGAATCGCTGGTCAAGGGCCCGATCGGCGACTCGATCAACTCGACCATCGTGCTGTGGGGCACGAGCCTGTCGGTCAACGCGCTGAGCACTTCCGGTCCTGGCCAGGTGACCGTGAAGCTGACCGATTATGAGTTTGCGAGCCCGCTGAAGTCGCTGTCGATGCTGGTGACCGATCTCAACGGCTTCTGGAAGAAGATCGACGGCAGCACCGGTGCCGACGGCTTGATCTTCGATCTGTCGGGCCCGGCGAACCTGTTCGTCGCGGTGTTCGCGCAGACCGATAACAAGTATGTGCCGGGTGCTTACAACCTGCAGGCGAGCTTCTCGCCGGTGCCGCTGCCCGCCGCCGCGTGGCTGCTGCTGTCCGGCCTGGGCGGTCTCGCCGCGTTCCGCCGGAAGCGTCTGCTCGATCGATAACTCACATATATAAGAGTGAAAAGCGCGGGCGGCTGACCCGGTGGCCGTACCGCGCTTTCTTATGTCTGGTCTGTCTTGCCTTTGAAATTCAGCGGTCATACGAATGCGTCGCCCCAATACTGTCATCTTCCATCGATACGCTCTCGCGCTGTTGCTCATGCTCTGCGCGCACCTCACTTCGGTGCGTGCCGATGAGCCCGAGCCGTATCGCATCCAGCCCGGAGACGTGTTGATGGTATCGGTGTGGAAGGAAGAAGCGCTGATGTCGGAGGTGCTGGTGCGCCCCGACGGCGGCATGTCCTTTCCGCTGGTCGGCGACGTGCATGCGTCCGGCCGTACCGTCGAGGAAGTGCGCGAGCAGGTGAATGAGCGCCTGAGCAAGTTCATTCCCGATCCGTCGGTGACCATCGCCGTCAAGCAGATCGGCGGCAATCGTATCTATGTGCTCGGCAAGGTGAATCGTCCCGGCGAGTTCACATTCAGCCGGCCGCTCGATGTGATGCAGGCGTTGAGCATGGCGGGCGGTGCGACTTCGTTCGCTTCGCTCGACGACATTCAGATCCTGCGCCGGGACACGAGCGGTAAACAGACGGCGCGCCGCTTCCGTTACAGCGAAGTCGAGCGCGGCCGCAGTCTGGAACAGAACATTCTGCTGAAGAGCGGCGACACGGTCGTGGTGCCGTAACAAACATGCTGCGATCGGGGACGCAACTGACGTGTCTGGCGCTGTGCTCGGCGAGCGCGGCGCTGCTCGCTCAGCAGGCTTCGGCCGCTGAGTGGCGCGTCCTGCCGTCGGCCTTCGTCGGCACCTCGTATGCCGACAATCCCCGGTTGCGAGTCAACGACACCAGTTCCGCCTCGGGTGCCAGCGGCGAATTGAAGGCGAGCTTGCAGCGGGTCACCGAGCGATCGGAGCTGACCTTGCTGCCACGCCTGGTCGCGGCCCGTTACAGCGACGACGAATCGCTCGACACCAACGATCAGTTCGTCACCGGCAGCTATCGCTGGATGGGCGAGCGTTCCGAATGGAACATGCAGCTCGGCCTGACCCGCGACACCACCTTGACCAGCGAGCTCGGCTCGACCGGCCTGGTGGATTCCAACCGCCGGCACGAAGAGACCAGCTTTTCCTTTTCTCCGAGAGTGATGTTCACGGAGCGGGTCAGCGGCGGTTTCCAGATGTTCCAGGTTGACAATCACTATGTCGATACCGAGGTCACCGGGCTGACGGACTACAGGTACTCGGCGGTGTCGGTGTTCTCTCAGATCGTGCTGACGGACGCCGGCAGTGCGCTGACCGTGACCGCGCAGGCCGGCCGGCTGACGACTGCCGGATTTTTCGGCTCCGAGACGCGCGACGGCACATTGAAGCTGGGCTGGACCTTCCAACCCTGGATGTTGTGGACGGCCTCGCTGTCGGCCGGTCCTTCGACCGTCGAAACCGCGATCGCCAACGACACGGGCTGGGTGTTCGACGGCGAAATCAAACGACTGGGCGATCGCTGGTCGCTGACCGCCAATGCGAGCCGCAACCAATCGCCCACCGGCCGCGGCGTGCTCACCCGACGCGACGAGGCGAGGCTGACTTTCAACCGCACCATCACCGAACGTTTGAGCGCAACCGTCGGGGCGCGCTACGTCAGCAGCCAGGACTTGCTGCCGCAGCGGAACGGCGTGCGGACGTATCAGGTCGACTACGCTCAACTCAATCTCTCAGCAAACTGGCGCCTGGCTCGTGACTGGAGCGTGTCGCTGCAGTTGACAGGCAATACACAAGATTTCGAGCTCGCTGCCGAGCGGGCCAATGGTTATAGAGCTTCATTCAACGTGGTATGGAACGGTCAACCTCAATCCCTGTGAACCCGCCGTCGCGTTCGCTGGCGGACTATCTCATGGCAGTCCGTCGCCGGCGTGTCCCCGCGATCGTCGCGGCCGCATCGATACTGATCGTCGCGCTCGCGGCGGCGGTGCTGTGGCCGGCGACTTATCGCTCCACCGGCACCATCCTGATCGAGCAGCAGGAAGTGCCGGTCGACCTGGTGCGCTCGATGGTGTCGAGTTATGCCGACCAGCGACTGCAGGTGATCACGCAACGGGTCATGACCTCGGAGAACCTGATGCGCATCATCGATCGCTATCAGTTGTATCCGGAGCGTCGACGCAAGGATCCGCGCGAAGTGCTGCTGAATCGCATGCGCGACGACGTGCACTTCTCGATGATCAGCGCCGACGTCGTCGACCCCCGGATGGGTCGTCCCACCAAGGCGACCATCGCGTTCTCGGTGAGCTACGACAGTCCTTCAGCGGTGATCGCCGCCAAGGTCGCCAACGAGCTCGCCACGCTGTATCTGAACGAGAACCTCACCAGCCGGCGCCAGACCGCCGATGACACCGCCACGTTCCTGACCGCCGAAGGCGATCGGCTGAGCAAACAAATCGACGAGCTGGGCGTGAAGCTCGCGGCCTTCAAGGAACAGAACGTCAACAATCTGCCCGAGCTGTCGCAGCTCAACATGCAGCTGATGAATCGCGCCGAAGAGGAATTGCGCGAGACCGATACGCGCGTGCGCTCGCTCGATCAGCAGATCGTTTATCTCGACGCGCAGCTGGCGCAGCTGACGCCGACGGAGCAGCTGTACACCGAAACCGGGCAGCGCATCCTGTCGCCCGCCGATCGTCTCAAGACGTTGAAGTCGGAATATGCACGGGCTACCGCGATCTACGCGCCAACGCATCCCGACATCCTGCGCATGAAGCGTGAGATCGACGGCCTGGAAAAGCAGGTGGGCCGCGTCGATACGGGTAACGATCTGGCACGGCAGCTGAGCGATGCGAAGAGCCAGCTGGCCGCGGCTCGCGAAAAATATGCATCGGATCATCCGGACGTGCAGCAGTTGGAGCGCCTGGTCGCTTCCCTGCACACAGCGATGCGCGATGCGCCGCTGACCTCGGAGGCGGTGCGCTCGGATCCGGACAATCCGGCTTACATTCAGGTGAGCGCCCAGCGCGAAGCGTCGGTCAACGAGCGCGCGGCGTTACAGAAAAAGAACGCGGTGTTGCGCAAGCGGATTGCCGATTACGAGCGGCGCCTGTCCGCGTCGCCCGAGATCGCGCGTGAGTACAGCACCATCATGCGCGAGCTCGAGAATGCGCAATTGAAATATAGCGAAGTACGCCAGAAACAAATGGAAGCTACGCTGGCGAAGAATCTGGAGACCGAGCGCAAGGGCGAGCGCTTCACATTGATCGAGCCGCCGATGGCGTCCGAACAGCCGGCCAGCCCGAATCGTCCGGCGCTGGTGGTGATTGGCGTGCTGCTGTCGTTCGGCGCGGCAGTCGGCATGGTGCTGTTGCTCGAGGCGGTCGATACCAGCATCCGGGGTCGTCGTGACATCGAGGCGCTGGTGTCGGTGCCGCCGCTGGCAGTGTTGCCCTGGATCGAAACGCCGGCGGATCGTGCTGCCCGGTCCAGGATTCGACGTTTATCCCTGGCGGGTGCGGCCACGAGCTTCGTGGCTGCGATCGTGATGGTGCACTTCTTATATCGTCCGCTGGACGTGCTTTGGGCAGTGGCGTGGCGCCGCTTTTTCGGTTGAAGGTGATGACGTGGAACGTACGACTACTCCCCGAGCTGTTGATCTGACGACGTTCGCTCACCGCGAGGCACGCGCTGAAGCGCCGATCTCGGTCGTGCCGCCGCGCGCAGTTGCGACTGAGAACAACGTCGACTTCACCGATACGATCAAGTTCAGCTCGCCGCTCATTCAGTACTCCGAACAGGATCGCGAGAACGCGCGGATTCTGCCGCCGGGCGCGGGCGGGCCGCATGGCACTGCCTACAAGATGTTGCGCACTCAGGTGCTGCGCCGATTGGATCAGCTGGGCGCGAACTCGCTCGGTGTGATGAGCGCGCAGTCCTCGGAAGGCAAGACGCTGACCGCGATCAATCTCGCGATCGCCATCTCCGCCGATCCGGCACGCACTGTGTTGCTGGTGGATTTCGATCTGCGCAATCCCAACGTGCACAAGCGCTTCAGCTATGAGCCATCGGTGGGCGTGGACGATTGCTTGCGCCTGCGCCGCCCGGTGCAGGAAGCGATGATCAAAGTCGCGGGCTACGATCGATTGACGATCCTCCCGGCGCGCGAGCGGGTCGAACATTCCTCGGAGCTGTTGTCGTCGCCGGCAACGGCCGAGATCGTCAACGAGATGCGCATGCGCTACGCCAATCGCGTCATCATTTTCGATATGCCGCCGGTGCTGATGGCCGACGACGCGCTGGCGTTCGCGCGTTATATGCAAGCGGGCCTGCTGGTGATCGGCGAGGGCAAGACGCGTCGCGAGGACGTCACTCGCACGTTCCAGTTGCTGCACGATCTGCCGTTCGTCGGCACGGTCCTCAACGGATCGCGCGAGCCGGTTCGCACGCCGTACTGAGCACAGCGACGATGTCATTCACGCGTATGACACACACGTCACATCGGCGTCACCCCGCCTGGATACCGTGACGGCCCTCACGGTGCCGGAAGATCACGATGGCCGTCGTTTCTGAAACGCGATTGCCCGCGCGGCGGATGTTGGGCATTCCCATTGGCGTCGAAAGCCTGGACTCGCTATTGGATTCGGTGAGCCATGCCGTGCAAACGGGCACGGGCCCGTTCACTGTCGCTTGCGCCAATCCGCATTCGCTGGTGGTTGCTCAACAGGACGAAACATTTCGTCGCGCCTTGCAGGCGTGCTCGGCCGTCGTGGCCGACGGCTCGGGTGTGACATTGGCGGCCCGTCTGTTCGGGATGGAAGTAGGGCCGCGTATCACCGGAACTGATTTTTTCCTGGGCACGATGCGACGCCTCGATCGGGTCGGCGGCAAAGCATTCTTCCTGGGTTCCGTGGATCCCGTGCTGGAGCTGGTCAAACAGCGCGTGGCGCGAGAGTTTCCTCGTGTGACGGTGGAAACATTGTCGCCGCCGTTCGGCACCTGGTCGGCCGAGCAGCAGGCCGAGGTCATGCGGCGAATCCACGCCGCGAAGGTCGATGTGCTCTGGGTGGGAATGACTGCGCCCAAGCAGGAAAAATGGATCGACGCCCATGCCGGGGAATGCGGCGTGCCCGTGATCGGTGCGATCGGCGCGGTGTTCGATTACTACGCGGGCACGGTTCGTCGGGCCCCGCAATGGATTTGCAAACTCGGCTTCGAATGGCTCTATCGGTTGCTGGGCGAGCCGCGCCGGCTGTGGCGTCGAACCTTGGTGTCGGGACCGCAATTCGCCTGGTTGTTGTTGCGCGAACGATTGCAGACGGGCGGGCAGAGAGAACGGGTAGCGTGAGCATGAATGCCGCCTCGACAATGAAACGCGCCTTGCATCGACTTCACCGCGACACGAGTCGTGCGATGGGGCGGGATGCGCTCACCGGACTGCGGATTCAGTCGCGATCCGATCTGGTCCGGCTGGGCTCGCAGTACGGCGGCTGGATCGTGCCTTCATCCGCGGTGCATCCGGATTCCATCTGTTATTGCGCCGGCGTGGGCGAGGATATTTCTTTCGACCTCGCGCTCATGGAACGTTTCGGCTGTGAGGTGCATGCGTTCGATCCGACGCCGCGCGCCATCGAGTTCGTGCGCCGGACCGCGGCCGACGTGCGTGGCTTTCATTTCCATCCGGTCGGTATCTGGGAACGCGACGAGCAGTTGCGCTTCTACGCTCCCAGCAATCCGGACCACGTGTCCCATTCCGTGATGAATCTGCAGCAGACCGATTCATTCTTCGAAGCGCCGTGTCGTTCGCTGCCGTCGCTGATGAAGGAATTCGGACATGCGCGTATCGATCTGCTGAAGCTCGATATCGAAGGCGCCGAGCAGCGGGTGCTCGCCGCCATGCTGAAAGACGGCGTGACCGTGAAAGTCCTGTGTGTCGAGTTTGACGAAGCCACCCTGGAATGGACGCCGGAACGCAAGCAACGAATCGTCGCCACGGCGGACGCGTTGACGAAGCAGGGTTACGAGCTGATCGCGCAGGAAGGGCGCAGCAACTACACCTTCGTCTGCGGGAACTGATCGCGTGGAGCGCTTGAAAGTATTGGTGTCCGCCTATGCCTGCCACCCGGAGCAGGGCTCCGAGCCGGGCGTCGGCTGGAACTGGCTGAAAGAGATCGCTCGGCATCACGACGTGTGGCTGCTGACGGAAGCGGAACGGTTTGCGCCGGCCACCGAAAGCGCGCTCGAGTCTCACCAGCTGCGCGATGCCGTGAAGGTCATCGGCATCCCTCGCGAACGTCGCGCCGAGCGCTGGCTGAAATCCCTTGCGTACTACCACACGTACGAAAGATGGCAGCGCGCCGCGCTCGAACGAGCCCGCGAGCTGCATCGGCACGTCGGCTTCGACGTGATTCACCAGCTCAACATGATCGGCTATCGCGAGCCCGGCTTCCTGTGGTCGCTCGATGTGCCTTTCGTTTGGGGACCGATCGGCGGCTTCGCGCAGATGCCCTGGCGCTATCTGCACGCGATGGGGCCGTCGGGTGCGATGTCGCTCGGCTTTCGTAACCTGGCCAACGAGATGCAGATGCGGCTCAGTCGCAGAGTTCGAGCAGCGATGCAGGCCAGCGACGTACTGATCTCGGCCACGTCCGTGGATCGGGTCGCGATCGCGAAGTTGTACGGGCGGCAAGCGCCGGTCGTGCATGAAACCGGCACCGCGCCGGAGTCGGAGCCCATCGTCCGGACGATCCGGGAGGGCGAGCGGCTGCGGGTCTTGTGGTGCGGGCGCATGGTGCCGAGTAAAGCGGTGGGAGTGGCGTTGCAGGCGGTGGCACGCGCGAGCCGGACGATTCCGATCGAATTTCATTTGTGCGGCGATGGGCCGCAACAGCCGTTCGCTCGTGGATTGGCGGAGCAACTGGGCATTCAGGGGCTTTGTTACTTTCACGGACAACGCCCGCGGGCCGAGGTCATCGACCGCATGCGCAGCTCCCATGTTCTGTTTTTCCCCAGTTTGAAGGAAGCGACCTCGGCGACCGTGCCGGAGGCATTGGCGACGGGCTTGCCGGTGCTGTGTCACGACACCTGCGGACATGGCGACATCGTGACCAAAGAGGTGGGGATTGGCGTGCCGGTCAGCGACCCGCCCAGCAGCGTCGAGGCGTTCGCCAACGCGCTTGTTTCTTTGTCGCACGAGCCCGAGCGCCTGCGCGCCTATTCGATTGCCGCGGCCGAAGGTGCGCCACGCCTTGCGTGGTCGGCCAAGGGCGACGCGGCGGATGCCTGGTATCGCGAGGCCATCGCGAACAGGCAGTCGAGAGGTTATTTGCTATCGGGCTCGTGAGCGCCGACGGCGGGTATTGCGGAGCCGTTAAGAGGGCAGCCGACAGCCGTGGGCCGGGTGTCATCGCTTCGTAATATCTCTAACCAACGCGCCACTGTAACAAACGCGCCATAGAGTGCCGGCAACACCCATTCACCCTGTTCATCATGATCGACGTCGACGTGTTGGTACTGACCTACAAGCGGCCCGCGCTGCTTGCCGACACGCTCGACAGCCTGGTGCGGCAGCAACTGCCGGCCGACCATCGGATGAACATAATTGTGGTCGACAACGACGCCGGCCAATCGTCGCAGGCGACGGTGAGTCGCTTCCAGGCGGAGTTCGGCGCGGTTCGTTATGTGTGCGAAACCGAAGCGAACATCTCGAAGGCTCGCAATCGCGCGTTAGCCGAGGCTCGTGCACGCTATGCGGCCTTCATCGACGACGACGAGGTGGCCAGCCCGCAGTGGCTGGCTTCGCTCCTGCGCGCGAGGGAACAGTATCAGGCCGCTGTCGTGCTGGGACCCGTCATGCCCTTGTTGCCGTCCGGGACTCCTCGCTGGGTGGTCGACGGTCGCTTCTTCGAGCGGCCTCGACGTGTGACCGGCACGTATGCGCATGCGGGTGCCGGCGGCACCGGCAATGTGTTGCTCGATCTTCACGAAGTGCGCCGGACAGGAATTCAGTTCGATGTTTCCTATGGGATCTGGGGCGGCGAGGACACGGAGTTCTTCCATCGCCTGGCCGCGGCCGGCGTGAACGCGGTCTGGTGCGACGAGGCCGAGGTTCATGAATCCGTGCAGCCGCATCGCTTGCGAATCAGATGGCTGATGCGCCGTTCGTTCATCGGCGGGCATTGTTTCGCACGCATCTTCGACAAGCAGGAAGACTCGTTGCGGCGAGCGACGCGGGCGCTGAAGTACGCGTGTATCTCGGCCGGCTTTTTGCTGCTCGTTCCCGCCAGTGCTCTGTCTGGAATGGCCGGTATCACACGCACGCTCTGTCGTAGCGCGCGTCATTGGGGGCGCAGCGTCGGCCTTTGGGTGGCTCATGCGGGCTGAGTCGCGCAGCTGGTGGTGGGGAGTTGCGCCTGCCGTCATCTTCATCGTCGCCGCCGGTATCTCGGGACTGATCGGCGACGTCGAGGTCAGCAGCAATGCTGTCGCGACCGGCCGTGGCTTCACCGAAGATCCGCGGCGCTTGATAGTTCTCGGACTCTCGTATTTGTGGGCGTTGATGTGGCTGCTGCCGCGGGCCAGAGAAGTCTCGGCGCTGGCACTGCGCATCTGGCCGCTATGGCTGCTGGTGGGCTATGCGAGTGCGTCGATGCTGTGGTCGCCGGTGCCCTTCAAGATCTTCATCAATTGCGGCCACTACGCCGGTGAGACCTTGATTGCGCTCGCGGCCGTGTCGGCGGTGCGTGACGACTTGCGACGATTGGCATTGGCGTTGATCGCGGCACTCGGGATCGTGATCGTGCTTTCGCTGCTCGCGGTCCGGCTCGGTTGGCCGAATTCCATCGACATCGAATCGGGCCGCTGGGGAGGAACCGCCGGCAATGCCAACAGTCTCGGTTTGATGAGCGCGGCGCTGCTCGGCGCCGCGATGAGTATGTTTCTCGCTCCCGGCCATCGACTCGTTCGTCTGGCGAGCGGCGGGCTGGCCTTGGCCGCGCTGCTCGCATTGCGCGGCAGTGGCAGTGCCACGGCGATCATCTTCGGCGCTGTGTTGACCGGCGGCGTCGTGTGGCTGCAGTTCGGCAGAAAGGATGCACCCACCGGTTTGTCGATCCGCATGGTGTCCGGCGTGTTCATGGCGTGCCTGCTGGGTGCCGCCGCGATCAGTTTCCTGCCGGAGATTTTTCAGAAGAGCACCTGGCTCGGCGTGTTCGGCAAATCGGAAAATCTGAGCGGTCGCACCCAGGTCTGGGAATTCGGCTGGCAATTGTTTCTGCAGAAGCCGCTGCTCGGTCATGGCTTCGATTCGCTGGCGTCGGTGCTGGCCGGCTTCTGGAAACGAGTCGGCCACTTGCACAACGGCTATCTCGATCTGCTGGTCCGTGGCGGTATCGTCGGCTTGCTCATCTATTCGGTGACGCTGCTGCGAGGCATCTACCGGCTGTTGCAAATGACCGCACGAACGCCGCAAGGCGCGTTCTGGTTCATGTTCGTGGTGGGCGACCTGGTTTACGAGCTGGCCGAAGCATCGCTGATGCGGCCGGTGCATGTTTTCTGGTTGATTTTCATGATCGCGGTGACCGTGGCGGAAAAGAGTCGATTGTTGCAATGGTCGGCAACAGTCAAAGACACGAGGGCGCTCAGCCCTGCCATCGGATCGCGCGATCGTTCAGCGGGCGCTGTTGCATTCCCCAACTTGCTGCGTTGAGCTGAACCATGTCGAAACATTCCGGTGTCGTTGGATTACTGTTTGCTGTGGCTGGCTCGATCGCACTGAGCCCGGTGCTCGCTGCCACGCCCGAGCCACCCGTCATCGTCAGCCCAGGCAGAGTGAAGCCGGGAGCTCGTCTGAAAGCGGTCGAGGTGCTGCCGGACGTGCCAGTTTCTCCGCAAGCACGCAATTTGTTTTCGACGCCCATCGGACTGTGCGGCGACCAGCTGGTGGTGGCGTCGGTCGAGGAGGGATCGCGTTTTCCCAACCGCTTGACGACCGTCGTGCGGCTCGGCACGCCGGATAACGCCGGCAGCTGGCAATGGCGACGCGTCGTTCTCGAAGAAAGAACGCTGCCCGACATCACGCATACCCAACCCTCGGTGGGGATCGATTCCCGGCAGAACGTGCACATTGCTTACAACATGCACAATATGCCCTGGCAGTACGTGCGGTCCCGGACGCCGTGCAGTATCGATGACTTCGAGTTTCGCGGCACGGCGATGTCCGATGCCGATCTGCACGTCGCGTTCGAACAGAATCGTTCGCCCTGGGGCGATCCGGGCTCGGCCGCCATTCCCGGCAATCAAATCACTTATCCGGCGTTCTTCAACGATCGCAACGGCGATTTGTATGTGACTTACCGGTTCGCCGTTCGACCCGGACGCACCTGGCTGGAACGCGCCTTCGGCGGCGGCATCGCTCGCTTCGATGTCGGCTCGCAGCGCTGGTCCGCCGTGGGCGGAGATGTGCCGCTGACCAGTCGCGATGCGCAGCCGGCGCCATCCGGTGCCGCCTCGCATCCCTTCGCCTGGGAGCCGGGCTGGACGGTCTACCATCCGCGCCTCTGGTTCGATCGTAACAATGCGATGTTCGTGACCTGGATGTGGCGCAAGGAACAGGCGGGCATCGATACGACTCATCCGAGCTTCGCCATGCGTCCCAATCCGCAGGCTCCGTTTCAACGCGCGGATGGCTCGTCGTACGAGCTGCCGGTGCGGCTCTCGAGCGTAGGTGAGATCGACGCGTTCGATGCGGATCACGTGTATCACGCCGGCACGTCCGTCACGACGGACGCGCGCGGCGCACCTCTCGTCGTCCTGGAATCCAATGACGGCACACCGCGCACGCTCGTGACCTACGACTCCTCTGCCAAGCGCTGGCGCACCGTCGAGCGCACCCCTTACGGAGCACCGTGGGTGGTTTGTGAAGATGACGCGACCTGCTGGGCGTATGCCACCGGACCTCGCATCTTCAGGCGAAAACGGCTGGAGACGAGCTGGAAGATGGTTTATGAGCAGGACGGCTATTGCGATCCCAAGCCGCTGCACGCGCTCGGCGCACACCGACGGTTCGTGCATGTAACACGCTGCGACTGGCGCACCTCGCGAGTGATCGAGCTGGCCGATCAATAGTATGAAAGTCACGATCGTCCAACGCATCCTGCCGCACTATCGGATCTCGTTCGTCGAGCGGCTCAACGAGCAACTCGCGATGCGTGGCATCGAGCTGCAGCTCGTGTGTGGGCAGGAGCTTCCCGGCACGGTGCCGCGCACGGTGTCGTTACCGGTGCCTTGGGTGCGCGAGATCAGGAATCGGTATCTCACGATCGGCTCCACCGAACTCGTCTGGCAGCCGTGCCTTGCCGATCTGCGCGGCAGCGATCTCATCATCGTCGAGCAATCGAACCGGCTGCTGCTCAACTACTGGCTGCAGCTGCGACGCTCGTTTTCCCGGCCGCTGCTCGGCTTCTGGGGGCACGGTCGAAACATGCAGAGCCGGAATCCGAACGGTCTGCGCGAGCGCTTCAAGAGCGGGCTCGTGCGCCACGTCGATTGGTGGTTCGCTTATACGGAAATGTCTCGCGAGACCGTCCTGCGCAGCGGCTTCCCGGAAGAACGCACCACGTTGGTCAACAACGCGGTCGACGATGAGGAGCTGCGGCGGGGCATGCAGGCGTGCAGTGGCGTCGATCCGTTGGAGATGGCGCGATCGCTCGGTTGCTCGGGCGGCAACGTTGCGTTGTTCTGCGGCGGGTTGCATCGGGAAAAGCGCATCGATTTTCTGTTGAGCGCGGCCGAGCGCGTGCGGGCGCTGGTGCCCGATTTCGAGCTGCTGGTCGTGGGCGACGGGCCGGAACGCTCGCGTATCGAAGCGGCGAGACAGCGGCTGCCCTGGATACATTACGTCGGCGCACAGATGGGCGAAGCCCGGGCGCGATATTTCCACGCATCGAAGCTGCTCATGATGCCGGGCATGGTCGGGCTCGTGATCGTCGACAGTTTCATCGGCCGCTGTCCGATGTTCACCACGGAGTTTCCTTTCCACAGTCCGGAGATCGCCTATCTGCGCTCCGGCTACAACGGCGACATGACGGCCGACGATGTCGAGAGCTACGCGCAGGCGGTGGCTCGGCATCTGCAGCAGCCCCAAGTGCTGGACGGACTGAAAGCGGGGTGCGAAGAGAGCGCCCGCAAATATTCGCTGTCGTCGATGGTGGCGAACTTCGCCGGCGGCGTGGAGCGATGCTTGAAAGAATCCACCGGGGGAGCGCGCGAGAATGCGGGTCCTGCTCGCCCATAATTTCTATCGCTCCACCGCACCGAGCGGTGAAGACACCGTGTACCGGGAAGAGCGTGCGCTGCTCGAGCGGCATGGCGTGGAAGTGATTCCTTACGAGAGGCAAAGCGACGAGCTCGACACCGCGGGCGCGTTGACGCTCGCGCGCTCGGCGTTGCAGGCGAGCTGGTCGGACAGCGTCGCTCGTGAGCTGTCTGGTCTGATTGCACGCACGCGACCGGATGTCGCGCATTTCCACAATACGTTTCCGTTGATCTCACCGAGTGCCTATGACGCGTGTGTGAAAGCCGGCGTTCCCGTCGTGCAAACGCTCCACAACTATCGGCTGATCTGTCCGGGCGCGATGCTCTATCGCGAAGGCGTGCCCTGCGAGGCTTGCGTGGGAACGTCGCTGCTGCCGGCGCTCAAGCATCGCTGTTATCGACAGTCCCTGCCTGCGACCGCCAGCGTAGTAAACATGCTGTGGAACAATCGCCGGCGCGGCACTTACTCCTCGCTGGTCCAGCGTTACGTTGCGTTGACGGAATTTGCGCGGCAACGATTCGTCGCGGGAGGGCTGCCCGCGGATCGAATCGAAGTGAAGCCGAATGGCTTGACCGCACCTCCGCAAGCAGGCGCGGGCGAGGGCGGTCATGCCGTGTTCGTCGGTCGCCTCAGCGCCGAAAAAGGTGTGCATACGCTGCTGGAGGCCTGGAAGGCGCTGCCGGAAATTCGTTTGAAGATTGCCGGCGACGGCCCGATGCGGGCGCAACTCGAAGAGCAAGCACGTCGCGATCGTCTCAATGTCGAATTCATGGGACGCCTCGAGCGCTCGCACGTGGCTCAGGTCGTAGGCGCGGCATCGCTGGCGGTCGTGCCATCGCAGTGGTTCGAAGGCTTCCCCATGGTAGTCGTCGAGGCGTTCGCTTGCGGCACGCCGGTTGTCGCCTCGCGTCTCGGTTCGCTCGCCGAGATCGTGCGCGAAGGCATTACCGGCGGCCTGTTCACTGCGGGCGATCCGAAGGCGCTGGCCGCTGCGGTACGAGCGAAATTCGCTGCGCCCGAAGCCTTGAAACAGATGCGCAAGAACGCACGCGAAGAGTTCGATGCTCGTTACTCCGCTGCGGCGGGTTTCCAGGCATTGATGGATATTTATCAGCGGGCCGCAGCCCGATGAACGCGGCCTCGCTCACCGAACGGACCTTCTCCGCGGTCTTGTGGAACTACGCGGGTGGCTTTGCCCGCGCGATCGCGCAGTTGGGCGTGCAAGTGGTGCTTGCTCGTCTGCTCGGGCCGCATGTGTATGGTCAGTTCACGATCGTGCTGGCTGTGGTGGGGCTCGGCTGGTTCATCGCCGAGAGCGGCATGGGCGTCGCGCTCGTCCAGGTACGGGAGCTCACCAATGAAGTGATTCGCCAGGCCCTCGGCGGCATGCTGATGCAAGGTGCGCTGGTCGCGGTGGTGCTCATCATCGCGGCTCCCTATCTCGCCGCGCTCTTCGACGAACCGGGACTGACCGGGCCGCTGATGGCCTGCTCGGCGCTGGTGCTGCTGCAGTCGATGAGCAATATTTCCTCGAGCCTGCTGCGCCGTCAGTTCGATATGAAACGTTTGCAGTTCATTCAAGTCGCGGCTTATGCCGTGGGCTTCGGCGGCGTCGGCATCACGCTCGCCGCGCTCGGCGCCGGGGTGTGGTCGCTGGTCGGTGCCTTTGCAACTCAATCGTTGATCACGTGGCTGGCGGCCTACCGGCTGGTGCGTCACCCGTTGCGACCGTTGTTTCGAATGAGCGCCGACCTGCGTAGTTACGGGATGAAGGTGCTCGGTAGCACGCTGGCCTCATGGATGGCGGACAATCTGGAGCGCGTGGTGGTCGGTCGCGTGTGGGGCGTCGCCGCGTTGGGTGCGTACTCCGGAGCGTTTGGACTGGCGCGAGCGCCGGCCACGCTGCTGACCTACTCGGTGCAATCGATGTCGCTGCCCATCGCCTCGCGGCTGCAGGACGATCCGGAGCGGTTGCGCCGTGCCTACTGCATCGTCGCTGGCGGATTGGCACTGGTCCTGCTGCCAGTATTCTCGTTGTTTGCTGTCGCCGCGCAGCCGCTCGTGCTGCTGCTCTATGGCGAGCGATGGAACGAGGCCGTTCCATTACTCGCCGCGTGCGCGGTCGCGATGCCGTTCTATGTTCTGGCGGCCAACACCGGCACGTTCCTGTGGGCGACCGGAGCGGCCGGGCGTGAGGCGATCTCACAATCCGTGCTGGCCGCCATTCTTATCGCGGGATTTGTTTTGCTGGGCTCGTGGCCGTTGTCTACTGCGATCTGGATCGTGCCCGCAGTTCACATTCTGCGCGCGGCGGCCACTTATCTGATGTTGTCACGACGCATCGAATTGCCCCATGGCAGAACCCTTCGAGCGATGTTTGGCGGCATCGTTCTTGGGCTGGTGATCGTGTTCGGCTGGGAGATCAGTGCGTGGGTGCCCAAGGACCTTGGCCCATCGACCGTGGCAGTGCTGCGACTTACGTTCGTCGGCGGCTTGGCGATGCTCGCGGTACTCGCTTCGCGCGGCGCCTTGATAGGGCCTGAGCTGCGCTCGGTCATCCGCGGCCGGATTCCAGCGAATCGAGCCGGTCAGTTCGCGCAGCGAGTGTTGGGCATATGAGATCAGCAAACATGACGGCGGCCGAGGTGAGCCTGCAGGTCAATCTGCATCCGCTCGATGCTCCGCACGTGGCGTACACGCTGCCCCATCAGATCCGAGCGCTCGGCCCGCAAGTCGGGCAGGTGTTGCTGACGGTGGACTTGCATCGCAGCCAGGGCAGTCGTTACCGGATCGAGGACTATGACCAGAAGCTGAAGAGCCTGCAGGACACCCTCGATCGGATCGCGGCCGCCGAGCCCAAGGTGAAAATCGTCGAGGTCGATTACACGCCGCCCGCGATGCGCCGGGTCGCCCGGGATTTTCTGGGGCAGGACTTCATTCCGAAGAAGGCTCACAACGGCAGTCCGTTCTATGCCTATCTGTTCGGAGTGCATGCGGCCAGCGGCGATTATGTGATCCACCTCGACTCGGACATGTTGTTCGGCGGTGGCTCGCACACATGGGTGGGCGAGGCGCTCGAGAAAATGGCGCAGGATCCGAGCATCATCGCGTGCAATCCATTGGCCGGGCCGCCTGCCAGCGACGGCTCGTTACATTCGCAAAGTGCGCGACGGCTCGCCGCCCCTTATCCGGCGTACAGCTTTCCGAGCGTGAGCACCCGGATCTTCCTGATGGATAAACGGCCGATTCTGAGCGGCCAATGGCGCATTCCGTTGCTCCAGCCCGGGTTGTCGGCGCGCGTTCAGGCGTTCATCAACTACACGCCTTCCTGTCTGGCGCTGGAAGACAGTCTGAGCGCGATGATGGTCGCGAATGGCCTGTCGCGCCTGGACTTTCTGGGCCGCGCGCCCGGTCTGTGGACCCTGCATCCGGTGTATCGGACGCCGGCCTTTTATCGCGAGTTGCCGCGGCTGATCGAGCGCATCGAAGCCGGCGATGTCCCGGACCAGCAGCGCGGCCATCACGATCTCAACGACTCCATGTTCGATTGGTCGGAAATTCGCGCGCAGCTGACCTGGCGGCGGAAATTCAAGCGGCGTCTGCAGTATGCGGCCTCGGGGTTGCAGGAACGGATGCGGGACCTGACCAGATAAGTCGCCAGTCTTCGGACTGTCACACACTCGCCATAACCTTCGCGCTCCGGCGTGGAGATTTACAACAGTCGGCGGCCGAGCGGGTAGATGAGCACAGTACTTCGAGCGTCGGCGGGACCGGAACGGCCCGTCAACAATATCTGGTTATATGCGTGGGCTGCGCTGGCGGTGGTCGCGGTCGTTGCGGCGGCGTCCATGCAGTCCGGCGTCGGCAGCATGATCGACACGTGGCTGCACCGGGAAGAGTACAGCCATGCGCTGATGATCCCGGTGATTTCGGCCTATTTGCTGTGGCAACAGCGGGCCCAGCTGGCGCGACTCGAGCTGCAGGGCTCGTGGGTCGGAGTGAGCATCGTCCTGTTCGGCGCGCTGTTGCAGATCGCCGGCGTGCTGGCCACGGTGGAGGTCGTGCAGCAGTATGGTTTGCTGATCGCGATCTATGGACTGGTCATCGCGCTGCTCGGCGTGCGTCCTTCGGCGGACCTGTGGGCGCCGCTGTTGCTGCTCGCGTTGATGGTTCCGTTGCCGCAGTTCCTGCTGGGCAATTTCTCCTCGCAGCTGCAGTTGCTCTCGTCGCAGATCGGCGTGTGGTTCATCCGCCTGTTCGGCATCAGCGTGTTCGTCGAAGGCAACGTGATCGACCTGGGCGGTTACAAGCTGCAGGTGGCCGAGGCGTGCGACGGATTGCGTTATCTGTTCCCGCTGATGACGCTGGGTTTCATCATGGCCTACCTGTTCAAGGTAGAGATGTGGAAGCGGGTGCTGTTGTTCGTGTCCAGCATTCCCGTGACCATTCTGATGAACAGCTTCCGCATCGGCACCATCGGCGTGATGGTGGAGCATTGGGGCCAGTCGATGGCCGAAGGGTTTCTGCACGACTTCCAGGGCTGGGCCGTGTTCATGACCAGCGCCGGCGTGCTGTTGCTGGAGATGATGGTGCTCGCGAGCATCGGCAGGAATCGCCGGCCGTGGCGCGAAGTGTTCGGACTGGATGCCGCCGAGCCGATCGACAGGACTGCGCCGCCGATCCAGCGTACCGTGCCGGCTTCTTTCATCACGGCAACGGTCATCGTCAGCGCGTTCGCTGTGGGTGTGATGATCGCGCCGGAGCGCACCGAGGTCCCGCCGAAGCGCGAAACGTTCTTCGGCTTTCCCAATCAAGTCGAAACGTGGAGCGGCCGGCGCAGCGCGCTGGAGCAGGTCTATCTGGATGCGCTCAAGCTCGACGACTACGTGATCACGGATTACGTGCGTGGCGGTCGCGAGGTGGTGAATTTCTATGTGGCCTGGTACGACTCGCAGCGCGCCGGCAATTCCGCTCATTCGCCGCGCTCCTGTCTGCCTGGCGGCGGCTGGCACATGAAGGAATTCGGCCAGGTGGAGGTGCCCGGGGTCCAGGTGGCCGGCAAGCCGCTGCGTGTGAATCGAGTGCAGATCGAGCTCGGTAATCGCAAACAGCTGGTGTACTACTGGTTCCAGCAACGCGGCCGGGTCATCACCAACGAATATCTGGTGAAGTGGTATTTGTTCGTGGACTCGTTGACCCGGCAGCGGACCGACGGCGCGCTGGTGCGCCTGGTCACACCGCTGGAAATCGGCGAGCCGGTGGAGCAGGCGGATCGCAGACTGGCCGAATTCGCGGGCCAGGTGACGCCCCGCCTCGAGCGCTACATTCCGAATTGAGGCGCAGATGGATTTGATGCTGGGGTTCCTGCTGGCAATGAGCGTCACCATGGCGCTCATTCCGCCGCTGATGCAGGCCGCGGCGCGCTGGCAATTCCTGGACGCGCCGGAGGCACGCAAAGTACACACCACGCCGGTGCCGCGCGTCGGTGGCATCGCGATGGCGGCGGGCACGCTGCTGGCGTTGTTACTTTCAGGTGAGTTCGCTCAGCCCATGCCGGCCTATCTGGCCGGCGTGCTGGTGCTGCTGCTGTTCGGCGTTTGGGACGATCGGGTCACGCTGAGCGCCGGGCCGAAGCTGATCGGTCAAGTGATCGCGGTGCTGTTCATCATGGTGTGGGGCGATGTCACCATCGGCACCATCACTTTGACCGAGCGGCACGAGCTGCCGGTGTGGGTGTCGTGGCCGCTGACCTTCGTGTTCCTGATCGGCGTGACCAATGCCATCAATCTGGCGGACGGTCTCGACGGCTTGGCGGGCGGCACGACGCTGTTGTCGTTGTCGGCGCTGGCGTTGCTGGCGTTCACTTCAGGCACGCCGTTTGTCGGCGTCGTCGCGATCGTGATCGTCGGCGCCATCCTGGGTTTTCTCCGCTACAACACGCATCCCGCTCGAGTGTTCATGGGCGACGGCGGCAGTCAGATTCTGGGCTTCTCGGCCGCCGTGCTGGCAGTGGTGCTGACCCAAGATGAGCTGACGCCGTTGAGCTCGGCATTGCCGTTGCTGCTGCTCGGCATTCCCATCATCGACACGCTGATGGTGATGTCTCAGCGGATGCTCGAAGGCCGCTCGCCGCTGCAGGCGGATCGCAATCACATCCATCATCGGCTGCTGGGGCTCGGCTTCGATCATCACGAAGCCGTCATGGGCATTTATTTTCTGCAGGCGTGCCTGTTCGTGACCGCCTGGTATCTGCGTTACGAGTCCGATGTGACCATCATCGCCGTGTTCGCAGGCCTGTCGTTGCTCACCATCGGCTCGTTGCAGCTCGCTATGGCGGTGAAGTGGCGGCTGCGTCCGGTGAATCCCAAGGGCAGCGACAACTCCTCCAACCTCGGACGGCTGGTCATGTGGCTGCGTGCTCCGACTCGATTGCCTCGCTGGTCGCTCGTCGTCATTGGCCTCGGCGTCAGCTTGTATCTGTTCGCGGTCAGCGTGGTGAGCCCGCGCCCGAGCACGGACGTGCAGATCATGGCGGCGGTTGTCGCGCTCAGCATGTTGGGTCTGATGGTCATGCGCTGGCGAGAAGCGGACTCGGGCTGGATGCTGCGGGGAGCGGCGTTCCTAGCGCTGGTGATGGCGGTGTATTTCGATCGTCAGACGACGACCTTGCTCGAGGAGCGATCCGCGCTGCAGGTTTGTCTGTTCGCTGCGCTGGTGATTGCAATCGTCATACGTTTTCGGCTGGCGAGCGATCGGCGCTTCCGGGTCACGCCGCTGGACATCCTTGTCATATTCATCGCCGTCGCGGTGCCCAACCTACCCGGATCTGTCATAAGCGCCGCCACCGTGGGCGAGAGCATCGCGAAGCTCGTGGTGCTGATGTACGGCGTGGAAACATTGTTCAGCGCGGCCGCTCACTGGTGGCGACTGCCGAGCCTCGCGGCGTTCGGCTATCTGGTCGCCTGTTCGCTGCACAGCTGGTACTGACGCTCCGGTTGACACATCGCCGTCTTGTTTGCAACGGCGTTGTCATCGGACCGTCAACTGTCGCGCATACGCTCGTCACCCATGGGCCTGTGAACACTCATTTGATGAGCTGCGACGAGCTATTGCGGTTCAGGGCTAGGCGCGACGACCGCCGTGTACTCTCCGTACATAAGGGAGGAGTAACGACGTCCTGAACCGCAATAGCTCGTCCCATAAAAGGTATTTATTCATTAAATGGGTTGCGCCTCGAATCGCCAGCCGCTGCGCTTTGCGCCTTGCTGCAGGCGATTGGAGGCGCAACGCAGCTCATCAAATGAGTGTTCACAGGCCCTTGAACGCTGCGCCAAGTCACACATCTCGCGCGGCAATTAAAAGATTTCGGTGCCAAGCGATGAAGACCCTGAGCAAACTGCTGTGCGCGGTGACGGTCGCCAGCCTGATGGCCGGCTGTGGCGGGACTGAGCAGCGCAAAGCCGGTTATGTCGAGAAGGGCGAGCGCTATCTCACCGAGCGCAACTACGAGAAGGCGCGCGTTGAATTTCGCAACGCCTTGCAGATCGATCCCAACGACACGCATGCGCGTTATCAACTCGGCCGTATCTCCGAGAAGCTCGGCAATCCGCGCGAGGCGGCAGGTCACTATCAGGCGGCCGTCGATCTGAATCCGAACGATCTGGATTCTCGCGCGGCGCTCGGACGTTTGTATCTGCTCGGCGGCGCTCCGGAGCGCGCGTTGGAGTTGGTGACGCCCGGGCTCACGCAAGATCCGAAGAACGCGCAATTGCTGACGGTGCGCGGTGCCGCGAAGGCACAGCAGGGCGAAGTAAAGAGCGCGTTCGAGGACGCCGAAGCCGCGGCGAAGCTTGCCCCGAACGACGAGTACGCCGTCGCATTGCTCGCCTCGTTGTATCGACAGAACTCTCGCACTGACGAGGCCATCAACGTCGTCTCCGCCGGCATCGACCGAGTTCCGGACAGCATCGATCTGCGCGTCGTGCTGGCCGATCTGTTGCTGGCTCAGAAGCGTGAAGCCGAAGCAGAGACGCAGCTGAAGAAGGTGATCGAGCTGCAGCCGGACGATCTGTCGCATCGCTATCGGCTGGCGCGCTTCCATATGCTCGCCAAGAACCTGCCGGCCGCGGAACAGGTGATGCGCGATGCCATCAAGATCAAGCCCGACAGCGTCGAGCCGAAGGCCGCGCTCGCCGAACTGCTGGCTTCGAATGGCGAGGCGGCCAAAGCCGAAGCTGAGCTGAAGAAATTCGCGGCCGAAGAAAAGGACAGCGCGGCCATGCAACTGGCGCTGGCCCGGTTTTATGAGTCGCAGAAAAGGCCGGACGACGCCCAGCGCGTCTATGGCGAAATCATCAAGCAGCAAGAGCTCAAGCCCGATGGTTTGACCGCGCGTAGTCGTCTCGCCGTATTGCTGCTCGCCAAGCAAGACGTGAAGGGCGCAACGAAGCTGATTGAGGAAGTCCTGGCGGAAAATCCCCGGGACAACGACGCGCTGGCTCTGCGCGGCAATATGGCTTTGTCACGAGGCGACGCTCCGGCAGCGATTGCCGACCTGCGCTCGGTGTTGCGCGATCAGCCGAACTCGGCGCCGGTGCTGCGTGCCCTGGCGCGAGCTCACTTGCAGAACAATGAGCCGGCGCTGGCGGAAGAAACATTGCGCTCGGCGGTCCAGGCCAATTCGGGCGACAAGACGGTTCGCATGGAGCTGGCGCAGTTGTTGACTCAGAGCGGCCGTCCGGAGCAGGCGCGTCCGGTGCTCGAGCAGCTGGTGAAGGATTCGCCGAATGACGTGCCGGCGATGGAAGCGCTGTTTCGCGTGCAGGCGTCGATCAAGGATCTGGCGGGCGCGCGTGTCACGGCGGAAGGCATCAAGAAGGCCCGCCCGGATCTGCCGCTCGGCTCTTATCTGGAAGGTGCCGTCGACGAAGCCGAAAAGAAATACGACGCCGCGGTGGCCGCGTATGAGCGGTCGCTGGAAATTCAGCCGAGCGCGGGTGAGCCGCTGACTGCACTCGTGCGTGTCGATGCTACGCGCAAGCAGATTCCTCAAGCGCTCGCGCGACTGGACAAAGTCATCGCCAAACAACCAGATAACGCCATCGCTTATAACTTGAAGGGCGAACTGCTGACGACGCGTGGCGAGCTGGACAAGGCCGCAGCATCGTTCAACGAAGCCATCGCCAAGGCGCCGAAGTGGTGGATGCCGTATCGCGGGCTCGCGTTGTTGCATCTCGCCGGCAAGCGCAATGAGGAAGCGATAAAGACACTCGAAGCCGGCTTGGCGAAAACCGGTGCGGCGGCTTTGGGCACCGATCTCGCCGCGCTCTACGAACGCGTGAATCGGCCGGACGATGCGATCCGCGTCTACGAATCGATGATCAGCCGCGAGCCCGGCTCGGTCGCCGTAGCAAACAATCTGGCGATGCTGCTGGTGAGCTATCGCACCGACTCCAACAGCCTGGCGCGAGCCGGCGAGCTGGCCAGCAAGCTCGACAAGGTCACCGAGCCTTCCATTCTGAACACGCGCGGCTGGGTCAAGTTCAAGCGCGGCGAGTTTCAGGAATCCGTGGCTCTGCTACAGCAGGCCGTGGAGAAATCGCCGGAATCGCCGCTCATGCGCTATCACCTCGGCATGGCTCAGTTGAAGACCGGCGACCGGATCTCGGCGGAGAAAAATCTCGAAGCAGCGGTGCGCTCGGGCCGGCAGTTCCATGGCGCAAAAGAAGCGCAGGCGGCACTCGATCAGATCAAAGCAGCGGGCTAGGGCGACGACGCCCGCGCTTTTCGACTCAGACTACTTGCGGGACGCGGTTCGCCGCGTGGGAGCATTTGTGCTTAAAAAAATGATTGTGACGCTGGCCGCGTGGCTGGCGTTCGGTATCGGCGTGCCGGCGGGAGCCGTCGTCCATCTGGATACATCGGAGGTGGTGGCCGCGACTGCCGAGGCCGCCGCGCAGCTGCCGCCAACGTATGATTTCACGCTGACTGCCGCGGGTAACTACGTTGTTACGTTGAAAGACATCAGCCTGGACTCCGGTCTGCCTCAGTCGCTGCAATCGTTGCAAGTGCTGGTGACGCGCGATTTGCAGGCCGTCGCCAGACTCTCGATCGAGTATCCGGCTCAACCCAGCGTGACGCCGCCGGCGAAGACGCAAACGTTTGCCGGTACGCCGGGCACCTATCGGGTGCATGTGTTGGGCGCGATTGCCGCGAACGGCGCGGGCGGATTGTTCAGTGTCGATGTCGCTCCGTCGGCCGGTGGCGCGGCGGTGTTTGCTGTCGCCGATGCAATCGCGACTCAGAACGCTCCGCCGTCGGAACAATCGCTGTTGCAGACCGAGTTTACGGTGAGCACAGCCGGCTCGTATCGAGTGCTCGCGCTCGATCGCGGCTTTCCGAGTGCGTTGCTCAATAGAAATGTGCTGCTCGTAAAACGCTCGCCGCAGACCCAGGTTGAGTTCAACACCAGCGGCGCGTTCAGCCCGAGCGATGTGGGAACATTCAACGCGCAAGTTGGCGATACTTATGAGTTGATCGTTGTCGCCACCGCCAGTCCGGGCAGCGCTGGCTTGTATGGCGCGGCCGTGCGCGGCGGTCCGTCGGACACGGTGATCTATAGAAGCGAAAACGGCGTCGGTGCCTTGCCGCCGGCGCGTGCGTTGACCATTCCAACCGCGGCCACGTACTCACTGGCGCTCACCGATCTGCAGTTCCCGGTGCCGCTCACGGCGTTCTCCGCCGCGATCGTTCAGAACGACGCGTTCGTCGGCAGTGTGGCCGGAGCCACGCCCGGCAATATCTCCTTGAGCGCCGGCTCCGCACAGTTGTTTGTATATTCCACGACCGCTACGACGGGCGCGCTGTCGGCGGTCCTGTCGAGCGGCGGGCAGGTGGCGTACGGCGATGTTCACATCACCGACGCGTCACCCGATGCGACGACGCCGGCGATCTATTCTTTCTCGCCCAGCGAACCGGTGAGCCGCGGCAATTACGCGTTGTCGCTGAACGATCTGCGTTTTCCGACCGAGCTGCCGAGTCTGCGGGCGTTGGCGATCCAGGAAGGGCTGCCGGTGGGTCAGCTGAATGCGGCCGGTAACACTGTCGTTTCCTTGGAGGCCGGCAAGGTGCGAGTGCTGGTGGCGGCGACGCCGCCTCCCGTGTCCGGGACATTGCCTGGCAACGGCGCGTTCGCGCTCGCTCTGAAAGCTGCGAACGATGCGATCGTGTTCGAAAGCACGCAGGGCGTGGGCGGCTTGTTCAACGCCAAGGTCGTCGATCTGCCCGCGGCCGGCCGTTACGACATCGAGTTGAAGGATTTCGAATTCCCGTCCCGACTGCGGATCAGCTGGCTGGCGGTCACTCATGGCACGGAGCTGGTCGGCCAGGTGATCGGCAGCAGCCCCATTCAAAACCTGCAGCTGGAAGGCGGCGTGCATGTGCTGAACTTCATCGGCCAGCCCGCGGCGAACACCAACTACGGCGCCTTCGGATTGAAGGTGTCCGACTCGACGCCCGCGCCGGTCGTGACCCTGTCGGCCTCGCCGACGTCTGTTACAGCGGGGCAGAGCTCCACGCTGACCTGGTCCGCAACCAATGCCACCTCCTGCACGGCCAGCAATGGTTGGAGCGGGAGCAAGACAGTCTCCGGCACCCAGTCGACCGGCGCTCTGTCGACCAGTTCGAATACGACCTACGCGCTCGAATGCGTCGGTCCCGGCGGCCGGAGCAGCGCATCCGTCACGGTTTCGGTGACCGTGCCGACGCCGGGTAAGAGCGGCGGGGGCGGCGGCCATCTGGATCCGCTGCTGCTCGTGGCGCTCGCCACGGTACTGACCCTGGCGACGGTGCGCCGTCAGCGCGGTGTAATGAAGTGAGCCTACTTGGTTGATAAAAGAGACTGATTTGCCGGTGGCCGGGGCTTGCTCTATCCTCCGGCCACGTTCAGCGAACCGGGAACCGCTATGAAGAAGAAGTCTGCGCCGGCCCGCGCCGGGAAGGGCAAGAAGAAAAACGTCGGTGAGCTGCAGCGGCAAGCCCTGGATGCACGCAAGCGAGCCGAGTCTGCGAAACAGGAAGCGCGCGACGCCAAGACTCGTGCGCGGGAAGCTCGCAAGCTTTTCAAGGAAGCCAAGAAGGTGGCGAAAAAAGCCCGCGCCGAGCTGGAAGGCTTGAGCAAGAAATTGAAGAAACTGCTCGGCCCGGATGCCACGCTCAAAGGGAAGCCGAAGAAGCGTTCCGCGTGAGCTGATCGCCGCGCCGGCGAGTCGTCAGCTCGAGAGTTTTTGCGGTGGTGTGCGGTTGACGCCGCTTGATCCGTTGCCGCTCCCGATGACCGGCTCGCGCCACCAGGTCCTGCCACTCGGGGTCCGTCATGGGCCGGACGAATTGCAGCGGCGAGCGGATCAAATCTTTCATGGGCGTCTGGGGCAGTCAGCGGGGAAGGGACATTCAAACCCTTCAACGTGACGTCAGCGTGTCAGCCCGATTGCAGCCTCGCGCTTGTCAAACTCGGGATCGGGCATCCTGCCACGACCCTCGTGCGAGCTAGCAAAAAGGCGTGACTTTTTGCAGCTCGCCGCCGCCTGCGGCGGCGAGGTACTTCCATGTACCCGGGATCGCACTGGCAGCTTAGTTTGTTAGATTGTGGCGCGCAGCACATGCCGCTGCAATTTTCCCGTCGCCGTTTTCGGCAGCGAACTACGAAACTCGATGGCGCGCGGATACTTGTAGGGCGCAATCGTTTGTTTGACGAACTGTTGCAATGTTTGCACGAGTTCCGCCGACGCCTCGTGTCCGTCGTGAAGCACGACGAACGCTTTCACGAGCTGGCCGCGCGCTTCGTCCGGGACGCCGATCACCGCACATTCCTTGACGGCCGGATGCTCCAGTAGCGCGCATTCCACTTCCGGTCCGGCGATGTTGTAGCCGGCGGAGATGATCATGTCGTCGGCGCGGGCTTCGAAATGGAAATAGCCGTCCTCGTCCTGTGAATACAGATCGCCCGTGACATTCCATCCTTCATACACGTAGTCACGTTGCCGCGGGTCGTCGAGATAACGACAGCCGGTTGGACCTTTCACCGCGAGTCGACCGATTTTGCCCGGAGGCAGCGGCAAGCCGTCGGGATCGAGAATGCACGCCTGATAACCAGGCAACGGCTTGCCGGTGGTGCCGGGATGAATCTGTTCGCCCTTGGCGGAAATGAAAATATGGATCAGCTCGGTGGCCCCGATGCCGTCGATCAGACGCAGACCGGTCGCGGCGAACCAGGCATCCGAGGTGGCTTTCGGCAGGGCTTCGCCCGCGGAAATACAGCGCTTCAGGCTGGCGATATCGAACTTGCTCAACAGCGGGATCAGTGAACGATATGCCGTTGGGGAGGTGAACAGCGCGGTCGCTCGGAAGCGTTGCACGGCCGCCAGCAGGTTCTCGCCGCTGGGCTGCTCGACGAGGACACTCGCCGCACGGCGACCCAGTGGGAAGACGAGCAGGGCTCCCAATCCAAACGTGAAGCCAAGCGGCGGACTGCCGACATAAATGTCCTCGGGTGACGTCTCGAGCAGATGGCCGGCGACGATCTCGCGCATCGCCAGCACGTCGCGATGAAAATGCATGGTCGCTTTCGGCGTGCCCGTCGTTCCGGAGGTGAACGCGAGCAAACAAACGTCGTCACGGGCAGTGTCGACGTTGTCGAACGTCGAGGCCTGCCCGTTCATTATTTTCTCCAGGTGCCCATCCCCGAACTGCACGATATTGCGCAGGCGTCCGCCGAGTTGCGCGGCCTGCTGCAGCTCCTGTGCGAACCGTGAATCGCACAGTGCGTGATCGATTTGTGCGCGCTCAGCGATGATCGAGAGCTCGTGCGCGCGGAGCAAAGGCATGGTGGTCACCGCGATGGCGCCGGCCTTCATCACGGCGAGCCAACAGGCGACGAGTGTGGGATTGTTCGGGCCTCGCAACAGCACGCGATTGCCGGGCACGACGCCCAGGTCGTTCACTAGAACGTTGGCAATGCGGTTGCTTCTCTCGAGCAGCTGCGCGTAAGTCCACGTGCCGCTCTCTGCGTAGAGCGCGACTCGATCGCCGTGACCTTCGCGGACGGCATCGTCGATGAGCACCACGCCGCAGTTGATCCGGTCGGGATATTGCAGCTCGGGCAGGTCGAATCGAAACTCCGGCCACAAATGCGGCGGCGGTAACCGCTCATTCGCAAATCCATCCACGTGCGAGGTGTACGGCATGCGAAAAGACTCTGCAAACATCAGGTCACCGCGGCGCGAACGGCATAACGAGGATCGGCCCAGCAGCCGCTGTGAACCACATCGGCGACGGTATAGGCGGCGTCCCAGACATCCTGGTAGCGAAGATATAAAGGAGTGAAGCCGAAGCGCAGCAGGTCGGGCGCGCGGAAATCGCCGATCACACCGCGCTCGATCAGCGCTTGCATGATCGCGTAGCCTTCCGGATGCGCGAAAGAAACATGGCTGCCGCGTTCGTGCACATTCGCCGGGCTCACCAGCCGCAGCGACGGGCAGATGTCGGCGATCAGATCGACGAACAGTTCGCTCAGCCAGCGGGACTTCTGCACGATGTCCTGCATCCGGCTGCGTAAGATCAGATCGACGCCGACCTCGAGGCTGAGCACGCCGAGAATGGACGGTGTGCCGCACAGGAAACGACGGATGCCTTCGGCCGGCTCGTAGTTGTCGATGAACTCGAACGGCCGGTTATGACCCATCCAGCCCTTGAGCGGCGAGGTGAGCTCGGCCTGCAAGCGTTGCGAGACGAACAGGAACGCCGGCGCGCCCGGCCCGCCATTCAGATATTTATAGCCGCACCCCACGGCCATATCGGCTTCGCAGCCGTTCAGATCGACCTCGATCGCGCCGACGCTATGACTCAAATCCCAGATGACCAGCGCGCCATGCTCGTGAGCCTTGGCCGTGATGGCTCGCATGTCGTGGATGGCGGCGGTCTTGTAGTGGACATGCGTGAGCATGACCACCGCGGTGTTCGAATCGATGGCCTGCAGAATCCGCTCGGCGGGCTCCAGCCGCAGTTGTAACGGACAGCTCCGCGCGCCGATGGCGCCTTCGGCCATGTACAGATCGGTGGGGAAGTTGCCGGGCTCGGAGAGCACGACGCAGCGGTCCGGGCGGGCGGCCAGCGCCGCGCCCAGCAGTTTGAACAAGTTCACGGAGGTGGAGTCGGCCACGACGACCTCACCGCTGCGTGCGCCGATCAGTTTCGCGATCTTATCGCCAACCCGGAGCGGAGCGTCGATCCATCGATGCTCGTTCCAGCTGCGGATCAGGCCCTGGCCCCATTCTTTGGCGACCACTTCATCGATCCGGCCTCGGGTGGCTCTGGGCAACGGGCCGAGCGAGTTGCCGTCCAGATAAATGATGCCGCCCGGCAACTCGAAGTCCTCACGACGATGGCGTAACGGATCTTCCTGGTCCCACCGGCGGATCGCCGGGTAGGTAATCGCATCGCGCCGCTCGAAGGTCGTGATCTTGTCGAATTTTCGGTGCATCTGGCGAACCCCTGTGCCTGCCCAAAAGTGTCGCGCCAGAGCCGCAAGACATTGTTCCGAAAGCCCGCCCTTGCCAAGGGCCGGAAAGAACGATAGTAGTGCCGATACCCCTATCCGAAGGAAAATGTCCCGATGCTGGACAAGACCGAGACCACTATCCTGAAATTGCTCGAAGACGACGGACGACTCTCGTACGCCGAGCTGGGCGAAAAGGTCGGTTTGTCGAAGAGCCCGTGCTGGTCCCGGGTGCGGGAGCTGGAGCGCCAGGGCGTGATCCGGCGTTATCGGGCAGAGATCGATGCGGCGGCGGTCGGGTTGGATTTACACGCCTTCGTGCAAGTGACCATCAGCTCGGCGCGGCACACCGACTTCGAGGCGGCGGTGAATCGTCACCCCTCGGTGCTGGAGTGCTTCACGACGGCGGGGCAGGCGGACTATCTGCTCCACGTGCTCGTGCGCGGCATCGGTGAGCTGGACGATTTGCTCCGGTCGCAGATCTCGCGTCTGCCCGGCGTGCAACGATTGGAAACGACGGTCTGTATGAAGACCATCAAGCATCGCGGCTCGGTCATGGCGTGTCTGCGATGAGCTTTTTCGAAGTACAGTGACAAAGTTTTAAGGAGAACGACTATGGTCGGCGGCGTCAGCGCGGTGGTCCTCATCAAGGCCGAAACTTCCAGTGTGAATGAGCTCGCGCAAAAGCTGGTGGAGCTCAAGGGCGTCGCCGAAGTGTTCTCGGTGGCGGGTCAATACGATCTGGTCGCCATCGTGCGCGTCAAGGAAAACGAGCAGCTGGCGGAGGTGGTGAGCGACAAGATGCGCAAGCTGCCCGGCGTGCAGTTGACCGAGACGATGATTGCGTTTCGCGTCTTCACCAAGGCCGCGGTCGAAGGGATGTTCGATCTCGGCAGTTGAGCGCACCTCTCGTTTCTGACAAAGGCGTCAGGTTCACGTCAGTACGGCTTCGGCATCATTCTCCACGGTCGCGCGGTAGAGCGCGCTCGTTTTCAACCGTGGAGAATTAATGAGCTCGAATAACCTCAGCACCGGGGCTGCCGTTGCAATCTTGCTGGCCGCGTTGAGTCCCAGTGCGTTCGCTCAGACGGCGAACACCGCCGATGCCGCCGCGCTTCGTGCTCAGATCGAAGCTCTGCGAGCGGAGCAGGCGCGCATCGCCGAGATGCAGCGTCAGACCGAAGCGAAGATTCGTCAGCTGGAAGCAGGTGCGGGTGTTGCAAGCCCTGCACCGGCTGTTGCTCCGTCATCGCCGAAGGTCGCGAGCGCCGATGGCGCGTCGAAGTTGAATGTCACCGGCGATCTGCGTCTTCGCTTTCAAGGCGATTATTCCGACGACGATGCTCGCGCTCGTCGCAGCGGCCAGGTTCGTGGCCGCATCGGCGCGACCTATGCAGTGAACGATCGCGTCACGCTCGGCGCGCGTCTCGTGACGGGCGATGCGGACGATCCAAACAGCACCGACGTGCAGATGTCGAACTGGGACGATGATTTTCAGGTGGCCCTGGATCTGGCGTACGCGCAGGTCAACTTCGGCGATTTGAATATCTTCGGCGGTAAGATTCCGCAGCCGTTCACTCGCACCGATCTGGTGTGGGACGGCGACGTGAATCCGCAGGGCTTGAGCGGCGTCTACAAGCACAAGCTCGGCGACGGCTCGGCGCTGCGTGCGAGTGGCTTGTTCTTCATCGTCGATGAAGACGCAGTTGCCGCCGACAGCACGATGGTCGGCGGTCAGGTCGGCTACGACACCGCGCAGCTCGGCAACTTCAAGTTCGACGTGTCCGCGGCTTACTACGATTACACCTTGGGTAGCGTGGTGGGTGCCGACAGCGGCGACTTCCGTAACAACCGGCGCAAAGCGAACGGCGACTATCTGTCCGACTTCAATCTGGGCGACCTGATCGTCGGTGCGACCTGGTCGGGCTTCGGCTCGCGTTGGCCGGTGCGTTTCGTCGGCGACTACGTGAAGAACTTCGGTGCCGAAACCTCGGATGACACCGGCTACGGCGCGGACCTGGGCATCGGACGAGTCACTCAGCAACACGATTGGCGTGTGACTTACGGCTACTCGGTCGCCGAAACGGATGCGGTGCTGGGCGCGTTCTCACACGACAACATCAGCATCGGCACCAACTACAAGTTGCACGCGCTGACGGTGGACTACGTGCCTATGCCGAAGACGCTGCTTACGGCTTACTGGTATCACTACAAGCCGGACAACGCCCTGGACGCCGGCACCAATGCCATCGGCGATTGGCTGGACCGGGTTCGGGTCGCGTTCCTGGTCTCGTTCTGATTTGATCGATTGAGATACAACGGCCCTGGGTATTCGTACCCGGGGCCGTTTGCTACGATCCGGGCATGACAGCGCCCGCCACTCCCTACGTCGCGTCCAGCGACCGATATGAACAATTCGCGTATCGCCCGGTCGGCCGCAGCGGTCTGAAGCTGCCGCCCTTGTCGCTGGGGCTCTGGCACAACTTCGGCGACAACACGCCGATCGAGCGTCAGCGCGAAATCCTGCGGACCGCGTTCGATCTCGGCATCACTCATTTCGATCTCGCCAACAACTACGGCACGCCGTATGGAAGCGCCGAGATCAACTTCGGCCGCCTGCTCAAGGAAGATTTTCAGGCACATCGTGACGAGCTGATCATTTCCACCAAAGCCGGCTGGGACATGTGGCCTGGCCCGTACGGGCAGGGCGGGGGCTCGCGCAAATATGTGCTCGCCAGTCTCGATCAGAGTCTGCGGCGCATGGGGCTCGACTACGTCGATATCTTCTACTCGCATCGCTTCGATCCCGAGACGCCGCTGGAAGAAACGGCCTCGGCGCTCGCGACCGCGGTTCAGCAAGGCAAGGCGTTGTACGTCGGCATCTCGGCATACTCGCCCCAGCAGACGCTGGAAATGGAGGCGTTACTGCGCCGGTGGCAGATCCCGCTGCTGATTCATCAGCCCAAGTACAGCATTTTCAATCGAGAGATCGAAGCGGGGTTGTTCGAGGCTGTCGAGCGCGTCGGCGTCGGCATGATTTCGTTCTCACCGCTCGCGCAAGGCCTGCTGACGAATCGATATCTGCAGGGCATTCCCGCGGATTCGCGCGTTGGGCGAGGCACTCGTTTCCTTCTTCCGGAGGAGGTCTCGGAGACGGTCGTCAAGAAAGCGGCGGCGCTCAATGCGATCGCGCAGGCGCGCGGCCAGTCACTTGCTCAGCTGGCGATTGCGTGGGTGCTGCGAGATCCGCGCATGACGTCCACTATCATCGGCGCGAGCAGCGGCGCTCAGGTGCGCGAGAATCTCGGCGCGCTCGAGCAACTGAGTTTCAGCAAAGATGAGCTGGCGGCCATCGACCGCATCGCTCCCGGGCCGGGGTGAGTTATTTCTGATCCAGCACCTGACGCACTTTGGTCGCCAGCTGCTGGATCGTGAAGGGCTTGGGAAGGAACGACACGTCGCGATCGAGCATGCCGTTGTGAATGACGGCATTGCGCGTGTAACCGGTGGTGTAGAGCACTTTCACGCCGGGGCGCAGCTCGCGCACCCGATCGGCGAGTTGCTTGCCGTTCATGTCGGGCATCACGACATCGGTGAACAGCAGATCGAAGGAAACATCGGTTTCCAGCATCGCCAGCGCCCGCTTCGCATCGCTCGCATGGATGACGGTGTAGCCGAGATCTCTCAGCAGCTGCACTGACATCTGACGCACGCGATCCTCGTCCTCCACTACGAGAATCACTTCCGCTGCCGTGCCTTCGAGCGGGCGATCCGTCGGCAGCGTGGTATGAACAGGCTCGTCTTCGCCGGTATAGCGGGGCAGGTAGAGCTTCACCGTCGTGCCCTGACCCAATTCCGAATAGATCTTCACGTGACCGCCGGATTGTTTCGCGAATCCATAGACCTGCGACAAGCCGAGCCCCGTGCCTTGGCCGGGCTTCTTGGTCGTGAAGAAGGGATCGAACGCCCGTGACAGAACTTCAGCCGTCATGCCCGTGCCTGTGTCGCTGACCGCGATGGCCACGTACTGACCGGGCCGCACTTCGGCATGGGTCGCGGCGTAAGCATCGTCGAGATGCGCGTTCATCGTTTCCAGGGTGATCTTGCCGCCCTCAGGCATGGCATCGCGACCGTTCACGCACAGATTCAGAATCGCGCTCTCGAGTTGCGGCGGGTCGGCAAACATTCGCCACAGGCCGCCGGCCAGCACCGTCTCCATGCGCACGTTGCCGCCGAGCGTTCGCGTCAGCAGCTCGGACATGCCGCTCACGAGTTTATTTGCATCGACGGCGCGGGGATCGAGCGGTTGCTGGCGCGAGAAGGCGAGCAGCCGCGCCGTGAGCTCGGCAGCGCGCGTGGCGCCTTCCATCGCATGATCGATGGACCGCGACGCCTTGACCGGATCGCGCGGGAAGTATTTTTTCGCCATGTCGAGCGAGCCGACGATGATGGCGAGCATGTTGTTGAAGTCGTGCGCGATGCCGCCGGTGAGCTGCCCGACGACTTCCATCTTTTGCATCTGCCTGACCAGCGCTTCCGCCTCGGCTCGCGATTTCGCCTCATCGCGCAGCTTCTGATTCGCGGCTTCCAGCTCGGCTGTGCGCTCCGCGACGCGGGTCTCGAGCATGTCGTTCAGTTGCCGGCGTTGCCTATCGTCCTGCGCATATTCGGCGAAGCCACGATGCATGGCTGCCGTCAGCAGCAGAATCACGCTAACCAGCGCAACGTAGAAGCCCATGCCGATCCAGTTCGAGATGCCTTCGCCCGCCAGCGACCAGTCTGGCTGCAGCAGGAAGTGTGCAGAAATGATCGCACCGAGCACCCCGGCCAGTGCCCCGGCCCTCCAGCCGAAAATAAAGGCGGTGAGCACGATGGCGACAAAGAAGGTGATGAACGGAAAACCTTCCAGGATGCCACTGAGCAGCACCCGCACGTACATGGCGCCGATGCTGGTCAGCAGGGCAAAGGCATAACCGAGCCAGGTGTGCTCTCGCAGGAACTGCGTGGCTTCGTACCACTTGCGGATGCGTCTGACGAGCATGAGATCGACGGAAAGACCGGCGCTGACAAAGCGCGCAATCTAGCAAAGCGCGTGCTTTCCCGACAATTGCACCGACCCCGCGCTGGAACTCGCCGTGCACCCGGGCGATTGCATCGACGCCGGCAGTCCGCTGTCGAACCGCTCACTTCGAGGCTTTCATGGATGCATTGTCGTTGCTGCAATGGCCCGCGATGGTCGTCACCCTGACTGCCGCCTGGCTGGTCGCTTCCCAATCCAAAGCCCGGCGCAGCTGGGGCTTCTGGACTTTCATCGTCAGCAACGTGCTCTGGATCGTCTGGGGCTGGCACGAACAGGCCCTGGCCCTGATCGTCCTGCAGGTCGGCCTGTTCGTGCTGAACCTCCGCGGGGCCAAGAAGAATGACCCGGCGCAGGCCTGATTCCAGCGCGAGCTGCTAGAATCCCGCCCGGTTCCCCCCGTAGCTCAGTGGATAGAGCGACCGCCTCCTAAGCGGTAGGTCGTCGGTTCAACTCCGGCCGGGGGGACCAGTCCTGCCTCTGAAGGCATCCGGCACCGACCGGTAGAACAACAAAAAACCTATGATTCCCGAGAAATCCCGTCCGCCTGCGTCCGTGGCCATCCGTTGAGAGGCATAGCACCCTCGGGGTATCAGTGGGGGACCAGCTGAAAATCAGCCCGAGGTACCCCCACACGTGGCAACCAACATTTTGACCGACTCTGTCATCAAGAGTGCGAAGCCCGCGGCCAAGCTCGTGAAGCTTTTTGACGGTGGTGGTCTGCACGTGCTCATCAAACCGACTGGCGCGAAGTACGGGCGGATGAAGTATCGACACGCTGGTGTCGAGAAGACGCTGGCATTCGGCGTGTATCCGGAAGTCTCGTTGAAGCGTGCTCGCGAGAAGCGCGAAGAAGCTCGGCTGCTCGATCGTCAGATCGATCCGGGCGCACAGCGCAAGGCCAAGCAGCAGGCCGACAAGGTGGCCAAGGAAAGCGCGTTCGCCGCAGTCGCCGAGGAATGGTTCTCACACTATTGCGAGCAGCGGAAGCAAGGCAACAAGCCGCTCTCGCAAGCGACCATCATCAAGACGCAGTGGCTGCTGAATCTTGCCGCGTATCGAGTCAAGCAGACGAAGGCGGGGGCGCCGCATCCGTTGCGACCGATCAGCGACCGGGCGATCCAGGCCATTACCAAGGATGACATCGCTGGTGTCATCAACGGTCTGAAGCGCCGGAACAAGATTGAGACGGCGCATCGTTTGATCGATCGTTTAGAGCGCGTGTTCCGGTATGCCGTGGGAACTGGTCGCATGCAGATCAATCCCGCTGCTGCGCTTCGCGATAGTGCGGATCCGCGCGACAAGCTGCCACCGCTGTCGGTGAGAAATCATCCAGCGATCACCGAACTTCGCCGCGTTGGTGAACTGCTGCGCGCGATCGAAAGCTACAGCGGGCAACCAACAACGGAAGCCGCCATGAGGGTGGCACTCTATTTGTTTGTTCGGCCTGGTGAGTTGCGTGCCGCCGAATGGTCGGAGTTCGATCTCGCGGCTGAGCGCCTGTATGGCGTATTCCAGCCGCTCGGACGAAGACGCGGCGTGAGCATATTGTTCCGCTGGCGTCGCGAGTGGTCGCCATTCTGGGTGATCTTCACTCGGCGACGGGGCCGGATGGATTTGATGTTTCCTTCGCTCACGAACTCAACTCGACCGATGTCCGAGAATGCAATCACCGCGGCGTTTCGGCGCATGGGGTACTCAGGCGATGAGATGACATGGCACGGCTTCCGCACCATCGCGAGCACGCTATTGCGCGAGCTGGGTTGGGAGGATGAGTTGATCGAACGGCAGCTCGGGCACGATGTCGGGAACGATGTGAAACGAGCCTATGACAAGTCGAAGCGGCTTCCGGATCGGCGGAGACCACTATGCCGAGTTTGACGACAATTGCGCTTCCTTATGCCTAAAACGGCGACACGGATGCCGTCTTGTGTCTAAAATAGCGACACACTAGCGCTCTTACACCTAAAGTAGCGACACCCCAGTCTTCTATCGCCTTCTTATGTGGAGAAAAGCGACGTGCTGAAAATCGCCGGCGATGACCGGGCCGAGGCCAGGCGCCTGCAGCGGCTGGCTCGGCAGGGGCAATTGCAGCGCTTGGCGCCCGGCATCTATACCGACAACGTCGATGCGCCCATTGAGTCGGTCACCTGCAGGCACCTCAATGAGATCTGCGCCGTCATCATGCCTGGCTGCATTGTCTCGCATCGTTCCGCGTTCGAGCACCGGCCGACAGCGGGCGGGCATTACTTTCTCACCGGCCCTTACCGGCGCGAGGTGCAACTGCCTGGCGTGAAGCTGCGTTACGCGCGGGGCCCTGGTCCCACCGATACAGACATCAGGCTGCCACTGCAGAGCGCCGATGCATTCATTTCGAGTCAAGCTCGGGCTCTACTGGAAAATCTCTCGCTCAGCCGCGGCGATCCCGCCGAACGACGCACGTTGGGGGTCTCGTTCGTAGAGGAGTGGCTCGAGCGATTCATCAGTCGTGACGTGAGCAATGAAGTTAACAAGCTTCGCGACCAAGCCCGATCGATTGCAGAGTCATTGGGTCTTAACGAGGAATTCAAAAAGCTGGATGCGATGATCGGCTCGCTGCTCGGCACGCGAGCAGCGACATTGATCACGCCTCAGGCGGTCGCTCGCGCCGCACGTCGTCCATACGACGATGATCGGGTGACGTTGTTCGAAACGCTCGCCGCCGAACTTCAGAGCAACCCGATGGTGGTGCCGCCTGCGGCTGCGAATGCGGATCCGCAGCTGCAGGCGTTCATCGAAACATATTTTTCCAACTTCATCGAAGGAACCGAATTTGAGATCGAGGTGGCGCACGACATCGTGGTCAATGATCGACCACTGCAGTATCGCGAGGACGACTCCCACGACATCTTGGGAACCTACCGCGCCATCCTACGCTCGAAGCGCGACCCGAGCCTCCCGCAGAGTGCGGAAGCGTTCATCGCTCAGCTCAAAGATTGGAATAGACTCGTCATCGAATCCCGCCGCGAGAAGCACCCAGGCGATTTCAAAACGGCGGCAAACCGGGCCGGACAGACCGTCTTCGTCGACCCGGACAAGGTCGTCGGCACGCTGATGAAAGGCTATGAAGTCACGATGGCGGCCGCAACGCCTGCCAATCGGGCGACGCTGGCGATGTTCGTCGTCACCGAAGTACATCCGTTCGATGACGGTAATGGTCGTACCGCGCGTATCGCCATGAATCATTTCCTGTCGAATGCGGGCCTGACAAGAATCATCATTCCCACGATCTATCGTGACGACTACCTCAGCGCACTGAAGGCGCTGTCGAATGGTCATCCCGTGCCGTTGCCCCGCATGCTGGCCTTTGCCGCGAGCTTCAGCCGATGGCTCGATGTCAGCTCGAAGGAGAGGGCGTTTCAGGCGCTGGCGCGATCGAATGCGATGAAGGAGGATCCGAGGAGGTTTCGTTTGGAGATTGGGGATGGGGGAAGGGCGATTTAGCCAGTCATTCCGACTTTGCTGGAAACAGGTGGGACGGATGACAGTGCCAGCTTGCTAGCTAGCCCGCGTGACTTTGCTGGCCGAGCCGTGGCGCTCACTTTCCCGCAAGATCCCGTCCGGCGGGGCTAAGCTGCGCGCAACGCCGTTGTCAGCGGCAGGCGCGCTGCTTTCACCGCCGGCAGCACGCCTCCAACGATGCCCATGGCGAATGCCCATGCGATACCGAGCCCCGCAATCGGAGCCGTGACCGCAAGGCGAATGCTGAAGCCAAGCGGGCTGGCGGCGAATCCGTTGAAGAAAAACCAGGCGAGCCCCACTCCGATGATAGCCCCGGACAATGCCAGGAGAGTGGATTCGGCCACGATGGCTGCGATGAGCGGCCCCGGTGTGAAACCCAGGGCACACAACGTGGCCAGCTCGCGGCGGCGGCTATCGACGATTGCGTATAGCGAGTTTGCAGCTCCAAACGTAGCCGCCACGGCCATGATGGCGCCGATGAAGTAGCTTACAAAGTTAAGTATTCCATTGAAGCGCTTCATGCTCTCCTCAATCACTTCGGCTTCGCGCCTAGCTTCGATCCGAAGTGTTGGATTGGCTTTGAGGGCCTCGGTGAGCTGAGTGAATGCTTTCGGAGATTGCAGCAGTACCGTCACTTGGTTGTAAGTGTTTATGCGAAATGCTGACAGAATGGTTTCCGCATCGGCGAAGACGGCACACATACCCTCGCTGCTACCGAGATCGAAGCTCCCCACGACTGTCCACTCGCTGCCTCGCATTACTCTCTGGTCGCCTACGCCGAAATTCATGAACTGGCGAGCGCATTTGTTGCTGGCAATCAATTCGTGGAATCCTGGCTCAAACATGCGTCCGGAAGTCAGCCGCAACTCCGGCAGCGTGTCGGCTAGTCCGGCAGTAGCACCAAAGAGCGCAAAGCCCACCCGATCGCCCGTCAGTTTCTTGCGTGCCTGCGTGTAGAGCATTGCCTGTGCCGCAGCCATCGGGCTGCCATTCGCATTTCGACGTATGCCCGGCAGATCATAGAGCAACGGCACAATGTCCTTCCCGATACTGCTCTGCATTGGGCCTGGGGCGCCAGTGCTCATCAGAATGATGCGATCAGGTCGCAGATTCCCCATCGCCTCTCGTCGTGCCCCGACGCCCATGGCCAACATCGACACCAGCACTCCAACAGCGCATGCGACGCCAACCACAATTGTGAGCACCAACCCCAGGCGCTGGGGAATGGCGGTTAGACTCATGTGCAGCAGCGCCCAAAACTGTCTTGTGAAGTTCATGATGAGTTATCGGCCCGCCAGTGCGTCGACGATTTCGAGTTTCGATGCCCGGAACGCCGGCACAGCAGTGCTGAGCAAGGCAACCAGTACTGCCCCCATCACACCGATTTCAATCACAGTCATCGGCATCGAAATCCCCGGCACGAATTTTCCTGCGTAAGGAAATGCGACCATTGCCAGCCCGAGACCAATGACTGCTCCGATGACGCACGTCGCTACTGCTTCGCCAACGAGCAAGAGGAAAACTGCCCGGTGTGAGAAGCCCAGAGTCTTCAGCACGGCCAACTCGGGGGTTCGTTCCCGAGTCGTTTGCATCATCATGGTGGCCACTGAGAATAGAAGCGCCACGAGTACTGCGCTCACGATGGAGCGGATGGCGAAATCGAGGTCGCCGATCGATTGCATTGCCTGTTGTGAGTTCTCCCTAAACGACGTCGTTCTCGTCTCGCTCGGAGAATTCGCGAAGGCGTTGTCGATGGCTTCAGCGACCATCGCCGCCTGCTTCGGATCGGCGGCGATGGCGTAGAAGTTGCGCACCGTGCCCGCGTTGAGCACCCGCGCCTCATCCAAATAGGCATAGTTAGCCAAGATATAGCCGCCGCTATCGTCACCGATCTCGCGAGGAGTGAACGTTCCCACGATGTCGAAGAACCAAGCCCCAGACCCGTTGCGCTGCAGAGTGGGTGACGTGAGGGGAATCCGGTCCCCCATGCGCCACCCGTATTGCTTGACCATATCGGCGGTTATCAGCGCGCCGGTTCGCGTTTCTCGCAGAGCCTTGAGATTCATTGGATCTATGTGGAGGACCTCCGGGAAAAGTGTCAACCACACGTCACTGCTTTCGAGCGCCATCACGTACACAGGCTGCGTGGGCTTCTGATAGGTGGCGAAGAGAGCGTCGGCGAATGCAACGGTCTTTACGCCAGGGATCGACCTGAGTCTCTCGATATGAGCTCGAGGCAGAGGCGCACCCCCGGAAGCAGCAGGAGCGACGTAGAGGACATCAGCGCGAGCATCAGCTATGACCTGATCTACGCCCGTTTTCATTCCCTGCAAGACACCGAACAAGGCGAAGGCTACGATAACTTGCACCAGCGTGAGGATTGTTCGCACGGGCTTGCGCCATATACCGGACCAGATGAGCGGCAGGAATTTCATGCAGCTGTTCCTAAGGGCGTGTCTTTATGTTTGAGGCGGGTTGATTTCACTTCTTCGGGATCGTGAGTCGATCGCCGTACAGCACCGCAAATTGGTTCATCGCCATTTCCGCTCCTTTGCGGATCGTATCCTACCGTCCATGATGTTATGAAGCGCCAGTGCTACTGAGTGAGCGCGCGGCGGCCCGGCAGATGGCGGTGGCGACGTATATATCCGTGCCGATCTGCGAAACCTTTCTCCGCTGTCCGAAGCTGAGTTGATGGCGCTCAAGCACTCGGTTGCCGAGCTGGGCGCGACTGGCCCATCAAGGCATGGCCGGACCCAGCCGTGGGGATCTGATCCTCAAGGCATGTGAGGCGCTGCGCGATTACACCAAGGGCCTGATCAAGGCCAATGCGCGTTCATGGAGGACTGGCGATGAAACCCATTCGCCTCGATCGCGGCAGGCCAGCGTTGGATATCGTTAGCTACGGTCGTGCAGGGCCGGGGCAGCGGTTGTCTTTGACATCGGCTCAGATTGATACGATTCGCCGGACGGGCGAGCTGGAGATCGAGATGGACGATGGTGAGCGATTGATCGGCCCGGAGGCGGGTCAACAGCTGATCAACCCACGAATCCCTGGCTCCGGGAGCGTAACCGGTCACTTGATAGATTTCACACTTCTCATTAGATACGCCCCGCCCTCATCTCACAAATGAGATCTGAGTAACAGGTCCGTTGACTAGTTGCGCCCATGCTTGGGCAACGTTCGAATAATTAGCCGTCTCATTTGCGCCAGGTGCGCAGAACAGGACTGCATCATGAGACAAGTTCAGGGGAAGGGCCGGGCGTTACCGGCTGCGGTGCTGGCCGTAGGAATCGTGCTGGGCGAGCTGTGTGCGGCGGCTGAAGAGCCGCCGGCGACGGAGTTCATCGTGTCGAGCACGGATAAACAGTGCGATGAGTTCAATCGTTCCTGGGTCGTGACCAATAAACATACCTACCGGAGCATCAAGGTGCGGGTCCGGTGGTCGGCGGTGGGGGCGAAGGAGATGCAGGAGGAGTTCATCCTGTCGCCGAAGGATGGCAGAGCCATTGGCTGCGCGTCGCAGCTGGAAATCGTGTCGGCCGAGATCCTGCAGTTCTAACCGCAGAGCGGCGTCGGAGACGAGCCCCGACGCCGCATCGATCTGCTATCGCACGATCACTGACGAACCTTCGCGGTCTCCTTCACGAGCGTGGCGGACGCGTCATCGCCGTCGAGGGACCAGGAGAACAAGCCGCCGAGTCCCAGGCTGTTGACGTAGGCGGCTTTGGTCGCGATCACCGTCGCATCGTCGAAGCTCCAGAACTGCGAGCCGTTGTAGGTCCACAGTTGCTTCGTGATGGGGTGATAGAACTTCGGCGCGTTGCGAGGGGCGAGCACCTTGTAGTCCTCGATGCCTGCTTCGTACGTGCCGGGCGCCGGACCGGTCGCCGGTTGATACAAACCGTTGACGCCACCGTTCGGCACGCCCGTCCAGCCGCGGCCATACAACGGAATGCCGACGACGATCTTCTGCGCGGGCACGCCGGCCGCGAGTAGTTTGTTCACGGCGTTTTCGGTTGCATACGTCTTCGCGACGCCCGTGGCTGGATTGTTCGGGTCCATGTACAGGTTCGATTGGAAATTGGTCGGACCCTGCGGCTCGAAGCCGCCGTGATAGTCGTAGTTCATCAGATTGATCCAGTCGAGCGACTGCGAGTACTGAGCGGGCTCCGTGTTGTCGATCTTGTCGGTGCCGGCGCCGGCGGCAATCGTGAGGTAGTACTGACGACCGGTCTGCGAGGACAGTGCAGTCAGCTGACGACGGAACTCGGCGAGGAGCAGGGTGAAGTTGTGCTTGTCGTCGGGACTGACGGTGTTGTACGGCTGGCCGCCGCCGCCCGGATATTCCCAATCGATGTCGATACCGTCGAACACGCCGGCCGCGGCGCCCACACCGCCCGCGCCATCGCCGACTGGCAGGTTGCCCTTGATATAAATGTCGATGCACGAGGACACCATCGTCTGGCGTGCCGCGGCCGTCGTCGAGTAGCGGCTGAAGTTCTTCGACCAGGTCCAGCCACCCAGGGAAATAAACAACTTGATCTGCGGATGACGCGCCTTGAGCTTCTTCAATTGATTGAAGTTGCCTTTCAGCGGCTGATCCCACGTATCGCCCACGCCGTCCACGGACGAGGCCGCGTCGTAGGACTTCTGGTAGTCCGCATAAGCATCGCCGCCGTCGCCGTTGCCGCTCTCGGCGCGAGTAATGATGTTGCAGCGACCGTCATCATAAACGTTGCCGAAAGCGTAGTTGATGAAGGTCAGCTTCGCGGCCGCGCCACTCGTGTCGACGTTCTTTACGTGGTAGTTGCGCCCATAGATGCCCCACTGTGTGAAATAGGAGCCGACTTGTTTGCCGCCGCCAGGGTTAGTGCCGGTCGTTACAGTGATCGTGACGCCATCGCTGCCCGTACCGCCTTGGTTGTCCGTCACAGTGAGACGGAACGTCAACGCCGTACTCGTCGTGACCTGCGGCGCTGTGAAGCTCGCGTTGGCGGTGTTTGCGCCGCTCAGCGTGATCGCGGGGCCGGCGGTCTGCGTCCACAGATAGGAAACAATCGTGCCGTCGGTATCGGAGCCTGAGCCTTGCAGGCTCGCGGCGGCGCCTGGGGCGATCGAGCGATCCGCGCCCGCATTCGCTGTGGGCAGTTGATTCGTGCCGCCGCCGCTGCAGGCCCATAGTCTGCGCCAGACATCCCACTCACCGGACTGCGACGGGATCTCATTCTGCGTCCACCACTTCGCCTCGTACGCGACGTTTTGATAAGTGACGCGGTTACCGCCGACGTAAACCGCGCTGCTGCTCCAGGCGGGGAAGGGGCAGGGCTGGGTCTGGGCCAGGCTCGCCGATGAATATAACAACCAGAAGAAGGCCGCTACGATGCCCCACGGGGCACGTGCAATTGAAGCTGTCACTGCGAAGATCCTCCATGAAAAATGGCTGACTGGGTGCAACGGCGGGTGCCGTCGATGTCATCGAATGTTCCGGAAGGAAGAGGGCAAAGCCCGGCGACTCTGCGGTCGCCTGGGCTGTCGGTCGGGCCGATGAACACGTCCATGTGTCGCTTGCTCGCTAGGGGGCTCGGTGCTGGGGGCGATCCCTCGCCGCCACGTGGCTAAGACCACGTTAGGGCCAATATAGTACCAATCGAACCCGATTGCCAATCCTCAATCAAATTGGTATTATATTGGTAGTATAGAAAGAGCTACTTCCGGCCAACCACCAGCACCTCGAACGTGCCGGCCACGGCTTCGCGCTCGCCGCCCTTGCCGTCCACGAAATTGGCCGAAGGCAGATAAAGCCGGTCGGTGGTGGGATCCAGGGCGGCAGTGCGGGCGCCCTCATGGGTCTGCACCTGCTGAACGGGCTGTGCTTTGCCGTTCATATCGAGCTTCAGGACCGTCATCGTTCCGCTGTTACAGGGAATGAAGACCAGGCGTTTGGTTGCATCGAAGATCGCGCCATCGGCGTCTGCGCCGATCTTCGCGCTGCCTTTGTCGGCGCCGGTGCGAGCATCGATCAGCTTGGCGACGCTGTTGTGGCAAGCGGAGATCAGCAAGCCGGTCGTGGGATCGAACGCCAGGCCGGTCGGTTCTTTGCAACCCTTCATGGCGTAGCGGCCAACGACTTTGTGAGCGTGGCTGTCGATGACGACGATCTCTGCCGTGTCTTCGATGTTTAGATACACGCGTCCATGCCCGTCAGAAGCGGCGGCCTCCGGCTTGCCGCCGACCGGGATCGTTGCGACGGCGGCGGCCTTGGTCAGATCCACCAGAGTCACATCGTTGCTCTCGCCGTTCATCACGAAGGCGAGCTTGCTCGCCGGATCGTACAGTGCCGCGTCCGGGCCTTTGCCGACGGGGATTTGCGCTTTGATCTGTCCGGTCAGTCGATCGAACAGCGTGGCTTTGCCGCTGGCCCAGTTGGTGCTCAGCATGAGGGAAGTGTCGGGGATGATCAGCACCGCGGCGACCTCGTCGCCGGCGACAAAGCGCGGGGTGACTTTGTTTGTTTTCAAATCGACGGTCATCACACCGTCGTTGCGGGCCATGTACAGGCGGTGTGCGGCGCTGTCGATCGAGACGTAATCGTAGCCGCCGTCCTTCGCCGCGATATGTTGGATGACGGCGTAGGGTGCCGGGGCGTCGGCCGCCGATGCTTCATGAGCCGCCACCAAGGCGCCGGTGGCGAGAAGGGCGGTCGCAAACCGGGTTGGAAACGTGCGAAATGCCGATGTCATAAGGCCACCCTGCGACGTACGTGGAGTCGATCCCCTGATTCTGAATCGTCGATCCTGACGCCGTGCTGACGCCTCTCCTGGCGCGTCAGCCCCCCGCAACCATGCCCTGGACCCGTGCAGATCGTAACGCCAGTTGACCATTTTTCGGTTTTATAATATTAATCGGGCAATAGCTAACATAGCGGACGTGCGCTGGCGAATAAGAGCAACACGTAACAAGGGGGTAACAATGCGGTTCGATCTGTTGGGTGCCGTGTCGGTCACGGCTGTGTTTGTTTCCATGCCGGCGCTCGCTCAAGAGAGCGAGGCGACGGATTCAGGGGGCCTCGAAGAAATCGTCGTGACTGGCGTTCGTCAGTCGCTGGAACGAGCGGCAGAGGTGAAGCGAGAATCGGTCCAGGTCGTCGATTCGATCGTCGCGACCGACATTGGCAAGCTTCCCGATCCCACTGTCGCCGCAGCTTTGCAGCGCGTGCCTGGCATCCAGGTGCAGAACGATCGTAACAACGAGCTGTCGAGCGTGCGCATTCGCGGCTTGACGGACATCCTGACGACGGTCAACGGGCGCGAGGTGATCACGACGACCGGTCGCGGCTTCGACCTTCAAGATGTTCCGGCTGAGGCATTGGCCCGGATCGACGCGTTCAAGTCGCAAACGTCGGATCAGATCGAAGGCGGCGTGGCCGGTGCGCTCGACCTGCGACTCAACCGTCCCTTCAGCTTCAGCGAGCCGACGGCCGTCATCACGGCGCGCGACAACTACGCAACCATCGCCGAAGCACACAATCCACAGTTCGGTCTGCTCGCGGCAGGCAAGACCGATACTTCGATCGGAGAGATCGGTGCGCTGATCAACGCGACCTATTCGCGCGCGGAGAACATCCGCAGCGTGTCCAACCTGGGCGAGCGCCGCTATTCGGGCGTGGCGCCGCTCAATGAGCCGGGGCTGCTGATTCCGCAGGTGCTGAGAAACATGCCCGACGTGGGCGATATCGATCGCAAGCAAGCGAATGCGGCCATTCAATGGCAGGCGACGCCGGAGTTGCAGGTCTACGCGGACGGTCTCTACACCCATTTTCGTAGCACGACCGGTTTTGCCGGTTTCAATCCGCAGCCCTTCACCAACGACTCGCGGATTTCCGACGTCACGGTCAGCGACTACTGTTTCGACACCCGCATGAACGCGCAGGGCACGAATCCGACGCTGATCAACAATGCCGACGGCACGGTGTCGCTGCAGCCGTTCACGGTGCGGCGAGTGTGCGAACTGAAGAGTGCGCGCTTCGACAATGTCGTGATCAACCAGAACTCTTCGTCCGAGGACGTGACTCAGCGAAACAAGATGTTCGCGACCGGCTTCAACTTCGAGCGGGAGCGCGCCAGGCTCAATTTCGACCTGGCTTATCAGACGTCGCGCTCGTTCCTGCAGAACTTCAACGCCGAGATCGGTCAGCGCGTGCCGACGATCTTCGTCGAGATGGATCATAACGACGGTCCGTCGTTCTCCATCGATCCTTCGATTCCGCTGAGCTCCACCAACCTGTCGTTGCGTAACTCGATCAACCAGAACTACACGCTGGGCGAGGGCGAGCTGTTACAGGCGCGGCTCGACGGCGAGTTTGAGATGGGCGGCTTTTTCCCCAAGCTCAAGACCGGCCTGCGCTTCGCCCGGCGTGAGGCGCAGTTTCAAGAGGTGCGACAGACCAATACGGTGCAGTCGATCGGCTTCGGCAATATCGGCACCGCGACCGAAGCGAACGCGCGGCTGATCTCCAGTCTGCCGCTGTCATCTGATTTCCTCGCGGTCATCGGCGAGGCGCCGCGTCTCAACGGCGGAGCCGAGTTCCTCGGTGTGAATCCGGCGTATCTTCGCTCTGAGCGCGGACGAAACGAGCTGCGCGCGTTGTTCAATTTGCCGCTGAGTCAGCCCAGCTTTGAACCGGCCAAGGAGTTCAATGCCGAGGAGCCAACCTATGCCGCCTATGTCGAAGGCGCTTATGAGATTCCGCTGGGATCGCTGATGCTGGATGGCGTGATCGGCACGCGTGTGGTCAGAACCGAACGGACCATCGAAGGTTTCGAGCGGACGGGCAGCACCTTCAGCCCGGTGCGTGCTGAGACATCGGATGTCGATTTCCTGCCTTCAGCGACGGCGCGGTTGCAGTTCACCGAGTCGTTCCAGACGCGTCTGGCTTATTCACGCTCGATGCGGCGTCCGGACTTCGCGTCGCTCAATCCCACCGAGTCGTTGACGCTGGTGGGCAACGTGTTTCTGCTCAACACCGGCACGCGTGGCAATCCGAATTTGAAGCCGCAAACATCCGATAGCATCGACCTGACGGCGGAATATTATTTCGACAGTGGCTACGCCGCGGTGACCGGCTACTATCGCAAGATCAAGGACCGCGTCGTCACGTCGAACACTCAGGAGACCATCGACGGACTCAACTATTTGATGTCGAGCCCACGCAACGTCGGTTCCGTGGATCTCCAGGGCGTCGAGGTCAGTGCGCAATATTTCTTCGACTTCCTGCCGGGCGCGATGTCGGGCTTCGGCGTGCAGGGCGCCTTTACGCTGGCGGACTCGGAGATCAAGGGCGACGATCCACTCGCGGGCAACCCGTTGGTGGGCGTGTCCAAATATAACTATACGACCGGCTTGCTCTACGACAAGTTCGGTCTCAGCGGGCGCCTGATCTGGACCTATCGCTCCAAATACATCAACGCCGACAACACCGGTGGCGTGGCGCTGCGGCCCTTCGATCCGGACCGCGTCGACGAGGCCTATGTGCCGACGTTCCTGACCTATGTCCGGCCCGCCGGTCGCCTCGACTTCAGCATCGGCTACGACGTGAACGACGCGTTACGCGTGGACGTTGGCGGCACGAACATCCTTCGTAACAAGACCGCGAGTTATTGGGGCAGCGAGCGGGTCGTCTTCCAGCTCAACGGCGACGAGACGATCTACAGCATCGGCGCACGCATGAAGTTCTGAACCAGCGTTAACCGGCGGAGCTGGCCTGATCAACTAGACTCCGCCGGGTGGACCTATACCCCTTAGCGGGCCGCGCTCAACGCCTGATCGAGGTCCTCGAGGATGTCCTCGATGTCTTCGATACCCACGGAGAGGCGGATCGCTTCCGGCGTGACGCCGACCTTGCGCTGTTCGTCCTCGCTGAGCTGCCGATGCGTGGTGGATGCCGGATGACATGCCAGCGATTTGGCGTCGCCGATGTTGACGAGGCGACGGAACAGCTTGAGCGCATCGTAGAATTTGACGCCTGCTTCGAAGCCGCCCTTGACACCGAAAGTTAGAATGCCCGCGGCGCGGCCCTTCATATATTTCTGCGCCAGCGCGTGATGCGGATGATCCTTCAATCCCGCGTAGCGTACCCATTGAATGGCTTTGTGAGATTGCAGGTGCTCGGCGACGCGCTGCGTGTTCTCGCAATGACGTTGCATGCGCAATGGCAGCGTCTCCATGCCTTGCAGTAACTGAAACGCGTTGAATGGTGACAACGCCGAGCCCGTGTTCCGCAGCGGCACAGTACGCGCACGGCCGATATAAGCAGCGGGCCCGAGCGCATCGACGTACACGACGCCGTGATAAGACGCTTCCGGTTCGCTGAACATCGGGTAGCGCTCTTTGTGAGTAGCCCAGGGAAACTTACCGGAGTCGACGATCAAGCCGCCGAGGGTCGTGCCATGACCGCCGATGTATTTGGTGGCCGAATGCACGACGATATCCGCGCCATAGTCGAAGGGCTTGAGGAGCACAGGGGTGGCGACGGTGTTGTCGACGATGGTGGCGACGCCGCGGTTACGTGCCATCGCGGTCACGGCCGCCACGTCGACGATGTTGCCGGCGGGGTTGCCGATGGACTCGAAGAATACCGCCCGGGTGTTCTTGTCGATCAGCTTTTCCAGATCGCTGGCGGCGTCGCTCGCGGCGAAACGCACCTCGATGCCCAGCTTCGGCAGCATGTGAGCGAACAACGTGTACGTTCCGCCATACAACTGCGGCGTGGTCACGATGTTATCGCCCGCTTGCGCCAGATTGACGATCGCGTAATGAATCGCGGCGCTGCCTGCGGATACCGCCAGGGCGCCTACGCCACCTTCGAGCATCGCGATACGCTTCTCGAGCACATCGCACGTCGGATTCATGATGCGAGTGTAGATGTTGCCCGGAACCGCCAGGTTGAACAGATCGGCGCCATGCTGAGCGTCGTCGAATTCAAAAGCGACGTTCTGATAGATTGGCACGGCGACGGCATGCGTGGTCGGTTCGGTCTCGTAGCCGCCGTGGATCGCGATCGTCTGGTCTTTCATAAGCTTGCTCTACTGGAAAGAAGCTATCGTCCCCCATGCGGTAGCGTCTCGCAAGATGACTGACGGAAATGCCTCGAACGCTCGACTAACTAGGACAGGTGTAAGGGAGATGCGAACGCATGCGAGTGAATAGATCGATTCTGCGCGGCTGGCTCGGTATCGGCTGCGCGCTGTTGTTGGGAACGGGGGCGCAGGCTGACGATTTCGACGGCGTCCGCCAGCAGATTCGCGACGCGATGGTGGAGCAGAACATTCCATCGATAGCGGTGGCGGTGGCGCGCAACAGCCAGATCCTGTGGGAGGAGGGCTTCGGTTGGGCCGATGTCGCCAAGCGTGTGCCCGCCGATGCGCACACGATGTATTCGCTGGCCTCGATCTCCAAGCCCATCACAGCCACCGCGCTGATGATCCTGGTGGAGCGCGGCGCCATCGATCTCGACAAGCCCATGAACGATTATCTCGGCGCGCAGAAGCTCACGTCGCCGGCGTTCGACGTGCGCCAGGCGACGGTGCGTCGAGTGGCGAACCATACCTCCGGGCTGCCGTTGCACTACCAGTTCTTTTACGACGACGAAAAAGTGACCCGTCCGACCATGGACGAAAGCATCCGTCGTTACGGCACCCTGGTGCGGGAGCCGGGAGAAAACTGGCTGTACAGTAATTTCGGTTACGGCCTGCTCGAGTATGCAATCGAGCGTGCCTCGGGCAAGAGCTATCCGCAGTTCATGCGTGAGGAGCTGTTCGCGCCGCTGGGTCTGACCGAAACCATCGCGGAGCGTCCGTCGGCCAGCGACGGTCGCGCGGCCGAACGTTATGGCGTCGGCGTCAACCGCCACCAGGTGCCGTTTTACGATTTCGATCATCGCGGCGCCTCGGCCATTTACATGAGCGCCCACGATCTGGTGCGTTTCGGGATGTTTCATCTGGACGGCAAGCTCGCCGGACAAAAGCGGCAAGTGCTGAAACAGGCCACGCTGGCGCGCATGCTCGACCAGGCCGTTGCCTCCGACAGCGAAGGCAAGCGAACTTATGGCATCGGCTGGGGAATCGGCGAGATGCATGGGTTGCAGCAGTTCGGTCACACCGGCGGCATGGCCGGCGTGCGCACCCAGCTGTCGATCTATCTGGAGAGCAAGACGGTGGTGGTGATTCTGACCAACGCGAGCGGCCCCGACATCCGCGCCATCGATAACGCCATCATGCATACGGTGCTGCCGGAAACGATTCTTAAGGATCGGCAATCGACCTTGCCGGCGTCACTGACGGGTCGCTGGACGGGCGCGGTGCAGACCTACACTGGCACGACACCGGTGGAACTGCAGGTGAAAGAAGATGGCGCCGTGCTGGCACGCGTTGGCAAACGCCCGCTGCGCGTCGTGGACGAAGTCGCCTTGGGTAAGGATGGCTTGTTACAACTGTCGAACATCGAGGGCGATGTCGGCACGCCCGATGCGGCTCGCTATCCGTACACGCTGTCGTTCACGCTGAAGCAGCGGGGCACGGACAAGTTGAATGGCTCGGTGTCGACGCTGTCACGCGACTTGCCGGATCGCGCCGGGAATGCGCTGTCGTATTGGGTGGCGCTGTCGAAGGCCGAGCATTGAGCTCGGCCTTGTCTCATGGATTGCCAAACGTCAGTCGCGGCTTGCCGACCGCATACTAGAATGGCGCTTTCCCTGGAGGGCTGTTCGTGAACCACCCGGCTCGGCGTTTTCTCCTGTCGGCGCTGCTGACTCTGGTTGCATTCCCTGCGTTCTGCTCGGACACGTCCACAATGGCCGCCGCGATCGACCGCGCAGCTCAGGCAGCCATCGCGGCGGGAGAAAGTCCGGGACTGCAAGTGGCGGTGTTCAAGGATGGCGCGCCGGTGCTGGTGAAAGGCTACGGCTCGGCCAATCTCGAATTGAACGTGCCGGTCACCAACAACAGTGTGTTTCGGATCGGCTCGGTGACGAAGCAATTCACCGCGGCCGCGCTGCTGAAACTGCAGGAAGAGGGCAAGCTTTCCACCAACGACAAGCTGTCCAAGTATTACCCCGCCTATCCACGCGCGGCCGATGTGACGCTGGCGCAAATGCTCCATCACACCTCCGGGCTGCACAACTACACGGACGACGAGTTGATTCTGAAGCGCGAGGCGGCGGTGAAGTTGACGACCGACGAGTGGGTCGAACGTTTCGGGCGTATGCCGAAGACCCAGGACTTCGAGCCTGGCACCCGCTGGCACTACAGTAACACGGCTTATTTTCTGCTCGGCGGCGTGATCGAGAAGGTGGAGGGCAAGCCGCTGGCGGCAGTGCTGGCCGCTCGTTTCTTCGGTCCCTTGGGAATGAAACAGACGGCGCTGGACGACGAGCAGGAAATCGTTCCGGGTCGAGTGGCGGGCTATGACGCCGACGGGCCGGGCAAATTCAAGAATGCGGGCTTGATCTCGATGACCATTCCCGGTGGGGCCGGCGCGATGCGCTCTTCGGCCACGGACCTGGTGAAATGGAATGCCGCGCTGTTTGGCGGCAAGGTGCTGAAGCCCGCGTCCTTCCAAGCGATGATCGCACCGGGCCGGCTCAACGACGGAACATTGAGTGGGACGGCGATGCCCAAGAGCGAGGACGCGCCGCCGAGCGAATATGGCTACGCGCTCGGAATCACCAAGATTGAAGGACACACCCGGATCGGACACGGCGGTGGCATCTTCGGCTTCAACACGTCATTGCAGGAGTTCCCGGACGATCACCTCACCATCGCCATCATCGCGAACGGCATCGGGCCCAAGGTGGGTGTCGGGGAGGTCGCAAAACGGATCGAGCGGATCGCGTTGGGCCTGCCTGCGAAATAGCAGGTCAGCGCACGCAGTCGATCATCGGGGTGCGATGCTTGATGGCCTTCACGCAGACGGTCGTCACGATTCGTTGCACGCCCGGCAGTCGGGAAATCTCCAGGCGCAGCAGCTGGTCCAGGTCGGCGATGCCAGGGACCAGCACCTGGAGCAGGTAGTCGCCGTCGCCCGCTGTGGCAAAACACTGCACGATGGATGCGTGCCGGTTCGCCGCCGCTTCGAACTCCGTATGCTTGGTCGACGTGATGGTGACCTGCACGAACGCGTGGATGTGCAGCCCGATCGCGGCGGGATCGACTTCGGCGCGGTAGCCCTTGATGATGCCGCGCTTCTCCAGATCCTGGACGCGCGACCAGCACGGGGTCTTGGACAGGCCGACTTTCTCGCCCAATTCGGCAAAGGACAGGCGGGCGTCGTGCTCCAGTGCACGTAGCAGGGCGATTTCGGTTTTATCGAGCATGTGAATATTGTTTCGGAAAGGCGCGGGGCTGACAACCGTTGTTCGCGCGCGAGGGGTAAAACGCAGCCCGAACGGAACAATGTTTCCGGGCATCGGCGCACACTGGTCTGCCATTGCACGTGGAGCCGTCATGCCGAATGCCGATCAGTCGCCGGTCACCTACGCGAGCTATCTGCGCCTGGATGCGCTGCTGGACCAACAGGCCCCGGCCTCGGACAGCCACGATGAGATGCTGTTCATCCTCATTCACCAGGCCTCCGAGCTGTGGCTCAAGCTGTGCTTGCACGAGTTGCGGGCGGCGCGGGTCAGCATCGCGTCAAACCAGTTGCGTTCGGCGTTCAAGATGCTGTCGCGAGTCGCCGGGGTCCAGAAACAGCTGATTCATTCCTGGGATGTGCTGGGCACGATGACGCCCGCGGACTATCTCAGCTTCCGCGACTTGTTGGGCACCAGCTCGGGATTTCAGTCACAGCAGTATCGGTTGATCGAGTTCCTGCTGGGGAACAAGAGCGTGGCGCACGTCGAGCGCTTTCGCGATCACGCCGACGCCTATCGGAATCTGCAGCAGGCTTTGGTCGAGCCGAGTATCTACGACGAAGCGTTGCGAGCCTTGCAGCGTCATGGGTTGGATATCCCGAGCAGCTACATTTCCCGGGATTTCAGCCAACCGTACGAGCCGTCGCGCGAGGTGGAGATCGCGTGGTCGAAGGTGTATCGGAACACCGAGCGTTACTGGGAATTGTACGAGCTGGCCGAGAAGCTGGTGGATCTGGAAGATCGCTTCCAGTTGTGGCGCTACGCGCATCTGCGCACGGTCGAGCGTATCATCGGCCGCAAGACCGGCACCGGCGGTACGCCGGGCGTGCCGTATCTCGCCAAAGTCATCGAACAGCGCTTCTTTCCCGAGCTTTTCTCGGTGCGCACGGCCCTTTGATTCGAGCGCCGGGGAGACTTTCCCTAATTTGCGGCCGAGGCGCGCTTCTCGGGAAAATCGTTCCAGGATCCAGCGTCGCGTCGGAATCTTCGCGCGCCACGAGCGGCGAATCCGTGCCAACGATTTCAAATCGCCGCGCCGCGCTGGAAAGCTGTATTGCCGCGCTGTGTGACGCGCTCTATCGTCATCGCGACTCGTCGATCGAGAACGATAGAACAGGGGAGCGCGATGACACGAACATTTTCCCGTTGGCTGTGCGGAATCACGGCGCTGAGCTCAGCGGTAACGACGCTGCCGGTGCTGGCGGCCGATGACTCGACAATGGCGCTCGAAGAAGTCGTGGTGACGGCGCTGCGACGGTCCGAGCGCCTGCAGGATGTCGCAGCTTCGCTGACGGTCGTCACGGGCGACCAGCTTGCCGCCAGCGGCGCGCAGGACTACACCGATTATCTCAACTCGGTGCCGGGCGTGACTTACGCCGACAACGGATATCGCACCAGTCGCGTCATCATTCGCGGTGTCTCCGATGGACTCGTCGTCACCGATCCGTTGACCGGGATGTACATCGACGAGGCGCCAGTCACGCAGGGCAGCCAGCCGACGTTCGATCCCAGTCTCTACGACGTCGAGCGCGTCGAAGTGTTGAAGGGCCCGCAGGGCACGCTGTATGGCGCCGGCTCCATGGGCGGCACCGTGCGCGTCATCATGAACAAGCCCAAGCTCAACGAATTTTCGGGCGCGGCGGAAGGAACGTTCGGCGCGATCTCGCACGGCGGCGATTTGTATCGCGTCGACGGTGTCCTCAATGCGCCGCTGGTCGACGACGTGGCTGCGGTGCGCATCGTCGCCAGCTATCGCGACGAGGACGGCTTCATCGACAACGTGCATCCGGGCCGCGAGCGCAAGGATGTGAACTCCATCGAGAAGACCAACGTTCGCACCCAGGTGCTGCTCAAGCCGCAGGAGCAAACGTCGGTCACGCTCGGCTTCATGTATCAGGATGAGGATCTGCAGGGCACCGCCTTCAGCGATCACACGCTGCCGCGCTATCAGCAGGATCGGGTGTATTCGCAGACCGGTCCGGGCGAAACCAGCTTGTCGAGCCTGACCATCGAGCATGAGTTCGCCAACGCGACCCTTACCTCGGCGACCAACTATCTCGATAAGACGAGTGCGGCGAATATCGACGCGACCATGTTTTTCCGCGGGCTGGTCGGCGCATTGACCGGCATCCCGGTCGGTGTGAACGAGGGCCTGGGCATCGCGACCGACGTGGATTTCAGCGTATTCAGTCAGGAGCTGCGCCTCGCATCGAGCGGTGACAGCCGATTGCGCTGGCTCGTTGGCGGCTTCTATTCCGATGCACGGACCACCTTGACGCAAGAGTTCGATCTGCGCGAAGCGGTGGCGGTGTCGGCGCGGTACACCGGCTCCGACTTGTTCCTCAGCGAGCAGGAAGAAAAAAATCGCCAGGCAGCGGTGTTCGGTGAGCTCACATACGAGATCACGGACCGCTTGTCCGCAACTGTCGGTGCGCGCGGCTTCGATGTGCGTACCGATACCAAGTCGATTGGCGATGGCGTGCTCAATGGCGGGCGTAGCGTCACGAACAAGGATGGCAAGTCGTCATCGGCGACTCAGAAGTATCTGCTCGACTACAAGTTCACGCCGGACAATCACATGTATGTGCAGGCGGCACAGGGCTTTCGTGCCGGCGGCGCCAACGATGTGGTGCCGACGACCGTGTGCGGCGCCGATCTGGCGGCGCTCGGCTACACGTCGGCGCCTGGCGAATATGAGCCGGACAAGCTGTGGAGCTATGAGATCGGTTCGAAGAATGCGTTCCTGGATCGGCGGCTCACGTTGAACGCGTCGGCCTTCTTCATCGATTGGGATCGGATCCAAAGCAGCATTCCGCTGCCGACCTGCGGCTTCAGCTTCACGGCCAATGCGGGCAAAGCGGAGAGCAAGGGCATCGAGATCGAAGCGGCGCTGCAGCCTGTGGATGGGTGGAACATCGTCGCCTCCGTGGGTTATACCGACGCCAAGCTCACCGAAGCCGCGCCTGGAACCGCCGCGTCGGATGGCGATCGTCTGCCACTTGCGGCGAAGCTGTCCTGGAATCTGAGCTCGCAGTATCAGTTCCCGATCGGTGCCGCGCTCAATGGCTTCGCTCGAGTCGAGGTCAACCGCGTCGGCGATCGCTGGAGCCAGTTCGAGAGCGCTCGCGGCTCGACGCTGATGGATGCATACACGTCCACGAATCTGCGGCTCGGCGTGTCGGGAGGGAACTGGTCGGCGGCGCTCTATGCCACGAACGTGTTCGATGAATACATCGTGACGTATGTGCCGGTCCTCGGGAGCGGAGTGCCCTACGACGTCATTGCCACACCGAGAGTGATTGGCGTCAATGCTCGCTATAGCTTCTGACGCGTGGAGTCGACGATGACGGACGTAACGATCGATCGTCGATCGTTCCTGATCGCCGGCGGCGCGGTGCTCGCGCTGCCGGCGGCAGCTGTTACGAAAGATCGAGCGGACGCCGCGACCGAGCTGCGTGAGATATTCACGGGCATGGAGCGGGATCGGCTCGATCTCGATCCGGAACAAGTCACGTCGCTTGGCCTGGATACAGGAGCGCGGGCGGGTGCCAAGGCGCTGTTGAACGATCGCTCGCCGGCAGCGTTGACGGCAAAGCAGAGCTATAACGCCCGCTGGGTGCGCCGCTTGCGATCCGTGGACCGCGGCGCCTTACCGTTCCCCGATCAAGTCAATCTCGACACGGTGTTGTACGGCTGCGAACGGGAACTGCGCGAGGCTGATCGTTTCGATTTCCCCGTCGGTTCGCCGTATGTCGTTACGCAACTGTCCTCGGCGAGCACCGGCGTTCCGGAGTTCCTGGCTCAACAGCATCGGATCGATGTGCGCGCCGACGCTGATGCTTACCTGTCGCGTGTGGCGGCGCTTGCGGTCTCCCTGGATCAGGAATCGGAATGTCTTCGCAAGGGCGCCAGCCTGGGCGTGATCGCGCCGGACTTCATTCTGGATAGAACGTTGGCCATGTTAAAGGACGTGCGCGCCAGGCCCGTCGAGTCCGCAACGTTCGTGCAAGCGCTCGCTGCGAAAGTTCGAGCGAAGCAGATCGATGGAAACTACGAGCGTGACGCCGCCAGCATCTATTCCAAGAAAGTGCTGCCGGCGTTGGATCGCCAGATCGCGCTGCTCACGGAGCTGCGCGGTCGCGCCAGGTCGGATGCGGGTGTGTGGAAGTTCAAGAATGGCAGCGAGTACTACCAAATGTGCTTGCGGCAACAGACCACCACGGACGGCTCGGCCGAGTCCATCCACGAGCGAGGCAAGGAGGTCGTGGCGGAGCTGTCATCGCAGATCGATGGTTTGCTTCGAGCGCAAGGTCGCACGAGCGGAAGCGTTGGCGAGCGTTTGCGCGCATTGGCGACGGACCCTGCATTTGTGCGGCCGAATACCGATGCCGCGAAGGAACAGCTCATCGCCGAGCTCAATCGGCTGATTGCTGAGATGGAGCGGCGTCTGCCGAGGTACTTCAACACGTTGCCGAACACGTCAGTGTCGGCAGTACGCATCCCACAGAGCATCGAAGCGGGCGCACCGAGCGGTGCCTATGTGCCGGGCTCGATGGATGGCTCGCGACCTGCGTTGTTTTACGTGAACCTTCGTAACACGGCGGAGCTGCCCAGCTGGCGCATGTCGACGCTCACGTTTCACGAAACCGTGCCTGGCCATCATATGGTCGGCGGATTGAAACGAGATTCGACGCTGCCGCTGGTCCGCAAGCTGCAGCGTTACGGCGCCTACGATGAAGGATGGGCGCTCTATGCCGAGCAACTGGCCGATGAGATGGGCGTATACGACAACGATCCGCTCGGTCGCGTGGGCTATCTCAACGATGCATTGTTTCGAGCTGCACGAATGGTCGTCGACACCGGCATTCACGAGATGCGGTGGACTCGTGCGCAAGCCATCCAATATGTGGTCGACACAGTGGGAATGATGGAGAGTGCGGTTGCGAGCGAGGTGGAGCGCTATTGCGTGACTCCCGCGCAGGCGTGCAGTTATATGGTTGGAAAGCTCAGCATTCTTGGGCTGAGAGAGCGGGCGCAAGCTGCGCTGGGGACGCGCTTCGACATTCGCGCGTTTCACGATTCGTTGTTGTTATCAGGCCCGATGCCAGAATCGGTCTTGAGTGGCGTGGTGGAGCGTCACATTCAAGCCCGAGGCGAGGGCTGATCTCTCGCCTCGGGCGCTTTTATCAGGAAGCGCCGCGCGCCGCGGTCTCCCGGATGTAACGATCGACAGTACGTTCCAGCACATCGAGCGGCATCTCGCCATTCTTGAGCACCACATGATGGAACGCCTTGATGTCGAAGCGCGGTCCGAGCTCCTGGCGAGCCTTGTCGCGCAGCCGGACGATTTCCTGATAACCCCAGTAGTAGCCGAGAGCTTGACCGGGCCAGTTGAAGAATCGGTTCACACTGGCCTCACCGCCGAGCACCGATACTTGATAGTCCTCGGCTTGCTTGCGCGACCAGTGCTTGTAGTTGACGCCAGTATCGATCACCAATCGCACAGCACGTTCGAGCAGAGCGCGGCGCCAGCCGATCGCACCGTACGGATCGTTCGCATACACGCCCATCTCATAAGCGAGTTGTTCGGCATACAGGCCCCAGCCTTCGGCGTAGGCGACGTCGTGACCGAAGCGCAATTTATCGTCGGCGCCTTGCAGCTCGAAAGCCGTCGCCATCTGCATGTGATGACCCGGCACGGCTTCGTGATAAGTCACCGTGGGCAGCGACACCAGGGAAAACCTTTCCGGGCCCGGCCAGAACGCCAGATTGTAGATCGCCGGTTTGGAGCCATCGGGCAAGGCGAGCGTGTAGTACGAGCCGCGGCTCGGGCCGCCGCCGGTGGGGCCGGTGGCGGCCCACTCAACCGCCAGGGGCGACTTCGGAATGTATTGAAAGTAGTCCGGCAATTTGGTCTGGATGAAAGCGATCATGGCTTCAGTGGCGGCCTTGTACTGCTTGAAGCCTTCGTCCGTGTTCGGAACCCACAGGTCAGCTTTCTTGGCGAGGTAGGCGTCGAGCTCGGCTGCGCCGCTGGGAATGCCCAGCTTGGCGGTGAGCTGCTGAATCTCGCGCTGATGACGTTCGACTTCCCGCAAGCCAAGTTGATGCACGGCTTCAGGATCGACCCGGCGACCCAGGGAATATTCGATCGTGTCCTCATAGACCGCGACGCCATTGGGCAGAGCCCACAGACCGTCGGCACGTCCGGCCTTGCCAAGCTCAGTCACGACCTGCGCGAACTTCGCATACGCCGGGCAAACGGACTGTGCGAGCACCGTGTTCGACTCAGTTGTGAAAGCGGCCTGCTCGGCGGCAGGGATGGACGAGCCTTTGAGCTTGTCGCGAAAATCCTTTGCCAGCGCTTGATCGCCGTTGCCAGAGCAGGGCGCGCCTTGCGACAGCGAGCGAGCATCGTCGGCGACGCGCTGATATTCCCGATCGATCATCACGATCCCTCGGCCGTGATGTTCCTTGGCCGCGGCCATCGTGTCATCGACTATCTTCGGCAATTCCTGCAACCGAGACAGATAGTTGCGTGCGTCATCGGCCGACAGAATCTTGTGGTTCTTGATCAGCAGCTGGGTCAGTTCGCGCGGTGGATCGAACACGTTGGCGCCGATCGTGTAGCCGGCCTGCTTGATCCGCAGCCGGACCAGTTGGTTCTGCAACGCCGCCCGGTAGATATCGAAGCGGATCTGCTGATCCGGCGACAGCTGTTGCCGGTCGACCTGCGCGCCCAGAGACGACAGTCGCTCGGTGTACTTGCGTGCCAGTTCCGCATCGTTCGCGAGACCGGCCGGCGTCCACGAAGGTTCGGACGGGGCGAGCGTCAGTTCAGTACGCCGCGTGGGATCCGAGGCCAGCTCTTGTTTATAAGCCCGATCGACGAACTCGTTGAATCGAGCGTCCTGATTCGCGGGCAGCGGCTGTTGCGCTGTCGGCGCAGTCGAGCACGATGCAGTCGCCAGGGTTGCCAGCACGGCCAGCGCGAGTGCGTGTGCCTTGCGGGACGTTTGTTCTTTCATCTCATCGCTCCGAAGATGGATCACCCCGCGATCATAGGCCCGATGGCGCGCATGGATATTTCGTTAGACGCGAAGTTCGGCCGCGATCGCGCGAGGAATATGCAAGCACTCCTGCCTAGAATGAGCCGCGGCAGCCGCCATCATCGCCAGGACCAATAATGAGAAAGATCGTTTCGAGCATGGCCGTCTTGATCTGCGCTGTCGCGTCAGCGGCGGAGCCGCCGGCGCAACCCGCACCACCCACGCCGCCTGCCATCATGGCTCGTGTGTCTCAGAAGCCGGTGGCGCTCTCCGATCTGCCGGCGCCACGAGAGTTTGTGACCCACCACCGTACGAAGATACGTGGCAAGGCGCTGTCCTATACAGCCACGGCCGGAGAGACCTACATCACTAATATCGCCGGCGAGCCGATCGCACGGTTCTTTTCCTTCTCATATATGAGCGACGAGCCGCGCGATGCCGGGCGACCCGTCATGTTCGTCTTCAATGGCGGGCCGGGGTCCGCGTCGTTGTGGCTTCACATGGGCGTGCTCGGGCCACAGCGTGTGGCGCTCGATCAGGAAGTGAATCCCTCCAACACACCGCCGTTCGGAGTTAACGACAATGCCTTCAGCGTGCTCGATGTCGCCGACCTGGTGTTCATCGATCCGGTGGGCACGGGATTCAGTCGGGCGGCGGGCAACGCCGTCGATACCGACTTCGCCAGCGTCGATGCGGACGCCGATTCGGTCGCCCGTTTCATCGAAGCCTGGCTTACGAAGTATGGTCGCTGGAATTCGCCGAAGTATCTGGTCGGCGAGAGTTACGGAACGATTCGCGCGGCGGTGCTGCCCAGGGCGCTCATGGGTGGGCCGATGTACAACGGCGTCATGCGAGGGATCACGGTCGACGGTGTGATTCTGGTGGCTCCGGGGTTCGACGTGGGTGTCCCGCCGGATCCCAACGCGCCGGATCCCGCCACCTTGGCGTTGCCGAGCCTCGCGGTCACTGCCTGGTATCACAACAAGATCGATCGCAAGGGATTGTCGGCGGTCCAGTTCTACGATGAAGTGAAAACCTTCGCCGCGACCGAGTACGCGGTGGCGTTGGGGAAGCAGGGCAGCGGTGCGTTGAGCGATACGGAGAAGCAATCGCTCGCACTCAAGCTTCACGACTACACCGGCTTGCCCGTAGACGCATGGATGCGCGCGGACCTGCGCATTCCCAAGAACGAATTCCGCAAACAACTGCTGGCATCGCAGGGGCTTGAAGTCGGTGCCTACGACAGTCGTTACACCTTGCCGCTCGCCGGCAGCGGTGGCGATCCGGTGGCCGACGATCCGGCGATGACTCGTTACGTGCCGGGGTTTGTTGCCGCGTTCAACATGATGCTGCGTGATCATTTGAAAGTGACCATGCCGGTCGCGTATTCGCCGATCACGTTCTCATTGGCATTCACCTGGGATTTCTCGCGCGTCAGCGGGTTGCCGAAAGGGCAGAGCTTCGCTGTCGATCTCGCCACGGCCATGCGTCGCACGCCCGCACTCAGGGTCATGGTCACCTCGGGTTACTACGACATGGGCGCCACGCCCGCGGGATCGCAAAGTCAGGTCGAGCGCGGCGGGCTGCCGCTCGAGCGCGTGACATTCAAGAACTACGAGTCGGGTCACATGTTGTATCTCGGCGGTACGGCGGAGCGCTTTGCCGACGATGTCCGAACTTTCGTGCTTGCGGGGAACTCACGATGAGCGTTGCAAACTGGTTATTCGGTGCGGTGCTGATTTCCATGGGGGCGGGCACCGTTGCCGCGGATGCCGTGGAGTCGCCATCCGCCAAAGCGTGGCAATCGCTGCTGGAGCAGGATCTGCAGTATCTGGAGGCCGCGATTCCCAAACACTACATCTATGCCGTCTACCCGGGCGGAGAGCAATGGCAAACGTTGTTCCAACGTTCGCTGACTCAAGCGCGGCGCGAGGCGGCGCAGGTCAAGGACTTTGGCTCGTATCGCGCGGTGCTTCAGCATTTCATCGTGAGCTTCGAAGACGCTCATCTCAGTGCTTATTTCAATGTGAACACGCGTCGGGCCAATTGGCCACGCTTCAAGGTGGAGTATCAAGGCGGACGTTACGTCGTCACCAGCTCGCAGTTGCCAACGGTCAAAGCCGGCGATGCCGTCACGACTTGCGATGGCCGCGCCATGCATGAGTGGACCGACGGACTCGCTGAGTTCTACGGCGGTCCTCGCGGGCTTGAAACGACGCGTGCCGCGATCGCGAGGCAGATGTTTCTCGACTTCGGCAATCCCTTGTACTCACTGCCGACGAAGTGTCGGATTGGCGAGAACGAGATTGCATTGACCTGGGGGCCGGCGCCCGAAGGCAGCTCGATCGAACAGCCGCAACGCACGAGCTCATCCGCACCCAGCATCAACGACTCAACGTCGAGCATCAGCGAGTTCGGGGACAACGTGGCGTGGGTGAGAATGGGCACGATGATGCCGGCCACAGCGGAAGCCGCCGCGCAGTTTCGTCAGATCATCGATGGCGCACCCGGCTTGCGCGACAGGGATGCGGTGATTCTGGACGTTCGTGGCAATCCCGGCGGCACGTACAACTGGTTCATGGCGTTCCTGCGTGGTTTCTATGGCCAGCAATACGCTGACTACATGGCGCGGGCACGGCTCGAGATCTCCAACGTCATGCTGGTGATTTCGCCGACCGGCGCGGACGATCCAGGGTTCTCGGCCGATCAGAATCGTATCGAGATGCCCCCGGATCCACCGATGACGGCGACGGCCGACAAGCCCAAGGTGCGCATGCTGCCGAACGGCACGAGGCTCGTGACGACGCGCCCCGCGGTCGAGCGCCTTTCTTTTCCTAAGCGACCGCCGGCGAATCCGGTGCGTGCGAAGGTCTATGTGCTCACGGACTACGGCTGCGCCAGCGCCTGCTTGTCCTTCATGGATGAGATCATGAGGTTTCCGGGCGTGACGCAAATCGGCGGTGAAACGCATATCGACCGGCGCTCCGGCGGCTGGCCCGAAGCGTTCGAATTACCTAGCGGACTGGCGGTGGTGCGCATGGGACGACTGGTGCGCGAAGGCCGCCGTCGCGGCGAAAACGAGGCGTGGAAACCGAGCCGCTACTTCGAGGGCAACATCGCCGATACCGATGCGGTGAAGCACTGGATCCGCGAGCAGGTCTTGCCACAGGCTCGGTAGTTCGGCCTATCATTGCACCTTCTGTTTCGCGCCTGGCGCCCGAGGGTGCAGTTGACCGAGCCACTGGATCCGCTGGATCTCAAGATACTCACGGAGCTTCAGTCCGACGCCTCATTGCATCTGGAAGCATTGGCCGAGCGTGTCGGCTCCTCCAAGTCCGTGTGCTGGCGGCGCATTCAGCGGTTCAAGGAAGAGGGCATCATCACCGGCAGCGTGACCCTGCTCGACCCGGAGAAGGTCGGCTTCGGGGTCACGGTGTTCGCGTTCGTCAAAATCGACGGACGCGGCGAGGTGAAGCCGGCCCACATCATCGAGAACATCAGGAAGATCCCGCAGGTGGTGGAGTGTCACGCCATGATGGGCGAGATCGACATGTGCCTGAAGATCGTGGTGCCGACCATCAAGGACTACGAGCGGCTGTTGTGGGAAAAGTTTTCCGCCATGCCCGGCATCCTCGACATCCGCTCGTCGATCTCGTTGACCCGGTTCATTTCCACCACCCAGCTGCCGCTGCATACGCTGGGCAAAAAGCGCTGAGAAACCCGTTCCCTATTTTGACGCCGCCGGGGGCCGGGGCCGGCACAACGTTCCTGTTTCCACTGCGTGTGCGAGAATATCGGCGGTCGGGCAGGGCAAAAACGCGCGGATGTGTTCAAACCGCCGCCAGCGGCGGGATCGGTGTCTTGCCGGTCGGGAGGGGCGCGTCATATCGTCTCGCACGATGTATCAAACAGCCGGCGACAAGCTTCACAACATCGATTCAGCCGCGCTCGCAAGGGACTATGCGACAGCGAGACGCGCCGGCTATCTGAATAGCGCGGCGGTCGGCTTGATCTCGACACCGGTTCTCGCACGACACGAAGCCTTTGCGCGCGATCTCGCGGAGCGCGGCTCAGCGGCGTTCTTCGACAATGTCGATGCGATTCTGAAAGGTCCGCGCATCGCCGGCGCCCGATTGTTTGGTGCCGATGCCAGCAGCGTTGCGGCAGCCACCAGTGTTTCCGAAGCCATCAGCCAGGTGGCGTGGTGGGTGCATCCGCGTGCCGGGCAGAACGTCGTGTCCATCGACATCGAGCCGGAGGCCGTCACCTTGCCGTGGCTGCGGGTCGCGGAGGATACAAAAGCGGAAGTGCGCCTGGCCTCGCTAAGAAACAATCCAGGATCGTTGTCCATCGACGATATCGCTGCTCAGGTCGACAAGAACACCGTGGCGATCTGTGTGAGTCATGTGCAATGGATCACGGGCTATCGTTTCGATCTGAAGGCGCTGGCCGATCTCGCCCATGCGCACAATGCGCTGCTCGTGGTGGATGCCATGCAATCGGCCGGCGTCGTGCCCATCGATGTGCAGGCGGCCGATGTCGATGTGCTCGTGGCCGGCTCCTACAAATGGTTGTGCAGCTTTGGTGGCGTCGCCGCCTGCTATCTGCGGCCGGAGCTGCTCGATCGTTTTCGTCCCATCATGGTCGGGGCGCGCTCATCCGACCCGACACCGCCGTACGACGATATCGATCCGAGGCGGCTCACGCTGCCGGACGATGCGCGTCGGCTCGAGTATGCGAGTACCGCTCATCCATCGCGCGTTGCCTTCTCGACCGCGGTGAGTTATCTGCTGGACATCGGCATCGATCGCATTCAAGCGCACACTCAGGCGCTCGGCTCCATGCTCGCCGAAGGGCTGATGAAGCTGGGGGCCCGCATCGTCACGCCGCTCGATCCAGCTCGACGGGGAGCGATGCTGAGCGCTGAGTTCCCGGCACACAACGCAGCGACGCTGGCTCAACAGTTGGCGGCGCAGGGCGTCGCAGTGTCGCCGCGTCTGGGGCTGCTGCGTTTTGCGCCTCATATATTCAACGACGAAACAGATATCGACAAAGCGCTGCACGCGCTGCGCCGGATTCTGTGAAGACCCAGGGGCGATGATCTCATGCTGATGTTTCGAACCTTACTGGCGATTGCTGTCGCTGCCATCGCAACTCCCGCTGCCGCTGAAACGGTCGTGATTCATGCCGGCCGGTTGCTCGCGACGCCGGGCGCGGCGCCGCTGGAGAAGCAGACCATCATCGTGCGCGACGACAAGATCGCGGAGGTGCGTGCGGGTTTCATCGATCCAGCCGCGGTCGGCGCGGATGGGCGCCTGGTCGATCTGTCTCAGCAATTCGTTCTGCCAGGAATGATGGACCTGCATGCGCACATCACCATGCGACTGTTCCAGCCACGTCCCGGGCGGATCACCGACTCAGTCACGATGCGCCCGGCCGACCTGGCGTTGCGAGCTGCCGTCAGCGCCCGACAAGTGTTGTTGAGTGGATTCACGACGATTCGCGATCTGGGCGCGCCTCATGACGTGATCTTTCCTCTGCGCGATGCGCTGAATGCAGGCATGTTTCCTGGGCCCCACATCATCGCGGCCGGCTCGATGCTGTCGCGTACGGGCGGTCATGGCGATCCGCATCTGTTGCGGCCCGAGCTACGCATGCACATTGAAGACTATGGCAAGCCGTGCAGCGGCGTCGCTGCGTGTCGCGAAGGCGTGCGCGAGCGCGTGGCGGATGGCGCCGATGTGATCAAGATTTCCGTATCGGGCTCGGGCAGCGACGAGACGGGGAATGCGAGCGCCGAACCTGACCTGTTGCCTGATGAGCTGGAAACAATCATCGCTACGGCGAAGTCACTCAATCGTCGCGTGGCGGCGCATGTCACCAGCACCAAAGGCATCAATGCGGCGGTTCGCGCTGGCGTGACTACCATTGAGCACGGCACTTACGCCGACAAAGAATCGTTCGCGCTGATGAAACAGAAGGGCGTGATCCTGGTGCCGACCACGTACGTCAGCGTGTTTCTGGACAAGCCCAGCATTCAGGCGGGATTGAAGCCCGAGGAGTGGACGTTCCTTTCCGCCGCCATCAAACGCGCGCGGCAGCTGCCGGGTGAAGCGTATCGAGCAGGCGTGAAGATTGCGTTGGGGACCGATGCCGGCGGCGATCTCGATGCCAATCGGGCGCAAGAGCTCGAGCTGTATGTGCAAAGCGGATTGCCTGCGAGCGAGGCGATCAAGACCGCGACGGTGAACGCAGCTGAAGCGCTCGGCATGAGCGACCGTTTGGGACAGATCAAGCCCGGCTTTCGAGCGGACATCATCGCGGTGACCGGCGATCCGCTTGCCGATGTGAAGTTACTGAGCACGGTGGATTTCGTGATGAAGGACGGCCGCGTCTACAAATCCGGCGGACAGCCGACGGTGCAGCCGTGAGCCGACGATACTTGTTGATCCGCGGCGCATCGCTGGTCGCGATGTTTCTAGCCGGCGTTGCCTCGGCCGCCGACTATGTGGTCCTGCATCGGTCGCAACCGGTGGGGCACATGAGTGTCCAGGAAGCGGGCGACGCTCGTACCGTGCGATACACGGCCAGGAACAACGGTCGCGGACCCGATCTTGAGCTGGTGTGGTCGCTCGATTCTGCGGGTCGGCCCCGTGAGTTGAAGACGAGCGGCGATACCGGCATCGGTGTGCCGCCCGTGGAAGAGTTGAGCACGAGCGATGGCCGGTTGCACTGGCGTTCCTCGGGCGATGCGGGGCAGGCGAGGACCGGTGGTTTCTATCTGCCGGAGACCAGCACACCTGACAACTTTCCGATGCTCGCGCGTGTGCTACGGAAGACGAAGGATCACGGCATCGATCTGCTACCGGCGGGCCGGGCAACTCTGGAGGACGTCGTCTCTCGCGAAGTCAGCTCGGGCGGAAAAACGCAGCGGGTATCGCTCGTTCTCATACACGGCGTCGCGCTGGGGCCATCGCCGATCTGGCTGGATGCGGGCGGCGAGTTGTTTGCCGAACTGAGCAGGACGGGTATCACCACCATTCGCGCGGGCTGGGAGGACACGGCTGCATCGTTGCTGTCGGCGCAGAACGAAGTGCTGGATCGACGCGATCACGATATTGCCAAACAGCTGGGACGCAAGCCTACGGGCGCGACGGTATTTCGCCACGTCGATGTGTTCGACGCTGAAGCCAAAGTCATGCGCCGAAACATGCGCGTGGTCATCGCAGGCAACCGGATCTCACAAGTGGCGCCGGATGACACGACCGGTGTCAGCAAGGGCGAGATCGACGGCACGGGTCGCACGCTCATGCCCGGCTTGTGGGATATGCACGTGCATCTGCGGTCGACGCTCGACGGACTGCTTCATGTGGCCAACGGTGTGCTGGCCGCGCGTGACATGGGCAATGACATCGATGCCGTCACCCGCTGGCGCAAGGAGTTCAACGACGGTACGTTGATCGGCCCGCGCCTGGCCTTGGCTGGGCTCGTCGATGGCCGGGCCGCGACCAGCAATCTCGTCAGCATCAAAGTCACAAATGCGTCCGAGCTCACGCAAGCCATCGAGACTCTGGCAGACCGCGGCTACGACGAATTGAAGATCTATAGCTCGGTGCCGGTCGAGCTGCTGCCGCAGGCCGTGAAGGAAGCGCATGCGCATGGGCTGCGTGTCGGTGGCCATGTCCCCGCCGGGATCCGGTTCGACGATGTCGTCCGCGTGGGCTTCGACGATGTGAGTCATCTCAACTTCGCGGTGCTGAATTTCCTGCCCGACGAGGTGCAGAAACAGACCAACACGCTCAATCGGATGCTGTTGCCGGCAAAGCTCGGTGCGACCATCGATCTGGATTCGCCGGCGGTGACGCAATCGATCAAGAACTGGTGCGAGCGTGGCATCACGCTGGATGCAACCGCGATCGTGCTGGAAGCTTTGTTTACTACGCGTCGTGGTGAAGTGGCGGCGTATGCGCTGCCCTATGTCGACCGTCTTCCCCCGACAGTAGTACGCGAGGCGAAGGGCGGCGGGCTGCCGAAGAACGATGAGGAGCGCGCGGAGTACACGGCGTCGTTCAAACGAGCGATGGAGTTGTTGCGCCGGTTTCACGCGTGCGGTGGGCGTGTCGTGCCTGGAACGGACGGCATGGCCGGCTTGACGCTGCCGCATGAGTTGGAGCTGTACGTTGCCGCAGGCATTTCTCCGCTGAGCGTGTTGCAACTGGCCACGCTCGAGCCGGCGCGTATGATGAAGCGCGACCGGGAGCTGGGCTCGATTGCGGAGGGCAAGCTCGCCGATGTGTTCCTGGTCCGCGGCGATCCTTCGATCGACATCGGCAACCTGCGGAACATCGAACTGATCGTGCGCGATGGGACGTTCTATGATCCCGCTGCGCTCGATCGCGCCATCGGAATGAAGCCCCGCAAGCCATGACGACCTCGAACGAACGCGCCGCGCCGGGTCATCTGCAGCCGGCGATGACTCTGTTCGACGTGGTCGCGCTCGGACTCAGCGCTGCGATCGGCGTCTCGATTTTCTCGGTGGTCGCGCCTTCGACGGCGGTGGCCGGTCCGGCCGTGCTGCTCACGTTGCTGGTGGCCATGGTGCCGATGGCCGTGTTCGTCGTGATCTATGCCTTCATGGGGTCGGCGGTCCCCCGCAGCGGCTCTTCGTACGCGTGGCCGGCGCAATTCGTACATCCCTATCTGGGATTCATCGTGTCGTGGCTGCGGATTCTCGGTAATGCCGGCGCGCTGAGCTTGATGGCGACGGTGTTCGTCGGCTATCTGTCGCAACTGGTCGATGTGCCGCGCTTGCCGACGATGTTCGCGCTGTTGCTGGCATTTTATCTGGTCAACGTATTCGGGGTCGGGCTGGTCGGTCGCGCGGCGCGCTGGCTGGTGGCGGCGAAGCTGATCGTGCTGGCCGCCTTCATCTTTTTCGGCTTGCCCAAGATCGAGTCGATGCATTTCGATCCGTTCCTGCCGCACGGGGTGGTAGGCGCGCTGGCGGCTCTGCCGCTGTTGGTCGGTCTGTATTCCGGTATCGAGAGTGCAGCGGAAGCCGGCGAAGAAATCCGCAACAGCAAGGGCACGATGGGGAAGGGGTTGACGCTCTCCACCGTCATTGCCGTCGTTGTTTATCTGGGCGTCACCGTCGTCACGATTGGCGTGTTGGGCGCAACCGCTGCGGGGGCCAGCAAAGCGCCGCTGGCGGATGCCGGCAATGCGTTCTTCGGCGGCTGGATGGGGCCGGCGCTGATGTTTACTGCTCTGGTCTCCATCGCCGCGGCGATCAATACGCTGACCTTGATCACCGGCCGGTTTTTGTTTGCGATGGGCCGGGATCAAGTCCTGCCCGCTTCGTTGGGAGCGATTCATCCCAAGTGGGGCACGCCACATGTGGCGATCACCGTGGTTTTCGTCTGCGCGGTGGCGTGTCTCATGTTGCCGGACAGCCTGGTGTTTTTGTTTCTCGCGTCGAATATTCCGACCGTTTTCAAGTACGGTAGTAACTGTCTGGCGGCCATCGGGTTGGTCGACAAGCATCCTGACATTCACGCGCAGGCGGCGTTCAGGTTGCATCGGCGCACGGTCAGGCTCTGGGGCTGGATCGGCGTCGTATGCGCGCTGGGAATTTTGATTGTGGGCATCAACGCGGACTGGCGTTCATACGTGCTGCTGCTCGGATGGGCGGTGCTCGGCACGGTGTATTGGTGGCTTCATGGTCGGCATCGCAGCCTGGCGATGCATGAGCGCACGGGAGAATGACGATGCGCGCAACGTTTCTCAGTGTCGCGACGCTGCTCGGCCTATCGATTGCTGGCACGGCGTCGGCGCAGAATGGCTCGTCGGCTCAGAATGGCTCGAGTCTGGTGGCCGCGGACCAGGCCTTTGTGTCTCACCACCAGCCCTCGATTGCGATCACACATGTGACTCTCATCGACGGGTCCGGTGCGCCGCCTGCCAAAGACATGACGGTGCTGTTCGCTGGCGGGCGCATCACTGCCGTAGGATCGTCGGCGAGTACGCCTGTTCCCAAGGAAGCGACCGTCATCGACGGCACGGGCAAAACCGTGGTGCCCGGCTTCGTGCTGATGCACGAGCATATGTTTTATCCGCTCGGCCAAGGCCACTACGGCACGTATCCCGAGCAGTTCTCGCGCTTGTATCTGGCTTCCGGCGCAACGACGATTCGAACCGCAGGCTCACTCGACCCTTATGCCGATCTCGCGGTCGCGCGTGCTATCAAGAGCGGCAAACAAATCGGTCCGGACATGGATGTGACGGGGCCCTACATCGAAGGCGAGCCGCGGCTCGATCGCATGCCGTCGGTGCATGGGCCCGACAAGGTGCGCGAGCTCGTCAACTATTGGGCGGACGAGGGCGTCACCTCATATAAAGTGTATGAGCACGTCTCGCGTGCCGACTTACGCGCAGCCATTGAAGCTGCGCACGCGCGTGGGCTCAAAGTCACCGGCCACATCTGCTCGATTACCTACGAAGAGGCGATCAACGCCGGCATCGACAATCTCGAACACAGTTTTATGGAGCCGAGCGACTTCGTGCCCGGCCGAAAGCCAGAGGAATGTCCCTCGTGGGAGGTGCGAACCGCCTCGCTCATGGCCCTGGATCCGCAGGGACCCGAAATACAGCGGCTGATCAAGCTGCTGGTCGATCACAAAGTGGCGCTCACCTCGACACTCCCTGTGACCGAAGTCCTGATTCGCGGCCATCGACCGACCGACGAAGCGCTCGCGCCGCTCTCGCCTGCATTGCGTAGTAGCTTCGATGCGATGTGGACGCGACTGCAGCCGAGCCAGATGGTCAACATCATGACTGGCTTCGTGCCCAAGCTGCTGCAATTCGAGCGGGCGTTCGTCGCAGCCGGCGGTTTGCTGATGGCCGGCTCCGATCCGACCAGCTTTGGCGGCACCGTGCCCGGAACTACAGCGCAAAGACAATTGCACATGATGCTCGAGGGCGGCTTCCAGCTGCCGGAGTCGATTCGCATCATGAGTCTCAATGCCGCCATTTATCTCGGGCGCGACAAAGAGATCGGCTCCGTGGCGGCGGGCAAGCGCGCCGACCTGGTGCTCTTGAACGGCGATCTGTCCGCCAACGTGAATGCCATCGACCACGTCGAGAGTGTCTTCAAGAACGGCGTGGCCTACGACCCGGTCGCGATCAAGAAGGCGCTGGCTGGAACGGTCGGGATCGATTGAGGCGTCGACAGTGAGCGAGCCTCTCGATGCGCTGGATCTGAAAATTCTGACCGAGCTGCAATCCGATGCGTCGTTGCGCCTGGAAGCCCTGGCCGAGCGGGTCGGCTCCTCCAAGTCGGTGTGCTGGCGGCGCATTCAGCGCTTCAAGGAAGAGGGCATTGTCACCAACAGCGTCACCTTGCTGGATGCGGAGAAGGTGGGCTTCGGGGTGATGGTGCTGGCGATGGTGAAGATCGACGGGCGCGGTGAGGTCACGGCCTCGCAGATCATCGAGAACATCAGAAAGATTCCTCAGGTCGTGGAGTGCCACGCCCTGATGGGCGCCGTGGATCTGTTGCTGAAGATCGTGGCGCCGACCATCAAGGATTACGAAAAGCTGCTGTGGGAGAGGTTTTCTTCCATGCCGGGCATCGTCGACATCCGCTCGTCGATTTCCCTGACCCGGCTCATCGATACCACGCAGCTGCCGTTGCAGATCCTGGCGAAGCGACGCTGATCATTCTGAATTCAAAGGGGACGCGATGTTTATGGTGAGATTTGCTCTGGCAGCGTTGGCGATGCTCTGTGCGATGACTGCGCGGGCGGAGGAGCCGGCGCCGGTCGTCACTCAGCATCAGATCAAAGTCGACGGCAAGACGTTGCAATACACCGCTGAAGCAGGTCGCATCGCCATTCGCGACGTTCAGACCGGCGAGCCTCACGCTTACATGTTTTATACGGCGTATCGCGTGCGCTCGTCCGGACAGACCCGACCCGTCACCTTTCTGTGGGGCGGCGGACCGGGCGGCGCGTCAGTCGGAATGAACTTCAATCTTGCTGGCCCCATGGTGGCAGAGGGCGAGTTGTTCGATGGCGCGCGGTTGGTGGCGAACGATCGAACCTGGCTGACGGCCACGGACCTGGTCGTCGTCGATCAGGTGGGCACCGGCTTCAGCAGACCGACAAGGCCCGAGTATGCCGCCGAGTTCAACAGCACCATCGGCGATACCAATTCCTTTGCTGAGTTCATTCGTTGCTGGCTCATTCAGCACGATGCCGAAGAGACGCCGGTTTTCATCGGCGGTGTCAGCTGGGGCGCACCGCGTGCGGCCACCGTCGGATATGCGTTGACGAAGCAGGGGCTGCCGCTTCACGGCGTGATCATGATCACGGGCGAGACCAGTCTGAATAAGCCCTACATCTCGCGTCGTTTGTTCGAAGCGCTGCGCGTCGTCGGTATGGCCGAGGTCGCGCGCTTCCATCATCGCCTTTCACCCGAACTCGGTACGGATCGGGACGCGATTGCCAAAGCCGCGGACACGTGGGTTCGTAACACTTATGTTCCCGCCTTGGATCGCATCGATCAGTTATCGGGTGCGGAACGATCCGAGATCGTCGCGGGCTTGTCACGATTCACTGGTATCGCGCCGGACGCCATCGATCGCAAGACGCTGATCGTCACGCCGCGTCAGTTTCATACGCTGCTGCTGAAGGATCAGGACCAGAAGCTGTTCGGCTTCGACACTCGAGTGACGACGTCGCGTCCGCCCACGAGTGCGACGCCAGCCATCCTGCGGCACTTCAAGTATGAGTTGGGATATCGCACCGATCTTCCCTATCGCGGCCTGGGCTCGCCCCATAACAACGCCGGCTTTGCTCCCGCGGGCGTGTTTCCTCCGGGACCGGGCGAGAACTGGGTATATGCAACGTCCCCCGTGCCGGAAGCGGAGGCCAACGCGCTCATGGTAGCAGCCGTGCAGCGAGGTGGCGGGCCACCGACGGTCGGCACGCCATTACCCGCGACGGATGAAGCGGTACAGCTCAATCCGAACCTGAAGTTTCTAATCATTCTCGGACGCTACGACGGTGAGTCGACGTGTCCGGCGAATGCCGAATTGGAACGCAACCTGCCGCCCTATTTGCGGCAGGCCATGACGTTCAAATGTTACGAGTCAGGTCACACGCCCTGGCGCACCCCGGGCGTCGGCCTGCAATTCGCCAACGATGCGCGTGCCTTCATTCGCTCGGCTTCGAAGACGCCGTAGCGGCTGCAGACGGCGGCAATTGGCCGCCCCCGCGATGGATCGATATATTTATAAGCTTGCCTCGTACGCAGGCTTGAACACCGTGGCCGCGAAACTTTCCAGGGTCGTCGGCGCGAGCTCCGTCGGGCCTTTCTCATATTCGCCATTCAAGAGTCCCGCTGAGAAGGCGGCGCTCATTTCCGCGATCTGATCGGCGCCGCTGGCGGAGAGTCCGAACTGCAGCAGCGCCGCTTTGCCTTGCACCAGGTCTGCCTGCACATAGGCGAGGTCGGGTTTGCCGATGGCGGCGCCGAGCAACTGGGTCGATTCGCGCATCGTGTAGAGGCGCGGCGCGTGCAGGTGGAGCACGCGCTTGCCGCTGAAGGACGGAGTCAGCAGTTCGCGCGCCACGACTTTTGCGATATCGGAAGTGGCAGCCATCGGCAGCGGAGCGTCGGGAGCGGTCATGTCCGTGTACACGCCAATGGTCGGGATCATTTGTAGCGCGGCCAGATGATTCTCAAAGAAATATCCGGGGCGGACATGGAGCACGTCGACACCGTCGAGCGCATTGAGGCGCTGTTCCTGTCGATACAAGCCGGCGATCGGCCCGGTGCCCGAGGGCAGATGGGCGCCGATGCTGCTCAGGTTCACGACCCGCTTCACGCCCGACGCGCCAATTGCGCGGGCGATGGCCTCTCCGCGTCGATTCTGAGTGGCCGCCATGTCGAGCTCGGAGTGACCGGGCGGGATCATGGTGTAGACGGCGAGGGCGCCGGTGAATGCCTTTGCAAGAAAGTCTGAGTCGGCAAGGTCGCCCGTCGCGATCTCGGCGCCGGCGGCGCGAAGGGCACGGAGCGAGTTCGCATTTCGACCGACGACGCGGACCGGCGCGCCTTGAGCGAGCAGCAGGCTGGCGGTCTTGGAGGTGATGTTGCCGTTGGAGCCGAGGAGTACGTACATGGCAGTTCCTTTTATCAGTGGGTTGCGGTGAGTCGATGGGTGCCATGCTGCGCGTCCCGATTGTTCTGAAAAAGCGGCCGGGCAATAATTCATTGTCCAGTAATCGAGAACAATCGAATGAGAACGCCCGCCGTCTCCCTGGCTCGTCTGGTGGCTTTCGTCGCGGTGGCGGAGGCCGGCTCGTTCACGGCCGCGGCGGAACGTCTCAACACGACCAAGTCCGCCGTCAGTCAGGCCGTCGCGGTGCTGGAGCGGGAGTTGGGAGCGCAGCTGTTACAGCGCTCAACGCGCAAGCTTGCAATCACGGAGCAAGGCGCGGCGTTTCTTGCCGACTGCCGAGCCTTGTTGACCGATGCCGAAGCAGCGATGGAGCGAGCTCGCACCGGTCGTGCTCAACCGTCCGGCACATTGCGGCTCACGAGCACGCACGGAGTGGCCGGTTTGGTCGCCGGTTGGATCGCGACCTACCGCGAGCGCTATCCGGCCATGCGCATCGACTACGTGCCGACGGACCGGAAGCTCGACCTGATCGCGGAACGCTTCGATCTTTCGATCCGCATCGGACCGATGGCCGATTCCTCGCTGCGCGCGGTCGTGTTGGAGGAGCTGGAACTGTGGCCAGTGGCGGCGCCCGTCTACCTGGCGCGACATGGCACGCCTCGCAAGCCGGCGGACCTGTCGAGCCACGAGTGGATCGCGTTGTCATTGTTACCGTCGCCGTGGTCGATCGAGCTTCATCGCGGTGGTCGCAAGGTGCGCGTCAAGACACGCGGTGCCATTTCGGTCGCCAGCAACGACGCGTTGTTGCGCATGGTGATTCAAGGCGCCGGTATTTCCGGTTTTCCTTGCACGGCCGACTTGCGTGCCGAAGTGGCGGCGGGGCGGCTCGTTCGCCTCGTGTCTGGCTGGACGATGCGCCACATGTTTTTGTACGCGGCCTATCCGGGGAACATCGCTCCGCCCGCGAAGACACGCGCTTTCATCGATCTTGCGAAGGAAGCCGCGCGTGCGCCCGCGCGCCTCGCGCAACCCGCGGTCGTCGACACCACGGTTTGATCAAAACTTGATCACGTGATGTGAGTCGCGGTTTTTCGCGGCGAGAGGGGGTGCTCCAGAAGATATCCACAGGGTTGCCCACAACTTTTGTGGATCGATTGACGGCGATGAATTCGCGCGAGCTGTCAAGACTTGACGAGCAGACGCGACTATCTCAGCAACTCCTTTCTGATACGCGCCCCCTGACCGCCGAGCTTCATCGAGGACAGGGCCGATCTCGTCGTCTCCGGCAACGATCGGCCGGAGGTCAGCAATGTTTCCTGCAACAGTTCCAGGAGGCCACAGGTCCGAGGCGCACGAGTGCGGCGAGCACGCGCTTCGCGCAGAACCGCGCCCGGCAGGGGCGCCAATGATCAAAAGTTGATCACCCCACGCTCGCGGCCGATTTTCGCCGCAACAGACCGCGTGCGCGAAGATATCCACAGGGTTGCCCACAACTTTTGTGGATCACTCGGCGGCAGTGACCGGCGGAGATCTGTCAAGAGCGAGTTGCGCGGCTGCGGCTCGTCCCTTAGGCTGCCGGCCGCTGGAGGTGAGCAGCCACGTGCACGACCGCGATGCCCGCAACGCCTGGTTCAAGTCGATCATCCTGGTGCATGAGCCGGCGCTGCGCCGTCAACTGCGTCGGATGGCGCTGCCTGCCGTGGAAATCGATGACGTCGTCGCCGAGACGCTGGCCCGTGCTTATGTAGCAACGGATTGGGCGCGCATCGAGCAAGGCCGCAGCTATCTCTTCACTATTGCGCGCAACTTGTTGACCGACGCGGCCCGTCGCAAGGCCGTGGTGTCTTTCGACTTGATGGCCGACCTCGAAGTGCTCAACGTGGCGGACGGCGGCGGTTCGGCGGAAGAGGTCGTGACCGTGCGGGACGAGCTGCGTCGCCTGCAAGCCATCATCGATACGCTGCCTCCTCAATGCCGTCGTGTCTTCGTCCTGCGCCGGGTGCTGGAACGATCGACGCAAGAGATTGCCGCCGAGCTGTCGCTCTCGATTTCCACCGTGGAGAAACATTTGACCAAGGCGATTGCGCTCGTCACCAGCGCGCTCGCCGAGCATCAGGCCCCTCAACCCAGGTTCGGACGATCATGGCGCAAAGTGAAGGAAACGCGCTGAGCGGCGAGGCGGCCGCCTGGGTCGCCCGTGTTCAGGGACAGGCCGTCACGCGCGAAGTGCGGGACGAACTGGAACGCTGGATGGATGCGGATCCGGCGCACGCCGTGGCCTATCTGCAGGCGGAAGCTGCGTGGGAGCGCATGGAACGACTCAAAGCGGTGCCGGTGTCCTCGCTCATGCCCGACGAGACGGTGGCCCGATGGCGGATGACGCGTCGGACGGCGCTCGCGGGTGGACTCGGTTTATGCGCGGCGAGTGCCGCTGGCTGGTGGGTTTTCTCCGCCCCCGACACTTATAAGAGTGCGATCGGCGAGCGTCGGGTCATCGCGCTCGAAGACGGCAGCCGAGTCACATTGAATACCGCGAGCGTCCTGCGCGTCCGGTTCACGGACGCGGAGCGTTCGTTACATCTGGTCAGCGGTGAAGCGCTGTTCGAGGTGGCTCACAATCCGCAGCGCCCCTTCGTCGTTACAGCGGCGGGTTCGCACATCCGCGCCTTGGGCACGGCGTTCGTCGTTCGCCTGCGAAGCGATCTGGCGGAGGTCACGGTGACGGAAGGAACCGTGGTCGTCGTCGAAGCGCCGGAAACAGTGCCACCGCCGGACCCTGCCAGGCAAATCGCCGCCGGCTCGGGAGCTGTTGTCGACCGCTCAACGGTCGCGAAGAGCGAGCTTGGACCGGATGTCTTGCGACAACGCCTCGCCTGGAGCGAAGGGGTGATCGAGTTGCGCGGCGAGACCCTGGCCCAGGCCGCCGAAGAATTCAGCCGCTACCGGACCAAACGCATCATCGTTGCCGATCCCCGCGTTGCTTCGATCCGGATCGGCGGACGATTCCCGAGCAACGAGGCGGACGCGTTCCTGCGCTCGGTGCAGTCCGGCTTTCCGGTCCGGATCATCGAAGGCGCGGACGGCACCGTGTATCTGGTCCACCGCGATTAGAAAAATATTTCAGTTTCGAGTAGCAGCTCGGTCGGCTTGCTTCGTTTCGACATCGGTACCCAGCAACAGCTGGCGGGGAGGATACGATGTCGTCAAAAAAACAACTCAGCAATAACTCGATTGCCCGAAGCCTGCGGAAGACCCTGATGGTCGCGGCGCTCGGAGCGCTACTCAGTCAGAACGCGGTCGCCGAGGAGGCTCGTCAACGAGTCGATATCCCCGCGCAACCTGCGGTCGATGCCTTGAATGCTTTCTCGCGCGAATCCGGCCTGCGGCTGCTGTTCCCCTATGACGCGATCGAGAACAAGCAGATCCGCGCCATTCAAGGCGAGCTCACGACCGAGGAAGTGCTCGACCGGTTGCTGATTCAAGTGGGGCTGATCATCGCCTCGCGGGAAGGCAATGTCGTCACACTTCGTGTCCCGGAGTCCAAATCGAGCACGATGACGGTCGAGGAAGTGATCGTGACCGCGACCCATCGCGCGCAGACCTTGAGTGAAGTGCCGATCGCCGCGACGGCGCTGACTCAAGACGATCTGGTCAGTGCCGGCGCCACCCGCGTGCAGGATGTCGTGCGTTATTCCCCTGGCTTTTCGATCACCAGTGCCGGTGCCAATCGGGACCGCATCGCTGTGCGCGGTATCGCGACCTCGCAGGGCGGAGTGTTGCAACAGGCGACGGTGGGACAGTTCGTCGATGAGATCGTCACGGACTCGGGCACGGGCGCGACCACGACGCTCGACTCGCGACTGTTCGACGTGCAGCGGGTCGAATTGTTACGCGGCCCGCAAGGAACATTGTTCGGCTCCGGCTCGCTCAGCGGCGCGATGCGCATCATCACCAACAAGCCGGATCTGGAAGAGTTTCATGTCACGACCGAGGTTCGCGGCGAGTCGACCCAGGACGGCGACGAAGGAGGCGGGTTGAGCGGCATGCTCAATGTTCCTCTCGTGGCAGGCAAGCTCGGCGTGCGTGCCGTGGCTTATGGACACGACGAAGGCGGCTACATCGACAATGTCAGGCGCAATGAGAAGGACGTGAATTCGGAGCGCGTGCGCGGCGGACGTTTGATCGTGGCTGCGCAGCCATTGGAACGGCTGTCGTTGCAAGCCACGGTGCTGCATCAGGACAGCAAGACCTACGGCACTTATGGATCGGTCGTCACGCCGGGCCTCGGGGCGCGGGTCGGGGACTATCAAACGGTGCAATACCTGAACGCTCGCAACGAGCTGGAATTCTCGGCGGCGAATTTCGTCGCGCAGGTCGATCTCGGCTTCGCTTCGCTGCTGTCCTCGACGAGCTATAGCGAGCGCGAATTCAACATCACCGATGACGGTACGGCGTATCTCACCGTCATCAGTCGCGCATTGGGCGTGCCTGGCGGGCTGACGACGCCTACGCCGCTGTGGACGCCATCGTCCCAGCATCAGTTCGCGCAGGAAATTCGCCTGGCGTCGACCGGCGAGCATGTGCTCGACTGGACCGTTGGCGCGATCTATATCGATCGCGGCACGCGTTCCGGCCAGTGGCTCACGGCGCCGGAGCTCGTGCCATTGGTCGGCTCCGGTACGCTGTTCGCGCTGGACGTGCGCTCCGAGCAGAGCGAGAAGGCGTTGTTCGGCGAAGTCTCCTGGGATGTCACAGGCCGATTCAATGCCACCGCCGGTCTGCGCGCCAGCCGGACCAGCGTGGGTTTCGACACGATTGCGCAGGGCTATCTGGCCACCGGCTCGTTCACGCTGACCAACAATTTTTTCGGCGATAAGGAAGCCGATACAGTGACGCCAAGGTTGGCGTTGAGCTATGCGTTCTCCGACGACGCACGCGTGTACGCGCAGGCGTCGAAGGGATTTCGGACCGGCGGCCCGAATCTGACCGCGTCCACGTTGTTCGGCATTCCCAGCACATATGAGCCGGACTGGTTGTGGAACTACGAGCTGGGTCTGAAGAGTCACTGGCTCGATCGCCGGCTGGTCCTCAACGCCGCGGTCTATTACATCGACTGGCAGGACCTGCAGCTCGGCCTGTCCACCAATGGCGTGTCCTATACCGGCAACGTCGGTGCCGCGGGATCCTACGGCGTCGAGATCGAAACCCTGTGGCGGATGTCGCAGCGCTGGACGCTGGGCTCATCGCTGTTCGGCGGCCGGGCCAAGTTGACCGAGGACATATCGATGGCCGGTGCGGTCGGCATTCGATCGGGGGCTCGCTTGCCCGCGACCCCGGAGTTCACCAGCACGACTTATCTGCAGTTCCAGCCGACCAAGGCAACGACGCTGCGTGCCGAGCATGGCTACGTGGGTGCCTCGTATGCGGGATTCAATGCCACCGGCCCGAAGCTCGGCGACTATCACCTCGTGAATCTGCGCGGCACGCTGCGGGTGTCGGCTATCGATTTCATGCTCTACGTCGACAACGTGCTCAATGAGGATGCCAGCACGTTGGGGACGCCGCTTTCGACGCTGGCGGGACAACAGCTGACCCCCGCGACGGCGTATCAGCTGCGTCCCCGCACGTACGGCTTCGAAGCGCGCTATGAGTTTTGATTGGGCTACGAGGATCGGCGCGAGGCTCAGCATGGTCTGTGTCCTCGCGCTGGCCGGTTGCTCGTCGGCGCCACCGCCGCCTGGACAGAAGGTGGATATCGGTGGGCTCGCGCTTCATGTGAACTGCACGGGGCCGAGCACGGCGCAACCGACAGTAATCATTGAAGCCGGGCTCGGCGAGATGAGCGCGAGCTATCATTGGGTACAGGCCGGTGTCTCGAAACAGGCGCGAGTGTGTTCCTATGACCGCGCCGGATTGGGATGGAGCGACAGCAGCTCCGATCCACGCGACGCTCAGCACATGGTTCGCGATCTGCATGCGCTGCTCGAGGCAGCGCATATCTCTCCGCCTTATGTGCTTGCGGGTCACTCGCTAGGTGGTTTGCTCATCCTTGCGTACACCCGTCGCTATCCCGATGAAGTGGCGGGCCTGGTGTTTCTCGACTCCAGTCATCCGCAACAGAAGGCACGTTTACCCGATTACGAGCGCAACGAGCGATGGGGCAAGCGGATGCTTACTGCGTTGAGCATCGGGGCGCATCTGGGCTTGACGGGGCTGCTGACTTCTTCGTCTGATGAGCCGTCGTCCGGTGAGCCTCCCGCAGACGTGCGCGCAGCGTTTGAGTATTTCGGCGGCGATCCTCGCATGTATTCCACCGGGCGTGCCGAGCTGGATCGTTTCGACGCTGACACCGCCGACGCGGCGCTGGTCGACAGTCTGGGCGACCGGCCGGTGGTGGTCATCACCGCGGGCAAGCTGAGGAAACATTCGAACCCGAAGGAATTGGCTGATGCCGAAGCCTACGTGAAGATTTTCTCCGAGCTGCATGCCCAGTACGCCGCACTGTCTTCCCGCGGTCGTCAGGTCATACTGCCCAATGCCGGGCACATGTCCTTGGTCTACGACAAGAGCAACGCGGACGATGTCGTTCGAAACATCCTTGAAGTCGTTCAAGAAGTACGCAGCCTCAACCAATCCCAATGAATGATGCTATCCGACGCGAGGGTTCGTTCCTCAGCGCGCTGCCGTTGCTCGTATGTATCGGCATCGCTTTGATGCTCGTCGGCCTGGCCCTGCGGACGCCCGCGCCACAACCGGCGATAGCGCCGGCGACGATCTTTTCCGCCGAACGAGCGATGCAAGATGTGCGTGCCATCGCGCAGCGTCCTCATCCCATCGGTTCAGCGGAAGCGGCGCGCGTTCGCGACTACATCGCGGGCCGATTGCAAACGCTCGGCCTGCAGACGCACATCCAACGGGGCGAGGCGTTTTTCGATGCCTGGCGATTGCCTCCAGCTCTGGCTTCGGTTGAGAACGTCATCGGTGTGCTTGCCGGGCGCTCACCGGAGCTGCCGGCCATCGTGATCATGAGCCATTACGACACCGTGCCGACGTCGCCCGGCGCCGGGGACGATAGCGCGGGTGTGGCTACAGCTCTGGAGCTGGCTGCCAATCTGCGTGCGGGCGGGCCGCTGGAGCGCACGGTGATCTTCCTTTTCACGGACGGTGAGGAAGTGGGGCTGCTCGGCGCCGCTGCTTTTTTCGAGAGCGATCCGTTGAGTAGTCGCGTCGGTGTGGTGCTGAACATGGAAGCTCGAGGGACCAGCGGCCGCGCCATGATGTTTGAAACGAGCGAGCGCGCTGGAGATCTGGTTCGGTTGTGGGGCGCCCATGCGAGTCTGCCGGTTGCAAACTCGTTGATGGGCAGCGTGTACCGACGCATGCCCAACGGCACGGATCTCACCGTTCCGTTGAAACGCGGTCTGCCGGGGCTGAACTTCGCTTTCCTCGGCGATCAGTTCGGTTATCACACGATGGTGGCGACGCCCGAGCGACTGGACGTGGGCAGTCTTCAGCATCTCGGGGAACAGGTGCTGCCGATTGTGCTCGCGCTTGCCAAGGCGCCCGAACTGCCCGCCGCGCAACCGGATGCCGTTCATTTCGATGTCCTCGGCACGACGCTGATTTTTTATCCGACCTGGATCGGCTGGGGGCTGGCGATTCTCGCTGTCGCGCTCGTGGCGTTCGCAATCGTTCGCGCGCGTCGGATGGAGCTGGCGGGCGGCTGGGATTTCGCACGGGGCGCGAGCGCGCCAGTAGTGTTGCTTGCAGGCACAGCGCTGTGTCTGCAGGCCGCCGGGGCGGGGATTCTGAAGAGCTCCATCTCACAGATATATGCGTTGTTTGACCGTTACACATTCGAGCTCGCCGGCGCGGCGAGTCTTGCGGGTGGCGTCGCGGTGCTGTTGGTGATCGCTCAATTGCGCGGCGTTGCCGCCCGCTGGGTGCTCGCCGGCGCCTGGATCGTGGCGGCGATTTCCTGTCTGGTCTCGGGCAGTGTCGATTGGGTGGCGATCGCGCTTGCCGCGGTGGTGAGCATTCTGGGACTGGTGACATTACGGAAGCCCGCATCCGCGTGGGGCTACTGGTTGGGCGGTCTCGCAACCGGTGTCGTTCTGGCGACGGTGGCTCAAGCGCTCGCGCCGCTCGGCGCGTTCATGGTGATGTGGCCGGTGCTCGGTGCCGCCATCCTGGCAGTTCTCACGTTGCTGGTGGCGTCAAAGCAGATGGATGGACGTGTAGTGCTGATCAGTGCGCTGGTCGGCACGGTGCTCTTCGCTCAACTTGCCTATTGGGCCGCAACCATCTTCGGTGCTGTCGGGTCTCTGTTGCCTTTGATCCTGGCACCGTTCGTCATGGTTGCGGTGCTCGTGTTGTTTCCTTTGATTCGCGCGTCGGGGCACGTCGCAATTACGCTTTGTACCTTCGCTGTCGTGGCGGGAGCATTGCTCGTTGCCTATTCACGCATGGACCGCAGTCCCAGTGTCGATGCGCCGGAAACGCGCGACGCCTTCTTCGTCGCCGATGTGACGAATGGACGTTCCTACCGTGCCAGCACGCTTCCAAAGCCCGATGAGTGGTCCTGGTCAGCGTTGCAGCTCGATGGCGCGAAGCCCGAGAAGAAGACCCTCGAGCCGGTGTTCACGCAGCCCATGTGGTTCGCTGAAACGAAGCTCACCGACGCCGTCGGGCCGACGATCACGGCTGAAAACACGACAGCGGCAGAAGGGACGCAGGTCGTGATTCGGATCGGCAGTCCGCACAAGGCGCGGCAGATCGCAGTTCACATCCGATCGTCGAATGAGGTCCGCAATGTCACTTTGAACGGACATCCGGTTCGCGCCGAGTGGTTCTCTCGTCCGAACGAGTGGGGTCGCTTCAGCGCGTACGCGACCGGGGAGAAGGGGCTGACACTCCGCTTCGATACCACGGCGCTCGGACGCATCGAAGTCCACGCAATCGAAATCGTCGATGGCTGGCCGGAGGGTGTGACGTTACCTACGCCGCCACCGGCTGAAACTATGCCGAGCCGACTGTCGGAGAACTCGCTGTTCATGAGCCATGTCGTGATCGGCGACAAGTGAGCGCCAGGGGACGAAGCCCCCGGCGCCCGACTCGCCAGTCTCAATAGCTCGTATTGCCCGACTGCGTGCAGCTCGACCACGAGCCGATGCAGACCGTGCCGGCGTTGTGAAGTCGGCTGTTGGTCAGCCGTGCCGTGCTGCTCGAGCTGTCGGTGCGGAACACGCCTTCGCTCATGGTGTTGATGTCGCAGCGATCGACGGTGACGTTGATCTGGAACGTGGTGCCGCCGTTCTGTCGCAGGACCTTGCCGGCGCGATGAATGATGCAGTTACTCACATTCAACGTGGACGCGGCATTCACCTGGAAGAACTTGTCCTCGGCATCGTAGCCTTCGATGTTGCGTACCGTGGTGGTGCCCGACGATTTGATGGTCATCGCGTCTTCACCGACGTTCATCCAGTAGATGTTGTCCAGCACCGCGCCGTTGTAGGTGTGGATGCCATCCGCACCGTTGGTGCCGATCACGACGTTACGCAGCGTCGCGCCATTCTCGACCCGGAACACTGGCAGCTGACTTTCAGACTGACTGCCGTCGCCCAGCGCCGAGCCCGCGTTGAAACGTTGGCAACCGCCATCGTATGTACCGCTGGTGACACGGATCGTTGCATTCACCGTGGTCTGCGCACCGCCCGTCGTGCAAGACGCCCCTGTGATCGAGCTACCGCCGGAGGGCGTGGCGGAGGCGACGTTCGAATTCTCAGCCACGCCACTGACGGTGTTCTTGATCCAGTAGTAATAGGTCGTGCCGCTGCTCACACCGGTATCGACATAGCTGCGTGTGCTTGCGCTCACGCTGGCGATGCGGACGCGGCCGGTCGGATTCGAATCCAGATCGCGATAAATTTCCTGGGTGGTGGCGGTGCTGCCGGAATAGGACCAGCTCAACGACACCTGGCCGCTGCCGGCCGATGCCGTCAGGCTGATCGCGCTCCATGCCGTGCTCGCGACTGTCAGCAACAATCCCCCGAAAAACAACTTACGAATCATGATCCATCTCCTGTCCATTGGATGTTTGGAACATTGCGTCGATCCCGATCGGGCGAACAACAGGCGCAACAACACGACTGCGTGCTGATCCTTCGAGCACACATTGAGCGCCGAGCGGGTTGATACCGGTGCTCTTGGCCCCCTTGACACCGGTGTCACGGACCGTACAAGCGCACTTCATCGCTCGGTATACGTACATGGTGCAGGCGAAACGTTTGTGACTCATTTGTTCACGCCGTAGGCCCGATACGCGAGTTTGTTTCCTGCGATTGCGCGCGTTTGTATTGAACCAGCAACGCGTGTTGCATCTCCGTCGCGAGTCCATGCAACACCAGTCGGAAGCCGGCCTTCATCGTCGAGAGCGGCACGAGGGGATGTCGGTTGTTGATGAGTCCCGGCGTCCAGGCCGTGCCGAGCAGGCGTGCCACATAGAGGCCGATGGTTTCATCCAGTTGCAATGAGTTGGATGCGCGCCAGAAGTCGTTATCGGTCAGCAGCAGCTGATAGAACGGCGTGTACAGCTCGATGGCGGTCTGCAGGTCGATGAAGTTGCTCCAGCGATCCGGCATCGGCTCGATGGGCAGCGGCCCGTCCGTGATGCCGCTGAAATCGAGCTCGTCGACGGGTGCCAGCTCCAGGCCGCGCTCGCGCAGTTGCTCGTTGAGGGCGATCACGAAGTTGAACAGATTGATATCGTGTTTCAGATAGAGGTGATCGCGGACCTCGCTGAGCTGTTTTGGCTTCAGCGGATTCGTCGTCACATTTACACCTCGCGTATTGCGCGCGATGAAGTCGAGGATTTCCGATCCCAGATGGAAATGGCGGAAGATCAGCAGATTCGCATTCGGCGACAGCCACGTGCGCATGTTCCATTCCAGCAGTCGATGCAACAGCGCCGAGGACGTGAACCGATTCGGAATCAGGGTCTTGAGGACTTGCAGGCCGACGATGGTCAGTCGCGCGAGCGGTCGCACCAGCGGCAGCAGGAACTGCCGCGAGCGCGAGCTCACATCCTCCAGCCATGCGCGCTTGCATTCTTCGGCCAGTGGCAAGCTCTGGTCGAGATACAACGCGCGCCACGGGCTCGGATCGTTGGGGTCGTGCGGTTCGCGGAGGAACTTCGGTTGAGTGGTCACAGCACATGCTCCATCTGCAGGACGTAGAGTTCTGCAGTGCTACGGGCCACGTTCAGGATCTGCTGTTCGCAGCCTGGATTGAGCTGCACGGCCATCTCCACCGCGGTCAGCCAGCGCGCGAGATGGGAGGCATCGTTCTCGCCGTGATAGCTCAGGAAGCGAAACGCTTGCGAGGGCAGGTCGAGCTGTTCTCGTAGTAGCGGCAATAGGGCAGGGATGATTCGCTGACCGGTGCCTTCGATGATGTAGATCGCGCCAAGCAGACCGAGCGGCGTTGGCTCGATCGCCAGCGCATGCATGTACGCGTTGAGCGCTTCACCGCCCGGATTACGGCGCAGTTCCTCGACCGTGCCGGCGGTGCCGCCCGCCAGTCGATAGTCCTCGAATAGGATTTTGAAGTCGTTGCGTTCCTCGCCGGCATGTTTGCTCACGAGAGCCGTCAACGCGGCGTAGCGCGGATCGAGGTTGTTAGCGGCGGTGAACATCCACAGGCTGCCTTCACGGACTTGCGGAATCCAGCACGAGATCCAACGCACGTAGTCGGCATTGGTGAAATCGCCAGCCACGATTTTTCGAATCAAACCGCTGCGCCAGGCGCGCGAGCGATAGTCGTGCCACACCGATGCCAGCTCCTGGATCAACCGCGACGCCGGCGCAGACTGGGTCGGCGAGGCCTCGTGAGGCGGGGCGATCTGAAACGTCTTATTGTCGGCCGCCGCTACGACTTCGAGCTGCATGAAAGAGATACTGAAGCGGCCCGACTCCGGCACGAAGCACAGAATTTTCTGTCCGGGCTGGAGCTCGCGGTCGCGCATGAAGTCGGCCAGCATGATGAAGATCGAGGCGGCACCGGTGTTACCGCGCCAGGTGAGATTGCTGTACCAGCGCTCGCGTGGGATCGAGAGCCCCGCGCGTTGCATGAGATCTTCCACGACGCCCGCGAATTTTTGCGACGAGTAGTGGCAGAGGAAGTGGTCGATCTGCTCAGGGCGAAACGCCGCCTGCTGAACCAGCGTCGCATACTCGTGAATGCCCAGCTCGAACAAATGTGGGAGCAAGCGAACGTCCTGACGCAAAAGAAACGCACCGTCGGCTTCCGCTTCAGCGACCGACGCGTAATCGAGATAAGTCCGACCTTGCGGGCTGCTGGGTTGACCGATCTGCATGCACACCGGCAGGTCGCCGCTGAACGATCGATTGTGAATCCAGTGCAACTTGAGCGACACGCCCGAACGTCGCGGACGTTTGCTGAGCAAACATGCGCCGGCGCCATCGGACAACATCCAGCGCAGGAAGTGCGAGTCGAAGTCAGTCTCATAGCCTCGCGGCGCGAACCGGGAGCGCTTGAACATTCGGGACGGCATCTCGCTCGCGGTGACGAGCGCATTGCCGGTATCACTCAGCTCCAACGCGCTGGCCGCGTGTTGTAAGGCTGCCATGCCAGCGGCGCACACACCTTGGTGAGCGCTCGTGGTCATGGGAGGCGCGTGTAGCTCGCCCTGGACCATGTTGGCAAAGCCGGGCATGGCCAGATCGCCACCGGAGGAGCCCGTGCACAGGACTGTTACATCCTTCAGCTCGATCTCGGCTTCGGCCAGACATTGGTTGATCGCCATCGCCGCCATCTGCGTGTTCGAGACCACCGTCTCGCCGTTGGCATCGATTGCGTAATGCCGGCGGGTGATGCCGTTCTCCGCGAGAATGCGTCGCTTGATACGTGCGGAAGTGGCGTTGAGAGGAGCGATGTAACGATCGATGTCGTCGTTACCGACGGGCGCGCCCGGCAGAAAGGACCCTGTCGATGTCACATAGACACTGTCGAATCGAATCGGCATGTGGATCTCCCGTGGAACCTGGAGCGCAGCCTGACGGGATGCCGGGCGGGCGCCAAATTCTCACCGTGGCGTGACACCGGTCGATACGGCGGGTATCGTATTCTTATACTCTGGCGTCGACCCCGGACCAGGACTGCGCAGCCGAATGGCCAACTCCAAGTCGCTCATCAAAAACTTGAAATCGGTGCTGAAATTGCGAGGCGTGACCTATCGCGAGCTGGCGCGGCGGCTGGAGGTCAGCGAGCCCACGATCAAACGTGACTTGAGTCGTGGCTCGTTTTCGTTGGAGCGCCTGGATCAGATCTGCGACGCCGTGGGCATCGATCTGGAGGAACTGGTGCATCCTCCGGTACCGGGCGCGATGCTCACGCAACTCAGCGATGAGCAGGAGCGGGCCATCGTGAGTCGGCCGAAGTTGCTGCTGGTGGCGTATCTCACCGCCAACGACTGGCGCTTTCCGGAGATTCTGTCGACGTTTCAACTGAGCGAGAGCGAGTTGATCGACATCCTGATCAAGCTCGAGCGTCTTGGCATCGCTGAGTTCAAACCACCCAACCGTATCCGCAAGCTCACCGCGCGCAATTTCTCATGGCGCAAAGACGGGCCGGTGCACGAGTTCTTTTTGAAGCGCGTGGTGCCGGAATTCTTTGGCGGACGCTTCGACGGCGTCGGCGACGAGCTGCGCTTCTTCGGCGGCCTGCTGACCGCCGAATCGTTGATGAAATTCAAGGCCGGGATCGATCGGCTCGCCACCGAGTTCGAGGAGCTGGCTCACAAGGATGCGAGGCGTCCGCTCGAGGAACGAGACAGTTGTAGCGCGATCCTGTCTCTACGCTCGTGGGAGTTCTCGGAGTTCAGTAAGCTCCGGCGTAAGTAGCTTATCGGCTCGTCACCACCGGCAACTCCACATACGACGCATCCTCTCCGGCGTGATGAATGGTGTTCTTCGCGATCACCGGCTCGCTCTCGCTTTCGTTCGCGCCGCCCGTGTTGAGATTCCGAACGAACTTCGGGAAGTTGGAAGAGGTGACTTCGACCCGGATGCGATGTCCCTTTTCGAAACGAATGCTCGTGGCCATCGGCGTGGGGCGGATCTCGTAGATCTTGCCCGTCGTCATCGGCTCCGGCTTGTCGAAGCCATTGCGATAGCGCGCACGGAAGATCGTGTCACCGATGATGTACGCCGTGCCATCGGCCGCTACGTCGACCAGCTTCACCGCGAAATCCGTGTCCTTGGCGCTCGATGAGACCTTCAGCACCGCATCGACGAATCCCGTGACTTCCATGGGCTCGCTCAGCGGCTCGCTGCTGTACACGAGCACATCGGCCCGCGACTCGACGGCACGCTGATCGAACGCGCCGGGGATGACGATGCCGCCGTTACAACAATCGCCACCGCCGACGGTCTGCACCGGATTCAACGGATCGTAAGAGAACTGATCGGGCTTCTCGTTGGCAGGCGGCGCCGTGAGCTCCAACCGGCCATCGCCATACAAGCTGTTGGCACCGCCACCGCTGCGCAGATACATGCGAACGGTCTTCGCTGGCTTCGGCGGCCATTGCGGCGAGGACTTCCACGCGTTCTCGCCCATGGTGAAGTACTGAACATGAGGCGTCGACGGCGCGAATGCTTTCTTGTCGCCCTTCAGCCAACGGTCGAACCAGGCGAAGATGGTGCCGTCCACGTCGAAGCGCGCATCTCCCATCGAGCGCTCGCCGACTTCAGTGTCGGAGCTGAGCTTGGCGTATTGGCAGTGAGCCACCGGTGCGACGACGGCATATTGGTTGGCGCTCGCTTCCGCGTCGGTGTTCGCGTTGCGCGCGTGATTGAACAGCTCGAGGTTCGGCCCGATCGACACGTCGTACCAGCTGTTGAACCACAGCGCCGGCACACCCCAGCCCATGTCATCGTGATAGAGCCCGCCCGCGCGCCAGGCCGGATCGGCCGGGCTGCGCTTGATGAGCTCTTCGAACGTGCCGGGCGGCTCGCCGAGATCGGTCAGCATCGTGTCGACGGGCAGATGTTTGATCTGCTTGGTCCACACCACGTCGGGTTTCTTCGCGTCCAGGTCGTTGTACTGAGAGATGCGGGAGCGGATCTTCGGATCGAGTTCGGCAGGCAGCTGCGCACGTAACGGATTATCGACGTGATACAGCCACACGAAAAACAGATTGCGAGGCACGCCGCCGGTGTACCAGTTGCCCTGTTCCTGGAATCGGCCGACCTTGCCAATGCCTGCGCCCGCGGACATGGGCACCATCGCGGCATGAGCGGGATGATTCTGAGCGGCCAGTGCGAGCTGCCACTCGGCCGATGAAGAACAGCCAAGCGTGCCAACCTTGCCATTCGACCACGGCTGCTTGGCGATCCAGCTCAGCGCGTCGTAGCCGTCGGTTTGCGGGTAGCCGAGGATTTGATATTTGCCTTCGGAGAAGTAGCGGCCGCGCTCGTTCTGGATGACGAACGCGTAACCTTGCTTGACGGCAGCGAGCGCGTAACGGAGCGAAGCGCCGCGCATGCCCAGTTCGCTATAAGGTGTCTTCCACAGGATGGTGGGGAGCGCGCCCTTGGCGTCTTTCGGGCGGAACACATTGGTTGCGAGCCCGACGCCGTCGCGCATCGGCACGAGCACGGCGCGCTCGTCGGCGGCGCTCTCTTTCAGCTCGCTCTTCAGCGATTCTTCGCTGTACTTCGAGTAGTCCACCCGGTTCGACGGCGCGGGAGTACTGGCCAGCACCGCGGCCGGCAGGCTGGCACACAACAACGAGAGCAGGGCACGCTTCGACATCTTGAGCGGTTCTCGCAATGAAGTCCTCAGTGGAAAAATGCTATCCAATGCGACCCGGGTTCTCAAATCCAATCGACCGCACGGCGCGGCCTCGGCCGCCGGGATCACGCCGGTCAACACGATTTGCTACCGTTCAAGCGCTGCCGCGACCGTTCACCCCGCCATCTCGTTCGCCGGCCGCCGATGGTTTAGCTTGGTGAGCGAATGAGACAGTCCATCACCCCAATCGACACCACGCGCGCGTACTGGACCTGCCAGCTCATCGGCTGGGGACTCTATGGCGCGAGCCAGGTCTCCAACGCCATCGCCACGCTGCCGGTGCCGTTCGAGCGCATCGTGCTGGAAATTGCGCTGTTGAACGTGGCCGCCGTCGGCCTCACGCAGTTGCTCCGAAAATTCATGCTACGCCGGGGCTGGAAGAAATTGAGCCTGCGCCAGCTGTTGCCGCGGAGTGTGGTGGCGAGCGTGCTGCTGGGATTGCTGATGGGATCGGTGATGCATTTCATGGCGGTCGCGCCGCTGTGGGGATTGGAAACCATCCACGACAAGGAGGCCCTCGAATCGCTGCCGGCCTTCATCGTGGCCATGGATCCGTTGACGCTCCGGACCGTCAACTGGAGCCTGATCTTTTTTATCTGGATTGCCTTGTACATGGGCATTACCTCGGTGCGCGACCGGCATTCGGCCGAGTTGCGTCAGTCCCAGCTGAGCCAGGCGCTGCAGTCCGCCGAGCTGAAGTTACTCAAATCGCAGCTCAATCCGCATTTCCTGTTCAATTCGCTCAACAGCGTCCGTGCACTCATCGCCGAAGATCCTTCTCGTGCCCGAGATGCGGTTACACAGCTGGCTGGGCTGCTGCGATATACGCTGAGGTCGGATCACGATGAGCTCGTGACGCTGGAACGCGAGCTCAAAACCGTTGGGGATTACCTGGCGCTCGAGTCATTGCGCTTGGGCGACCGAATGCGCGTCGAGCTCGACATCGCGGCCGGTACGCAAGAAATACGCATTCCTGTGATGCTGTTGCAGACCGTGGTCGAGAATGCGATCAAGCATGGCATCGCGGAGCTGCCCGGTGGCGGCGTCCTGCGAATCTCTGCGACGCTCCGTGACAAGGCGTTGCACGTCGATGTGAGTAATCCGCGTCCGACGAATCCGACGCCACGCGAGCAACCGGGCTCGGGATTGTACAATGCGGCCGAGAGGTTACGATTGCTGTTCGGATCCCGCGCCACGCTCGAGCTGGACCTGTCGCAATCGGACCGGGCCATCGCACGAATCCGTGTTCCAAGTGACATCCTTGCATGAAATCGCTCATCGTCGATGACGAACCGCTGGCGCGGCGTGAGCTGCGGCGTTTGCTCGCGGATTTTCCCTGGATCGACATCGTCGGCGAAGCGGGCGATGTGAGCGAAGCCGCGGCGCGGGTCGACGCGCTGGCGCCGGAGCTGATCTTTCTGGATATCCAGATGCCGGGCGGTTCAGGGTTCGATTTGCTTGCGCGACTCGACCACGTGCCGCGAGTCATCTTCACGACCGCATACGATCATCACGCGGTACGCGCATTTGAGGTCAACGCGCTCGACTATCTGCTCAAGCCGATCGAGCCGCAGCGATTGGCAGCCGCACTCACCAAGGCACGATCGGCCCCGGAGGAGCGTGCGGTCGATGTGCCGCCGGCCGACGTTCTCGAGCGGCTGTTCGTGCGCGATGGCGATCGTTGCTGGTTCGTGCCGTTGCGTGAAGTGAGCATGTTGATGGCGGAAGGGAATTACGTCCGTCTGTTCTGGGGACAGGAGCGTCCGTTGCTTGGGCGACCGCTGCACAGCCTGGAGCAACGGCTCGATCCGAAACGCTTCTTTCGCGCCAACCGGAAGCAGATCATCAATGTCGACTTCATCGAGAACGTCGAGCTCGGCATTGGCGGGCAGCTGCACGTCAAGTTACGGGGCGGCTCCGAGGTCGATATTTCCCGCCGCCAGGCCCGACTGTTCCGCCTGCAGATGAGCGTGTAGACCACTCAGCCGGCCGATCGGACCGTTCGACACGAAATCGACCGACCGGCCGGCGACCGCCGTAGATTCTCGGCCAAATGGACCTTGCTGGAGAATGTATGCGTCTTGCCAGGATTCTCGCTGTCGCACTTTGTAGCTTGGGCTCGTTGAGCGCGGCGCTTGCTGACGATTCGGCCCCCGCTGCCAACGCAGAGCCTGCAGTTGTATCGACACCCGCGCTCACGCGCGCCGATGTCGAGACCTGGCTCGACGGCTTTCTGGACTATGAGCTGCAGCGAGGCGACATCGCCGGAGGCGTCGTCGTCATCGTGAAGGACGGCGAAGTTCTGCTGCAGAAGGGCTATGGCTACGACGATGTGGAAAAGCGTCGGGCCGTCGATCCCGAGCGCACCCTGTTCAGAGCCGGCTCGGTCAGCAAGCTGTTCACGGCCACGGCGGTGATGCAGCTGGTCGAGCAGGGCAAGCTCGATCTTGACGCGCCTATCGATCAATACATCGACTTCAAGATCCCGGCAGCCTTTGGCAAGCCGGTGACGATGCGCAATCTCATCACTCACACAGCTGGGTTCGATGAGTCGGTGCGCGAGCTCATGCATTCCGATCCGACGAAGTTCGGCACCCTCGAGTCGTTAGTGAAGATCCCGGGCCGGACGCGCATGTTTCCACCAGGCGAAGTGCCGTCCTATTGCAACTATTGCGTGGCGCTCGCGGGCTACATCATCGAGCGAGTTTCCGGTGAAACGTTCGACGATTATCTCGATCGTCACATCTTTGCGCCGCTGGGCATGCAGCACTCAACGTTCCGGCAGCCGCTGCCCGAAAAGTTTCAGGCGGACCTGTCGAAGGGATATCACCAGGCATCGGCGCCGCCCTTGTATTTCGAGCTGGTGGGCCCCGCGCCGGCCGGCAGTCTCAGTGCGACCGGCGCCGATATGGCGCGCTTCATGAACGCGCATCTGCATATGGAGCAGCAGGGAGGTTTGCTGAAGCCGGAGACCGCACATCTCATGCATACCTCGGTGTTCGAAGCGACCCCGCCGGTGAACGGGGTGGCACTAGGGTTCTTCGAAGCAAACCGCAATGGTCAGAGGATCATCGAGCACGGCGGCGACACGCAGGTGTTCCACAGTCAGATGATTCTGTTCATGGACCAGGGCGTCGGCCTGTTCATGTCGTTCAACAGCACGGGCAAGGAAGGCGCTGTGGGCGGCATTCGTACCGCGCTGTTCGAGCAGTTCACCGATCGATATTTTCCCGCGCCCGTGCCGGATGAGCCGACGGCGTCGACGGCGGTCGAGCACAGCCGGCTCGTGGCCGGTCGATATGAGAGCTCGCGTCGCTCGGCGAAAGCGTTCTTCGTGGCCGTGGGAATGCTCGGCCAATTCGAGGTCACTGCGAACGCGGACGGCACGTTGGTGATCCCACCGCTCACGGGGCTGAACGGTCAGCCCAAAGTCTGGCGCGAGGTGGGGCCGTTCGTGTGGCGCGAGGTCGGTGGCAAGGAGCGCCTCGCTGCGAAGATCGAGGACGGTAAAGTACGATTCCTGGGTCACGACGCGTCGAGCGGTATCCAGGTTTTCATGCCGGTGCCGGCCGGCATGTCCGGCCGATGGATGATTCCAGTCGTGCTTCTGTCTGCGGTGAGTCTGTTGCTGACAGTTATTGTATGGCCGGTCGCCGCGTTGATCCGACGCCGTCATGGAGTGACGCTGGAAATGACCCAACGGCAGACGTTCGCGCGTCGGTTGGTCATCGCAGCGGCCGTCGTCAACCTGGTGTTCCTGATTGGCTGGGCGATGTTGATCCAGTCGGGCCTGGCGAATCTCGCGCTGTTCGATGGCCGGATGGATCACTGGTTCTTCGTGCTCCATCTGCTCGGTTTCGTTGGGCTGATCGGCGTGGGTGTCGCGCTCTGGAATGCGTGGATCTCACTTCAGAGCGGTCGCGGCTGGTGGAGCAAATCGTGGAGCGTCGTGCTCGCGGCGTCCTGTGTCGCGATCACGTGGGTGGCGTTCACCCTGAATCTGATCAAACTCAATCTCTACTACTAATCATGCGAATGCTCATCGTCGCCGCGGTCGCTGCGCTATGCGCAGGGTGTGTGTCCGCTCCAAAAGAGGTTCGAGAACAGGCCAGCAGCGAGCTGGCCTGCGATGCCACGCAGGTCAAGGTCAAGCAGACCGTGCGCCATTATCTCGGCGCATACGCGTTGGAGGCCGAGGGATGCGGACGGAAACTGATCTATGAGTGCGAGCAGGCATACGTGCTGATGATTCGGGTGGGCACGCTCTCGTGTCACAAGCGTGGTTGACGATTCTCTATATAGGGATAAGATGTCCTGATAAGGATTGTTTTCGCCCATTCCTAAAAATTGCGTTGGGGATCGGAATGCGTGCAGCTACTTTTATATTGATGACGACGGCGCTGTTTTCGCGGGCGCTGTTCGCGGCGGCCGCCGGCGATGTCTCATCGCAGCCGCCGGCGCCGGAGCCTCAAGTCACATCCGCCGAAGTGCCGAACTCCGATGTCAGGCCGCTGACGCGTGAGGATGCCGAAGCTTGGCTGGATGGCTTTATGCCATATGCGCTGGCCACGGGTGACGTGGCGGGTGCGGTCGTCGTCGTCGTCAAAGATGGCACGACTCTTCTGCAAAAGGGTTACGGCTACGCCGACGTTGCGACCCGCAAGCCCGTCGATCCAGCCACCACGCTGTTTCGTCCCGGTTCGATCTCCAAGCTCACGACCTGGACCGCGGTGATGCAACTGGTCGAGCAGGGCAAGCTCGACCTGGACGCCGACGTGAACGGCTATCTCGATTTCAAGATTCCGGCCCGTGACGGTGAGCCGATCACGTTACGGAACATCATGACTCACACGCCCGGGTTCGAAGAGCGGATCAAAGATCTGATCGTCGCCGAGGGCACGCCGTTCGATCCGCTGGATGTGTATCTCAAGGAGTGGGTGCCGGCCCGGATCTTCGCGCCGGGCACGACGCCGGCCTATTCGAACTATGCGACGTCGCTGGCGGGTTATATCGTCGCTCGCGTCTCCGGTCTCTCCTATGATGACTACGTCGACCAGCGCATTCTTCAGCCGCTGGGCATGGAATATTCGACGTTCCGTCAGCCGCTGCCCGACCGTTTGAAGCCATTCATGTCGAGCGGCTATGCGCTGGCTTCGGACGGGAAGGCCAAGCCATACGAGATCGTGGCGGCGGCACCGGCCGGCAGTCAGGCCTCCTCGGGCGCGGACATGGCGCGATTCATGATCGCTCATCTGCAGAAGGGCGCGTTCGGCGAAGGCCGTATTCTCAAGGCCGAAACCGCCGAACAGATGCACACCACCGCGCTCACGGTACTGCCGCGTGTCGATCGCATGATGCTCGGCTTCTACGAGCAGAACCGTAACGGCCGGCGCATCATTTCACATGCCGGCGATTCGGCGTGGTTTCATTCCGATCTGTTCCTGTTCCTCGACGACAACGTCGGTCTGTTCATTTCCTTGAACAGCGCGGGCAAGGAGGGCGCGGCCGGCAAGATCCGCAAGGCTGTGTTCGAGCAGTTTACCGATCGCTATCTGCCGGGCCCGACGTTCGACGGCAAGGTCGATCCGCAAGTGGCGGCTGAGCATGCGCGCATGATGACCGGCCTGTACCAGGTCTCGCGTCGCATGGAAACAAACTTCCTGCGGGTGCTCGGACTGCTCAGCCCCACGAAAGTATTTGCGAACGACGACGGCACGATCAGCGTCTCGATGGCTATGAACGCCGCGGGCCAGCCGATCAAGTGGCGTGAAGTCGAGCCCTTCGTGTGGCGCGATGTCGACGGTGAAAGCTTCCTGTCCGCCGAAGCGAAGGACGGACGGATCACGCGCCTCGCGTTCGAATGGGTGTCGCCGTTCATGGTGTTCGAGCCCATGCCGGCCTCGATCTCCCCGAGCTGGCTCATGCCCGCGGCGTTTGCTGGGTTGATCGCGCTCCTTCTCACAACACTTGCTTGGCCGATCTCTGCGCTGACGCGCCGGCACTATGGCGTGACCTACGCGCTGACGGGCCGTGACGCGACGGCGCATCGCTGGATACGCATCGCGTCGACCGCGGTCATCGCGCTGCTCATCCTCTGGGGCGTGGTGGTCTCTCTCATCTTGGGCGAGAGCGTCACATCTTCCACGTCCGATGTCCTGTTGATGATTGTCCAGTTGCTGTCCTTGATTGTTTTCTTCGGGGCCGCCGCAATTGGTGTTTGGAACGCGAGCGTCGTCGTGCGCGGCGCTCGTAAGTGGTATGCGAAGACCTGGGCGGTGGTGCTGGCCCTCGCGGTGCTGGTCATGCTCTGGATCGGTCTGGCGTTCCATCTCATTGCCTTCGACGTGAACTACTAACAACGATTTCTGCTCGGGTGATGAGGATGTCGATGATGAATCCAGTGCGAGTGGCCTTGCGTGCGGCGATTGCGACGACGGTGTTCGTGTTCGCATCGGCTCACGCCGCGCCGCCGAGCGATCTCGATCGTTACGCGAAGCGAGTGTTCGACACGTTCGAGACGCCGGGCCTGGCAATCGCGATTTCCGAGCGCGGCAAGCCGCCAGTCATTCGCACGTACGGTGTGCGGCGTCTGGGCGAGGCTGCCAAAATCGACGAACAGACCATGTTCTCGATGGGCTCGACGACCAAGGCATTCACCAGCGCCGTGCTGGCGATGCTGGTCGATGAAGGCAAGCTGTCCTGGGACAGCAAAGTCGTGGATCTGCTGCCGGGCTTCCGAATGTACGACGCGTACACGAGCAGCGAGATGACGGTGCGGGATCTGCTCGTCCATCGCAGCGGGTTGGGCCTCGGCGCGGGCGATCTGCTGTTCGTGCCGGAGACCACTCTGACTCGTAAGCAGATCGTCGAGAAGCTGCGCTATATCAAGCCTGCGACGAGCTTTCGTAGCAGCTATGCCTACGACAATCTGCTGTACGTGGTGGCCGGCCAGCTGATCGAAGAGATCTGTAAAGACAGCTGGGAGAATGTCGTTCGCAAGCGCATCCTCGCCCCGCTGCAGATGGACCATACGATCACTTCGTCAACGACGCCTCCCGGGGCGAACAAAGGTTGGCCTCACGCGCGTGCCACGACTGAACTGCGGGGTGCTGGGCCGATGGTGCCGCTGCCGGGCCAAATGAGTTTCGACAATTCCGCACCGGCCGGATCGTTGAATGCCAGCATCGCGGACGTTGCACGTTGGCTTGAATTGCAGCTCGGTCGGGGGCTCGATCCTCGCACCAATGCGCGCCTGTTCAGTGAAGCGCAGTCAAAAGAGATGTGGACTGGCCAGACGCTCATCCCCATCGCCAAGAACCCCGAACCCCTCAAGCTCGCACAAGCGAACTTCCGCGCTTACGCGTTGGGATGGGGGTACAGCGATTATCGAGGCCAGCCGATCATTGCGCACACCGGCGGTGTGCTGGGCAGCGTCGCGTTGGTCGTGATCGTTCCGGGCAAGGACGTCGCGTTCGCGATCCTGACCAACTCAGAAGAGCTGGGCGCGCTCTCGGCCCTGCAGTATCGATTGCTGGATCATTATCTCGGTCTGTCGAGCCCCGACTGGATCGGTGCAATCTCCGGCGTGATGAAGTCGAAGATCGCGCAGGGGCAGGAAGTGCTGGCGGCCGCAGCAGCCACGCCGGAGCAGAGTGGCAAGGGGCCCTCGCTGCCATTGGAAAAGTATGCGGGTCGTTATCGCGACGATTGGTATGGACACGCCACCATCGAGAAGGGCGCGGACGGGCTCTCGATCCGCTTCGAGCACTCAGCGGCGCTCACCGGCAAGCTCGAGCATGTCCGCTACGACACGTTCCGCACTCGCTGGATCGATCCGAAGATGGCGGAGGATGCCTACGTGACGTTCACTCTGCAGCCCGACGGCTCGATCGGCACGATGACCCTGAAGGCCATCTCGCCGCTCGCCGACTTCAGCTTCGATTACCACGATCTGTTGTTCAAGCCGGTGCCCAGCGCTCACTGAGCACCGGCTGGGCAGCTACTTGGGGGCCGCCGGTTGCAGATGTTTGCGAAGGAATTCGACGCTGCGCCGGCTGGCATCGACGGCGCTGGCGCGAGTCCATTCCGAAACGACATGGCCCTGTCCGGCGTAGAGCGCGAGCTGCACCGGCTTGTCCAGTCGACGAAGCGCAGTAAACATTCGTCGTGATTCCTCGCTGGGCACGCGCGTGTCGGCTTCGCCGCTGAGTAGCAGCAGCGGTGTGTAGATGCGGTCGGCGCGATAGTAGGGTGAGTTCTCGATGTATCGGGTGAGCCCGGCCCAGGGATGCACGCCCATGCGACCCTGGCTGTGCTCCGACCAGGTGATATTGATCGAACTGCTGTTGTTATCGATGCGACCGTAGCTGCCGGCGATATCGAAGACGCCGTTCACGGGGATGGCCGCACGAAACAAGTTGGTCTGGCTGGCGATCAAGGCCGTGCTATAGCCGCCGTACGATTGTCCGCTCAGCGCCACGCGCTCGATGTCGATGTAGCCTAGCTCGCTCGCGCGGTAAACCTGCGGCAGCAGCGAATCCACCATCTGTTTGGAAACATCGTTCTGCGCTTTCTCGGGGCCAAGCTTGACGTTCGCCATCAGGACCGCGAAGCCCCGGCTCGTATAAACGAGGCTTGGAATGGTGTTGCCGGCGCCGCCACCGAACGACTCGATCCGATTCGACAGATCGCCACCGGGATAGATCATCACAATGGCCGGCAAGCGGTCGCCGCGCTTGGCACCGGGCGGCAGCAAGACGGTGCTGCGGACGGTTTCCAGGGCGCCGAGGTAGCCGGGCATGACTGTTTGGAAGGTTTCCGCGGCGCCGATTTTGAATGCATCCATGCGCGGGTCGGTAACGATCGCGCGCTCCCGCGTGAACTTCGGCGAGAAGACGGAGATGTTTTCGGCGGTCTGCAGATCCTCATATACGCTGAACAGCGACTTGTGATCGTGCGTGGCGATGAAGTTGTTGCCGAAGTCGGCATGACCTTGCCACAGGATTTCCTGGCGGCCGGTCGCGATATCGGCGCGCACGACCTCGCGTCGACCGCTCGTCTTGTCGCGTTGCTGATAGGTGATACAGCACGCGTCCGGTTGCCAGGCGGTGCGCTGATCCGCGAGCAGCAGTGAGATGAAATCAGCCGTCGACGCGATTGCGTGTCGCCGCGACGTTCTGCCATCGAGCGAGATCACAACCAGACCGCGAGGAGTCACATCGGGCCGGTCGCTCTTATCGGCGTGAACGGGATCCACACCGACGACCAAGCGACCGTCGCGCGTGAAGGAATAAGTGGACGATTCAATCCGGCCGAGCTCGGGCGCCAGGCGTTGCGGCTCGCTGGGGCCCGCGCCCGACAAGTCGACCAGATAGATGCCGCCGTCGTTCCAGTAAACCAGGCGATCCGCGCTCGGATGCCAGGTGTAATGGAAGCGTGCGCTCGTCGGCCACAGCTCCCGCAGTCCGGACGCGATGGTCTGGCGCGTGCCGTCGACCAGCGATACCGCCACGAGGCTCTTTTCAAATCCCGCCGCCGAGTCTTTCTGGGTCGGTGCGGACAAATACGTCAGCCATCGACCTGAGGCGGAGACTTGCTGCCACACCGGTGTGGGCTCCGCATCGGCGGGAACGAGGGTGCGGGCGTTGCCGCTGGCGACGTCGACTTCGAGGATCGAGTATTTCGACGGTGCCCACGAGATGGGAGCGCCGGCCTGCTGAGGTTCGCCTTCACCACCGGCGCTGAACACAGTGATCGCCGCGCTCTTGGTCGCCGCCGGCTCGGTGGCGACGGCCGGGGAGGTGAGATACAGCTTACGATCGTCCGCCGACCAGGAGGGAGCGCCGCCGAGCACGCCACCGACCAGAATGTTTCCTAGTTGTTTGCAGGTGCTGCCGTCGAACAGCCACAAGCCTGGTTGGCCGCCGGCGTCCGAGTAGAACGCGAGCTTGCTGTCATCGTGCGACCAGGCGCCGGCCCAGCTGTTTGCCGAGAGGTTGCACAAGGCGCGAGAAGTCAGTTTGCCAGTGCGCTCCTGTCTTTCGGCCAGTTGAATGCTCGCGCCCAGGTAATACCCCGGCGTCGCGTGCGGATCGTACTTCTGTTCGCCAGGCAGGCTCGACGGCTTGCGCTGGAGGGTATAGGCCAGGCGGCGATCGTCGCTGGTGAGTCGGAGCGTGTCGTACCCCGGAATCTGGATGGGATCGAACGCCAGCTCATAATCGAACTCAGAATTTTGGGCGGCCGCGGCCAGCACTGGCAGCAGCATGGCCGCCAACGCGAACTTGCGCATGATCGACTCCTAGAAGCTTTGCTTGACGGTGAGGTAGTAGGTGGCGAGGCGGGGATCGCCGAGCCAGCTGTAGAACTGATAGCCGTTGACCGTGTCGTACGGCGGCTTGCTGTTGAACACGTTGCGCACGCCGGCCTGGATTTCCAGGCCGCCGAGCAGCTCGGTCAGCAGGCCTGCGTGGGCCGCGTCGTCGAAACGATATTTGGCGAACACATCGTGATAGATCTGACGGTCGACGCGGCCGCCATCGCCTTGATTGACGAACACGATGGCGCTGCTGGCGGCGGCGGGATTGGCGACGTAGTACGAGCCGATATAGCGCGACGTCCAGCCGGCATTCCAATTTCCCGCGCCCCAGGTGAGGCCGAAATTGCCTTTGAACTTGACTGGAATCGACAAGGAGAACGCCGCGACACCGGCGAGCTCCGAGACCGGCAGCGACTGTGCGAGCCGCGTGTCATAGGTCGGTTGATAAGTCGCGAACGCAAACATTCCGAACTGACCGAAGCGGCTGCGCGGCAGCTCGTAGCTCATCTGCAAATCGAACGCTTCGAGCTTGGCCCACGCCGAGTTGATGGTCGTGGAATCGATCACGGTGATCGGGCCCGCCCAGCCAGCGGGGTCGGTGGGTAGGTTCGGGCCGCGCGTCACGCGGCCGGGGAAATAAGCCTCGTTGTCGATGATCTGCTGATCGCTCAACGTGGCGATGTTGTCTTCCTTTTCGATGCTGGTGTAATCGAGCGAAACGCGCAGCCCGGCGAGCGCGCGTGGCGTCCAGATCAAGCCCGCCGACCAACTGATGGAAGATTCGGGTTGCAGATTGGGATTGCCGCCGGAGATCGCCGTCCACGGCCCGGGCGCGCCGGTGTAGCCTCGTCGCGGATCGATATACGCGCCATTGGCAATGGACTGTCGCGGGGCGGTCAGCTGATTGATCTCTGGTGGAATGAAGCCCGTGCCCCAACTCGCACGCAGCGCCAACGATTCGATGGGCTGGAAGTGCAATGCCACCAGCGGATTCACGTCGTCCGCGTCGTTGCTGATATAGATCGCCGGTCCGGGAGGATTCGGCGGGTTGTAACTCACATAGTTGGCGTTCCGGCTGCGATATCGATCCCAGCGCGCCGCGAGCTGCAATTCCAGCACTGAGAGCAGCGGCACGCGCAGCTCCATGTAAGCGCTGTCGATCTTCTGCGTGCGCTCCGGGAAGTGCGCGCCAATCGTTCTGTTTCTCACCAACTGATCGCCGCTGCCGTAATTCACATCCTGCTGTTCGAGCAGGAAGGACAGTTGCGGCGCGCCGGCCTTGAATCCAAATCCGAGCGGACCGCTCATGCGTAGCGCCGGGTTGCGAGTGGTCGAGGTGACGGGAACGCCAACCGTCGCCGGGCCTTCGATGTAACCGGTCAAATCGTCGCCGTTAGCATCGGCGTCGCGCAGCAGGTCGAGGCCGCCATCGGCCAGCGCGGCGTTGACGCGCGCGTTGACCCAGAGGCCGGTTTGATAGCTCAGTTTGGCTCGGGTAAAGGTGTAGTCCGCCGACATCGTCCATTGCCCCGGCAATTTCACGATCAGGCCGGCCCCGAGGCGGTCGTACTCGCTTTCCATCCAATCGGTGGTATTGAACTGGCTGGTTGCGCCGACCACCGTGATGGATTGCTGAAAGGGATTGTTCGGCGCATCGGCGGCGAGTGTGCCGTAATAGGCGGCGGAACCAGGCCCTCGGCTGGTGTTCTCCGAATGCGATGCTTCGAAAAAGCCATGCAGGCGTTGCGTGAATTCGTGACGAACCGTGCCGCTGATGGCTTTCACACTCGGGGTGGGCCCGAAGCTGCCATTGCCAGCGTTGAAGTTCGCGGCGCCGCTCAGATCCAGGTTGTATTGGCCGGCATTGGCCACCAGCGCGTGACCGCCGTCCGATGCAACGCCTGCATAACCGACCGGCGCACTGGTGAATGTGGCATTCAACGGTGTGCCATCGTCGAGCACGAGGTTCGTGCCGTTCGCGCTTCGCACGTTGGCCGCGGCGCCGGACACTGGAAAGGTCAGCGACGATTGCCAATTCGGATTGTTTGCGACGATGCGCTCGCGACCGCGTTGAATCAGATCCCGGTCGCGCAGCTCGAGCGGATTGCTGTCGCTGTAGCTGCCCGACAGCAACACATTGGTGCGACCTTCGAAGAAGTTGAAGCCGCTGGCGATGTCGATGCGTCGGCTGGAGGAATCGCTGTCGAAGCTGTTGTCGTAAGTCGCGCTGACTTCCAGCCCTGAATAGTCGCGTCGGAGCACGACGTTTACGACGCCGCCGGTCGCCGCGCCACCATAGATCGCGGAAGCGGTCGTCGGCAGTACTTCGATGCGCTCGATGGCTGCGAGCGGAATGCCGTTGAGATCGGGCTGACCGGGCGAGAATCCGGAGGAGGTTTTCGCCGCGCGTCGGCCGTCGATGAGGATCAATGTTTGATTTTCACCGAGGCCCCGCAGGTTCACGCCGCTGACCGCGCCGGCGACGTTAGTGGTCTGCGCGCTGGTGCCGCCGGTGGCGCTCATGGTGAGTCGAGTTTTGAGAAAGTCGTTGATATCGACCGCGCCCGAGTTTTCGATGACGGCACGCTCGAAAATCACATACGGCTGCGGGTCGTCTTGTGTGCGACGGATGTCGGTGTTGAGCAGCCGCGCGCCGGTCACGAGCACTTCGGGAACGCGAAATGTTCCCTCGGAAATGTCGGAGGGATCCGCGTCGATCGTCTCATCGTCGCTGGCCTCCGCCTGCGCGACCCGAATGCGAGATGCCTTCGCTGAGTGCGTGGTCTTCTCGAGCTGGAGCAGGATCGCGCCTTGCGGTGTGGTGGCGAAGGTGAGGCCGGTGTCCTTGAGCAGGACGGCGAGCGCTTCGATGGGATTGAGTGTGCCGCGCACGCCGCTGGAATATTTCTTCGCGACGATCTCCGGCGTGAACAGAATTTCCTGCTGACTTTGCCGTGCGAATTCGCTCAACGCGGCGTTGAGCGACTGTGCGTTGATGTTGAATGCGCGTGAGGCGGCTTCTTCGGCGTGCGCAGCGCCGGCCAGCATCGCGGTGACCACCGCGGCCAATGTCTTCGATCTCAGCTTGAACATTGCGACGGACTCCCCAAGGCGTCTCTGAATCGGACGCGTTATGCGGAGTACGACGCGCGTCGCGACAGAAGCCGAACGCGGAGGCGGGCGAAGATTAGGGTGTGGCAGAGGACGAACGCCCGATCAGGGTGAGCTTCTGCTCATCGGCGTGGTCCACTGAGATCGGAAAATACATCGTGAGGGCTTCCACGAACACGGCGGGTCGGCTGGTGGAAAACGCACCGCTGATGCGCAGATCGGCGAGCGATGCGTCGCCGAGCTCGAGCTGGCGATCGCTGTAACGATTCATCTCGGCAATGGCGTCGGCCAGCCGCGTGTTGTCGAACAGCAGTTGTCCGTGTTGCCAGCTGGTCGTGCGCTCGGGATCGGCGGTGCGGATTCGATCGAGCTGCGCAGCGTCGACGGTGAGTTGTTCGCCGGCCGTGATCGTTGCCGGTGCGGATGAAACGCGCGCGACCCGTTCCACTCGGATCGTGCCTTCAACCATCGTCACTTGCATGCGTGCGCCATCGAGACGGACGTCGAATGCGGTGCCGACCGCGACCAGGCGCCGGTCGTTGGCGGTGACGACGAAGGGACGCGCAGGGTCCTTGGCGACTTCGAACAACGCCTGACCTCGTAACAAGCGCAGGCCGCGCTCGGTGGCGGAGAACGCGACTTCCACCGAGGAGCCGGTGTTGAGTGTGACCTGCGAGCCGTCTTTGAGATTGATCACCAGTCGCTCACCGACGCCGGTCACATAGGTGCCGTCGCGAGCAATACCGAACGACGCAAGCAACGCATTGGTCTGAGAGGTGAGTTGCGGCGACATGCCGAGAAGGACGGCGGCGCCGATCACCAGACACGCCACGCCAGCAGCCAGCCAACCTTGTCGAGCCGTCGTTCGTGCCGAGCGTCGGGTGATTCGCAGAGCGGTCTCATGACGCAGGGCGAGCATTTGCGAGTCGTGGGCGCTTTGCCGAGCCAGCGCCCAGGTCTTTTTCACTTGCTCATAAGCCTGGCGGTGTGCTTCGGATTCCTCGAGCCAGCGGGCCAGCGCCGCTTGCTTGTCCGCCGAGCCTGACTGTGACGTTTCATCCAGCCACCGGGCTGCACGCTCGATGAGATCGTGGTCACTCACGGGGCGACACTCCTTCGTCAGTCAACGCACGATTCAAGTGCGCGAGCGCTTTCGCCGAATGTTTCTCCACAGCGCGTACCGAGACCCCGAGCAAGCTGGCCACCTCTGCATGTTTCAATCCCTCGACACAGCGAAGGATGAAAACGTCCCGCGTCCGCTCGGGCAGTTCGCGTAGCGCGCTCGACAATCTTGCGATCGCCTCGCGCCCCAGGGCCACGCGCTCGGGAGACAAGTCGGACGGAACCAGATCCGTTGCGTCGTCCTCGCCCTCGCTGGTCTTGATGTGCCGTTCGCGAACGGACATCCGGCGATAGTGATCCTTCAGCGCATTGGAGGCGGTCTGGAATATGTAAGCATCGGGGTTCTCGACGGTGTGCGCATCCGGCCGCTGTGCGAGCCGCAGAAATACCTGCTGGACCAGATCCGGCACCTCCGGCGAATTACGGGTTCGCTTGCGAAAGAAGCTCAGCAGCGGCGCATAGTAGCGTCGCACGATTTCATCGAGCCGCTCGCGCGTGCTGGAGGCGGTGTTGGAAACGGAGGCCATCGGTTCGCCGTCGTGATGAGTCAACGATGACCCAACGACGTTGCCCAGGCAATACACCGAAAAAGAAAGTCAAAACCGGTTCGGGTTGCGCTCGGGCCTGCGTCTTACAGCTGTCACATTTGCTTCACTGTCGAACGTCGTTACAGTCAAACAAAAAAAGTTGCGGCGCACACAGCGCATCTGTACAAATCCGTACCTATAAAAAATTCAAGACTCCAGCCGGGGGGCGGGGACCGGGGCTTTGTTGGACTGGCTGAGAGATCGTTTCGAGTTCGAGCGCGATGGCGGCGGACACACCATCAGGCCTATGGAAGGTCTGCGGGGTTTCGCCGTGCTGCTGGTGTTCCTGGTTCACTACGAATCGCTGTTGGCGCCGTGGATCGCGCACGACGCGCCGCTGGTCGCGCTCGCCCATGCGCTGGAGACGATCGGTTACAACGGCGTCGATCTGTTCTTCGTGCTCAGCGGTTATCTCATTTACGGCTCGCTGCTGAGCCGTCGCCAGTCGTTCCAGAAATACTTCGCCCGGCGCCTGCGCAGGATTTATCCGGCGTTTACTGTGGTGTTCGTGATCTATCTCGCCTTGTCGATCCTGCTGCCGGCCGAGAGCAAGATCCCCGAGGACAATGCGGCGTGGTTCCTGATCGCCAACTATCTGCTGCTGCCGGACTTATGGCCGGTGCAACCGATGATCACGGTGGCGTGGTCGTTGAGTTATGAAATGTTCTGCTACCTGGCGCTGCCGCTGCTGGTGGCGCTGTTCAAGCTGCGTGACCGCTCTGTCACCTGGCGGGTGACGTTCTTTCTGTCGATCGCGGTGGCGTTCGCTGTTTACACCGCATTCAATGGCGGACCGGTTCGCTTGATCATGTTTATCTCGGGCATCGCGCTGTACGAAGCCATCAATAACAGCGAGCTGAAGATCGGCAACGGCCTGGGCGCTCACGCCTTGGTCGTCGGGTTGTTGTTCATGCTCTGGCCGATGGCGGAGCCGGTCGGCAAGTCGATCAAGGTCTCGGTGCTGTTCGTGAGCTTCTTTGTGTTCGGGCTGGCTTGCCTGCGCTCGTCGCAGGGGTGGTTGCCGATGGCCTTCTCGTGGACTCCGCTACGGTGGCTGGGGAACATGAGTTACTCGTACTACCTGTTGCATGGCCTGGTGCTCAAAGGCGGCTTCATGCTGCTGTCGAAGCTCCTGCCGCCGACGGGGGAGCAGTCGTTCCTGCATTGGGTGTTGCTGCTGCCGATGCTGGCACTCACGCTGGTGCCGTCTGCCGCGCTGTTCTTCACCATCGAGCGCCCGTTCTCCCTGGCGCCCCGTTCGAATCTGGCCGACATGCAAAGAAGCCCGGCCTGATCGCCAAGTCGCTGGCCGGGAGATTTGATCGCCTATACCCGCCGTGAATGCGGACGGCGCCATTGCAGGTTGATCCCTTGATCGCACCCCGATCCCTTCGATTGATAGCCGGCATGCTATTGCTGGCCGTGGCTCAGGCTGGCTTCGCTCAACAGCGGTCGCTGCCGACGCCGGAACAGTTCTTCGGCTATCGGATGGGGGCGGATCGGAAGCTGGCGGGATGGGAGCAACTGCACGCGTACTACCGGAAGCTCGATGCGGCGTCCGACCGCATGCAGATGGTCGAGCTCGGCAAGAGCAGCGAAGGGCGTTCGTTCGTCGCGATCTTCATTTCCTCGCCTCAGAACCTGGCAAAGCTCGAACAATTCCGCGAGCTCAATGCACGGCTGGCCGATCCACGCGGCTTGTCGGAGGCGCAGGCCCGCCAGGTCGTCGACCAGGCGCGGTCGGTGATCATTCAGTCGTTCGGGCTGCATTCCACCGAAGTCGCGTCGACGCAGACGGCGGCCGAATTCGTCTACGACAGCATCGCCCGCGAGGACGCGGAGGCGGTCAGGATTCGCGACAACGTCATCAACATCGTCATGCCTTCCATCAATCCGGACGGCACTCAGATGCTCGCTGACTGGTATTCGAAGTACGTCGGCACGAAATACGAAGGCGCGCGTCCACCCTCGCTGTATCAGCGCTACGCGGGTCACGACAACAACCGCGACGGTTTCGCGTTGAACCTGGTCGAGTCGCAGCACCTGGGCAAGCTGATGTATCGAGATTGGGTGCCGCAGGCTTACATGGATCATCACCAGCAGGGCGTGAATGGCTCGCGTCTGGTCATCCCGCCGTACGCCGAACCGATCCGGCCGGACGCCGATCCGCTGGTCTGGCGCGAGATGAGCTGGTTCGGCGGGCACATGGGCACGAAGCTGGAAGCGGCCGGCAAGACCGGCGTGATCGGCTCGGCTGTGTATTCCGGTTGGGGTCACATGGGCTTTCATTGGATCACGCCATTTCACAACATCGCCGGCATGCTGGCGGAGTCCGCCGGCGCCCGGCTGGCCACGCCCATCTACATGCATCCCGATCAATTGCGCGGCGGCGATCGAAACATGCCGACGTATGAATCGCAGGTCGCGATGCCGAGTGTGTGGCCCGGCGGCTGGTGGCGAGTGCGGGACATCGTCGAACAGCAGAAGATCGTGGCCTGGTCGATCGTGGATCTGGCGGCACGCGATCGCGAGACGCTGTTGTGGGATATGTACTTGAAGGGCGTGCGTCAGGTGGAGCGGGGCGCGAACGCGGAGGTGAAGGCCTATGTCATCGAGGCTGCCCAGCACGATCCGCTGACGGTGGAGAAGCTGGTCAATATGTTTGTTCGCTCCGGCGTCGAGGTGAAACAGGCGAAGACGTCGTTCGTCGCGGATGGCCGTGCTTATGGGGCCGGTTCGTTCGTCGTGTCGATGGCGCAACCCAAGCAGGGCCTGGTCCGCTGGATGCTCGGCCGCACGTTCTATCCGGACAACGCCTTCACACGCGACACTCAGAACAATCCTATTACGCCGTACGACATGTCGACGGACACGTTCAACGAGTTCATGGGCGTGCGCGCCGATCCGGTGGGCGTGCCGGTTACTGTCGATGCAACGACGTTGACGGCGCTGCTGACGCCTGAAGGTCAAGTCGAAACCGACGCGGGCCATGGCTATGTCCTCAGCACCAAGCTCAACGATAGTTTCCGGGCGGCGTTCCTGTTGCTGGAGAAGGGCGCGAAGGTTCAGCGCGTCGCCGACGCCCCGGGCTTCACGCCGGGTGATTTCATCGTGACGGGTGCGAGCCAGGCGCAACTGCTCGAGGTTGCGAAACGTACCGGCGTCGATTTCGTCGCGCTCAAACAGGCGCCGTCGGGTGCCTATGCCTTGCGCAAGCCGCGGATCGGTTTGTTTCAACGCTACGATGGCGGCAATGCCGACGAGGGCTGGACGCGGCTGATGTTCGAGCAGTTCGACGTGCCCTATGCCACGTTGATGGATGCGAGGCTCAAGAAGGGCGATCTCAACAGCAGTTTCGATGTGATCGTGCTGCCCTCCGACAAGGCGCAGGTTCTGCTCGGCGAAGGCACCGATGAAAAAGTCGCGGATGGCGACGAGGACCTGACCCGGCCGCCCGAGTATCGCAGCGGCTTCGGCAAGGTCGGCGCCAAGGCGCTACAGGAGTTCGTGAAGAAGGGTGGCACGCTGGTGACTTTCGGCCGCTCAGGCGAGCTGCCGGTGAGTCGCTTCAAGCTGCCGGTGCGCAATGTGATCGCCAACCTGCCGGCGAAGGAATTCTGGTCGCCCGGCTCGACGTTGCGAGTCCGCTTCGATATTCACGATCCAATTGCCTACGGCATGCCGGCGCAGGGGCTGGCGCTGCTGATGGGCGGCGAGGTCTACGAGGTCGCCGTCAACGACAAGGGCGAGGACGTGAAGATCCCGGCCACGTATCTGGACCGCGACATTTTGCAAAGCGGCTGGCTGCTGGGTGAACGGGTCATCGCCAACAAGGCCGCCGTCATGACGGTGAAATACGGCGAGGGCCGGGTCGTTCTGCTCGGCTTCCGTCCCCAGCATCGCGATCAGACCCACGGCACGTTCAAGCTGGTGTTCAACTCGCTGCTGCCGTTCTGAGCGGCTACCCACTTTTGCAGGGGTGAAGTGGATCGGGTGGGTGCGCTATCCTGCGCGCCCCCGATTCCCAGTCCTTCAACCCCGGATGCACGAACTGACCCTCGAAGGTGGCCTGCTGGTCTCCGTCCTGCAGATCATCCTCATCGACATTCTCTTGGGTGGCGACAACGCAGTGGTGATCGCGCTGGCCTGCCGGGGGTTGCCCGAACACCTGCGCAACAAGGGCATTTTCTGGGGCGTGTTCGGCGCCATCGCCCTGCGGATCGTGCTGATCTTCTTCGCCCTGAAGCTGCTGGCGCTGCCGTACGTGAAGATCGTCGGCGCGCTGCTGTTGCTATGGATCGGTATCAAGCTGCTACGGGAAGAGGGCGGCGACGATCATGACGTTCACGCCGCCGATCATCTGTTCGGCGCGATCCGCACCATCGTGGTGGCGGACGCGGTGATGAGCATCGACAATGTCATCGCGGTGGCTGCGGCCGCCAAGGGCGACATCGGACTGGTCGCGTTCGGTATCGTCATCAGCGTGCCCATCATTGTCTGGGGCAGCAAACTGGTGCTGAAGCTCATGGACCGCTTCCCCTGGGTGATCACGATCGGTGCGGGTCTGCTGGGCTGGATCGCGGGCGGCATGCTTCTGCATGACGTGGCCCTGCACTCGGTGGTGGCGGGCCTGCCGACCTGGTGGAACTACGTCGCCGGCGCGGTGGGGGCGGCGATCGTCGTGCTCGCCGGCATTCCCGGACGACGCGGTGTCAGCACCACGAAGTAGCGCGAGAGCTCCAGCTTTTCGATTGGAAACACCTCCAGCAACGAGGTGAGCGTTTCCTCGGCGGCGTCGAGCCTGAAGACGCCGCTGACCCGCAAGTCTCGCAAACTGTCGTCGCCGATCAGGACGATGCCCGGGCGATGACGATTGAGCTGCGCGATCACTTCGGATAGCGGCGTCAGTTTGCAGACGATCATGCCGCGCTCCCAGGCCAACGCATTGTTCGTATCGATGCGCTCGCTCGACAGGTGAGCGGCGGACGCGGTGGCTTGTTCGCCCGCCGTGACGACGATCGAATCGTTGCCGCGCCTGACGGCCACCCGGCCTTCGCGCACCGTCACTTGCAGTCCTTCATCGTGATGACGTACGGCATACACCGTGCCCAGCGCGGTGGCGGTCGCTGTGCCATCGTCGACGACAAAGGGGCGCGAAGGATCGTGTTCGACATCGAACAGCGCTCGGCCGCGCCGTAGTCGAATCGTGCGGCGTTGAGCGGTGTACTCGACATCGAGGGCGGTCTCGGCATCCAGCAGGAGCGTCGATCCATCCTCGAGCGTCACGCGCTCGATATCGGCGGAGGTGCGGTAGTCGGCGGTCCAGTCCTGATGTGCCGAGAGCACGCTGAGACCGATCGCCATCGCGACGCTCGCCGCCAGGGCAAGGGCGGGACGCGCACGCCACCGCGATGTGGGCTGCTGTACTGGCAGCGTCGGTCCGGCCATGCGCCAGAATCTACGTGCTCTACGAAATGCATCCTGATGCGCCGGGCTCTGCTCGCACCATTCCCGGGCGGCTTTGAAATCTTCGGGCGTCGCTTCGCGCGACGTCACCCGCACCAGCCAGGCTTCCGCCTGGATATCCAGCTCGTTGTCCGTCACGGCTCCATCCTGGAGCGCAGGAAGCGGATGGCCTGTTCGATCTGACGCGCGACCGTCCGTAACGAAATCCCCAGCTGTTCGGCGATCTCCCGATGCGACAGGCCCTCGTTACGACAGAGCTCGAAGACGCGTCGGGTCTGGTCCGGCAACTGGCTCAATCCCGATTCCAGCAGCGCATGCTGTTCCTCGCTGACCAGTTGCTCGTCCATCTCGGGACGGTCGCCGGTGAGGTCATAGACGGCCTGCAGCTCATGCTGAACGACTCCGCGACGGCTATTGCCGCGCACGTGATCGATCAGCAGATTGCGGGCGATCCGGAAGATGAGCGCACGCCAGTCGCTGACGGACTCGGCACGCGTGCGGATCAGCCGCAGGTAAGTCTCCTGCGTCAGATCGTCAGCGGTGTGTCGGCACTTCAACCGGCCCTGCAGGAAATGACGCAGCTCGCCGCGGTGCTCATTGAACACCTGCGCGAGTTGTTGCGTGCTGAGGGCGGTGGAGTCGCGCATGTTGAAATCCTGGTTGGGAAACGAGTGGCGCGGCCCGACACCGCAGCGTCACGCGACATCGATAAATTTGCGCGTTTCTCGTGGCATGTTTTGCCAGGTCGTTCGTCATCCCGCCCACGAAGACGGCCGGCCGGTCGTCGAAGGGGAGAGCGACCTTGTCGAAGCATCGAGGCTCAGTGAGTCCTGTGGTTATGGTGTTGAGTGGTGTTGCCTGCGGGCTGGCGGCGGCGGTGGCGCCGATGCCGGCGTTTGCCGAGCCGGTGCGTGTCGAGCTTGCCGCGCAGAAGATGACCGATGCGTTGAATGCGCTCGCCGAACAATTGAAGTTACAACTGATTTATGACGGCAAGCTGGTAGCCGATCTACAAGGGCGTGCGTTGTCCGGCACGATGGAGCCGGCGGCTGCGTTACGCGCGCTGCTCGAGGGCAGCGGCTTGAATTTCCGTTTTGTGAACAAGACGACGGTGACCATCGAGCGGGCACGAGAAACAAAAGGGGCTCGCACGCTCGGCCCGGTTCGCGTCGAGGGCGCGGAGCGGGTACAGCCGAAGATCGGTGAAGGCATCGCCACCCTTGGCGGCGTGCGCGGTCATCAGGAAGATGAGAGCAATGGTTATCGCGCGCTGGTGGCTACTGTTGGCAGCGGCCGGCCCATTCCTATCGAAGACACTCCGCGTTCGGTGTCGGTGCTGACAGCTGATTTGATGCGAGATCAGGACGTGAACGATCTCGGCGAAGCGCTCGATCGGATGCCGGGGGTGTCGGTGAGCTCGCGTATTTTTTCACGCGGCCAAACGCTCGAGGCCGTGCAAGTGGACGGCGGCCCAGCCTACAACATCAATAGTTTTCTACGGCAGCAGATGCAGTATGGCCCGGAGTTCGCCAACGCATTCAACATGGCGGCGTATGAGCGCATCGAGCTGCTGCACGGTGTGAACGCTGCCGCCGTCGGCGACGGTTCCTACGGCGGCACGCTCAATCTGGTGAGAAAGCGGCCGTCGGCGCAGCCTGCCGAAACCCTGACGCTGACTGCAGGCAGCTGGAATCGCTGGGAGAGCACGTACGATGTGACAGTGCCAAACATTGCCGGCTCGAACATCGCCTTTCGCGGCGTGGCGAACTGGCAGACGAGCGAAGCGTTCTACGACAAATACAGCCGAGACAATCGCGCGCTCTACGGCATCCTGGACATTCCGCTGTCGGAGACGTCGCGTGCCGAATTCGGTGTGAACTACTCGAAGTCGGCAATCGATAGCCCTTATCAAATGGTGTTCCGGTATGCCGACGGTCCGCTGCTGAACGTTCCTCGCAGCACCAACTTCGGTCCGAAGTGGGGTTACGCCGATAGCAAGGACGCGGAACTCTTTACGCGCATCAAGACCGATTTCTCCGATGACTGGACGCTCAATGTCGGCGTGAGTCGCAAGAGCCTGGAGAAGACCACGTCATACATGGGCGACATCCTCAATGTGACCTTTCGCAGCGACGGCACCACCACGGGGTTCGAGACGCCGCGCGACGATCTGTTGACCTTCGACACCGAGACCGAGTGGCTGACGGGCGATGTGAGCCTGGCCGGAAAATTCCAGCTCTGGGGCCTCGATCACAACCTGCTGCTGCGAGGCTCGTACTTCGACATCGACTCCGCCGATATCAGTAACGGCTGGCGCAACCGTCGGGCGAACGACATCATCGACTCCATCGAGGACTTCTATCTCGACGATGTGCGCATCGTGCCCTACCGGCGCGGCCAGAGCGTCGGCTCGACCCGAAGCATCACCGGATCGATCGAAGATCTGATCGCCTGGAGAGACAAGATCGATCTGCGACTGGCGGTGGGCTACAGCCGTGCCAAAAATTTCTCCTTCAGCAGCCCGTTTCTATGGGAGAACTATTACCCTGACGGGACCGGTCGGCTGATGCCTTCCAGTGTTTCCTACGGCAATTCCAAGGCCAACCTGACGCCGTCGTACTCGGTGGTGTTCAAGCCCTGGCGCGGCTGGAGCATCGCGCCGAGCTATGCCGAAGGCACCAGTGCGCAGTCCTTCTATTTCACGCCGTCTGGCGAGCCGTTGTCGGCGATGAAGTACAAGAACAAGGAGCTGATGGTGCGTTACTCCTCCGGACGGTGGGTGGCGAGCAGCAGCTACTATACCGCCGACAATGACAATGTCGCTCAGCCGATGACGGGCTCGAATACGTGTGGCCCGACACATAGCTCGACGTGTTATTTCATTGGCGGCTCGGATGTCGAGTCGAAGGGCTACGACGTGGAACTCACTGGCACGTTCTTCGAGCAGCTGAGTGCGCTGGCGAGCTACAACTTCAACGAAACAACCAACATTGCCGCGAATCTACCGTTGAACACGCAATCTCCGGCGCGCACGGCCAAGCTGTTCCTCAACTGGGCGCCGCCGGCGCTGCCGCGCTGGCGTTTCAACGCGGGCTACTCGTATCGAAGCGACGTCTACACGCGCAGCGGGAACTATGTTTTCGACAACGGCCAGATCGTCGGGTACGTGCCGGTGGACTTTGTCACGGCGGGCTATCATCTCTTCAGCGCGGGTGCGAGCTTCGATTACTCGCCGGCGCTGAAATTCTCGCTGCTGGTCGAAAATCTCACCGACGAGAGCTATCTGTCGACAGCGAACAACTATGGCGGCTACTACGGCGAGCCTCGCAGCGTCTCGCTGTCGTTTCGCTGGAGCGATCCGTCGATTGCACGTTGGGGCGGCGGCGCGTCGGTCAGCGATCATTTCCCGTTCGGCGATCCGAGCCAGTGGTACACCTCGCTCGACTTTGGCTATCGCACGTCGCCGACGATCGCCGCGCGCTCGCCAAAGCGCAACGACGATGGCTCGGCGACGCAGTGGGATTGGCAGCTGGGCTCGAACTTCGCGACGTTCTGGCGCGTCGGTCGTCACTTGAACGACCGTTGGCGCGTGGAGTTCGAAGGCGGCTATCGCCCCATCGACATCGAGAGCACGTACACGCCGGGTCCGGTGACCGGCGGCATGTGCAAGGTCAGCGACGGAGCGCCTTCATTTCCTGACTGCGATCCTTCGTCGGGCAAGTTCGATACTTACAGTGGCATGTTCAACGGCATTTACGAGCCGTGGCCCATGGGAGGCATCTCGCCGTTCGTCGGTCTCGGACTCGGCCTTGCGGTCACGCAAGTTGAGATTGGCGGACGCATTCCGGTGCAGCCTGCGAATGGTGGCAGCCGCTATCTCGCCGGTACGGACAGTCATGCGGTTGGCGCAGCCATGCAGGGGCTGGCCGGGCTCGCGATTCGCCTGACAGATCGTTTGCAGGCGGATGTGAGCTATCGTTACTTCTATGTGCCCGATCGCAAGTGGGACATGGACAGTAACGGACGCACGAACCTCGGCACCGAGCAGTATGGACTGGAGAACTTCAAGGGCGATCTGGAAGATCAGTCAGTGACGCTGTCGTTGCGATGGAATTTCGACGCAGGGAGTACGAAGTAACTTTGTTGGCGCGCTGCTCGTCCTTCGATTGCGAGCGATCGAGGCCGAGCAGCTGCCGCAGCTGATACCAAACGGGACTCGACTGCGCACCGCGATCGGCATCCTGCAGGGCGGCCTGCGCCATGGCGAGCCGCTGTTGGAATACCTGCCACTGCTGCGGCGGTATCTCTTTTGCCGGGCCGGCACCGCGTGCGGCCCAGGCCCAAGTTCGAAAGAGGATGGTCTCGACTAGATCGGGGCCATCCGAGCCGGGATGCTCGCGGCGCCACTCGGCAAGTTGTGACAATGAGGTGTTCAGCGACTGGCGTTGGTTGAACAGATCTCCCAAGCCGCTCATGAAGGCCGTGTCGTCAGTGCTAGCCTGCGCCGGATGTAACATCGCGTCGAGCGCGGCGTAGTCGCCGCTGGCGAATGCGCGTTGAGCGGCACAGCCGCCAACGCTCCTTTCCAGCGAACTGTCGCTCGACCCGCGATTCTTGTCGGCCGGGCCATTGGCCGTCTTTGGCGGCACGCACGTCCAGTGCAAGCTTGCGAGCGCATATCGCAGCTGTCTCACGGGCTTGGCCTGCGACCACGAACGAATCCGATCGGCCTCGGCTCGCACTTCCAGGCGCGAGACCTTGCTCGAGGCGAAGTCGGCCTGTTGAGCGTAGTGCCGACTGCTCAACAACTGTTCCTTATCTCGATTCTTGACCCCTTCGTAGCCTGTGCGAATCGCTGCGTGACGCAGCTTGACGTACTCGGCCATCGACGCCGCGAATTTCTGTTGTTCTTCGTCGTTGACCGGGGCCTCGGCGGTCAGCCGGGCTTCGGCCTCTTTCCAGAAGGGCAGCAGCTTCTGTTCCATGATGTCCAGGAACTCAGCTTCGCTGATCTTGCCGGCGGCCACGCGAGCCTTCATGTCGGCATCGATTCGCACGGCCTCGTTCTGGCCTGACATCAGCCACGGATGACTCGCCCAATAATGTTGAACCACCGATTGATTCGAGTTCAACGAGTGGATTTGTCCCACGCCCAAGCCCAGCACGAGGAGGGCAGTGATGCCCGCGGCGCTCGCTTTGCCGAATGACAAGTGTGTCGATAAAGCGGGGTCCAACGGCCGCGCGAGCGACCAGCCGAGCAGGCCGCCGCAAATCAGTCCGCCGATATGCGCGGCGTTGTCGATCTTGTCACTGAGCACGCCGACCACGCCGCTGTACGAAATAAACACCAACGCGGTGAGGCCATGAGCGCGAACCATTTGTTTGGGAACACGCGTCGAAGCCTTCGAGATGAAGACAATGAGCGCGCCGAGGAGGGCAAAGATCGCGCCGGAGGCGCCGACGCTGTTCTGATAGGGATTCCACGCGATGCTTGCCAGCCCGGCGAATACCCCCGAGACGACGTAGATGAAAACAAAGGTCCAGGTCCCATACAGACGCTCGACCAGTCGGCCGATGCTCCAGAGCGCCCACATGTTCAACGACAGATGCAGCAGGTCGCCATGCAGGAACATCGCGGTGAACAGTCGATACCAGTCGCCGCTCATGACCAGCAGGCCGGCGTTTGAACCCCAGCGGGTCAGGGCCTGCGGATCGAGCGCCCAGGTGCCGGCGCCGGCAACGATGCAGGCGATGAACACGAGCACATTCGTGACGACCAGGGCGGGTGTCGCCCAAGCGCGTGGCGCACGGGCTCGAAGCGCCTCGTTGAACGCGCGCTCGGCGGTCTCGTCGTGGGTATTCATGCGCCTCGTCGTCAGTGCAACTGGCGCAGACGATACCCGATGGGTGTTACCGATGTTGGCGGCTGCCCGTTCGATGCGGCCGAGATTGTTGGCGGTGCCCCAACGGACCCAGCCTCCCGCGGGCTGTCCTGGAGCCCCGTAGAGCTTTGCGGACACGGCTCATTTTTCCAGGGACTCCAGTGACTTAGAGCCATCCCGGCGGTCGTTGGCAGGATCTGGCACGACGCCTGCTATTCCTCCGCCGAGCGCAGAGCAAAGCGCTTTGATCGAAACCTCTCAACCCTGTCGGAGTCCTAGTAATGACGAACTTGAACTTCAATGACCTCACCCTTTCCCAGGCCCTGGATCGCAAGGCCATGACCGAGCTGTCCGGCGGCGCCGACTGGCAATTGCGCAGCAGCTACATCAGCACCGGCTCGTGGAGCGCCTATTCGCAGATGTTCAGCACCTATGTCGGCCAGACCTATCACGACGGTTACCTGACCCGTCAGACCTACGAAGGCTGGAAGCGCACTCGTACGCAGACCGAGTACAGCTACTGGGATCACTTCGTCCGCGTCTGATGCCCACCCCGGCGGAGGCCTTCGAGCCTCCGCTTCTCGCGGCGGCCGGGCAGCTTCTATAAGATGCGCGGCCTCATGAAAGCCGTCGTCAACATCGCCGCCTACAAATTCCTGCCGCTCCATGACCTGAAGTCGCTGCGCCTCCGTTTGCAGGCGCTGTGCGCGGAGCAAGAGCTCAAAGGCAGCATTCTGCTCAGCCCGGAAGGCATCAACCTGTTTGTCGCCGGCGGCGAGCCGCAGATCGAGCGCTTGCTGGCCGAGTTGCGCAGCTGGCCGGGGCTGGCGGACCTGCAGCCGAAGATCAGTCACACCGAGCATCAGCCGTTTCGCCGCATGCTGGTGCGGATCAAGAAAGAGATCATCGCGTTCGGCGTGCCCGGCATCGATCCGTCCCGTCGCACCTCGCCGAAGCTCGCCGCCAGCCAGTTGAAGCAATGGCTGGACGAAGGCCGGCCGATCACGCTGCTCGATACGCGCAACGACTACGAGGTCAAGCTCGGCACGTTCAAGAACGCGCTGCCCATCGGCGTCGATCACTTCCGCGATTTTCCCGCGGCCGTGGCGAAGCTGCCCGAGGCGATGAAAGAACAAACGATCGTGATGTTCTGCACCGGCGGCATTCGGTGCGAGAAGGCCGGGCCGTACATGGAGCAGGTGGGATTCAAGAACATCCTGCAACTCGACGGCGGCATCCTGAAGTATTTCGAGGACGTCGGCGCCGAGCACTACGATGGCGAATGTTTCGTCTTCGATCAGCGCGTGGGGCTCGATCCGAAGCTGCACGAGACAGGCTCGACCCAATGCTATCAGTGCCAGTCGCCGCTGACGCCGGCGGAGCAGGAGCATCCTCACTATGTGTGGGGCAAGTCGTGCCCGTATTGTTTCAAGACGCCGGCCGAGCAGATGCAGGCGAACATCGAGCGACGCCACGAAGTCATCCGGCAGTTCGCGAGCCCCTTGCCAGGCAGCCAGCCTTACGATCATTTCAAGCCGGTGAATGTGCCGGTGGATTGCGACGGCTCGACCGTCGTTGAAACGTTGTACCGCGTCGTCAGGCACATTCCCATGGAAGTGTGGGAACAGAAATGTGCCGATGGATTGATACTCACCGCGGACCGCGAGCCTGTTGCCGCGGGTCATCGGGTGAAGTCAGGCGAGCGCTATTTGCATCGACTGCCCTCGGTCATCGAGCCTCCAGTGAATATGGATGTGCGCATCCTGTACGAGGATGAAGCGCTCGTCGTCGTCAACAAGCCGGCGCCACTGCCCATCCATTCCGGCGGACGTTTCTATAGAAACACTCTGCAATGGTTGCTGTACGACGTGTACTCACCGCAGAAGCTGCGTCCGGCGCATCGACTCGACGCCAATACCACGGGCGTGCAGGTGTTCACACGCACCGGTCACTTCGCGGCTCGCGTGCAGGATCAGTTCGCGCAGATGCAGGTGGAGAAGGTGTATCTGGTGCGCGTCGCCGGTCATCCCGACGCTGATGAGATCGCGTGCAAGGCGCCGATTAGTAACGAGCCGGGCAAGCTTGGCTCACGCAGCGTCGATCTGGAGGCTGGGCTGCCGGCGCACACTGATTTCCGCGTTCTGCGTCGATTGCCTGACGGCACGGCGCTGCTCGAAGCGCGTCCTCGCACGGGGCGTACGAACCAGATTCGAATTCACGCCGCGTATCTCGGCTGGCCGGTGTGTGGCGATCCTGCCTATCTCACAGGAAGCGAACTGGGCGACGTGCAAACTCTCAGCGTCGACGCGCCGCCATTGTGTCTGCATGCCTCGGAAATCACATTCCGACATCCGGTCAGCCGTCAGCCTGTGACGTTCAAAGCGCCGCCACCGGCGTGGGCGACCCCGGCCTGAGCACTCAAATAGGTCGCGTGCCGCCGCGACCTGCCTCACCATGAGGCAATTCCGATCCGAGAATAACGCGAGGTTATAGACAGGCCGCGCCTTTTCATCGCACTCCCCAATGACGTTGGTTAGCTTGAGCACGGGGGCTAACACAAAAACTTGGGGAGCAACGCCGTGTCGAGAGCTACTGAGCCTTTATCCTCCAGAAGCCTGATTGCGCTGGCTGTCATCGCCGCAATCGGCCACGCACCAGCTGTCCGAGCGCAGGAAGCAGCCGCTACCACGGATGCGCCGCCGCTCGAAGAAATTACCGTCACCGGCAGCAGCATCAAACGCACCGACGACGCGGCGCTGCCGGTCACCATCGTCAGTCAGGAAGCGATGGAGCTGCGCGACGCGGCGACGCCCGTCGACCTGCTGACCGCCATGCCGGCGGTCGTCAACGTTCCCATCAACGATTCCAATCAAGGCGGCGTCAACGCCCGAGGTGACATCGCTTCGGTGAACCTGCGAGGTCTGGGCTCGGGCAACACGCTGGTGTTGTTGAACGGGCGCAGAGTCGCGGCGCACGGCATCTCTTCCCAGGAAGACGGCGTGCCGCAGATGTCGGTGAATGTGAACACGCTGCCGACGCGAGGTCTCGAGCGCGTCGACATCCTGCGTGACGGTGCCTCGGCCGTGTACGGTTCCGACGCCGTCGCCGGCGTCATCAACTTCGTCACCGACAGCAGTTACGTGGGCAACGAGATGCAGGTGCAGACGGGCATTACCGAGATCGGCTCGGGCTCGGATATCGGTGTCACGCTCACGCACGGCAACTATGCGTTCGACGAGCGCCTGCACTGGATCTCGACGTTCGACTATCTGACGCGCGAAGAGCTGAAGACATCGGATCTGCCGAATGCCGGCGATTCCGACAAGCGTGCCGTCGCGCTGCCGGGCTTCGACGCGGCCAACGGTCCGTTCTTCGATCGCAATGCCTCCAGCGCCTATCCCTCATTCCGCATCGGCGCGCAGACCACGACGCGTTATCTCACGCCGATGGAAGGCGGTGTCGTCGGTATCAAGAACAGCGCGCCGAATCGCACGGGTGCTGAGCTGGGCTATTACTACGACGTGAACGCCGATGGTTATTCCGTTCCGGAAACCGAGCGTTTCAACTGGTTCAACGCCCTCGATTTCAAGATCAACGACAAGCTGACCGCGTTCGGCCATCTGGCGTTGTATCGCGCCAATTCGACCATGGTGCGGCCGCCGGTCGCGTACGGCATCAACTCGGATGCTCCGTTGGTGGTGTCCGCCGACAATCCCTACAACCCCTACGGCTCGCGTTTCTATAGCCCGACGGGAGCGCCGAATGCGGACGGCACCGCTCGTCTGACGGGAGCGCCGCAATCGGTCACCATCGTTTCCAAACGTTTCACCGACATCGGTGCCGAGACTATCGATATCGAAACGACGTCGATCACCGCGACCGCTGGGTTACGAGGTGACATCGTTCCAGGCTGGACGTGGGAAACCGGTGCGGTGTACTCCCGGGCCCAGACCAAAGACGACTCGCTGAATGCCGTGCGCGAATCCGCGTTGCTCGCGCAGGCACTGCGCACCGACAGCAGTGCTTACAATCCGTTTGGTTATAACTTTGCGGTTCAGAACGGAGCGGTGGTTGCGACCACGCCGTACACCAATCCCGAGTCGGTCACCTCAGCGTTCGTCCAGAAATTCCACCAGGAAGGCAGAAACATCCTGGGCAGCATCGATGCGCGCGTGAACGGCGAGTTGTGGGATCTTGGGGCCGGCCCGATTGCCATCGCGGTCGGTGCGGAACATCGCTGGGACGATTATGAGCTGGTGCGTCCGCAATTCGCTGGCGTCAACGGCGCGAACGATCTCGGGCTGAGCCCGACGAACAACGATTTCGTGCAGGCCTCCGCGGCCGGCGACGTAATCGGCGACCGCACGGTGGTCGCGGCGTTTGCCGAGACAGTGGTGCCGATCTTCGGTTCGGCGAACGCGCTGCCGGGTCTGGAACGTCTGCAGTTCGGCGCGTCGATCCGCTACGAGGAATACAGCGATTTCGGCTCCACGACCAATCCCAAGTTCACGATGGATTGGCGCCCGATCGAGCCGCTGATGATTCGCGCGTCCTATAACGAGGGATTCCGCGCGCCGAACCTGAGCGTGATGAACTATCCGACCCGCTTCACCGTGGGCTCGAGCTTCGATCCGTATCGCGGTCCGGTCACGAACCTGCCGGTCGACGGTCAATTCCAGCGTCAGACCGGTATCGAAGGCAACCCGAATCTGGTGCCGGAAACTTCCGAAGGGCGCACGCTGGGCTTCGTGCTCGATGTGCCGTTCGTGGAAGGCCTGCGCTTCTCGGTGGACTATTGGAAGATCGATCAAGAGAACCTGATCGCAAGTCCCAACGCCGAAGAGATTCGTAACAACGACGCGGCCATGTTGCTGGCTGCGACGCAAGCGGCCCTGGCTCGCGGCATTCCCTACGATCAGATCGATCTGGGGAGCGGTGTCACGGGCTCTTATGCCGGCGATCCACTGATCAAACGTTCCGCGACCATCACCGCAGAAGATCGCCAGCTGTTCGCCGCATACAACGCGAGCCGGCCGCAGTCTCAGTGGGTGGCGCCGGTCGGCATTCTGGAAATCACATACACGCCGTACTCGAATCTGGCTTCGGCCACGATCGAGGGCTACGACTTCAACCTCACCTACAACTCGCCGCGCTTGTCGTGGGGCCGGCTGGGCGTGACGGCGGATGCGACTTACCTGAGCAAGTACGAGCGTCAGGCCGGGCCGAATGCGGCGGTCGAAACGCGGGTGGGCAAGAGCGGCGCGACCAAGTGGCGCGGCGCGCTGAATGTGTTCTGGTCGAAGGACGATGTTTGGTCCGCCGGTCTGAGCGCTTACTACATCGGCGCTTACGCCGACACGGGCGCCAGCATCAGCGCGGCCACTTACGAATCGTTGGGGCGACCGAGCTACATCTATCCGATCGACGGTGTGTATTTCTGGCGCGTCGATGATTCAGTCACGTTCAACGCGTTCGGCGCCTACACCTTCCAGCCGGCGGGCGAGAGCTGGCTCAGCGATCTGAACGTGCGCGTCGGCGTGAAGAATCTCACCAACGAAGATGCACCGCTGACCACGGACCCGGCCGGTTATGACGCCGCCGTCTACAACAGCGTCGCAATGGGACGCGTCTGGACCCTGAGACTCACCAAGAGCTTCTAAATGAAACATACCATTCGAATCGCTGAGGCAGTGTTGCTGGGCTTGCTGGCCGCGCAAGCGGCGGACGCGGCGTCACCGTCGCGTCCCGCCAAGGGGTGGGAATCGGCCGCGGGCCAGGAAACAAAAACCGTGTTCGCGCTGACCGGCGACGCGATCATCAATCGACGCTTGTCGACGTTCCGCGCGCCGGGCGTCGACGATATGTTCGGCGTGATCCGCCAGGCCGACGTCGCGTTCACCAACTTCGAAACGTTGATTCACGATTTCACGATTCCGGGCGCGCAGCAGAGCGGTGGCACTTACATGGGATCGCCGCGGTTCATCACCGACGAGCTGGCGTGGGCTGGCTTCGATCTGCTGGGCCTGGCGAACAATCACGTCAACGACTACGGCGTCGACGGTATGCGCAGCACTGTGGCGGCGCTGGCGAAGACCAATTTCGTGTATGCCGGCGTCGGTGAGAATCTCGCGCTGGCGCGCAAGCCGGGATTTCTCGATACACCGAAGGGCCGCGTGGCGTTGATCTCCACGTCGTCGACGTTTCCTTCGCCAATCGTCGCCGGTGCGCAGCGTAAGGACATGCCTGGGCGACCCGGCCTCAATCCCTTACGCAGCACCGTGACATACACGGTGCCACAGGCCACCTACGACACGCTCATGACCTTGCGCGGTCCGGTGCGCTCGAACATGGGTGAGGGTGGCGGTGGCGGTGGCGACAAGCTGGTGTTCGGTGGCGCCGAGTATGTGGTCGGCGATGAGATCAAGATCAGCTCGAAGGCGAACAAGACCGATCTGGCCGAGCTGCAGGCGAGCGTGCGCGATGCGGATCAGCAGTCGGACTGGGTGGTCGTGAGCATTCATGCGCACGAGGCGGCGAATCCGAAAGATCAATGGATGCCGGCCGAGTTCGTCGTCGAGTTCGCGCACGCGATGATCGACGCGGGCGCGGACATGGTCGTGGGCCACGGCCCTCATATCCTGCGCGGCATCGAGGTGTACAAGGGCAAGCCGATCTTCTATTCGCTCGCGAATTTCATTTTCGAGAACGATCTGGTCGAGCTGCAGCCCGCCGACAACTACGAGAAGACGGGCCTCAACAACGACTCATTGCCGAGCGATTACTTCAGCAAACGTTCCAAGAACGACACGGTCGGGTTTCCGGCGGATCGCAAGTACTGGCAGTCGGTGGTTGCCCAGGTGGTTTACGACAACGACCGCACGTTGCAGGAAGTCCGGTTGCATCCGGTGTCGATGGGTTTCGGTCAGCCACGCAGCAAGCGCGGCCAGCCGTATCCGTCGCCGGCCGCCGAGGCCGAGCAGATCTTCAAGGATCTCTCGGAAGTCAGCGCTCCGTTCGGTACCACCGTCAATTACAAGAACGGTGTCGGGACGATCTCCTGGAAAAAGTGACGCGAAGGTGCCATGAGTTTACCAGTGAGGCGCGAACGGTCGTTCGGCATCATCGGCGGCCTGTCGCCCATCGCGGATGCGGATCTGCTGTCGAAGCTGATCGAGGCGACCGAGCGACACGTCGATGCCGGTCAGTTCGAGATCGTATTCGAGCAGCGACCGTTCGCGCGGTCCCACGGGCCGAGTGCGGCGGACACGGCCCGTATGCTGTACATCTTCAACAGGATCGACAGCTTCAAGGCGCGAGGCATCGGTACGGTGGTCCTGCCGTGTTTTCTGAGTCATACCTTCATGGAGGAACTGAAGGAGAACTCGCCGCTGCCGATCGCCGACATGATCGAAGTGTTGCGCGGTCACGTGCGTAGCCTGTCGCCGCAACGACGGCGCATCGGCGTGCTCACATCCGCGCCGCTGCGTGAGAGCGCATTGTTTGAACGTTACTTCGGGCCGGAGGAGTTCGAACTGCTCTACGCGCGCCCCCGTGACGGACTGGATCTGGTCACGGAGGCCGTGTACGGCAAGAACGGTATCAAGAGTGGCAGCCGGAGCGGCTATTCTATCGAGCTGTTGCGCGAAGCTTGCGCCGATCTGATCGGACAGGGCGCGCAATTGTTATTGCCCGGCGTGACCGAGCTCGCGCTGGTGACGAATGAGCTGGCTCAGGGGGCTGTGCCGCTACTCGATCCGCATCGTGTGTACGCACAGCATCTCGTTGCCGATCCCGCGGCCGAGGTCGAGCGGCCATTCAAGCTGGGTGTCGTGGGCGGCGTCGGTCCGGCGGCGACGGTGGATTTTCTCGATAAGGTCGTGCGTAACACGCCGGCCAGGCGGGACCAGGACCATCTGCGGCTGCTGGTCGAACAGAATCCGCAAATCCCGGATCGCACTGAGCATCTGGTCGGCGACGGCATGGACCCGACGCTGGCGCTGTACGCGACGTGCAAGAAGTTGCAGGCGGGCGAGGCGGATCTGATCGCGATTCCGTGTAACACGGCGCACGCCTTCGTCGAAGCGATTCAGTCCGAGCTCGACATTCCGATCATGAACATGCTCACCGTCACGGTGAAGCACATCCGGGAAATGTTTCCAACACTGAGCAAGGTCGGTCTGCTCGCCACCAGTGGGACGATTTCCAGCGGCGTGTACCGGCGGGCGTTGGAAGATCACGGTCTGCAGGAAGTCATCCCGTCACCGCCGCTGCAGGGCCGGGTGATGAACGCGATCTACGGCCCGCAAGGCGTGAAGGCTGGCTTCACCAGCGCCGAGAGCGTAGCGGACGTCGATGCGGCGATCGATGAGCTGGCCACGCAAGGCGTCGAGGTCATCGTGCTCGGCTGCACCGAGTTGCCGCTGTTGATGTCCGAGCCGGAGCGCGTCACTGCCAGGGGCAACCGCGTCACCTTGGTCGACCCGACCGACATTCTCGCCAAACGCTGTGTCTCCGCGGCGATGATGTGGTCGAGGCGCTGATGACATCGAAGCGGCTCACCACGTGGATCGTCGTCAGCCTCGTGCTCGGGGTCGTGCTCGGGTATGGCGTGCACGTTGGAGCATCCGAAGCGACAGCGACTCGCTTCGCGGACGGCATCGGGCTGTTGCCTTTCGCATTCCTGCGGCTCATCAAGATGATCATCGCGCCGCTGGTGTTTGCGACGCTGGTGGTCGGCATCGCGAAGATGGGCGACATCGCAACGGTGGGCCGCGTCGGCGGCAAGGCGCTGGCGTGGTTTGTGGGCGCCTCGCTGATTTCGTTGGTGCTCGGCCTCATTATTGTGCAGATTTTCGAGCCGGGCCGGGCTTTGCACCTGCCGGTGCCCGATGTCGGGGCAACCTCGGGCCTGTCAGCCAGCGGCATGTCGCTCAAGAGTTTTATCGAGCACACGCTGCCAACCAGTGCCATCGACGCCATGGCGCGCAATGAAATCCTGCAAATCGTCGTGTTCTCGCTGTTTTTTGGCACAGCCATGGCGGCGTTGGGTGAGCGTGCCCGCGTCGTTCTCGAAGGCCTCGACGCGTTGGCCCAAATCATGCTGAAGGTCACCGGGTACGTGATGATCTTCGCGCCGCTCGCTGTGCTCGGCGCGCTGGCCGGCACGGTGGCGAAAGAGGGCTTGGGAATTATCGGCGTCTACGGTTTGTTCATCGGCGAGTTCTATCTGGGGCTCGCGGTGCTGTGGGGAATTCTGGTCACGCTCGGCGTCGTGTTCGTCGGTCCGGGCGTGTTACGTCTGGTGCGCGGTATTCGCGGGCCCGTGCTGCTCGCGTTCTCCACTGCGAGCTCCGAGGCCGCCTATCCACGCACGCTCGAAGAGCTCGAGCGCTTCGGCTGCAGTAACCGCGTCGCGAGCTTCGTGCTGCCGGTCGGATACTCGTTCAATCTCGACGGCTCGATGATGTATTGCACGTTCGCGATCATGTTCATCGCGCAGGCCTACGGCATCGAAGTGAGCCTCGCGCAGCAGGTCGCGATGGTCGCGGTGCTGATGCTCACGTCCAAAGGCATTGCCGGCGTGCCGCGTGCTTCGCTGGTCGTCGTCGCGGCCGCGCTCACTCAATTCAACTTGCCGGAGGCCGGCATGCTGCTGCTGTTGGGCATCGATCATTTCCTGGACATGGGCCGCTCGGCCACCAACGTCGTAGGCAACAGCATCGCAACCGCCGTGGTCTGCCGCTGGGAAGGCGAGTTGCAAACTCTCGAAGCCGATGTGAGACCCACCCATGCGTAGCGAAAGAGTCAGTCACGTGCACGTCGAAGCCAGACCGCAGAGCGGGGCGCAATGGTCGGGTCGAGTCTCCGCGGAGATCGGCAAGGCGGTGCTCGGCCAGCTCACCATCATCGAGCGTTTACAGATCGCGCTGCTGACCGGCGGCCACGTGCTGCTCGAAGGCATGCCGGGCCTGGCGAAGACGCTGCTGGTGAAGTCATTGTCACAAGCGCTGGGCATGCAGTTCGAGCGCATCCAGTTCACGCCGGATCTGTTACCCAGCGACATCGTCGGCACGATGGTTTACTCGCCCGGCGACGGCCGTTTCTCGCCGCATCACGGACCGATCTTTGCCAACCTGGTGCTCGCCGACGAGATCAATCGCGCGCCCGCGAAAGTGCAGAGCGCGCTGCTCGAAGCGATGCAGGAACGGCAGGTGACCCTGGGCGGCATGACCTATCCGTTGCCGAGCCCGTTCCTGGTCATGGCAACGCAGAACCCGGTGGAGCAGGAAGGCACGTATCCATTGCCGGAAGCGCAACTCGATCGGTTTCTGTTCAAGTTGCTGCTCGACTATCCGAGCGAACTGGACGAGCTGCAGATGGTGCAGCGTTGGGGCTCGGTCACGTCACATCCTGAATTGTTCGCGGTGTCGAGCGGCGAAGAGCTGCTGCGGCTGCGGCAGGAGGTCGATCGCGTGCACGTCGCGGAATCGGTGCAGGCGTATGTCGTCAAGCTGGTGCGTGCGACGCGTGAGATCGCGGCCGGCCCGCAAAAGACACTGTCCTACGGCGCTTCGCCTCGAGCGTGCCTCGGTTTGTTTCAAGCCAGTAAGGCGTTGGCCTGGCTGCGTGACGCGAACTATGTGACGCCGGCATTGGTGCAGGAAGTCTTTGCGGATGTGATGCGGCATCGAGTCGGCTTGTCGTATGAAGCCGAGTCGCGCGGGCTCACCGCCGAGCGGATTCTCAGGGACATTCTCGATCGGACCGCGGTACCGGAGAGCGGTGCCTGAGATGTCGGCGGAAATGATTTCGATGCCGTCGGCACCGACGTCGCTGCTCCAGCGACTGGAGTGGCGCGCACGGCACGCCGTCAACACGACGGTGAGCGGCGAATACCGCTCGGCCTTTCGTGGCCGCGGCATGGAATTCGATCAGGTCGTCAAGTACCAGTGGGGCGACGATCCGCGAGACATCGATTGGAACGTCACCGCTCGCCTCGGCGAACCGTATCGAAAACGGTTCGTCGAAGAGCGTGATCTCACGATCATGTTCGTCTTCGAGGATTCGCCGGCGCTGCAATTCGGCTCCGACGGGCGCACACGACGCCAGACCCTGCTGGAGACCGCGGCGTTGTTGATGACGATCAGCGCCATCAATCGGGATCGAGTCGGCTTGTTATATAGCGCGCCGGGCAAGTCCTGGTTTCAGCGGGCGTTGCCGGGTCGCAAAGGGATCATGCGTATCGCCGCGACCTTGCTCGATCAGCCGGCTCCGTCGCTCGACGGCCCAACCGCATGCCCGCTGTCCTGGCCATTTGTGAAAAAGAGCGCGACGCGCGGCAGCGTGTTGCTCTGGTTCGGTCCCTTTGCTCCACAAGGAATGCCGGAGTTGTGGCGCGAGCTCCAGCAAAGGTATCAAGCCGTTGGCGTGCGTGCTGACGATCCGTGGGATGTGGAGTTGCCGCGCAATGCGAAGCTCTCAGCATACGATCCGCTGGCGGGCCGATTGACGTTGCTGAACACCGCGTCGAGCGCGGAACGCGCGGCGCATGCCGCCTGGCGCGAGCGACGCGAAGAATATTTCACAGAAATGTTTCCTCGGAGCGACGATCGGCTGATCGTCGGCAACGTGGACGATCCGCTGCAGAGCCTGATCGCGTGGTTCCATCGTCACCGCCACGGCGGCGCTCGGGCCTGAGGCAGCGACGTGAATATTTCCAGCGCAACGTTCCACGATCCGCTTTGGTTGTTGCTGTTGTTACTGCTGCCGGTCATCGCCTGGCTCCGCCGCCGACGCAGTGTGCCCGCGCTGGTCGTGCCCGGCGCACACGAATGGCATTCGCCAGGCGCAACGTCGTCGGCGCTCTGGCCAATCGCTTGTGCTTACATCGGCATCGTCTTGCTGACGCTCGCACTGGCGCGGCCACAGGTGCTCGTTCCCTTGGAAGATCATCAGCGCCGCGGCTATGACTTCATGGTCGCCATCGATCTGTCCACCAGCATGTATGCGGAGGATTTCCAGCGGGGCGCCGCGACGGTCAATCGGTTGCAGGCGGTCAAGCCGATCATTTCCGCCTTCATCAACGAGCGCCCTGACGATCGCATCGGCATCGTGGTCTTCGGCGGTCGGGCTTACACCTTCGCGCCGCTGACGTTCGATCACGAATGGCTACGTAAGCAAAGCGCGCGGCTGTCCATCGGCCTGATCGAAGACGGCACGGCGATTGGCGATGCCATCGGAGTATCGCTGCGCCGATTGCGGGAGGGCAGATCGGAAGGTCAGCCGCGACAGGGATCGTTCATCGTGCTGCTCACGGACGGCTCGAGTAACAAAGGTTCGCTCGATCCGCGTCAGGCGGCGCAGCTCGCGGCTGAGGAAGGCGTTGTGATCTATACGATCGGGGCCGGCGCTGAAGGGTTGGTGCCTACGCCCATCTTCGATTACGCGGGGAAACGCACCGGCACGGAAATGCGCGAATCGGAAATCGATTCGTTGCTGTTGCGAGATGTTGCCGAGAGCACCGGCGGATTGTTCTTCCGTGCGACCGATGCCAACGCCGTTCGGGACGCTTTCTCTCGTATCGACGAGGCGCAGAAGATCGAATTCGCCGCCTCGCCGCCGCTCGTCAGTCGCGAGCTGTTCCCCATGTTGGCCCTGATCGGCGTCGTGCTGCTCGTGCTGGCGTCGTACCAGGTGCACTTTTCTTCCACCATAACCACTCATACAGGAATCGAACCATGAAGATTTCGAGACGCGAGGTCCTGGCGGGCCTGGGTTTGGGGTCGGCTGCCGCCGCGCTGCCGCGGGCGGTGGGCGCCCAGAATGCCGCCCGCTCCAACGCGGCCACGCGCAAGATCCGCATCGCTTGCATGCATTTCTCGCACGAGACCGTGACCTTCCTGCCGTATGACACGACCACGGAAGACTTCATTTACGAGGGCTCGCCGGCGCGTGGCGAAGCGCTGTTGACGTCCTCGCCGGACGGTTACATGGGTGGCTTTGTGAAGGTCGCGCGCGAGCACGCGAACGTCGAGCTGGTCGGCATCGAGTCGCCGCTCGGTTCGAAGAAGGGCTCGGGCTCGGGCTGGATCACCAAGGAAGCGTTCGAGCATTTTACCGAGCGCATGATTGCCGACCTGAAGGCGCAAGGCCCGTTCGACGGCGCTTATCTGTCGCTGCATGGAGCGATGGGCGTGCGCGATGTCGCCAAGCCCGAAGCGATGCTTGCGCGTCGGGTGCGAGAAGTGATCGGGCCCAAAGGCTTCATCGCCGGCACCTTCGATCCGCACGGCAACGAGGACGACGAGTTCCTGCGTTACGCGAATCTCGCGTTCTGTATCAAGTACTACCCGCACTACGATGGCGCTCTGCAGGGCGAGCGCGCGGCTCGCACGCTCATCCGGTGCATTCGTGGCGACTACAAGCCGACGACTGCGACTGCCAAGCCGCCTATCATCACACCGTCGGTATTGCAGTGGACCGGCCAGTCGCCCTGGATGGATCTGGTTCAGCGTGCGTTGGTGTGGGAGGCGCGTGAGACCGATGTGTATGTGAGCTTCTACTATGGCTTTGCTTTCATGGATGCGGCCGATGCGGGCATGACGTTCCAGGTCATGACCAACGGCGATCCGGAACTGGCGAAGCACATCGCCGACGACCTGGCGCAGACCGCCTGGCGATTGCGCGACGACCTCGTCCATGGCACCAAGGTCTATCGTCACAAGGAGGGCGTGGCGCTTGCCAAGCAGGCGTTGCAGAAGGGCGCCGTGCCGTACGTGCTCGCCGATCACAGCGACCGCACGGGCGCTGCGACCTGGCTGCTCAAGGAGATCATCGATCAGAAGCTCAGCGGCTGCTTGATCGGCACCATCGCCGATGAAGATGCGATCAACGCGCTGCGTAAGAAGGGCGTGAAGGTCGGCGACGACTTCGATATGGAGATCGGCGGCAAGCTCGATGTCTCGGCCGGCAAGCCGGTGCGCGTCGTCGGCAAGGTGCATACGGTCAGCGGCGGCTTGAGTCGGGGCAGCAGCCAGGCAGGCGGCTCGCAACTGTGGGTCAGCGTAAAGTTCGGCGACGGCAACGTGGTCGTGATCAGCCCCTATCTGAGTCAGATCGTGCAGCCGCAGTCGTTCACGCAGTTGGGCATCGATCCGAATGCGTTCAAGGGATTCGCGATCAAGTCGCGCGTACACTTCCGTCGCGGCTTCTACGACAGCGGCTACGCGAAGACCATTCTGCTGGTCGAGCCGGACGAGCCGTTCGTCGGCACGGTGCGCCTGGAGGCGCTGAACTACAAATATCTGAAGCTCGACAAATTCTATCCGTACGGCAAGAACGTGACTTATCCGCCGGTCAAAACCTGATTCGAGGCTGGCAGTGCCGCGGTGGCTGTCGCCGCGGCACGGTTTGGATAGGTTTCTTCAGCGGCCGGCGTATAACGCCATCAAGGCGTTGCCACGAACCCAGCCGGAAATTTCCCGCTCTCCCTCGACCTGACGCCAGCCCAGAAAGCTGCGTCCGGCGACTACGACCGTGCCGGCCGACAGCGGCGATGTTTCTTCCGCCGGCACCAGATCTGTCGGCACCGGGCTCACATTCGTGTTCTGTACTAGCATCGCTGCTTCGGGCTGGTTGAAGGCGCCGTAGGCGTTCCAGCATACGATCGATGCGATCAGGACGATGGCGCCGAGCGCGGCGACACCACGACTGGTCCACACAACGATGTCTCGCGACGATTGCGGCCGATGGGCCGGTGAATATAACGAGACGACCATGACACAGAATCCGGCCGCGGCGACCAGTGCAGCGAACAGTGCCAGGCGCTGCCAGCCGGCGGGCGAAAGCAGAGTCGGCGCACGCTGATACCAGGGGCCGGACAATAAGCGACTTAAGTTTCTATCGACGATCTCGGTTTCGCCGAGCGCGGTGAGCAAGACATCGCGAGTCTCCGAACCGGTGGGGTGTTGGACGAAAGCCGCGGTCGCGTGGGCGATGGCGAGATTCAATTCGCCCTGTTGGACTTGATAAGCCGCGAGATTGCGATGGGCGGCCCAGTCGGTCCAATGGTGGTCCAGCGCCGCCTGGGCGTTCTCTGCGACGTCCGGGGCCAACGGTTCCGGGGGATCTTCCGGCGATGCTTCCATCGCCGCGCTGCTCGTTTCAGCCGGCGGCGCCGACCACGGCACATCCGCAATCGCTTGCGATCCAATCAATATCACGACGAGCGCAGCGCCGGCGAATGACGGTAGCCAATGCCCGAGACGATTGGGAAAGAACCGTTGGCGCTTTGGCATATCGACCGTGGCTGCCACGTTCGTTGCCTGCTGCAACCATTCCCGCGTGGGATCTGAATCAGGGCCGTATAGACCGCGCTCGGTCGTTTGCCACAGCTCACGCCAGCGGGAACTCACGGTCGAGTCGCCGCTGATCGTACGCGCCGCTTGTGAAATTTCGCTGACGCACGGCGCCGAGGTGCGAATGTCCCAAACACGAGCGGAGGCGCGCAGCCACGCGTGCAGGTGCGCCGGGCGGGGCGGCGTGTCGGTACGCCCCAACGATTTCAGCAAGCGTCGCATTTCCTTGACACCGGCACGCCGCACTCGATTCGGACACTCCAGCAATGCGCGACGCCACGCGAGCCCCAACCAGAGCAGCACGGGAATAGCGACGGCCAAGGCGATGAACCAGAACGGACTGAGCGACCAAGGTGTCGCGGCGAGCTCGCCCAGCGGCAGCGGTTGCATGTGAAAGACCTCTTACCAATCGAACCGATTTGGATCCGCCTGCGATTCCTCGGCCGACATCAACTGATGCAGCCGACCGGGAGAATCGCGACGCGCGGCTTCGTCCAGATTTTTTTTAGTGAGCTTGAGAATCGGATCGTCGGCGTCGCCGGGGCTGCTGGAGCGCGCGGGCCGGAGCGCGGCGGCTTTAACCTTGCTGGGGGGCTTCGGCTTCTTGCCACGTTGCGCCTCGGGCTGACCGTCGGACGTGAGATCGCCGAGCGTCGCATCTGTTTTCGCCGAGGCACCTTCGCCGAACGAGTCATTCGCGGATTGCTGGCTGCTGTCGCCGGTCACGACCGGCCTTTCGTTCTCTTCGTCCATCACCGCATCCGGCGCCTGCGATTTATCTTCGGTGGTAGCCGAAGGCGGGGGCTCCAGCATCGCGGCGAGCTGACCTCGATAGTACGGCCAGTCCGCAATTGAGGTGTCTAGGCGTTCGCCTTGATGCGTGGCTTCGACAGCATCGCGAATCGCGCCTTCAGAGATCGCGGTGCCGGCGCGTTGCGCGTCGATGCCATAGCGAATCGTCGCCTCGACCATCAAGCGCAGATCGAACGCGTCGTAGCCGAACCGGGCCAGGTGATCGGTGATGGCGCGCAGCCGTTCCGTGGGATTGCTGTCGAAGACTTCGCGAACTTGAAATTCTGCTTCCGAGTCGAAATGGGCACGGGCGGAGGGAGGCGCAGCGAGGCTTAGTGCCACAGCGAACGCGACGCAGGCCGCGAGGCGAGTGGGCACGTCGGAGGATGCGGTGGCCGGCGCGTCGTCCTGTTTGCGGACCTGACGTGGCTTGGGTCGTTGCTGGAATTCACGGAGCAGGGCGGCCAGGCCGAGCAGAATGGCGGGCAACAGGAACCATTGAAAGCGCTCGATCCCGGCACTGCCCGCCGCGTTGGCCGCCCGACCTTTGCGTCCGGTCTCGACGGTTTGTTTCAACAGAGCTTTTACATCGTCGATGTCGGTCAGCGAGCTTGCATCGACATATTTGCCGAGCGTCCTGCGCGCCAGTGCTTCCAGAGTCGCCGGCATCAGCTTTGAATGCACGGCATCGCCGTTGGCGTCGGCGAGGTAGCCGCCGTTCTGCAAATCGGGAACGAACGCGCCTTTCGCGGTGCCGAGCCCGATGGCGACCACGTGAATCTCACGCTCCGCCATGCGTCCGAGCCGCTGCTCCCAGCCTTCGGTGCTGCTCTCGCCGTCGCTGAGCACGATGAGATAACGATCGCGATCCGCCGCTTCGCTGAAGCCGTCCAGCGCCGCGTCGAGCATCTTCGAATAATCCGAGCCGCCGCGCGGCAGGTAGTCGGTGTCCAGGCTCGGCAGGAACTCGCGGATGATTCGATAGTCCGGGCTGAGCGGCACTTGCACGAACGCCGTGCCTGCGAACACCACGAGGCCGACGCTCTCGCCTTGCAGACTATCGAGCAGGTTCTCGGTGAGCTGTTTGGCACGATCGAGACGGGAAGGCGGCAGGTCTTCGGCCAGCATGCTCCGCGACAGATCGACAGCGATCATGACTTCACGGGTCTGGCTGTACGCCTGCGATGAATCTTCGCCCCAGCGAGGTTGCGCAATGGCCAGCAGAGCAAATGCAATCGCGAGTATCACGAGCACAGGCGTGCGCCATCTCTGGGGCGCGGCGGGACGGACTCGATTGCCTGAGATCGCCACGCGTTGCATGGCGGGCCAGCGCATGAGCGGGTCGCGGCGTGCCGCTCGGCGTAGCAGGATGAATGCCAGCACCGGAACGATCAGCGTCAGTAGCATCCAGGGATTGCCCCAGCTCATCGCATCTATCCTCTATCGATCGTTCACAACGCGCGTTGCCACAGCCAGAACATCGCGCAGGCCGCTGCCACGGACGAGCCGCCATACAACACGCCGGTCCGGTAGAAGCGAGTCCCGCGCAGCAGATAAGCGATGGGCAGAAAGACCGCGACGATCGCAAGCTGCCCGAGCTCCACGCCGAGATTGAATCCGAGCAGCGTGCGCAAGACGGGCTCGCCTTCCGCACCGACTTCACTCAGGACATTGGCGAAACCGAAGCCGTGCAGCAGCCCGAATCCGAAGGCGATCCAGACGCCGCTCGCGCCAGCGGTCCGCGGCAGAAGATTGACGAGCGCGGCGATGAGGACCGACGCGGCAATCGCCGATTCGACGAGTCGAGCCGGTAGTACGATCCAACCCAAGGCGGCGCAGCTCAATGTGATCGAGTGCGCGACGGTGAAGGACGACACAATCGCGATCACGCGCAGAAACGGTCCGGCGAAATCGGTGGCGGCTTCGCGCCCATGCTCGGTGCGTCTGAGCACGGCGGGAATCAATAGCACCAGCAGGAACAGCACATGGTCGTAGCCGATCCAGATGTGCCAGACGCCCGATTTGAGCAGCTCGAGGAATGCTGTCCGCGTCACATCGGCACGCGTGAAAATCGTGGCGCCGCCGGGTGCGGTGATTTCGGCTCGCTGCGAGCCGGTGCCTTCCCAAATGATCTTCAACGATGCGCGGCGTTCAGGACGTTGCTCGAAGAGCAGGGTGTAGTCGACATCGAGGGCGTCGATGGGGTGGGCGGCGACGGCGGAAAACTCCGAGAGCACGAAGGGTTCGTCATTGCGCGTGCCGAAGGTGAGCTTGTCGAAGTGCACCCCCGGGTTCTCGCCGTCGGCCAGGATGCGGAGGTTCGCATCCAGGGCCTCTTCTATGTCTTTACGGCGACCTTCGATTTCCGGCCAGGCGATCTCGCCATCGCGATTGCTGTCGAGGGCCAGGGCCGCATCGAGATCGAGTAACGGCACTTGCCACTCGCCGCGGATGCGCGCCTGATCGACGTGCAACGTGAGCAAGGATTCGTGCGCCGACTGGGCGTGCACGACAGCCGCCGTCAGCGACAGCAGCAGGATCGCGAACAGGCGACTCATTGCACGGAGTGCAGGCGGCGCTCTCTGTTCCTTAGAAAGCTGATCAGCTCCGTGGCGATCGTCTTGACCGACTGCACGAAGGCCTTTTGCACGCTGTTGAGCGGACCGTCGGCGCGATAGACCGCATACAGGTTGATCTTCATGATGGGCTCGACCACGCGGGTCTGCAGCTCGGCGCCCGCCGACACGGCGGTGAACGGATCGACCAGTGCCAGGCCCTCGCCGCTGCACACGATGTCCTTGGCGATCTGATACGTCTGCACCCACGTCGAGATGCGCGCCGGCGGATCGAGCTGTTCCAGATAGGCCTGCAGCTGGCGGCCCAGTTGATCCGCGCGTGTGATGCCCAACAGCGTGGAGTTCGCGAGCGAGTCGATCGAGATCGGCTGCAAGGCGGCGGTGCGCGACCAGGTGTCCTTGGGCGCGATCAGCACCAGCGGCCCCTCGCACAGATGCTCGCAGCGAATGTCCGGATGCGAAAGCTCTTGCAGAGTAATGCCGACATCGGCCTCGCGAAGAATGATGGACTTGAGCATCTCGGGGGAGTGTTGTGTGGACAGTTCCACCGAGGATTGCCCGAGCGTCTGTCGCAGACGGGTCAGCGACTTGGGAATGATGGCGTTCGCGAGCGTCGGCGTGCTGATTGCGCGTAACGGATACTTATCGGCGCGAGCGATGTTGGACACGAGCCGCTGCAGATCGCGCAGCTCTTCGAAGATGCGCTCCATTTGTCCCTGCAACAGGCGTCCTTCGGGAGTGAGGTGCCACTGGCCCTTCAGGCGCACGAACAAAGGAAAGCCGAGCCGGCGCTCCGCTTGCTTGAGCAACTTGGTGGCCGCGGGTTGTGAAATATTCAAGAGCGAGGCCGCATCGGTCAACGTTCCTGCCTGCAGGATGGCCTGGAACATTTCGATGTAGCGCAGATGCATGACCCCCAATGGAGCGAGGTCGGCGTTGGTATCGCGCAATGTCGATTGCATGCAACTCCCCGAATTGCCGCGTGTGGGACGGCAAGCGAAGTTGCAGCTTTCATGCCACGCAGCAACGCGCAGCCGAGATCGTGCGTCGACGCTCGCACTCGAGCTGTCCGTACATTGTCACAACGTCACGGCGCGCATGATTTTTTGGGCGTGCCCTAAAAAATTCGTCAGCGGCGCGCTCATGCACTCTTTGGAGTCTCACGACCCGACGAAATTGCAACGAAACAGTGCGAGGCACGGGCAGCAGGCGCGAGTACGGTGCGTATAACCCATCGTTATGCACTCGAACGGCCTTTTCATGCCGCTCTGGCGCGAGTGTTGCTAGCGTTTGCAGCTGTACCGCTTTGCACGTGAGGATTGCGCCGTTGATCGATTCAGTTCCAAAGATCAGGAGGATCGGCGACTCAATCAAGGGACTGAATGTTTTATTTGCCTTGACCATCGCTACGCCGCTCGTGGCACAGGAAGTTACGACGACACCGCCCGTGACCGATGAGCAGGGCGCAATCGAAGATGTGGTCGTCACCGGCAGCCGCCTGGCGCGAACCGGTTACGAAACGCCCACGCCGGTGACGGTGATCGGAGAGGCGGACATCCTGTCGTCGGGCCAGCCGAACATCGCCGACTTCGTCAACGAGCTGCCGTCCGTGGCGGGCAGCAGCGCACCCTCGACTGCGAATCGAAGCTTGAGCAATGGCGCGGCCGGCATCAGCTCGGTGAATCTTCGCTCGCTCGGCAATGCGCGCACCCTCGTGTTGCTGGATGGCCGCCGCTCGGTGGGCTCGCTCGCGCAGGGCACGGTGGACATCAACACGTTTCCACAAGGCTTGATCAAGAACATCGAGATCGTCACCGGCGGCGCCTCGGCCACCTATGGCTCCGACGCGGTGTCCGGTGTCGTCAACTTCATCCTCGATAAAACCTATAGCGGCGTGAAGTTCAACATCGAGCGCGGCGAAACCTCGTATGGCGACGATGAGAACTGGCAGGCGACGGCGACCGCCGGCATGCCTTTCGCCGACGGTCGCGGACATCTGCTGTTCAATGCGGAGTCCGCGCGTCGTGACGGCATCTACGGCATGCATCGCGAATGGGCGGATGACGGCTGGTACATGGTCAACAACCCCGCTTACCAGGCCGGCAACGGCGCGCCCGAATATTTCGTCACCAACCATGCCGGTCAGAGCGTGATGACGCCCGGCGGCATCATTACGAACACCGCTTTGCGTGGCACGTACTTCGGCGTGGGTGGCTCGGTCAATCAATTCGCGTACGGAGCCACGCGCGATCCTTGGACTGTCGGCGGCGATTGGGAGCTGGGGCAATCCAACCAGCTCACGTCGCTCGAGCCCGAGAGCGATCGCGATGGCGTGTTTACACGTCTATCGTGGGAACTGACCGATAGCACTGCCGTGTTCGCCGAGGCATCGTGGAATCGTAACAGTGCCAAGCAGTGGGGCGGCGTGCAGTCCGATAAGGGCACGATCGTCATCATGGCGGACAACGCGTTCATCCCCGCGTCCGTGCGTCAGCGGATCGCCGAATACAACGCGCTGCCGTCCGCGGATATCAATCAATTCAATCTGGGCTCCTCGAACGCTGACATTCCGACTCGCGAAAGCGACAACGAGCGCACGGTGAAACGTTTCGTGCTGGGCGCGGAGGGCTCCTTCCTGCTGGGTAGCGACTGGAAGTGGGATACTTATTATCAGCACGGCGTCACCGATGCCGATGAGCGCTTGTATTCCGCCAACACGGCGAGGCTGCGGCTGGCGCAAGACGCGGTGTTCCATCCGGTCACGGGCGAGATCGTTTGTCGTTCCTCGATCGCCAACCCGGGCAATGGCTGCGTGCCGTTCAATCGTATGGGCATCGGCGTTAACAGTCCGGAGGCGCTGGCCTATTTCATGGGCCATCCGGAGCGCACACAGAAATTCGAGCAGGACGTGGCGGCGCTCAACTTCAGCACCAAGGTGAGCAATCCCTGGCTCGATCCCATCGGCGTCGCCTTCGGTGTCGAATATCGGCGCGAAGAGATTTCGGGTTACGTCGCTCCGGAGTATCAAGAAGGCTGGATCGTCGGCAACTTCCTGCCCACGTTCGGCGACTACAACGTGCGCGAAGCGTACCTCGAAACGCTCGTGTCGCTGCCTTGGCACCTGGAGTTCAACGGTGCGGCACGCGGCACGGATTACAGTACGTCTGGTTTTGTGACGACTTGGAAAGCTGGCCTCGCGTGGTCGCCGCTTGCGGACCTGCGCACGCGATTGACCCTGTCTCGCGATATTCGCGCGCCGAATCTCGAAGAGTTGTATCAGGCGGGGCGGCGGCGTACCAACTCGCTTTCGGATCCATTCTTCGGCGGGATCGCGCAACGCTTTACGGAAACGACCATCGGCAACACCGAGCTGCAGCCGGAGAAGGCGGATGCGTTGACGCTCGGTGTCGTTTATCAGCCGTCGTTCGTGCCTGGCCTGGCGCTCTCGGTGGACTACTACGACATCGAGATCGAAGACGCGATCAGCATGGTGACGGCGCAAGATATCGTCGATCGGTGCCATGACGGCAATCAGACCTTCTGTGCCGCCTTCACGCGCGATCCGACGTCGCAAACGGGTAATGAGCTGATCATCACCAACAGCCCGTTCAACTTCGTTTCCGAGCGGGCGCGCGGTCTCGACCTGGAGGCCAGCTATCGCTTCGCGCTGTCGGATCTGGGCAGCTCCTTGCCCGGCAATATCACAGTGCGCTCGCTGGCCACGCACTATATCGAGATGTCCTCGAACAACGGCGTCGACCCGACGACCGATCGTGCCGGTCAGAACACCAACGGCGGTCCGCCGGATTGGCAGTATCGATTGTCGGCGGCCTACACGCTGGATCAGCTGACGGTGCAATTCACCGGGCGCGGCATCAGCTCGGGCACATACGACAATACATACATCGAGTGCACCTCGGGCTGCCCGCAGTCGACGGCGTTGGCTCGCACCATCAACACCAACCACATCGACGGCGCGTTCTATCTGGACGCCTTCATCGCCTGGACGATGCAAACCGAGAGCTTGCGAAACCAGATCTTCTTCAAGGTGAACAATGTCACCGACAAGGATCCGGTGGTGGTCGGCCTCGGCCCCGGCGACAGCAGCAACGTCGAGCCGGGCATCAATCGGGCGCTCTACGACTATCTCGGCCGCACCTTCCGCATCGGCTTTCGTATCGACTGGGGCTCATGACGAACGGATCTCGGACGGCGGCGATCGGTGCGGTCGTGCTGCTCGCCGCCGGTGTTTGGTTTTACGCACGAACCTCGGCAAAGCCTGCCGCCGCACCCGGCGGCGGTTCCGGTGTGCCTGTGACGGTTGCCGAAGTGGAGCGGCGGGATGTGCCTCAGCGCATTTCGGCGATCGGCACGGTTCAGTCGCTGCACACCGTCGTGCTTCGGCCGCAGGTCTCCGGCACGATTACCGAGGTGCGGTTCGACGAAGGCGCGCTGGTCGAGCGCGGCACGTTGCTGGCGCGGATCGACGATCGCACCATCAAGGCGGCGCTAGCCCAAGCGCAGGCGGAGAAGGCGAGCGCCGAGGCCGACCTTCGCATCGCCGAGCTCGACCTGGCTCGATACAACGGCTTGAGCGATCGTAGTATCGTGCCGCGCCAGACGCTAGAACAGCAGGCAGCGCTGGTCGAGAAACTCAAAGCGGCGATTCGGGCGAGCGAAGCGCGCATCGAAGCACAACGCGTGCAGCTCTCATTCACCGAGATTCGTTCGCCGGTGCGCGGTCGCGTGGGCATTCGCCGGATCGATCCCGGCAATCTGGTGCAAGTCGGCGACGAACAGGGCCTGGTGACTGTCACTCAGGTCAATCCGATCTCGGTCATGTTCACGTTGCCGCAAGAAGCGCTGCCACGCTTGCGCGATGTTTCCAAAGCAAGTCGGCGGATGCAGGTGATTGCTTTCGATCGCGACGGCAGTGCGCCGCTGGCGCAAGGTCGCTTGACCACAGTCGACAACCAGATCGATACCGCGACCGGCACTCTGCGCCTGCGTGCGGAGTTCGACAACGCAAGTAACGAGCTCTGGCCGGGACAGTTCGTGACATTGCAGCTGGAGACCGGGACCAGCGCGGGCGCGACCGTCGTGCCGGCGCATGCGATCCAACAAGGATTGGCAGGGCCGTTTGTTTATCGCGTGCAGGATGCGGTCGCCGAGCCGATCCCGGTGGTCACCAGTTATCTCGACGACGAGATCGCGGTCATTGCCACCGGCGTCGTGCCCGGCGATCTGATCGTGATCGATGGACAGTCGCGGCTCCGGCCGGGCGCGAAGGTGAAGCCATCGACAACCAGCGGCAAAGAACATGTCGCCGGCACCTGAGCCCGCGCCGATGAGTCGTGCCCAGGCAAGCCTGGCGCGAGCGACGATCTCGAGCTGGTGTATCGCTCATCCCATCGGTACGACGTTACTGACGATCGGCCTGATCCTGCTCGGCATCGTCGCGTATCCGATGTTGCCGGTCGCGCCCATTCCGGAAGTCGACCTGCCGACGATCGAAGTGAGCGCGTCGCTGCCGGGCGCGAGCCCCGAAACCATGGCGTCGTCCGTGGCGACGCCCTTGGAAGTGCAACTGAGCGGCGTGCCCGGGATTCGTGAGATGACGTCGAGCAGTTCGCTCGGGCGTACCTCGATTACGCTGTTGTTCGAGCTCGAGAAAGATATCGACGCGGCCGCGCAGGAAGTTCAGGCCGCGATCAACGGGGCGGCCGCGCGCTTGCCAGCGGAATTGCCGAGTCTGCCCAGCTGGAAAAAATCCAATCCCAACGACAGCCCGATTCTCGGCCTGAGAATGCAGTCGGAGGTCATGACGCTGACTGCGCTGAGCGATATCGCGGAAACCTCCGTGGCGCGACAGCTCAGTCAGATTGGCGGCGTGTCGGAGGTCAATATCTACGGTCAGCGCAAGCCGGCGCTCCGGGTGCAGGCTTCGCCCGAGAAGCTGGCGGCGCTGGGACTGACGTTCGCTGATCTGCGGCAGATCGTGCGAGCCGGCAGCGTCAATCGAGCCAAGGGGGCGATCTACGGCGAGGGTCGCGTTTCCACGCTGGCCACCAACGATCAAATCTTTCGACCGGCGGACTACGACAATCTGGTGGTGGCCTACCGACAAGGCGCGCCGGTGTTTCTGCGCGATGTCGCCAAGGTGTCGCTCGGCGCCGAGAACGATTACATCGCGTCCTGGCAGAACGGCAAGCCCGGCGTTTACATCATGGTCCGGCGCCAGCCCGGAGCAAACATCGTCGCCACCGCGGATGCGGTGCAAGCCGCATTGCCCGCGATTCGCGAGCGCTTGCCGGCGAGTGTCGATCTCGCGGTGCTCAACGACCGCACGCGCACGATCCGCTCGTCTCTGCATGAAGTGCAGCTCACGCTGGCGGTGACGTTCGTGCTGGTCGTTCTCGTCATGGGCGCGTTCCTGCGGCAGCTGTCGGCGACCATCATCGTTGCATGCGTGTTGACCGTCGCGTTGGTCGCGACCGTTGCCGCGATGTATGTAGCGGGATTCAGTCTCAACAATCTCACCCTCGTGGCGCTGGTCGTGGCGGTGGGGTTCGTGGTCGACGACGCCATCGTCGTGGTCGAGAACATTCATCGACATCTGGAAGCGGGCGAGGGAATGCTCACAGCGGCGCTCAAAGGCACCGCGGAGATCGGCTTTACGGTCGTCTCCATCAGCCTGTCGCTGATTGCCGCGTTCATTCCCTTGTTGTTGATGGGCGGAGTGGTCGGCCGATTGTTTCGTGAGTTTGCCGCGACGCTCACGGCGGCCATCGTATTTTCGGTGATCGCATCGCTGACCCTCGCACCGATGCTGGCCGCGCGCTTCATGAAACCATTGCCGGCCCATTCGCCTGAGACCACCAGCTTCAGCGACCGGTTGGTTGCGGCCTACGGCCGCGGGCTCCGCTGGGCTCTCGGTCATCAGCGCGTCGTGCTGGCTGGATTCGCGGCGACGCTCGGTGTCGCGATCGCGGGCTACGTGTTCGTGCCCAAAGGATTCTTCCCGCTTCAGGATACCGCCTACATCGTCGGCTCCTCGCGGGCCGCCGACGATGTTTCCTATTCCAGCATGGTGCAAAAACACCAGGCCCTCGCTCAGATCCTGAGTCGGGACGAAGCGATCCAGGCGATCAGCCACGTGGTCGGCGCGGCTCCGCCCAACCCGAATCTGGCGAACGGACGTTTCTATCTGGTATTGAAGGACCGAAGCGATCGGGACGTGTCTTCGGAAGAGCTCATCGAGCGGCTGCGCCCGCAACTGAACCAGGTGCCCGGCATCAATCTGGTTCTGCGCACCCAGCAGGATATCAACCTCGCCGGGCGGGGCTCGCGCTCGCAGTATCAATATGTATTGAGCGGTGCTGACAGCGGCGAGCTGGGCGAGTGGGCCAATCGACTCGCGGACAAGTTACAAAGCATGCCGCAGTTCCGAGACGTGTCCAATGAAATGCAACTGCGCGCGGCCGTGACCAAGCTCACCATCGACCGGGTCGCGGCTGCCAGGTTCGGGCTGCGGGCGGAAGATATCGATCAGGTGCTGTACGACGCCTACGGCCAACGCCAGATCAGCGAATATCAGAACGAGATCAATCAATACAAGATCATCCTCGAATCGGACCCGCGACAGCGCAGCCGGGCCGACAGCTTGCAGCACTTTTATTTGCGCTCGCCGACGACCGGTCGGATGGTGCCGCTTGCCGCGGTGACGCGAGTCGAGCCGCCGTCGGTCGGTCCGCTGAGCATCACTCACGACGGCATGTTTCCTTCCGCGACCATCTCTTTCAACATGGCCCGGGGCATCGCACTGGGCGACGCGGTCGAATTGATCGCGCAGGCGGAAGCGGAGGTCGGCGCGCCGGCTACCATCAAGGGAACATTCAAAGGCAACGCGCAGGCGTTTCAGGAAGCACTGGCCACCCAGCCCTGGCTCATTCTGGCCGCATTGGTCACGGTCTATATCATCCTGGGGGTGCTGTACGAGAGCTTCGTGCACCCATTGACGATTCTTTCGACGCTGCCCTCGGCGGGCGTCGGCGCGATTTTCGCGCTGTGGGCCGTGGGCCAGGATTTTTCCATCATGGCGCTGATCGGCGTGGTGTTGCTGATCGGCATCGTCAAGAAGAACGGCATTCTGCTGGTCGACTTCGCGCTCGATCGTCAGCGCGCTGGAGCCTCACCCACGGCGGCCATTCACGAAGCCTGTCTGGTGCGGTTTCGACCGATCATCATGACGACGGTGGCCGCGATGCTCGGCGCCGTGCCACTGATGCTCGGCTTCGGCACGGGGTCTGAGCTACGTCAGCCCCTTGGTATCGCCGTCTTCGGCGGGTTGCTGGTGAGCCAGCTGCTGACGCTCTACACGACCCCCGTTATCTATCTCTGGCTCGACCGCCTCTTTGCCCGCCGCGTGTACGAGACAGGCCCGTTCCCGTCGATCCTTGCGGAGAAATTTGAGAGTGAATGAGTTGTCGAGCCTCGGATCCAGCTATCGCGCCCCCAGCTTTTCCCGTCGCAGCCGGCGCAATGAATGGTCGAGCGATGATCTGCATCGTTTGCGGGAGCTGGCGGCCACCGGTACCCCGCTGAATGCCATAGCCGCTGCGCTCAGGCGCACGACTTCCGCCGTGAGAAACAAGGCGGGCATGCAAGGTATTTCTTTGCGGTTGCCGCGCTGACGGCTACTGCCTATGTTTCTTCCACGGAGACATAACCTTGTACTAACATAGTGCACCGATCCCAGGCGGCGCCGGAATTCTCATAAACGCGGGGCGAGGATTATTGATGAATCACCATCGAAGGAAGCTCGGTGCATCGTCTCTATTCCTCGCATTGCTCCTGATCTGCCTGCCCGCGTTCGCTCAACCTGAGATTCCCAAGACTCCGGCGGGGCAGGCGTTCGCGGACTGGCTCACGTCGTTCAACTCGGCCGATCCGAAACAAATGGCCGCCTTCAATCAGAAGTACGCGCGTAAGGGCGACGTGGACGGGCTGTTGCAGTTTCGTGAGTACACCGGTGGCCTCGAACTGCTGCAGCTGGAGCGGAGTGCCCCTGACAATCTCCTGGCGTTGGCGAGGGAGGTCGAGTCCCAACGGGGGATGTATTTCGAGCTGACCCTCAAGGGCGACGGGCTCGGCGATAACCTCATCATGGAGCTTCGTCCCACCGCGCTGCCGCCGCAGTTCGCGGTGCCGAGACTGGCGATGGCTGACGCGTTGGCTGCGCTCAGAGAACGGGCCACTCAGAAGACCGCAGCGGATCAATTTTCCGGCGCACTGCTGCTCGCGAAGAGTGGGCAGACTCTGCTCCAGCAGGCCTGGGGATATGCAGATCGCGGGGCGTCGCGAGCGGCAACGACCGAGACACAGTTCCGTCTGGGTTCGATGAACAAGATGTTCACGACGGTTGCCGTCTTGCAGCTCGTGGACGCCGGCAAACTGTCGCTGGAGGGGACCGTCGGACGATATCTGCCGGACTATCCCAATCGTGAAGTCGCAGCCAAAGTCACATTGCTCCATCTGCTCACGCATACCGGTGGAACCGGGGACATCTTCGGCCCGGAGTTCGATGCTCACCGGTTAGAACTCAAAGAGCATGCCGATTACGTGGCGCTGTTTGGCAAGCGCGGGCCCGACTTCGAGCCCGGATCTCAGATCAGTTACTCCAACTATGGCTTTGTGCTGCTCGGTCGTTTGATCGAGGCCGTCAGCGGTATGTCGTACTACGACTATGTCCAGCAACACATCTATGCCAAGGCTGGCATGCAATCGACGGGCTCATTGCCTGAGTCGGAGGTCGTTCCTGCTCGCTCTTTGGGATATACCAAGGAAGACGGTCGGTTGGTGTCGAACGCGAGCTCACTGCCATTTCGTGGCATGGCCGCGGGCGGCGGTTACTCCACCGTTGGCGACTTGTTACGTTTCGCGCAGGCCCTCGAGGCCGGGAAGCTCATTCCGAAGCGACTGCTTGCAACTGCAACGTCTTCAAAGAGCAGTGACGGCGGTTTTGGCTATGGCTTCGCCGTTCAAGGCGAGGGCGCCACACGTTTCTATGGAGCGGTCGGGGGCGCTCCTGGAATGAACGGTGAGCTGAGGATTTACCCCGAGCTGGGCTATGTCCTGGTCGGGCTCAGTAACTTCGATCCCCCGGCGGCGGAGCTCATGGTGGAGTTCTTCTCCGCACGCATGCCGCTGCACTGAGGGGGCTCGTCGATCGTTACAGGAGAATAAGAATATGAAATTTCGATCGCTGTTTGCGGCCCTGGCGATACTGATCTTCTGCGCTGGCGATGCCACGGCTCAAGGCGTCGCGACGGTGGCGGCCGTCAGGCAGGCGCTGGTGGATGCCATCGAACGTCTCGATACCGCGCTCAGCAATCAGACCGGGAACGTCAAATCGATCGGCGAAGGCTTGACCGGCAACGCGCGCTCGCTGCTTGCAGATTTCGACTCGCGCCTGGGCCAGAAGCTGCAATACACCTTCGAAAAGCTCGACGATCAGGAAAAGAAACTGTTCGCCGATGCACGCGCTGTCGTGGCACAGATGAACCAGGCCGCCAACGATGTCGTGGACCGCGTCGGCGAGACTGCCAAGATGAGTCTCGCCGAAGCTGACATCTTGGCCTACAACAGCCTCTACGGTTTGCCTTGTCGCTCTCAAGTCCCCCGCGTCATTTACGTGAAGCCTGAGCGTGTCGCCGCGAACGACGTTCGGGAAGTCACTTTGCGCGGCAACTTTCTGGCAATCGGAGCGGAGCCCGCGATTCTGGTCGAGAGCATTGCAGTCAAGCCGCTCGCCCGATCCGACAATGAGATTCGCATCCCGTTGCCCGCCGGTGTCTTTGCAAATCTCACTGCGGAACATTCGATCTCGGTTGCGCTGACACCCCGGCAGCGTGTGCGCACGAATCTCTGGGTCACGTGCTGGGACAGCGAGAAGGACGGCCGGCCGCTCTCGGCCGCGGTCCGGGTCGTTCCCACGACTGAAGTCACTGTGACCGCAAGTATCGCGGCCAACGTTGAAGTTCCCACCACCTACGATATTCCCTACAACTGGACCGAACACAACGACGACTGCAATGCGAACTACAACGTCACCAAGGAGTTCAAGGTGCCGGATGACTCGCGGCTGCTGGGCTATTCGGCCCCCGGCGTGAGTTGCTCACGCTGCGGCTCGGGCGTCAACGGCACGAGACAGACCAGCGACAAATCCATCGTCGTCGATGCGCACTTCCAGGCCTGCGGAACCGACTGCGTGAATTTGCTGGTCGGCAAGATCTGCAACTGCAAAGGATCAGGCTGCCTCGCTTACTCCGGCGCCCTGCACGCGGAAAAGTACGCCCCCACCGTGACGCCCCCGCACACGGAGCAGCAGAAGACCAAGGGCATTCGCCAGCGATCTTTCCTCTTCAAATACGAGCCCCCGCTTCCAACCGGAGCACGCAATCTGCGCTGGAGTTACGAGGTGATCGTTGAGAAGATCATTGGCAACTCCGTGGAGAAGCACATCCTGAGCGATACGAACCCGACGTCCGGTGTGATGACTTCGCGCATTGGGACGGATGGGAAGCTGATGGTGGATATCGGGGCGCTCTGAACGTTTGAAGGGAGGTGACCCATGGCTGCCGGTGATGGAGATTCTGGTTTTTCGGTGGGGGCCTCCAGCCTGTTGGATGCTTCCGCAGCGCTCAAATTGGGTGAGATCGAAGCTGCGATTCGCCCGGAGCATCACTTATTGCTCAGGAAGTTCGTCCCGCCTGCGACACAGACCGAGAGAACGGTGGCCAATATCTGGGCCGACGCATTGAAGATCGCCCGAATCGGCCGCGGCGATAATTTTTTCGAGCTGGGCGGTCATTCTCTGATGGTCCTGAGAGTGATCGCGCAGGTGAAACGTCAGTTCGGCATCGAAGTGGCCATGGTCGCGATTTTCCACTTTCCGGAGTTGCGACAATTCTGCGCTCATGTCGATGAGATCAGGTTCGGCCGGGCTTCGAAATGAGTGCAGCTTGGGCCGGATCAGGTGTGGCGGCGGCGATGGACTCGCTGAGCGCGATGAGGGATTGAGTGTAGGGCTCAGTGAAACAAGTCAGGAACCGCGGCTCTTGAATCGGTGCGCCGACCGGTGAGACGAACTCGTGTAGTCGGCTCAGCTCATTGAGCTGGATCGAGCGACCTGCCCCCGCCCTGGGGACCCACACTTCGTGTTCGGAAATCAACTCGCGAAGGTAGTCCTCCATGGCATGCAGGTGCTGTGCGAGAGGGCGAACAGCCATGAATCCGGGCAGCAGCTCGGACTCCAGCATCATGCCTTCGAGCTCGAGCTGTCCTGAGTTGATATCTGCCATCTCGCGGTTGATGGCTGCCTGCTGATCTTTGGTCAGAGAAGCATTCTCCGCGAGGCTCAAGCCAATGCCGGCGGTTCGCAGCTTTCGGCGCGAATATTTTATGGCCCGATACAGGTTGCCGAGGCGCTTGATGTAGTCCTCGTGGGCTTGTGCTCGCAACTGAGCTTGACGCGCAGCCTCATCCCGGGCTTTCGCTGCACGATCTCTGCCGTGTTCAAATGTCTTGTACAGGGCGGCAACGCCGCCGCCAACGACGATGACCACCGACAGTTGCAGCAGATGTTTGACGACCTCGGCACGAACCTGACCCTGAAATGCAGGCGTTCCCGTCAATGCGAGCAGTGCGATTGCCAGGATCGTCAGAAGTAACACCGCCCCGAGAGTGAATCCCAGCCTGATCGCCGACATCGTCCGCCTCCTTTGCTCAGGTCCGCCATCATACTGGAGGAGCCGCGGGGCGGGTTGACGTTACGACGCGCTGACGCTTGAGGCACGCGTCAGCGCGTATCGGCACTAAGCGGTCACACGTTCTCCCGTGCAGTCTTCAGCGCCTTCGTCCACCACAACAAGTCGTCGATCGCTTGATTGGCAGCGCCATCCAGCTCGGCCAGGTGCGGGGAGACATCCTTGCCTTGGAAATGCGCGTACACGGCGGCGATGGGAATGTGAACAGCGTGACGGACGGGGGCGAGATGAAGTTCGACGCTGATCTCGCGGAGTTGCTGAATGGCGCGTGAGCCGCCGACGCCGCCGTGGCCGACGAAGGTGATGGCCTTGCGGTGCCATTCTTGATAAACCCAGTCGATTGCGTTTTTCAGTACGGCGGGCGGCGCGTAGTTGTACTCCGGTGTCACCACGACAAAGCCGTCGGACGCTGCGATTGCCTGGGTCCAACGCTTGACCACCTCGGGCCCGTAGGCTGGCCGGCCCGGCATTCCGGGCGGGAGTGGGGCGTCGAAGAAGGGCATGGGGTACTCGGCGAGGTCGAGCAAGCGCACGTCGATGCCTTCGCGCCTCTTCAGATGATCGAGGATCCAGCGGGCGGATTTCTCTGAGAAACGTCCCTGACGAACGCTGCCGACGATGACGGAAATGACGGTCATGATGTGCTCTGCTTGCGTGGGCTACAATGGTGGCCTGGTTACTTTTCAGAACTGACGCTAGGATGAGTACTGCGAGAGGCGGCCGCAAGAAGGCACTTTTTTGAGCGGTAGGCACTTTTTCTAGCCGGAGGCACATTTTTGATACCTACTGAGGAAGGCGATCACACCGAGTGTCGCGCGATCAGCGAGATGCTCGCGCGCATCGGCGACAAGTGGACCGTGCTGGTCGTGGAGCTGCTGAAGAGCGGGCCCATGCGTTTCAACGAGATTCGCCGCACGGTGAGCGGAATCTCCCAGCGCATGCTCACGCTCACGCTGCGCGATCTCGAGCGCGACGGTTTGGTGACGAGAACGGTCTATCCGACGATTCCGCCGCGAGTGGAATATGAGCTGACGAAGTTAGGTCGTTCGCTCTATGAGCCGATCTCTGCGGTGGCGGCGTGGGTGCGCCGGAATCGCCCGAGCATCGAAGCCGCACGCAAAGTTTTCGATGACGGCGGGACGGCGAAGCCGAGTCATCGACGCAGGCCCAAGCGCGTGCCGATGCTGCCGAAACGTCCGGGCGTCAGCAGCTGAGATCGCGCACTGAAACATATATCAGCGATCCCGATTGATACTGACTGCCGGCTCAAATTATATGATCGAATATGATTGGTTTGTGGCGATGCTTGCGTTACTGTGAGCGCGCTTAGAACCGCCTCACAAAGTTGAGGCGACCGGGGGATGCGAGAACGAAATCAACTAACGCTTGGCCGCGGCCTTGCGCGATGGATCGTGCGCGACCCCTCCGCCGACAGCGCTGAACATGATGCAAAGGAGCAGTCATGAGGCATCAAGGATGGATGCGGGTCTGTTTGTTGTTTCCAATGTTGTTTGCCGTGATGTTCGAGGCACACTCGCAAGCACAGATGGAGCGACTATCGCGCGGCGTCGTCGCGGTTCGCAGCAGCAGTTCTCAGGTCTACGTGGGCTGGCGATTGTTTGGTATCGATTTGTCCGCCATCGCCTTCAACGTTTATCGTTCCACTGCGGGCGGCGCCGCCACGCTGCTGAATGGCACGCCGATCACGGCGAGCACAAACTTCGTCGACACTTCGGCGCCAGCGACGCAAGCCAATACTTACTTCGTGCGGCCGGTGCTGAACGGTGTCGAGCAGGCCAATAGCGCATCGTTCACATTGCCGGCCAACGCGGCGACCCAACAGCATCTGCAAATTCCCTTGCAGATCCCCGCAGGCGGGACGACGCCGAGCGGCGAGGCGTACACCTATACGGCGAATGATTTGAGCATCGGCGACCTCGACGGGGATGGCGAGTACGAGTACGTGCTCAAGTGGGATCCGACCAACGCGAAGGACAACTCGCAATCCGGCTACACGGGCAATGTGTATCTCGATGCCTATGAGCTGAACGGCACACGCCTGTGGCGCATCGATCTCGGGCGAAACATCCGAGCAGGAGCGCACTACACGCAGTTCATCGTGTACGACCTCGATGGCGACGGCCGCGCCGAAGTGGCGGTGAAAACCGCCGATGGTACGCGCAGCGGCACCGGGCAAGTCATCGGCAGCTCGAGCGCTGACTATCGAAACAGCAGCGGCTATGTATTGAGCGGGCCGGAGTTCCTGACGATCTTCAACGGACAGAATGGCGCGATCCTGGCAACGACCAACTATGTCCCGGCGCGTGGCGACGTGAGCTCTTGGGGCGACAGCTACGGAAATCGCGTCGACCGCTTTTTGGCCGGCGTCGCGTATCTCGATGGGCAACGGCCCAGCTTGATCATGTCGCGCGGGTATTACACGCGTGCGGTGATCGTCGCCTGGGATTGGCGCAACGGCGCGCTCACCCAGCGCTGGACGTTCGACAGCAACACGTCAGGAAACTCGGCGTATGCGGGGCAGGGCAATCACAATCTGTCGATCGCCGATGTCGATGCGGATGGTCGTCAGGAAATCATCTTTGGGGCCGCGACCATCGATGACACGGGTCGGGGGCTTTACGTCAGCGGCCTGGGGCATGGCGATGCCCTGCATGTCGGCGACTTCGTGCCGTCGCGCGCAGGTCTCGAAATCTGGGACATTCATGAGTCCAGCTCCGTGCCCGGTGCCGACCTTCGCGATGCGCGCACGGGCGCGCGAATATTTGCTATCAACAACACCTCGGGCACGGAGGGGCCGGGTCGAGGCGTTGCGGGTGACATCTACGCCGGAAACGCCGGCGCGGAGTATTGGGGCTCCGGGCCCGGGATGACGAATCTATTTAACGCGTCGGGCACGTCGATCGGGCGCACGCCAGGCTCCGCGAATTTCCTCGTGTGGTGGGACTCGGACACGATCCGTGAGTTGCTCGATAGCAATCACATCGATAAGTACGGGACCTCGGCCGACACCCGCTTGCTCACGGCCTCGGGCGTCACCTCGAACAACGGCACCAAGTCGACGCCGGCGCTCAGTGGCGATGTGTTCGGTGACTGGCGCGAGGAGGTGATCTGGCGCACCACCGACAACGCCTACTTGCGCATCTTCACCACGACCAACGTGGCAACGAATCGTTTCTATACATTCCTGCACGATCCGCAGTATCGAGTCGCGCTGGCGTGGCAGAACGTGGCCTACAACCAGCCACCGCATCCGAGTTTCTTTGTCGGCGCCAACATGTCGTCGCCGCCGACACCGAATATCACGATTGTCGGCGGTGAGAATCCAGGAACTCAAGATACGTATCAGGCCGAAAGCGGCGTGCTCGGCGGCGGGACAGTCACTGAAGCGACCAACGCAGGCTACATCGGCAGCGCCTATGTGAATTCGTCGGCCAACGGCGGATATCTCGAGATCCAAGGCGTCGACGGCGCCGGTGGAGGAAACAAGACGCTGGTCATTCGCTATGCACTGGGAGCGACTTCGAGTCGCACTGGACGACTGTTGGTGAACGGCGTGGCTCAGAACCTCACATTCAATCCGACCGGCGCATGGACCGCGTGGTCGAGCTTGAACGTCGCTGTCGCGCTCAACAACGGCAGCAATGTGGTGCGATTCGAGTCGACCGGGCAGGACCTCGGCAACATCGATCAGATCGCCGTCCAATAGCACACCCAAGGAGGGGTTATGAGAGCTGCTTTTCAGAGTCTCGCGCGGCTGCTTCTATTGACGCTGCTACTCGCGCCTGGCCTCAGTTTCGCGGGCTTTTCCATTCAGAGCGGCCAGCTGGTCGACAACAACGGCGTGCCGTTCGTCATGCGCGGCATCAACTATCCGTACACGTGGTACCAATCGCGGCCGACGCAGCAGGATTTCGCGGCGATGGCGGCCACCGGGGCGAACACGGTGCGAATCGTGCTGTCGACCGGTGGGCAGTGGGCGCGCGTGTCCGGCACGCAAGTCAGCCAGCTCATTCAATGGGCCAAGGACAATCGCATGATTGCGGTGCTCGAGGTCCACGATTCCACCGGCTGGAGCGAACAGACGACAGCAGTGCCGATCTCGAATGCCGTTGCATATTGGACCAGCGCCGATATTCGCGCGGCCATCAATGGCCAGGAAAACTTCGTGATCGTCAACATCGCGAACGAGCCGTTCGGCAATACGACGACCGCGAACTATCTGCCCGACACCATCGCCGCGATCCAGGCGCTGCGTACCGCCGGTCTGACGCACACGATCATGATTGATGGCGCCACCTGGGGGCAGGACTGGTCCAACACCATGCGCACCAACGCCATGCAGTTGTGGAATGCCGACTCACGTCGCAATTTGCTTTTCAGCGTGCACATGTACGAGGTGTATCAAACGTCGGCGCCGATCATCGCGTACATGCAGGCCTTCGATGACATGGCGCTGCCGCTCGTGATCGGTGAGTTCGGTCCGCAGAACAACGGGCAGCCGGTGGATGTGGAGACGATTTTTTCCCAGGCCCAGCAGCGCGCCAATGGGTATATCGGCTGGTCCTGGTCCGGGAATGGCAGCGGCGGCGTCGTGCTCGACATGGTGCAGAACTTCAGCACGACGTTTACGTCCTGGGGCGAGCGCATCGTGAATGGCGCGAACGGCATTAGAGCCACCTCGGTAATCGCGAGTGTCTTCCAGGGCACCGGCAACAGTCTCAACGTCTCACCGGCCGCGCTCTCGTTCGTCGCTGGCGCGTCTTCGTCGCCGGTGGCGGTGACATCCAACGTCAGCTGGACGGTTACGGACAATCAAACCTGGTTGACCGTCGCGCCTACGTCGGGCACGAACAACGGTAGCTTCACTGTCAGCGCGACGGCGAACACGGGAACGACTGCTCGCACGGGAACAGTGACGGTGAGCGGCGGAGGGATCTCGCGCCCGATCGCCGTAACGCAGGCAGGCCAGAGCTCGCCCACAGGATCGGTGACCGCCACAGGTGTTGTGACGAGCAACAGTGGCTGGTTCAGTGAGGAGCAGTTGCGGCTGTCAAACACGGCGAATATCACTGCGTTGTCGATCACGATCACCGTGCAGAGAACGACGGGCGTGAGCGCATCCGGTCAGTACAACACCATCGGCGGCATCATCTCGCAAAGTAACAGCAGCACGGCGAGCGCGATCACCTATGTGTTCTCGCTGAATGCGGGCCAGACGCTGACGCCTGGAACCAATCGCACCTTCGCCGTGCAAATGGGAGGCAACGGGACGGTGCATCCGACCAGCGGCGACACCTACACCGTTACGGGAACGGCTGGCGGACAGCCGTTTACGCTGAGCGGTACGTTCTAATCGCGCACGGGGCTTTCAAGTGGGTGAGGGCGGGATAGACCGCCCTCCATGTACAATGCCTCTGTCGAATGTCGATGACAGAGGCATTAAAAATGGTCATTTCTGAAGTTGCCGTGTTCGGTGAGGCCGGGGCTGCACAGTACGTTCAGCACGTCACGGCTGGGCCCCACAAGATGCTTGCCGACGAGCCCAAGGATCGCGACGGCGGCGACGCCGGTCCCGCGCCGTTCGACTACTTGCTCGCGGCACTCGGCTCGTGCACGTCCATCACCCTGCGCATGTATGCCGATCGCAAAGGCTGGAATCTCGGCAATGTCTCGGTGAAGCTCGAGTACATCCGGGAAAGTAAAGAAGTCGCCAGGATCACGCGAGCGGTCTCAGTCTCCGCCGCGATCAGCGAAGAGCAGCGCGCCCGGCTCGCGGACATCATCGAGCGTACGCCCGTGACGCTGGCGATCAAGCAGGGCGTCGGGATCGCCTCGAACGTGTCGATCGGTCAATAACGCCTCCCGCTGAGGAAAATTCCCCCGAGTTCGTCATGACGTTGACAGCAGTGCCAGACGCTGCGCCAACAAACTCGAATCAGGGGGATTCACGTGACACTGCCAAAGAAGGGTGTGCGAGCGGGCAACTGCGTCCGTCAGAACCTGAAGCTGCGTAACGCGATTGCGATTGCCACGGGAGCGGCGCTCTCGTCGGTGGTGCAAGTGAGTGCGGCGGCGGAGGTGGAGGAAGTCGTCGTCGTCGGTGTGCGGCAGTCGTTGGAGACGTCGCAGGAAATCAAAAAGGATGCGGACACGTTCGTCGACTCGATCACGGCGACGGACATCGGTGCCTTTCCAGACAAATCGGTCGCCGAAGCTCTGCAACGGGTGCCGGGCATCACGGTCTCCCGGCTGCAGTCGAGCGACGACAGCACGCACTTCTCGGCGGAGCCGGCCAGCGTTTTGATTCGCGGCCTGACGTTCGTGCGCACCGAGTTCAACGGGCGCGACAGCTTTTCCGCCGACGGTTATCGCGGCCTGAATTTCAACGACGTGTCGCCGGAGTTGATGGCGGGCGTCGATTCCTACAAGAACCAGACCGCGGAGATGATCGAAGGCGGCATCGCCGGCACCGTCAACTTGCGGACGCGACTGCCGTTCGATTCCGATGGACAAGTGCTGTCGTTGACGGGCCGGGCGAACTACGGCGATCGCGTCGACGACACGACGTATGAGGCGTCGGGCATCTACAGCAACATCTGGGAAATCAGTGCCGGCCGCATCGGCGCGATGGTCAACTACGCCTACTCGCATGTGAAGACGCAGAGCGAAGGCGTCGTCATGCAACGGATCGGTGCTTTCTGTAACGGCGGCAACATCGATGGCAACGGCGATCCCATCATCGACGCGGATGGCACTCCCGCCTGTACCTCGTCACCGTACGGTGGCAGTGGCTGGCAGTACATGCCGCGCCAAGTGAACTTCTCACAAGTGGAGTATGACCGTGAGCGTCACGGTGCCTCGGCGGCACTTCAGTTCGAGAGCAGTGACGAGAAGGTGCTGGCGACGCTGCAGTTCATTGACTCTCGCTACGACAATCCATGGTTGGAGCGAAGCTCGAACGTCGGCTTCTTCGACTTGTGGGGCGCGGCGGCCTATTCGCCGCAAACGACAGCGACGATCGCGCCCGCCGCCGGTACACCCGCTTTCAGATTCGGCGCGGACGGCATGTTGGAATCCGGTGTGCTCACGCAGCCTTCGGGCGCGGGCGGTTGGGGCACGGGCAGCCGGCAGGAAAGCATCAATCGAGCTTCCGCTGTGCCCGGCATGCCCTTCGTGAACTACTGCGGCGACGGCAGTTGTACGACCGATCGTCAGGGCCTGGATATCACGAATGAAGCGCGCAACTTCGGGCACACCGAAGGGACGCGAGACATCTCTTTGAACCTGCGTTGGGACATCACCGACAGCGTTCGAAGCACCTTCGATGTCCAGCGCATCAAGGCGAAGACCAACAATTACGACATCCTGGTCGCCGCCCGCACCATGGCGGATGTGCAGTACTCGACCAACTCCGACGGCACGCCGCAGATCAAGTTGCTGCCGGGCTCGAACATCAACTATGCCGCCGGTGGCCTGGCCAACCCGCACAACTATTATGTGCCGTTCATCCAGGATCACTGGGAGGACAACGACGCCGAGGAAACCGCCGCCCGAGCCGACTTTGAATTCGACATCGACGAGAGCGGCTGGCTGGATTCGCTGAAGGTCGGCGTGCGCTATGCCGATCGCGAGCAGGAAGTGCGTTACTCGACGTTCAACTGGTCGCCGGTGGCGGCGCCCTGGAACTGCAACGGTCCGGGTTTCAATGCGGACAACACCGCGCCCGCGGCCTATCCGGATTGTGCCGCCGGGCGCACGTTCCAGGGCTACGGTGCCGGCATCTGGGAATCGACCAGCCTCGGCAGCTTCTATAACGGCAGCGTTTATAACAACGGCCCGCTGGTTTATCTGAATCGCGCCACGCTCGCCAATCGCGATGCTCACATCGCGGCGCTGAGCAGCGTCGAGACCGATTCGCCGCTGGCGTGGAATCCTCTGTGCAGTCGACTCACGAACACCGCGGGGTGTTTTATCGATCCAGAGATGCTGGATGTGCAGGAGAAGAGCAAGGCAGCGTATGTGATGCTGAAATTCGGCGGGGCGGATACATCGCTGTTCGGCTTGAACGTGCGCGGCAATGTCGGCGTGCGCTACGTGAAGACCGATGTTACGAGCACCGGCGGCGTCTCGTTCCCGACCTCGAACTGGTATCTGCAGGAGGCCGCCCGGCCCTGTAATACTCCGTTGGGCCCCGATGCGGTCACGAACATTTCCTGCTGGCTGACGCCCGACTTGCTCGCCTTCAGCAACGGCGGCGGGGCCGACAACGATGTCGATGCGTCGTACGAAAACTGGCTGCCCAGCTTCAACGTCCGTTTCGGTATCGACGATCGTCAATACGTCCGCTTCGGTTACTCGCGGTCCATGTCGCGACCGGACTTCGGGCTGCTGCGAAACTTTGTCGGCGTCCAGGCGCCGGTGCTGAACGTGCGTCCCGATTCGCCGTACGTCAATCGCAACGCCGCCGGCCAGGTCACCGGTTATAACTTCGTGTTCAGCGCCGATTCGGGCTTCGGCGGCCTGAAGCCCATCACCGCGGATAACTTCGATCTCTCTTACGAGAACTATTTGGGTAAGAGCAGCTCGCTGACCTTGGGCGTCTTCTACAAGAGGCTCAACGGCAGCATTGCGTACGGCGAGTTTGATCGAGAGTTCGACAACAACGGCACGACCCAGGTGGTGACGGTTCGCGGACCGCGCAATGGCGAAGGTGGCGGTACGTTGAAAGGCGTGGAAGTGGGCTTCCAGACATTCTTCGACTTCCTGCCCGGCGCGTGGAGCGGTTTGGGTGCGCAGGTGAATTACACGCACGTCGATCAGTCGGGCATCAGCAACTCGAACCTCGCGGTTCAGCCTGGTTATGCAGCCGGCGGCACGATTGCGTTCGGCGGTGGTTTGCAGGTCAACGGCGCGGTGCTCGATTCGCATCGTCTGGCCGGTATTTCCGACGATGCGTACAACGTGGTCGCCTTGTACGAGTACGGGCCGATCGGCGCGCGTCTGGCGTACAGCTGGCGCTCCGAGTTCCTGACCAACAACCTCGACTGCTGTATCGGTTTGCCGATGTGGCAGAAGGCGAGCGGTTATCTGGACGGGTCGGTTCGTTATCAGATCGGCAACAACATGGAGGTGTCGCTGGATGCGTCGAACCTGCTGAACACGACCACGGTCAATCAACAGCAGATCTTCGGCGACTCGGCGGCAACGCCGGGCGCGAAGCCGGTGAAGATCGATTCGGCCTGGATTCGTAGCGATCGTCGGTTCCAGCTCGGAGTGCGGTTCAAGTACTGAGGTCATGGCGCAAGCCTTGAACATCGTCATTGTCGGTGGCGGGTCGGCGGGCTGGATGTCCGCCGCCGCCTTCGCTCGCGCCCTGCCTTCAGGGCGCTATCGGATCACGCTCATCGAGTCGGATGAGATCGGTACGGTGGGCGTGGGCGAGGCGACGCTTCCTCACATCAAGACGTTCAACGATCAGCTGGGCATCGACGAAGCGCAGTTCATGCGCGAGACCCGCGCGACGTTCAAGCTTGGTATCGAGTTCCGGGACTGGGGCGAGCCGGGCGATCGTTACATTCATCCGTTCGGCGTGTTCGGCGAGCCGTGGGGCGGGGTGGATTTTCAGCATCACTGGCTTCGGGCGCGGCAGCTTGGTCAGCAGGTCGCGCCTTTTCAGGAATATTCCTATGCCATTGCCGCGTGCCGTCGTAACGCGTTTGAGTTTCCTCACCAGGATCGAAAGTCGGTCCGGGCGTCTTATGCGTACGCATATCACTTCGATGCGGGCTTGTACGCGGACTTCCTGCGTCGCTGGGCGATAGGTCGCGGCGTTCGACGCATCGAGGGGCTGGTTCGCGACATCTCGCTCTCTGAGTCAGGGGCTATTGAGTCGCTGACGCTGCAGTCGGGGGCGCACATCGAAGGAGATCTGTTCGTCGATTGCACTGGGTTCCGCTCGCTGTTGCTGGGGGCGAAGCTTGGCGTGCCGTGGGAGGACTGGAGTCAGTGGCTGCCATGCGATCGGGCATGGGCGGTGCCTTGCGAGCGAGGAGCCGAGTTCACGCCGTACACTCGCTCGACGGCGCAAACGGGCGGATGGATCTGGCGGATACCGTTACAGCATCGCACGGGAAATGGCTATGTGTTCTCCAGTCATTTCATCAGCGATGAACAGGCGCGCGATGTTTTGCTCGGCCAGCTCGATGGCGCTCCGCTGGGTGAGCCGCGGCTGCTGCGTTTCAAGCCTGGGCGACGCGTTCGAGCATGGATACGCAACTGTGTTGCAATCGGGCTTGCGAGCGGGTTCCTCGAGCCGCTGGAGTCGACCAGCATCTTTCTGATTCAAGCGGCGGTGTCCGATCTGCTGCGACTCATGCCGTCGCCGGAGCGTGGCCGGGCGGTCGATCCGCGACTCGCTGACGAGTTCAACAGACTTAGCGACATCCAGTACGCGCGCGTGCGCGACTTCCTGATCCTTCATTACTTCGCCAACCGGCGCCATGGTGAACCGCTCTGGGACTACGTGCGGAGCGTGCCCATCCCGGACACGCTCACACACAAGATCAGTTTGTTCTTAGGACGAGGCCATGTGCCGTACTACAAGGACGGCTTGTTCTCTCGCGACAGCTGGCTGGCGGTGCTGTTCGGTCAGGGCTTGATGCCGCGCGCCTATGACCGCCTCGCCGACAATGTCAGTGCCGAGCAAGTCGAACAGTTGATGCGCTGGTTGCACCAGGCGATTGCATCGAATGCGGCAGCGATGCCGCCGCATACGGACTTCGTCGCGCGCTATTGCGCCGGCGTGCGAGCTGACGCGGCCGTGATGTCATGAGCGCGCTCAGCAAGGTTGTCGTCGTTGGCCGAGATGTGGACCTGTGGCTTTCGGCGTGCGTGCTTCAGACGGCGCTGCACCGGGCCGGCATCAGTGTGACGGCGGTTGAGCTGCCCACGCAGCTTCATGCGGCCGACGTGTATGCGACGCAGCCGGCGCTCGAGGCGCTTCACAATCGTCTGCGGATCGACGAGGCGGAGTTGCTGGGTGCGACGCGCGGGGTGTTCTCGTTGGGGCAGAATTTCAAGAGCGGGCAGCATGCTTACGTCCATGCATACGGCGCCTACGGCTCCGCGATCGACTACAAATCTTTCTTTCCGCATTGGTTGCGGGCTCGTGCGCTCGGCGCGAACGCCAGTCTCGAGGATTTCTCGCTGACGGCGGCGGCCGCGAAACATGGGCGCATGCTCGTGCCTGATCGAGCGACGGAGAGCTATGGTCGCACGGACTATGGCTATCATCTCCCATCCGTTGCGTACGCGGACTACTTGAAGCGACTGGCACTCCGCTCCGGAGTCACCGCGCATGAAGCGCAGAAAACCACTTGCACCCTCGATCCACTCACGGGCGACGTGATAGCGGTGGTCTTGGATGAAGAGCGTCGCATAGGCGGGCAGCTGTTCATCGATGCGAGTGGGCCCGAAGCTGTGCTGATCGGTTCCGCACTGGGCGTGTCGCGAGAGAGCTGGCGGAAGGGCAGTCCGATCGATCGGATCGTCATTGCTTCGGGCAACGCGTTCGCGTCCGTCCCGGCGTATGCGGAAATTCGAGCGCATGCGAACGGCTGGGTTGGGTTGTATCCAAGTCGCTCATGCACGCACGTGATTCAAGCCTATTCGAGTGAGGGTTGCAGTTCGAGCGAGGCGTTGGAATCGGCGGCCGCAGTGTCGCGCCTCGCACTTCAGAACGCAGCGATACGAATCTGCGATCCTGGAATTCGTTCGCGATCATGGGACCGCAACGTCGTCGCGATAGGTGGTGCGGCGTGCACGTTTGATCCGATCCATAGCGTGGAGGTGCAAGCACTCCAGATGGGGCTCGTGCACTTGCTGTCATTGTTCCCAGCGGGCGAGCAAGTCGAGGCCGCCGAGCGGGCGGAGTTCAATCGAGTGAGTCGGCTCAGCTGCGAGCGTCTTCGCGACTTCCAGGTGGCCCACTATCTTCTCAATAAACGGGAGGTAAATCCGTCACCCGAGCTGGCACACAGGATCGCGACCTTCCGCGCTCGCGGCGAGGTGCCGTTGTACGAGCATGAAACGTTCCCCGTGGACAGCTGGCTCGCGCAGTTCATCGGGCACGGACTGATCCCCGAAACCTACGACCCCGCCGCTGACTGCACGCCACTGGATGTATTGAAGTCCGAGCTGAAACGCATCCTGCGCTTCATCAAGGACAAGGTGCTCGAACAGGCGACGCATGACGCGTATCTGCAGAGAGTGTGTCCATGAGCGCAGTTGAAGCGAGTGAGCCGCTGCAGCTGGGACGCGCTATCAGCGTCCGGTTACAGCACATCGGAGTAGAACGCCAGCCACTCATGATTGTAGATGAGGTCCTCGCCGACCCGCAGGCAATGATCGACGCGGCTCGCGCGGCGAAGTTCTACGTGCCACATCACACCAACTATCCAGGCATCAATGCGCCAGTCCCGCAGTCGTATTACCTGACCGTGATCACGGCATTGCGCGGGCCCATCGAAGCTGCGTTCGGACTGTCGAGCTCGGCGTACCTTTCCTATTTCGGCTTCTTCGCGCTGGCCACGATCGGGGCGGCCGAGGCGCAGCCCATTCAGAAAATTCCCCATCGCGATTCGCCCGATCCGAATCGGCTGGCGATGGTTCATTATCTTTGTCGGGGCCTCTTCGGCGGCACCGGATTCTTTCGTCATCGGGCGACGGGCTTTGAATCGGTCGATGCCTTCAGGCTCGCTCAGTATGAGAGCACGGCTCGTCGCGAGCTCGCGGAAATGCAGTCGGACACGAACTACGAACGGATCGGCCAGTCCGAGGCTGTATTCAATCGTCTCATCGTCTATCGCAGTCACGTTTTACATTCGGCGCTGCTGACCGATGCCGCCGGCAGCGCGGACCCTGCCGTCGGCAGGCTCACCGTCAATGGGTTCATCGAGGCAGCGAAGTAATGCCAAAGCGCGCCTCTTGTGCGGACGGCTCAGCGTTGTCATATTCGACAACACAGGGGGACCGTCCGCACCCGACGGATCAGGTCGGAACGAACAAGATGGCAGAGTTGCCGAATACTCGAAGCGGGTGGTTGGACCTGCTGCGGGCCGTGAAGCGTGCAGTCGGCGGAGCCGACAGTGCCGAGGATCTATTGCATTCGGCGTTCGTGCGGCTGTCCGAGTACAGCGCCCGGGACACGGTCGATAATCCGTCCGGCTTCCTGGTCAGAACGGCGGCGAACCTGGCCATCGACGAGCGGCGCCGGGTGCAGGTCCGCCGCGAAAGCCCGATCGATATCGGTGAAATGTTCAATCTGGCGGATGGCCAGCCGCTGCATCCTGAGGTTTTGGCCGCCCGAGAACGTCTTGAGAAGGTCATGGCTGCTCTCGACTCGCTCGGGCCGAGAACGCGGGAGATCTTTTTGTTGCATCGTCTGGACGGGTTGAAGTATCGCGAGATCGCCGCGCGCCTCGACATCACGGTGAGTGCCGTCGAGAAGCACATCGCGAAAGCCAGCCTGTTCCTGGTGAACTGGGTGGAAGGCGAATGAGCGGCGGCGACAAAGCAGTGCGGGCCGAGGCAGCCGCGTGGCTGGCCCGGTTGCGTTCCGAAGATCGGACCGCCGAAGATGAGCGGGGCTTTCGCGCCTGGCTCGCCGAAAGCGAAGACCACCGCGCGGCCTTCGAAGTCACGAATGCGATCTTCGAGATGGCCGGCGCCGCCGATCGTCGGCCCGAGCAGGCTCGAGCGGATCTGCGGGTCAATCGTCGCCACGTCTTGCGGGCGGGCATGGGCCTGGCGGCCGCATCGGTCGCGGGGCTCGTCGTCTATTTGCGATCCGGCACCACCTATGCAACCGAGATCGGCGAGCAGCACAAGGTTTCGCTGGAGGACGGCACGCTCGTCAGTCTGGATACCGATACTGAAATCCACGTTTCCATGAACGACACGCGACGCCAGGCGAAGCTTCGCAAAGGCCGGGCGCATTTCGACGTGGCTGAAGATAAAGTCCGACCGTTCCAGGTGATCGCGGGAGATCAGCGGATCAGCACGCCGCGAGGTCATTTCGACGTGAGTCGCGATGGCATGGTGGTGTCGGTGTTGCTGGAAGAAGGCCTGCTCGAGGTCGAGCTGGAGAATCCCGTGGCCGGCGTGCCGATGCCGCGGCTGTTGGCGGCCGGGCAACTCGTGGTATTCGCCGAAGACAAGGTCGTCCGCGAAGAGCGACCGGTCATGGAACGGGCGGGCGCCTGGCGGCAGGGGCGGCTGGCATTCTTCGGTGAGCCGCTTGCAGAGGCGGTCGCCGCGATGAATCGCTATACGCGCCGGCCGATTGTGATTCTGGATCCGGAGATCGCGCAGATGCCGATATCCGGCAATTACAGCGTGGGCGATCCGCAGGCCTTCGCCACCTCGATCTCGGTCCTGCTGCCGGTTCGGGTGGAGATGGAACGCAATCGAATCACGCTACGCAGGACTGAGGAAAGTCGGGCCTGAATTCGTCACAGATTGGATAGACCGCTGGCGTGACTGGCGGCTACCCGGGGGAGCATGTCGAAGCTGAGTAGCGCGCTGCGCGTGGCCGTGAGGTGCGCGGTTGCTCTTGCAGCCGTCAGTGCTTTGGGTGTGGCAGTCGCGCAGCAAGTGGCAGTCAACGTGAACATTGAGGCGCAGTCCGTCGACGCCGCGCTCCGGGAGCTCTCACGCCAGACGAATACCAATATCCTGTTTTCGCCGGCGGCCGTGCAGGGATTGAAATCGACGTCGATCAAGGCAGTGATGACGGCGGAGGCGGCGGCCAGAGCATTGACTGCAGGCACCGACCTGGAAGTTGTGCGCGACTTGACCGGGGCGCTGATCGTGCGCCGTCGTTCCATTTCTAAAACGAGTGTTGACGAGCTGAACCCGGACGACTTCGATCTCGATGTCGATCTGGAGTTGGAGGAGGTCATCGTCGTCGGCGTGCGTCGAGCGCTCGAGACCGCACAGGAGATCAAGCGCGACGCCGAGACATTCGTTGATTCGGTGACGGCCACGGACATTGGATCCTTTCCGGACAAGTCGGTGGCCGAAGCGCTCCAGCGGGTGGCCGGCATCACTGTGTCCCGGCTGCAATCCAGCGATGACAGCACACACTTTTCCGCCGAGCCGGCCGGTGTGCTGATCCGCGGGCTCACGTTCGTAAGAACAGAATTCAATGGACGCGACAGCTTTTCCGCCGACGGCTATCGGGGATTGAACTTCAACGACATCTCGCCGGAGCTCATGGCCGGCGTCGATGTGTACAAAAACCAGACCGCGGAGATGATCGAAGGCGGCATCGCGGGCACAGTCAACTTGCGCACACGCTTGCCGCTGGATACTCCGTCGCGCGTCTTCTCGCTCACCGCGCGAGCGAACTACGGCGATCGTAGCGATGACACGACCTATGAAGGGTCGGGCATCTTTGCCGATGTTTGGAACACGGACATAGGTCGCTTCGGGCTGCTGGCGAACTACGCGTACTCGCATGTGAAGACGCAGACCGAGGGTGTCATCATGCAACGGCTCGGTGCGTTCTGTAGCAGTGGCAATGTCGATGCGAGCGGCAATGCGCTCATCGCGGCGGATGGCTCGGTTCCTTGTGCCTCGAACCCCTATGGAGGCTCGGGCTGGCGCTACCTGCCGAGTCAGGTGAACTTTTCCGAGGTGCTCTATGACCGGGTACGTCATGGCGCATCGGCGGCGTTGCAATTCGAGTCGACCGATCGACGCTGGCTCGCGACCGCGCAGTACATGGATTCGCGGTACGACAACGCGTGGGGCGAGCGCAGCTCCAATGTTTCTTTCTTCAACATCTGGGCGGCGGACAGCTACTCTCCTCAGAGCAATGCATTCATCGCTCCCGCGGACGGCACCCCTGCCTTTACCTTCGGGCCGGATGGAATGCTGGCGTCCGGTGTACTGACCCAGCCTACGGGCGATTGGCTCGGCGGCAGCACGGCGGGAAATCTCATGTACGGGTCAGCAGTGCCCGGGCTCCCTTTCGTGAATTACTGCGGACCTCAGGCCGATGGCAGTCCTTCGACCTGTAGCACGCAACGGCAAGGTGTCTATGTCGGCAATGAGGCCCGCAACTTCGACCACACCGAAGGCACGCGCGACGTTTCTTTGAGCCTGCGTTGGGACGCGACCGATCGGTTGCGCGCGACGGTCGACGTTCAGCGTATCGATGCCGAGACCGACAACTACGACATCCTGGTCGGCAACCGCACCATGGCCAACGCGAAGTACTCGACCAATGGCGATGGCACGCCGCGCATCGAGCTGCTGCCGGGCTCCAACATCAACTACGCGCCGGGCTTTCTGACGAACCCGCACAACTACTACATTCCATACGTGCAGGACCACTTCGAGGACAATGCGGCTCGCGAGACCGCGTTGCGTGGCGACCTGGAATATCGGTTCGGGGGCACCTGGCTCGATGGTTTGAAGTTCGGTGCCCGCTACGCCAATCGTAAGCAGCGGGTACGTTACTCGGTTTACAACTGGTCACCGATCGCGGGGCCGTCGCTGTGCAATGGACCGGGATTCAACATCGACAACACCGAGGCTGCAGCTTATCCGGCGGGATGCGGCGAAGCGGGCCGCACGTTTCAAGGATACGGCGCGGGCATCTGGGAAATGGGCAGCCTCGGTGACATGTATGACGGCAATGTGTTCGCGAACGGGCCGATGGTGTTCTTGAATCGTGCGACGTTGCTGGATCGACAACGTCACATCGACGCATTGAGCAGCGCGACGACCGGCTCGCCCATGGGCTGGACGCCGCTGTGTCAGCGCGCGTCCAACACCGACGGTTGTTTCATCGATTCGGAGATTCTGGATGTCGAAGAGCGCACCAAGGCGCTGTACGCCATGCTTCGGTTCGGCGGGGACAACGCGACAATCTTCGGCATCGGCGTTCGTGGGAACATCGGGCTACGCTATGTCCGCACGGATGTATCGAGCGACGGCGCGGTCGTTTTTCCAGTGTCCACCTGGTATCAGACTGCGGCTGCCACACCCTGCAATGCGCCGCTCGTCGGTGCTGACGTCACTCACCTTTCATGCTGGTTGACACCGGAATTGCTCGCATTCAGTAACGGTGCCGGCACGGACAACGATCTGCATCGCAGCCATGAGAACCTGCTGCCGAGCCTGAATCTGAGATTCCGGCTCAATGCGCGTCAGTACCTCCGGTTCGGTGCATCCCGATCGATGTCGCGACCGGATTTCGGTTTGCTTCGTAACTACGTCAGCGTGCAGTCGCCGGTGGACAATACGTCGGCCGATTCGCCGTACGTGATCTATCGCCCGGGCGCGCCTCATACGCCGGAGAATGTGACGGGCTATCGATTCGTGTTCGATGCCGATGCGGGGTTCGGTGGGCTGGCGCCGATCACCGCGGATAACTTCGATATGGCGTACGAGCACTACTGGGGTAAGAGCAGCTCGTTCAGCCTCGGCCTGTTCCATAAGCGTTTCAATGGCAGCATCGGTTATGGCGACTTCGAACGGCAATTCGAGAACAACGGCACGACGCAAACCGTCATCGTGCGCGGTCCGCGCAACGGGGCCGGCGGTGGCGCGCTCAACGGCGTCGAGGTGGCTTTTCAGACGTTCTTCGATTTTCTGCCGGCGCCCTGGAATGGCTTGGGCACGCAGCTGAATTACACCCATCTGGAGCAGTCCGGCATCAACAATTCGAACCTGGCAGTTCAGCCCGGCTATGCCCCCGGTGGCACGATCGCGTTCGGTGGCGGATTGCAGGGCAACGACCAGATCATCGACTCGCATCGCCTCGCTGGCATCTCCGACGATTCTTACAATGTCGTGGCGCTGTATGAGCGCGGCCCGATCGGCGTGCGGCTCGCATACAGCTGGCGCTCGGAATTTCTGACGAACAATCTCGACTGTTGCATCGGGCTGCCGATGTGGCAGAAGGCGGGCGGGTATCTGGACGGCTCGGTCCGGCTGCAGGTCGGCAATAACGTCGAGCTTTCGCTGGATGGCTCCAATCTGCTCGATCGAACCACCGTGAGTCAGCAACAACTGTTCGGCGATTCGCCGTTGACGCCCGGCGCCGCGCCGGTCCGACGCGACTCGGCCTGGATTCGAAGCGATCGCCGCTTCCAGCTGGGGTTCCGGTTCAAGTATTGAGCTGAGGCAAAGGGCCCTTTCGTTCGTCAATGGTATGCGGCAATCGCCGCGGCTTGGAGCTGCTGTGAAATTTGTCATTGGACTTGCCTGTGTCCTGATCCTGCAAGCGTGCCCGGTCGAGGCGGCCGAGTGCGTCGACTCGCCCGGCAAAGTGCTTCGCGTTTGCGTGGGCGCCGAAGGCGGGCAGCCGTTCTATGAAGTCAGCCGGCGCGGCCAATCAGTGCTGAAGCGCGGGACGCTCGGCCTCGCGTTCGTGGGTGAATCGCGGGCGAAAGTGACGTTGGGTGAGACCAAACGCAGCGCTCACGATCAGAACTGGGAGCAGCCCTGGGGCGAGCAACGGATCATTCGCGATCATCACAACGAGATGCGCGTGGCGATGCGCGGCGATACGCCGAATAGCAAAGCGTTCGACATCGTTGTGCGAGCTTTCGATGAGGGCTTCGGACTTCGATATGACTATTACGGCATTCCATCAAGCCAGGAGATCGCGATCAGCGACGAGCTGACGCAGTTCCGGCCGGTAGCGAAGTATCAAGCGTGGTGGTTCGAGGCCTATCAGAAGGAGCGGGATGAGTATCTGTATCGCCGCTCGCCGCTCGAACAGCTGACCCGGGCCGAGACGCCGCTGACGCTGGAGTCGCCGGGGTTGTTTCTTTCCATCCATGAAGCGGCTCTGGTCGACTACGCGAGCATGACGCTGCGGCTGACCGCACCGGACACCTTGCAGGCCGATCTCATGCCTTGGTCGGACGGCGTCAAGGTTCGACGCACGGGGCCGTTTCAGACGCCGTGGCGGACGGTGCTGATTGCTGAGACGGCGGGCGGGCTCGCCGATTCACGCATGGAGCTGAACTTGAACGAGCCGAACAAGCTCGGCGATGTCTCGTCTTACGCGCGTCCCGGCAAGTACGTCGGCATCTGGTGGGAGATGCATTTGAATCGGTCCACCTGGGGCAGCGGGCCCAAGCATGGTGCGACCACGGCGAACACCAAGCGCTACATCGATTTCGCCGCGAAGCATGGATTCAGTGGCGTGCTGGTCGAGGGCTGGAACACCGGCTGGGATGGCGACTGGATCGCCAATGGCGCTAGCTTCAGTTTTACCCAAACCTATCCTGAGTTCGATCTTGCGGAGGTGACCTCGTACGCGAAGAGCAAAGGTGTCTCATTGATCGGTCACAATGAAACGGCGGGCGCGATTGCCAACTACGAGTCGCAGATGGCCGCAGGTTTCGAGCAGTATGCAAAGTATGGTGTCCACACGGTGAAGACCGGCTATGTGAAGCCGAATGGAACGATTCAGCGGCTCACACCGGACGGGACGGCGCATAACGAATGGTTCGCGGGCCAATACCTCGTTCGACATCACCAACTCGTCGCCGAGACGGCCGCGAAATACAAGATCGCCATCGATGTGCACGAACCGGTCAAGGACACGGGCCTGCGACGGACCTATCCCAACATCATGTCGCGCGAAGGCGCGAGAGGACAGGAGTTCAACGCGTGGGGCGATCCGACCAATCCGCCGGAGCATGTCACGATCCTGCCGTTTACTCGATTGCTAGCCGGGCCGATGGATTTCACGCCGGGGATCTTCGACATCACCGCCGGCAAGAAGGACATTCGCAAGCGCGTGCAGTCGACGCTTGCCAATCAGCTCGCGCTCTACGTCGTGATTTACAGCCCGCTGCACATGGCGGCGGATCTGCCGGAGAACTACGAGAAGCAACCCGAAGCATTTCAATTCATCAAGGATGTGCCGACGGATTGGGAGCGCTCGCGCACACTCGATGCCCGCATCGGCGATTACATCGTCGTCGCTCGTCAGCAGCGCAACAGCGACGATTGGTATTTGGGCGCGTTGACCGACGAGCAGCCGCGATCGTTGTCGGTCGCGCTGGATTTTCTGCAACCGGGCCGCAGCTATCAGGCCGTTATCTATCGCGACGAAACCGACGCGGATTACCGGACCAATCCGCTCGCTCAAGTGATCGAGAAGCGCACGGTGCGCTCGACGGATCGATTGCCGCTGGCCATGGGCCCCGGCGGCGGGGCGGCGATTCGGTTCAAAGCACTGAACTGAGTCAGGACGCCCTCGGGACTAGCGCGACTTCAACAAATAGCTGCCGTCCAGCCGGGCTTCGGCTTCAAGGGGAAAGGCGCCGATGACGGCGCTCACGAACACTTCGTTTCGATCGGTGGCGAAGACGCCGGTGATGCGCAATGAGCCGAGCTCCGCATCATCGAGCTTGATCCGAGCCTGCGAGTAACGATTGAACTCGGCCACCGCATCGGCCAGCGATGTCGTCATCGAAGACCACGCGACCGCTCAGCCATGCGACGGAGCGTTCGACAGCGATAGGTGAGGGCGACGGAGCGCTGGTATGGCGAGCCCCGCAGCGTCACGTTGTCGGTCGTGGCAAGCTCTAACCTCGGGTGACACAAACAGCAACGCTCTGTATGCGGATCGCGACGTCTCTTTCGGGCGTCACTAGAGCAGCCAACCGGCGTCACTAAGCTACCGCGCAATTTGGAAGCCCACTAGCGAGTGGGGTACTGCACGGCAGCTCGATAAGGAGATTCGGTTGATACTGCGCATCCGTTCGCTGGCAACGGCGTTGGCGATTGTTCTGGCGGGTTGTGGAGGGGGCGGTGGTGGTGGTGGCGCCGCTCCCGTTGGGGGCGGCGCTGCCAGTGGCGGCACGGTCACGACGCCTCCGGTCGTCACGACTCCGCAACCCACCGGCGGAAGCGTGAGCGGCGGGTCTTGGTGCGATTCCGCGACCTGGGGCGGAACAGTTCCCGGCGCAACCAGCGATGTGACGATCAGCAATGCGGTCGTGCTCGACTGCAACGCTGAAGTGCGCTCGGTGACGATTGCGGCCGGCGGCAAGTTGAGCGCGTCACGTTCGCGCTCTTCCACGCTGACTCTGCACGGCAATCTGGTCGTGAAGGGAACGCTCGATTACGGCACGCCGACGGATCGCATCGGCAATGGCGTCGTCGCCGAAATTGTTTTCAAAGGCATGCTGGATCAGAACTACGTTGGCACGCCGAGCGACTTCTCCTGCGTGACGCGCGATTTGAACGACTGCGTGCGTGGGCCGCCGCAAGACACGACGCTGACGGTCGTGAATTCCGATGTGGGCTTGTGGGTCGTGGACGATGGCGTCTTCACTGCAGCCGGGCAGCTCAAGAAGGCGTGGTCGAAGCTGACGGAAGGCACGGACGCGAGCGATGCGATGTTCAGCGTCGCCGACGCCACGGGCTGGCGGGTGGGCGATCGCGTCGTGCTCACACCGACCGCCAAGATTGCAGTCGCAGGCTACGCGAAGCAGTTCGATGAGCGCGAGATCGCCAGCGTCTCGGGCAACACGGTGACGCTCTCGCAGTCGCCGACCTATGCGCACGCAGGTTGTACCGACTGCATTCGTCGCGGTGAGGCGGCGAATCTGTCACGCAACGTGGTCGTGCGTTCGTTCGATGCAACGGCGCATGCGCATGTCATGGTCGCGCATCGTGGCATCGTGCAGCTCGACAGCGTGGAGTTGCGCTGGCTCGGTCCGGAGCACACTTGTACTCGAGCCGAAGAGCCGATGCGTCGAGCGGCGCTCTACTTCCATCAACAGCGCGACGCATCCGATGATTCGTTCGTACGTCACGCCGCGATCTGGGGCGGCAAGCGCGAGTTCTTCCATGCCGAGACCAGCAATGGCATCGAAGTGACCGACGTCGCCGGTTACGACGGACAAGGCGACGGATTCGTGCGCGACTTCGACTTCAGCGCTTGCGGGTTGCGTTGTATGGAGCCCGAGGACGGCTTGGGTGCGATCCGTCGCGTCAATTTCACCGAAGTGCTTGCCGCCAAGGTGGCGGTGCCGGGGCGTCCTGAAGACTGCGCAGCGATCGGTCGCGCGAGAGGCATCACTGCGGGCGGCGGCGACACGCTGGATTCCGTGGCCACCGGCATTGCCTATAACTTTCACGACTTCGGCAATGAAGCCGCACTCACCTGGGCGGAGGAGAGAGCGGGCCACTCGCCGATCGACCTGTTCAATCGCAACGTCGCTCACAACAATGCCGGCAACGGCATCAGCAACTGGCAGAACAACACCAAGAACGACACGCCGTTCGCCGACAACCAGAGCTGGTCGAACGGCTCGAACGGATTCCTGCACGGCGCGTACGGCAATAGCGTCGTGTTCAAGGACCTGACCGCGGTCGACAACGGCTATCGCAGCTTCGGCATCAAATCGACCATGATGGATGCGACTCGCAAGCGCATCGTCGGCGGTATGGTCGATGACGTTGGGCCGATCCTTTACACCTTCGTGCCGGACTATCCGGTGACCATGAGCAATCTGAAGTTCACCGGCACTCGTTCGCCCGCGTTCACTCAGGTGCATGACACGTGCGTCGGCGGCAACGAGAACGATCCGGCCGATGGCAACTGCATTCGCGCCTGGCTGCGACTGGAAAACCCGATCATCCCGGCCGGCACCGTGCCGTTCGATTTCGGCAATCACGTGAACAAATATTCGCTGTGGGAGGTGCGCGGGTTCTCGCATCCGGATTATCCGGCGCTGCCGGCCAACTTCGATCTGTATCGACGCGACAATACGGTGGCCGGCGGCTACTACTACGCCGCGTTCGATGCCTGGCTCGTGCCTCGCTAGTAATGTGAGCAGGGTTCTGTGGACACTGTTGTGTTATCTGGCGGTCGTCTCGTGTAGCGAGAACGATTCGCCAGATCACGCGACTGCTGAATCGCGGGCGGTGACGTTCCCGTTGGAAGTGCTTGGGGCGCCGGGCAAGGAAGTCGCGCTGATCGTTAAGCTCGATGCAGCGACGTTGAGCAGTACGTCGACCGTCGCTGTGGCCTTGACGTTGCACAACATCGTGCAGACAGAGAGCGCGGATCTCGCGATCAACGGCGGACCGCCCATCGATCTCAGCAGCGCCGATGGACCGTTCAATCATCCCGATGGACGCGTCACAACTGCGACCGTGCCGATCGATCGCGCGCAGCTGGTTGCCGGCAACAATCGCTTCGTCTTTCGTTACAAGCGGCAGGTTGTCGATGATGGGTCGGCGATCTCTGGGTATCGCGTGCTGAAGGTCGCGATCAATGTCGGAGATCGCACGATACAAGTCGAAGCTCCGGCAGAGGATCCGCAGCTCTGGCGGCCGATGCGCGAGGATGCCCAGTCGCTGGAACGCGGTCGGTTCTTCTTCAGCGACGTGAGTCGTGACGACGGGCCGGCGTGTACGCGATGTCATGCTGACTCGGGCGCGGATCTGCAGTATTACGCGTTCTCGAACAACAGCATCGTCGAGCGGGCGATGTTTCATCGATTCACGCGCGAAGAGGCGGAGGACATAGCGAGCTATATCCGTTCGCTCAATGTCGTGAGCGCGGGACGGCCTTATCAGGCTCCGTTTCAACCGGGCGCCGACAACGTCGGCGCGGCGGGCGCCAGCATCAATACCGTGCTCACGGACGACGCGGCGTTTGCAAAGTCGGTTGTGAGTTACGCGCCTTGGGAATCGGCGGGCGCCGTGGATACGTTTCTTCTTCCCACATCGGTGCAAGCGCCGACGTGGCTCCGTTGGTTGCCGCGAACGTTGGACCCAACTTGGTTCACGCGCAACGATGGAGTACTCGCGAAGGCGGAGCAGGCGCTTGCGAGCGAACCATCAATCGAGAACGCGCGCACCTTCATGTCGGCGGCGATGCGAGTGGGGACGGATGTTCTCGTCACTACCGGCGATCATCACGCCCGCATCGATGTGTTGCGGTTCGCCGCCGTCAAACTTTGGGACTGGTCACGTCGCTCCGGATTCAACAGCCCGGATCATGGGTTGCCGGACGGCGGACCGGCTTATCCGTATGAAGTGGGCTTCGCATTCTTCGAAGCGGCCGCGGCGGGCAAGGCGGTTCAGGAAGCGATGGACCAAACGATGTCGTGGTGGTGGGCTCAGCTTGCTGCGAATCCGGGGCGGGGTTTGAGCAGCGGTCGTCGGCCGCTCAACTATCAGGACGTGCTGACGGCAGCATCGGGCGCGGGGCTCGGGCCGGAGCAGCTGCGCTTTCTCTATTTATATGGAAGCTGGGAAGAGTCGCGTGGGGAGTTGGCTACAGCGTGGGGAACGGAGCAGGGGCCGGTGCGATTGTTAGATGTGCCGCTGTCCACGCTGGCGTTCCCGGATCGGCTCGAAGTTGTGTTGCGTTTTCTGCGACGTGAGACGGAGTTTCTGAATAGCGGCGGTCAATTGACACAAGGACACCATCGCACGCTCGCGCAAGCGTGGAATCGCACTTGTGAGCAATTCACCGCCGATCAGCGGGCCACGGTGCGAGCCGCTGCACCGACCGACGTCTGGACGGATCTCGCCGGGTGCCCGTAATTTCCGCCTTCGCTCGGCCTAGTGCTTGGTCGCCGCCTTCTTCATGAATTCCTCGGCACGTCGGCGCATCTCATCCGGTGGCACATCCTCGACATGCGTGGCCACCGTCCATACATGACCGAACGGATCCTGCAGCGTCCCTGATCGATCGCCGTAGAACTGATCCTTGACGGGCTGCAGCTCTTTCGCGCCCGCCGCGATCGCCCGCTTGAATACATCATCGACCTTGTCGAGATACAACATCATGCTCACGCCGGTGCCGCCGATCGACTGCGGGCTGCGATGACCCATTTCCGGCATTTCGTCCGCCAGCATGATCTTCGAGTCGCCGACCGAGATCTCGGCATGACCGACTCTGCCGTCGGGACTTGCCATGCGCATGTCTTCAGTCGCGCCGAATGCTTTCTTGTAGAAGTCGATGGCCTTGCTCGCGCCCTTGATGATGAGGTACGGCGTGATCGAGTGATGACCTTGGGGAATGGGATTGACCATGATCGTCTCCTCCGGTGGTAGCGTCGGACATGACACCTGAAGACGGGATCTTCGGTCAATCGCGTTCGGGGCAGGCTTGGGGAAAACACCGACGAGGCCGACGATCCAATGACCCAAACGATCTAACTCGCGCACTTTCCGACTATCTCGGGGCACGAGACGACCTGTATCGTGCGTGGAATGAACAGCTCGGCCTTCATCGCCTGCGACGAGAGCGTCATTCGAGGCACGCGCGATGGCGCAACACCTTGCGCTGAACGCTCGAAACCGTGGGTGCTGGCTGCCACGATCGTCGGCTCTGCCATGGCGTTCATTGATACGTCGGTCGTCAACGTTGCGCTGCCTGCCATTCAAGCCGACCTCGCTGCGCCGGTGCGTGAAGCGCAGTGGGTGGTCAATGCTTACATGCTGATGCTGGGCGCGCTGCTGCTGGTCGGGGGCGCGGCGGGCGATCGATTTGGTCGACGGCGAATGTTTGTAATCGGTACCGTGGTGTTCGCAGTTGCATCTGTTGCTTGTGCCTGGGCGCCTAATGCGTCGGCTTTGATCGCGGCGAGGGCGATTCAAGGGATGGGCGGGGCGCTGCTGGTTCCTGGCAGCCTTGCAATCATCAGTGCCACATTTCCGGAGAACGAACGAGGGCGGGCCATCGGTACCTGGGCCGGGTCGTCGGCGCTCACGACGGCGTTGGGGCCGGTGATCGGTGGATGGCTGGTCGACACCTGGTCGTGGCGAATCATTTTTTTGATCAACGTGCCGATCGCGGCAGTTGCTGTCGTGCTCGCGATGTGGCATGTGCCGGAGAGTCGCGTTGAATCGCGCGACGTGGCGGTCGATTGGGTGGGTGGCGCGCTGGCGGTCGTCGGATTGGGCGCGCTTGCCTATGGATTGACGCTCGCGTCGGAAAGCGGCTGGCGCGGGGCGACTGTGCTCGGTTCCCTTGGAATCGCGGTCGTCATGCTGGGCTTGTTCGTGTGGCGTGAGACTCAGGCGCGTGCGCCCATGATGCCGCTCGAGCTGTTCCGGTCTCGAGACTTCAGTGGCGCGAATACGATTACGCTGCTGCTGTACTTCGCGTTAGGCGGCGCGATGTTCTTCATCCCGTTCAATCTGATTCGAATTCAAGGTTATTCCGCGGCGGCCGCGGGCGCGGCGTTCCTGCCTTTCAGTTTGATCATGGGCGTGCTGTCGCGCTGGTCGGGCGGGCTCATCGAACGATACGGCGCACGCACGTTGCTAACGATTGGGCCCGCCATCGTCGGCGTTGGATTTGTGTTGCTCGCGGTGCCCGGCATCGGCGGCTCGTACTGGACGACGTTCTTTCCATCGATGGTCGTGTTCGGGTTCGGGATGGCGGTGAGCGTCGCACCGTTGACAACGAGTGTGATGCGTGCGGTCGATGATCGTCACGCTGGCGTGGCGTCCGGCATCAACAATGCGACAGCGCGAATCGCGGGCATGCTCGCGGTTGCTGTGCTGGGAATGATTGCGGTCGCCTCGTTCGGCAACGCGCTGGACGAACGCCTGGCGAAGATGTCGCTATCGAGTGAAACGCGCGAGCTGGTGCGTGCGGAAGTCCCGAAGCTTGCTGAAGCCGCCGCGCCGCCGTCAGTCGATGGCGCGCAACGAACGGCGCTTCAACAAGCGTTCAAGGAGTCTTTCGTTCACAGCTTCCGGGTCGTGTCGCTGGTTGCAGCGGCGCTCGCTTTCGCGAGCGCCGTGTGCGGGTGGCTGACTATCGAACCCAATCGCCGTTCTAGAACTTGATCGTCGCGCCCAGTGTGTAGGTGCGGCCGATGTCGGTCTGGAACAGCGTGTCTTCGCGCGTGCTGTCGATGAACAACGTGTTGCGCTCTTCCGTGAGGTTCTGCGCTTCCAGGATCACCGTCAGATAGTCATTGAAGTTCCACGAGGCGGCGGCATCGAGATAGAAAGTTTCGCCGTTGCCTTGCAGATCGCTGCCGGCGGAAGCCGGAATGCCGCGAATGTATTTATCGCGGAAGGTGCCGGTGGTACGAACGCTGAAGGTGCCGTCGTCATAGAACAGCGTGCCGCTCGCGGAGTTCTTCGACAAACCGACCAGATCGGCCGTGGTCGACGAAGTGATCACGCCGCCGACGCTCGTCAGGATGTACTGGATCTTCGATTCGACGCGCGTGTAATTCGCGAGCACGCCGAAGTGGCTCCAGACGCCCGGCAGCATGTCGAGCTGCAGCTGCGCGTTCAGCTCGAAGCCTTTGAGCGGGCCGCCCTTGGTGTTCTCCAGTCGGCTGACGTTGAAGACCTCGCTGGGCAAGGTCGGCGTGCCGGCGAGCAGCGAGTCGGGCAGTCCGAGCTCGGTGTAGACGATCGGGCTGGTGATGCGCTGAATGTAAGTTTCGATGTCCTTGTAGAAGTACGCGGCCGACAGCAGCGAGCCCGGGCGGAAGTACCATTCGAGGGCCAGGTCCGCAGTCTTGGCGCGAATCGGATCGAGGAACGGATTGTTCACTGTGCCGGTGCGCGTGGTGGCGGTGATCGTCGCCGTCGGCGTCAGGTTGCCGAGCTCGGGACGGGACATCACCTTCGATGCGGAGAAGCGTGCCAACAGGTCGGGCGTCAGATCGACCACCACGTTCAGCGACGGCAAGGTGTCGCTGTACTCGCGATCCACCTGATTGCGCTGGCCGACGGCTTGGAACGGCGCGCCTGCAGGCGCGACGACAGGAATGTAGCCGACGGCGCTCTGATCCGTTTTCACATAGCGAACACCGATATCGCCGCGGAGTGGGAACCGCCAGTCCGTGCTGCTATCGAATTTCAACATGAAGTAGCCGCTGGTGACTTTCTCGAGAATCTGCGACTGGGCGGCACCGCACTCGACTTCGCAGAAATCCATGTCCGCGAAATTGAACACTTCACGCCACTTCTTGGAATCGATCGCCACCCAGCTGGCCGGCGCGCCGGAACCGAACGAGTCATTCAGACCGGTGATGCGACGAGTGATATCGGCAAGCGTCACGCCGTTGGGCAATGCCAGCGTCGCCGCTTGCGAAGGCACGAGGTTGGAATTGCGGCTGTGGAAATCGTTCTCGCGATATTGTCCGCCGAGCGTCAGGGCGAACTGATCGGTGGCCTGCCACTCGCCGGCCAGATCGAAGTTGGCGATCTGCGTCACGTTGCGCGACGGCTTGCCCTGCGTCGAGAAGCCACCGAGCACGGTCTGGTTGCCGTCCGGAGTCGGCGCGTACTGGAAGCTGTTCGGATCGTTCACGTCGATGCCGAAGCCGATCAGCGGTGTCTCGCGACCGCCGCGGAAGTCGAGTGTGAAGTTCTGGGCATCGATGTGATCCATGTAGGTTTGCAGACGCATCGGGCCGTCCCAGATGGAATTCGACCGGCCGGCCAGACCGCTGATCTTGAAGCTGTCGTTGAAGCGGTGCTCGAACGTCAGATTGACCTGTTCGAAGGTCGAGACGAATTGATCCACCAGACCTTCGGAGCGCACATCGACGCCGTCGAACACGGCATATTCCACCGAGCCGTTCTTATCGAAAGAGATGTCTTCGACGGCCACCATTGGCTGGCCATTGTTGGTGAGACTGCGGCCGAACGACAGACCGAGGATGTAGTTGTCACGACGCTCCACTTGATAGCGCGACAGCAAACCATCGAGGGCGATGTCGGTGTTTTCGTTGGGCTTCCACTGCAGGGTCAGCGTGCCGCCGGTGCGCTCCGTGTCCTGCTCGGAATTCACATAGCGAGGCAGGCGAGGCAGGAAGGCGCCGCTGCCCGGTGTGTTGGGCGCGTCCGCACGACGCATGTTGTAGACGGTGTTGAAAGCCGCCAGATTGCTGGAGCGAGCGGTGAAGGCGCTGCAGTCCGTTCCCGTGGCTCCGCGGCTGCCAGGCACCGGGCTCGCAGCGGTGGCCGTCCAGCCGAGCGGAGTGCAGTAGGGCAATATGATCGGAGCGGCAGCCGTGCCGAGGTTGTTGCCATTGGTGTTGGCCGAGAGCACGTCGACGGCCGAATAACCGACTTCGCGAATGTTTCGTTTCTGGAAGGCCGCGGAGGCCAATACACCGAAGGTGTTGTCGAAGAATTTTTGTGAGAACAACATCGACGCGCGGGGATCCACGTCCTCGCTGATCGTGTTGAACACGCCGCGTCCCGTCAGGCTGAACACTCGATCCTGTGCGAAATCGAAGGGGCGAGGCGCTTTCAGATCGACCGTCGCACCGAGCGAGCCTTCTTCGACGTCCGCCGACGGTGTCTTGCGAACCGCGAGCTGCGAGAAGATTTCGGTGGGGAAGACGTTGAAGTCGAAGCTGCGCCCGTTGTTACCTGCGCCGTAGATGTCGCTCGAGCCGGCTTGCGCGGCGGCTTCCATGCCGTTGACTCGTACGCGTGTAAAGAGTGGGCCGAGGCCGCGCACGGAAATGTTTCGGCCTTCGCCACCGTCGCCTCGGGACAGCGTCACACCGGGGATGCGCTGCATGGATTCGGCGAGGTTGCTGTCTGGGAATTTGCCGATGTCTTCCGCGGCGATGACATCGATCGAGCCGGTCTCCGCCCGCTTTTCGGCCAGCGCCGTGTTCAACGAGCCGCGGAAGCCGGTGACTACGATTTCCTCGAGCTGAGTGCCGTCTTGCTGAGGAGTCGGGCCGGTTTCGGCTGCGAACGCCGCCAGGGGGAGGACAAAGGAGCTGCTCAACAGGGCCGCAGAGACAGCGGCAGAAACGACGGATCGACCACGATTCGACATCGACATAGGTCCCCCAATCACATTCGTTATAAGAGCTGTTACCTCGGCTTGGGGGTAACCGGTTACCTCCGGCGCCCACATTTGTCCGAGTTAGGTGCCATCATGACAGCTCTTGATTGAAAGTGAAATATTTTGAAGCCAAATGATGGCTCGGCAGGACAGGCCGAGTCATTGAGGCAGCTGGGGCAGGCTGCCTAGGATTTTCCAGATGCTCGTAAATTCAGGGCTTTAGATCACCGCCTCGGCGCCGGCGACGGAGGTTCGGTGCATTCTGCGTCCAGAATCCACCGAGTATGGAACGACCCGATGCAAGGCGCCGGTGTTGTCCCAGATGACCAGATCGCCGACCTGCCAATGATGGCGATAGGTGAAGGCGGGCTGGGCGGTCCATTCCAGCAGCCGGGCCAGCAGCGCCCGGCCTTCAGCCTGTGACATACCTACGACCGAGTCGGCGGTATAACCGATCAACATGGTCTTGCGACCGGATTGTCTCTTCCACACGAGGGGATGCTCGTGCGACATGTTTCTTCTGACGGGATCGAGCGCGTCCGGCGTCGTCACCGCACGCACGGCTGCCGTGACGCTATGAATGACTCGCAGGCCCTCGAGATCTTTCTTATCTTCTTCGGGCAAGGCTTCGTAGGCGGCATAGCTGCTGGCGAATTCGGTCTGGCCGCCTTTCGGCGCAACGGTGCGCGCACTCAGCACGCTCGCCTTCGGCGGAATGATCGGTGAAGTCAGTCCATCCATGTGCCAGAAATACGTGCCGAGCACATACTCGGGCTCGGTGTTGATCTTCGGATCGAGCGTGATGGTGTAAACATCCTGCGCGCTTTTGTTTCCTCCCGGCACGCGCGATGTGAAGTTCACCCTTGCACCGAGCTTGTCGGTGAAAGCGAGTTGTTCCGCGTCGTTCAAGCCGATGCGCGGGAAAACCAGCACACCGCGCTCTTCGAGCAATTCCAGACAGCGTCGCGCGATCTCGTCGTCCCGAAGCGCGTCCTTCTCCACATGAACCGCGGTGCCAATGGCAGGGCTGATGTCTTCGGTCTTCATGTCTTATCCGGTGAACTGCATGCGGGCAGAGCCCATTCAAGTCCTACCTTATGAAGACAGATGCGGGGCGTCTTGATAGCAGGCGACAGAAGAAAGACTCTAGATCTCAGCAAGCCGACGCACGGTGTCCGGGTATCGCTGAACCATGCGAATCAGCAGCGCAGCCTGAGCATTGGGTTTCGCCCGACCTTGTTCCCAGTTTTCGATGGTTCGTACGTTGGTGCGCAAATAGCCCGCGAACAATCCTCGGGAAAGATTCATGTCCTTGCGAAGCTTGGCAAGCTCGCGAGGCGTGATCTTCGGAGCGGGTTTGATTTTGACGGTATGCGTGCGCAAGGTTCGCTTCCCTGTACGCTGTTCGGCGAGCGCATCGAAGCCTTCCGTCAGTTCGGCGGACAGATCACGCTTCTTTTTCATACGTCTTCCTCATTCTCAGCTCGCCTTTAATGAGCTCCCTCAAAGCCGCTCGTTGCTTGGGAGTCAGATCGGACACCGCATCCTTGTTGTACAGCGTGAACAGCCAGAATTCAGGTCCGTCGCTCCAGTAGTAATAAATCACTCGCAGGCCGCCGCGTTTGCCCTTGGACCGTCGAGGATCTGCCCAACGTACTTTTCGAAGGCCTCCGGCTCCTTCGATCAGTTCGCCAGCTTCCGGCTTGGCCAGTAGCGCATCCTGCAGCTTCAGGAAGCCGTCCTCGTCCAGATAATTGGCGCGGTGTCGCTCAAATGCGGGCAACTCGACGAAAACTGCTTTCATGAAAGTATACGCAAATAACGTAGGCAGCGCATTCGGCGTTGCGCCGACAGGTCAATGGGGACGAGGGCTATGTTGATGGGCTCGCCAGGCGGTTTGATGCGCGTTAAGGACGCGGATGCATGCAGTAAAACTGCGTCCAGGAGCCGACTTTCGTGTTAGCGATCGATGGAAGTCGTTGCGGCTTGGCTAAGTCCTGCGGGCAGCAGAGTTGCGGCGCCGTGTTACGCTCAGCTCATCGAGAGTCACTGTCGCCGGAGTAGCCATGCGCGTTGCAATCGTCGGAGCGGGTGCGATTGGGACCTGGCTGGGCGTTCGACTGGCGAATGCCGGGCTGGATGTGAGTGTGCTGGCGAGAGGAGAGACGCTGGCGGCGGTGAGGGAGCAGGGGTTGAGGCTCGTCATCGGTGGCGCCACGCGCGTTGCGAGGGTGAATGCGAGCGATCGCGCGGCGGATCTGGGCAAGCAGGACGTGGTGGTGCTCGCGGTCAAAGGTCAGGCATTGGCGGGTGTGGCGGAGTCGGTTGCGGCTTTGCTGGGAGAGCAAACAACGATTCTGTCGGCGATGAACGGCGTTCCGTGGTGGTTCTTTCACGGGTTGCCTGTGACCTATGCGGGGACTTCGTTGCGCTCGGTCGATCCCGACGGGCGCGTGACGCGATTGATGCCGCCGGCGCGAGTGTTGGGCGGCGTGGTTCATGCGTCGTGCTCGGTGCAGACGCCCGGATGTTCCATACATAAGAGCGGCAACGGACTCATCATCGGCGAGCCGGGCGGCGGCACGTCCGCACGACTCGAAGCGGTCGTCGCTGCGCTTCGCGCGGCGGAGTTCGATGTGACCATCAGTCCGCAGATTCAAAAGGACATCTGGTACAAGCTCTGGGGCAACATGACCATGAACCCCATTTCCGCACTCACCGGGGCCACCTGCGATCTCATTCTGGACGATCCGCTCGTCAGCGGTTTCATCCTGCGAGTCATGGCGGAAGCCGCCGAGATCGGTTCGCGAATCGGCTGCCCCATCGCCGAGAGCGGCGAGGCCCGCATGACCGTCACTCGCAAGCTCGGCGCGTTCAAAACATCCATGCTGCAAGATGCGGAGGCCGGCCGCTCGCTCGAAATCGACGCGTTAGTGGCCGCGCCTTGCGAGATCGGCCGCCTGGTCGGTGTCGAGACGCCGAATATGGATGCGCTGCATGGATTGATTCGTTTGTTTGGGCGCCCGGAGAGGTCAAAGTGACGAACTGACGCGTTCCACGAACCAAGCCAGCCCGATCAGAACGAGAGCGCAGGACAGCGCCGAGCTCACGCTCAATCCCCAGCTTCGTTTGAACAGCCAGATTGTGATCGGCAAACAAACCGCCACGATGCTCAGCTGACCCAGCTCGACGCCGATGTTAAAGAACAAGAGCGTGCCGATGAGGTCATCGCCCAGGCCCATTTCCGTCAGGATGTAACTGAGTCCGATGCCGTGGATGAGGCCGAAGGCGAACGTGGTCATCCATCGGCGGCTGGGTTGCGAGCGAATGGTTGCGACTTGATCGGTGCCTGCCGCAAACCAGCGCGTGCGTAGCACGTTCTCGACGCCGATGGCGGCAACGGTGAGGGCGATCAGCGGCTCGGTGAGTGATGGAGGCAGCACGATGGCGTGAAACGAGGACAGCGCCAGAGTAATGGAGTGCGCGACCGTGAAGGCGGTGACGAGTCCGGCCAAGCGCGCCCAGCTGGCGGGCACGAGCAACAGGCCGATCACGAACAACAGATGGTCGGCGCCTTCGAGGATATGTTTCAGGCCGAGCGTGATGAAGCCCGGATCGGTGCGCCACAGGTCCTGCCACCAGGACGTGTCGTTCGACTCGGTGGTGTTGGCAAAGCCCGTCCACGAGTCTTTGCGGAGTTTGTTGTTCGGATCGACTTCGAAGAAAGCCGCCTGCAGGGGCTTGTTCCAGTCTTTCAGCAGCTGAGGAACCTGCAGCGACAGCTCCTTCTTGTCGAACGTGAAGCGCATGCGCAGCTGCTCGCCCGCCATGAAGACGCGCGTGAAGTTTTGCTCGCCACGCCACTGCTCGCCGAATAGCGAGTAACGAATCAGCAGCTCATCGAAACCTTGAGGACATTCGAAACGGAGCGTGAACTGATACGACTCGATCGTGCGTAACGCGCTCGCCTCGCGCTCGCGCAGAAAGCAGGGGCGACGTTTCGCAGAGATGCTCCAGCCCTGGATGACGGCGTCGAGATATTCGTCGGGCGCTCGCGGTGGCGCGCCTTCGACGCGAGGCTGCGACTCCAGCTCGAGCAGATTGTCGGCCGGCAGGGTATAGATGATTTTGACGCCGGGCTGCGCGATCTGAATGGAGGTATCGGTGAATCCACTCAGATGCGCCAGCGCCGCCGTCGCCTGCAGCAACAGCAGGATCAATAAGCAACAGCGGCTTCCCAGCCGCTGCGCACGACTCAACGGCAACGGCGCACGCGGAACAGTGCGAGCAACGCGCTACCGAACAACCAGCCCATCGCGGGCAGCGGCACCGGCGTCACGCTAACCAGCGTCTGCGCCAGAATCGGAGCTTCGCCGCCGAGGAAGATCAAGCCGAGGTTCGGATCGTCGAACGGGTTGCCGTTGATGGCGAGCGTGAAGTTGCCGGCGCTCAGCGCACTGAACGACAACTGGCCGAGCAGAATGTTGGCGCCCGAACCGTCATCGGAAATGCCAGGAAAGCTCGAGCCCGCGACATCGACGTCGAGGTACGGCGAATCATCGTCCCAACCCGCACCGACGTTGCTGGAGAGCAGGGACAGCACGCTGTTGTCGAAGCTCAGGTTGAACCCGAACGCGAGCAAGGTGTCGCCGACGAACTCGCCTTCGAACGCGTCCTGCAGGATCACGTCGATGCGGAACTCGTCGCCGACGTGGACGGTGCTCGACTGCGGCTGCAGAACGATGGAGGCCGCCTGGCTGTTCGTGGCGAACAACGTGGTCAAGGCCGCCATCGCGGCCCAGGTGAAATTCCGGAAGCTGTGCATGATTCGAGTCCTGTGATTCATTCGAGCGTGCCGGGCGAGGCCGGCACGCTTGTGTGGATTGTCCGCGAGCTGAGCTACGGATTCGTGTAGTACGAGTACCAGGCTTGGTAATCGAGCTGCGTAACGCACGCGTCGTTGTCGTAATCCGCGTCGCGGTTGTACGCCGGGTTGCCTTCGCACTTGCCCAGTGACGCGCGCAACAGGTTGCGGTCGTTGATATCCACGACGTTGTCACCGTTCAGATCGCCGGCAGCGCGAATCGTGAAGTTCACCCGCGGTGTGATCTCGGTGTAGCCGTCGTTGACCATGAACGTCGCGTAGTAATTGCCCCGCGCCAGGCCGGTGAAGCTCGTCTGGCCCGAGTTGCTCGGCGCGTAACGCCACGACACAGAAGGATTGCTGCTGCCCGGATTGCTGCCGGCGTGATAGATGCCGATCCAGTCGCGCGTGCCGCCCGGAGTGTTCGTCCAGTTCAAGACCACGGGCAGGCCCTGACGATAGCTGCTCCGATCCGCACGCAGCGTCGGTGTCGGCGTTGTGCCGTTGCCGACGCGGAACGCGACACGATTCGACACCTCGGTGTACGAGTCATTGATATAGAGCGCGAGGAAATAATCGCCCTCCGGCAGATCTTCGGTGAACGTCACGCTGCCCGAGGCGCGGCCGTCGACGTAGAGATAGTCGACCAGCACGTCGACGCCCGGTGTCGCACCGGCGCGGAAGATGCCGATGTAATCTTTCGGCGTGCCCGGGCCGTTCGCGAAGTTGACCGAGAAGTCCGCGTTTGGTGCCAGCACGGTGCTCGGCATCGACACGGTTGCGATCTGATCGCCGACCGAGAAGAACACACGCTCGGACGCTTCGAAATAAGCGTCGTTGAGGAAGAAGGCCGCGTAGTAGTAGCCCTTGCTCAGGCCATTGATCGTGGCCGTGCCCGACGCAGTTGGCGTGTACTGCCACTGCGTGGAGGTCTGAGTTCCCGGCACGTGACCGACGCGATAGACGCCGATCCAGTCGCTGGCATGGGCGGGCGCGCCCGTCCAAGCGATAGGCACTGACTCGCCGACCGCGTATTCGGTTCGCGGAATGGAAATGCCCACTTCATTGCCGACGTAGAAGCTGACGCGCGGCGCGATCTCAGTGAAGCTGTCGTTCGTGAAGAACGCCGCGAAATATTCCTGACCCGCCGGCAGATTCGCGAAGCTCACGCTGCCGTTCGGGCCAGTGACGTACTTGTACTGCGTCGAGGTGACATTGCCCGGCGTCTGGCCCTTGCGGTAGACACCAATCCAGTCACGCGCCAGGCCATAGCCATTGGCGTACGTCACCACGACCGGCTCGGTCGGCGCATAGATGGATTGCGTGATGCTGATCGAGGGTGTGCCGTTGTTGCTGCCGGTGACCGTGAACGCCTTGGCGTCCGACCAGGCGGACCACATCACATTGGCATCGCGATGACGCACGCGAACGAAGTAGTTGCCATTGGGCAGGCCGAAGGCGGGCACCGTCCAGTTCAAAATGTTCACGCCCTGGTTGCGGTCGACGGGCTCATACAGCGGCGCGCCGGTGTCGCCATAGATGTCTTCGAAGTCGCGAATACGATCGACGCTCAGGTTGCGGAACGCCGAGTCGGTGGCGATCTGGAACTGTGTGCTGTTCAGCGTTTCGCCGGTGCTGCTGTTGAAGGCGCTGCTGTTGAACGTGTACGGCAGCGTCACAGGCGCACCGATGGTGTTCTGAATCGTCGGACGGCTGGGCGCGACCTCGTCGAGCTTCTTTTCGAAGCGATCGATCAGGCGGCTGTTGTAGTTGAAGCCTTGCGTGCGATAGACGATGGGATGCGCTTCGGCATAGGTCTCGACCGTCATCGAACGGTTGGCGATGTCGATATCGACGATCTGCCAGGCCCAGTTCGCGATGGTCTTCTGCACGTCGTCGAAGTCTTCTTCGCGAGACTGACCCCAATACTGATCCCACGCCGTGCCGCCGGAGATCATGTGATACATCGGCCAGTCGCGGGTCTGGCCACGCGCATACAGATGGTGATGGCCGCCGACGTTGAGGATGTGCTTGCGTGACGTGGCGAGGATCGACATCCACGAGTTACGCAGTGTCTGCGAAATATCGCCGACGTACTGCTCGGCCTGATACGGATGGTGGATCAAGCTGATGACCCAATCGACCGTGCTGTCGCGCTCGGCCGCATTGACGACACTGCGCAGCCACGCTTCCTGGGCGGCATCGGTGTTCATGCTGTTGAGATGCACGAACAACACGCGGCCCACTTGATTCGCGTAGTAGCTTTCGTTGGCGGCGCCGGCGATGCCCTGATAGCGAATGCCTTCATACTTGAAGTGCGCTTGATAGAGGGCGAGGTCGCCGTCGTAGTAGAACTCGTGGTTGCCGACCGTCGTCATGATGGGCAGGTTCGCCGACACCGGAGCGGACATCTTGAAGTGCACCTGCTCGTACTGCTCGAGCGTGCCGACGTCGACCTGGTCGCCGACGTTGACGACCAGATTCAGCGCGGCCTCGATGGGCTGCGCGTACATGCTTTCCAGCTTCGTGCGCGCCGCTCGCACCAGCTTTTCATAGCGGTTGTCGGCGATGATCTGGTTGTCGCCCATCACCAGGATGCGCACATGGCCGGCTTGTTCGCCGATCACGGGCTGAGTGCGGAAGCGATTCACCTGCGAGGTGTTGGTGCCGGTCCGGACGCGGTAATAGTAGAACGTGTTGGGCTGCAGGCCGGTGAGTTGCGCCGAGTGGTACAGGTAGTTCGTGCCCAGCTGCTGGACCGAGCCGTTGACGACTTGCGTGAGCTGATCCGGAGCGGTGCCGAACTCGACGCGGGACTCGGTGCCCGCGGTGGTTTTCCACGAAACCCAGATCGAGTTCGCGGTCGGAGTTTGCAGGTAGGGACTAATCTGCTGAGCGTGGGCGCTCAAGGCGCACAGAAACAATCCCAGCAACATCGCGCAGGAGCGCAGGGACCGAAGCCAACCGGTAAGACGCATCTTTTCTTCAAGCCTTCTTCGCGTGATCGACGCGCGAGAGATTAAGAAAAGTTCATTACCGATTTTTAGCAAGCTTGGTGATTTTCCACAGTTGCGTGAACGTTTGTCCGCCGAAGCGCTTACGCTCGTCATGCGCAGGCGCGCCCCCTATACTTGCCGTCCCCTGATTTCGACAGGTAGACCGCACGATGAAAAAACATGGCGTGATCGCCGCGCTGGCTGCATTGCTCTGGCTCTCGGCGCCCGTTGTATCCAACGCCGCCGAGCCAACCCCGCCGGCGGAGCAGGAAAAGAAAGCCGCCGAGGACAAGCAGGAGAAGCCGAAGCCCGAGCCGAAGGTGTGGACCTCGCGCCATCAGATTCGCATCGGCGGTAAAGCCATCGATTACGAGGCGACCACCGGCACGCTGCTGATGAAGGACGAGAAGGATGAGCCGATCGCGCTGTTCGGCTTCACGGCTTACGTTCGCCAGGGGCAGGACGCGCGCACTCGCCCGATCGTGTTTGCATACAATGGCGGCCCGGGCTCGGCCTCGGCCTGGTTGCACATGGGCATTCTCGGCCCGCGTCGCGCCGTGCTCGAAGATCTCACCAGCAACACGCGCGGTCCCTTCAAAGTCGTCGACAACGAGTACAGCTTCCTCGATCGCGCCGATCTGGTGTTGATCGACCCGGTCGGCACCGGCTTTTCGCGGCCGGTGGGCAAGGCCGAGGGCAAGCAGTTCTGGGGCGTGGATAACGACATCAAGTCGGTCTCCAACTTCATCGTCCGTTATCTCGGCGAGTACCGCCGCTGGGCCAGCCCGAAGTTCGTGCTCGGCGAGAGCTACGGTGGCATCCGCACCGGCGGTGTGACCTACGACTTGCTGACCCGTCACAACGTCGCGCTCAACGGCATCATCCTGGTGTCGCCGTATCTGGACTTCGTCAGCGGCACGGCCGGTTTGAACACCGATGCTGGCGACGCCAACTTCCTTTCGACTTATGCGTCCACGGCTTGGTATCACAAGGCGCTCAACCCGCAGCCGCCTGAGCTGCAGCCGTTCTTGCGCGAAGTGGAGCAGTGGATCGAGACCGTGTATCTGCCGGTGCTCTACAAGGGCGCGCGTGCGACGGCCGCCGAGCGACAAACCGCGCTCGAAGGTCTTGCTCGCTACACGGGCGTGAGCGCTGCGTACTGGGATGCGGCCAACCTGCGCATGGACGAAAACCATTTCCTGCAGGAGCTGATGCGAGCCCAGGGCAAGACGATCGGACGCATCGACTCACGCTTCGCCGGCGGCATGCCGAGCCGGATCGCCGAGACCACCGCGTTCGATCCTTATGCAAGCGCCGTCGCTCCGGCCGTCGTCGCGACTTACAACGCTTACGTGCGCGATGAGCTCAATGTGGTCTCGGATCAAAAGTATGAGCTGTCGGCCGGCTTGTACAAGGATTGGGACGTGAGCCACGTGCAGCCGGATACGAACGGCCAGAAGGTGCCGTATGCCAATGTGCTGCCCGATATTTCCTATGCGATGACCATGAACCCGAAGATGAAGGTGCTGGTGCAATCGGGTTACTTCGACCTGGCGTGTCCGTACGGCACCGTGAAGCACGCCATCGATCATCTCAACATCACGCCGGAGCTGCGGCGTAACGTGCAGATCGAGTTCTACGAAGCCGGCCACATGATGTATGTGCATCCGGGCTCGATGGGCAAGTTCAGCGATCACATCAAGACCTTCATCGACGAGAACGCCAGGTGACCTAGTCGATGTCCGGTTCCGTGTCGCCTTCTGTCAAGGCGGCGGCACGGACCGGCGAGCAAAGTGGGGCATGATCAAGCAGGTCGTGTTCCTGAAAAAGCGCGCCGACATGAGCATGGAAGAGTTCATGAGCTACTACGAGCAGCAGCACACGCAGCTCGCCAGGCGCATGGGGGCCAAGCCGTCGTTGCCGAACGCGCAGCGCTATGTGCGTCGCTACGTGAAGCCTGAGAAGAATCCGCTCACCGGCGAGGTGATCCATCCGGGCTATGACTGCATCATGGAGATCTGGTGGAACACGCGGGCGGATTTCGAGGCCGCCATGCAGGGCTTGAGCAATCCGCAGTTCTTGCAGGCCCGGCTCGAGGATGAGCGCAAGCTGTTCGCGACCAACAGCAATCCGGTCTGCACCGTCGAGGAGTTCGACTCGCCCATGGGCTCGTCAGAGGTCCAGCCGTCATGAGTGACGAAACGTATCTGGAAATCGCCAAGGCGCGCCGTAACTGGAAAACCGAGCACCTCGAGCTGTATCTAAGCTCCGGGGGGGCCGAAGGGCACATTGTCGATGTCAGCGACATTGGCGGGCACAAGCTCAACACCACATTGTTACTTCGCTATGTCGGCCGCAAGAGCGGCAAGACCATCATCACGCCGCTCAACTATGGCGATATCGGCGGCGAAGTCGTGGTCGTCGCCTCCAAGGGCGGCGCGGACCATCATCCCGCGTGGTACTTGAACGTCAAGGAAAGTAAGAAACTGGACTTCCAGATCGCCACTCAAGCGTATCGGGCAACGTGGCGTGAGCCGCGAGGCGAGGAGCGTGCTCGGGTGTGGGATTTCATGGTGAGTGTGTTTCCTCCGTATAAGAACTATCAGGCGTCGACCGCGCGTGAGATTCCGCTGGTGATGATGACGCCCATCGAGCCGATCGACATTTTCAAGCCCGTCTCCTAGATAAAACCGGCTGCACTGTCCCGAAGCAGCTGTTCCCGCGCACCGCTCTCGCGTGCGGCATCGTGCGTGCCCTCTTTGTGAGCAATGCTCAGCAAAGAATGCGCGCATCTTCCTTCCAAACAAGCTGAATTTCTCGAAACAAAGCGAGCGCGAGCTGGCGTCGGCCGGGCGCGCTTCACTGTGGTGCGGGCGACTGGAAATACGCTGGCACACAAGATGCTTGTATGACCACATGCATAGCTGGCGCACTGGCCTGCGCGGCGGCTGAGTGACAAGGGCGTCGCTACCAAGAACAAACATCCATCGAACAGAGGGAGTCGCGCCATGTCGACGGTCACGTCTTGTCTCTCGTTGCGTCTGGTCGTTGCAAACTGTCTCGGTGCCGCGTTGGCCTGTGTCTCGATGGCCGAAGCGCAAGAAGTCTCTTCAGTTGACGGTCCCATCGATTCGGTCACGGTGACCGGCTCACGCATTGCCCGCGACGGCTACGACGCGCCGACGCCTGTGAGCGTGTTGGGTGCGGAAGAAATCCAGACGGCCGGTACTGCGAATGTCGCCGACTTCGTGAACACGCTGCCCTCGGTCGTCGGCAGCGCCACTGCATCCAACTCGTCTGGCGCGTTGAGCAACGGACAGGCGGGTATCGCGGCGCTCAACCTGCGTTCGCTCGGCACGAATCGCACGCTGGTGCTGCTCGACGGCCAGCGTTCGGTGGCCTCTGCATCGACCGGCACCGTCGATATCAACACGTTTCCTCAGGCGCTGATCGAGCGGGTCGAGATCGTCACCGGGGGTGCGTCGGCGGCGTACGGTTCGGACGCCGTTGGTGGAGTCGTGAACTTCGTTCTCGATCGCGATTTCACCGGCGTGAAGACCGACTATGAGTACGGTGTCACGACCTACGATGACAATCCCAATCACACGTTCACGCTCGCCGCCGGCATGCCGTTCGCGGGCGGTCGAGGTCACGTGTTGTTCAGTAGCGAGTACTTCACCCAGGACGGTGTCCACACCATCGACCGCGATTGGAACGACAGCGGCGTCTTTCAAATCAACAATCCGAACTACACCGCGACCAACGGTGAGCCGTTTCGACTGGTGCAGTCCGGGATTGGCCCGAGTCAGCACACGCCAGGCGGCTTGATCGTCAGTGGCCCGTTGCGAGGGACCTATTTCGGTACGATTGATCAGACGACCGGTCGTGCCACCGTGGGGCGGCTCGCCTATGGCACGACCAGCGCCAGCAATCCCTGGATGATTGGCGGCGATTGGCAGTACACGAGCCAGGGGCACGAAGGCAGTAACTCACTCGCACCCGATGAGGAGCGACAGACGATCTTCGGGCGGGTGAGTTTCGAGGTGACACCGGGCGTGAACATCTTTGCGCAGGTCTCGCATAACGAGTATCGAGGGCTGAGTTATTACCAACAGACGCCCAACGTCGGCAACATCACGATTCGCGCGGACAATGCCTATCTGCCAGCGTCGGTTGTCCAGCAGATCGCACAGTACAACGCCGCGAATGATCCAGACATCACGTCCTTTGTGATGGGCTCCACCAATGCAGGCATTCCGGCGGCGGGCAGCGACAACGAGCGTGAGGTGAATCGATACCTCATCGGTGCCGATGGCGATTTCGTCTTGATCGGCCGGGACTGGCACTGGGACACCTATGTGCAGCGGGGCGTCGCCAAGCTCGATGAGCAGCTCATCAACACTTGGAACAACGCGCGCATGGCGTTGGCGCAAGACGCCGTCGTTCATCCCACGACCGGGCAGGTCGTATGCCGTTCGTCGATTGCCGATCCAGGCAACGGCTGTGTGCCGATCAATCGGATCGGCATCGGCGGCGTGACGCAGGCCGCGCTCGATTACATCATCCCGAGCAATCCTTATCGCAAGCAGGAGCTGACGCAGGATGTCGCCGCGTTCAACTTCGCGACCAACAATATTCTCAGCACCTGGGCCGGCCCCGTGTCGCTCGCGTTCGGCGGCGAGTGGCGCGAGGAGAAGATCGACGGCTTCGTCGAGCCGCAGTATCAGACGGGCTGGCTATACGGCAATTATCTGGTCACCCAGGGCGACTATCACGTCGCCGAAGGCTATATCGAAACCGTGGTGCCGCTGTGGAGCGGCCTGGATTTCAACGGCGCATTGCGTTTCACCGACTACAGCATCTCGGGCAAGGTCGAGACCTGGAAGGCGGGGCTGACCTATCAGCCGATCTCGGACCTCAAATTCCGGGTGACCAGCTCGAAGGATATTCGGGCGCCGAATCTCAACGAGCTGTTCGCCGCCGGTACCGCGCGTACCAACACGGTCAATGTGCCGCCGAGCAATCAAGCGCTGCAGTTCGTACAAAAGCAGACCGGTAGTCTGGCGCTCGTGCCGGAGGAGGCGGAGTCGCTGGGCATTGGCGTGGTGGTCACGCCGTCGTTCGTGCCCGGCCTGGCGTTCTCGGTCGACTATTTCGACATCGAAATCGAGGATGCGATCGGCACGGTCACGGCCCAGAACACAGTTGATCTATGTTTCGAGCAGAACGTGCAAAGCTTTTGCGACAACATCAGTTACATTACGGTCGGGGATGTACAGCAGATCTCGGAAATCCTGCTAGTGCCGTTCAACTTCGCCAGCCAGCGAACCAAAGGACTGGACATCGAGGCCAGCTATCGACGCCCGCTGGGCCACGGCGATCTGTCGTTGCGTGCGCTGGCAACTCATTACATCGAGAATGTCACCGACAACGGCATCGACTTCCCGGTCGATTACGCCGGCGTGAACCAAGGCACCAGCGCGACGCCGAGCTGGAGCTATCGACTCAGCGCCACCTATGCGCTGGACGCGATGTCGTTTACGCTCATCGGGCGCGGTGTGAGCAGCGGCGTCTATAACAACTCGTTCATCGAGTGCACCAGCGGCTGCCCGACCTCGACGGTCGAGCATCGCACGATCAACGAGAACGACATCGATGGCGCGTTTTATCTGGATGCTTCGGCGACGTACTCATTTACGGTGGGGCCGGCGGAGGCCGAGGCGTTCCTCTCGGTGCGCAACCTGTTCAATACCGACCCGGAGCTGGTGGGTAATGGCCCGGATGGCAACAACACGCCGGCCTATCCGCAAACCAATCGAATCCTCTATGACACGATGGGCCGGGTGTTCCGACTCGGCGTGCGGATGTCATTCTAATCAACAAGCAAGCATCAAACGGAGATCGTACGTGATCAAAACCAACCAGGGACTCTTGACCGCTCTGTTCGCAGGCTGCGCGTTGCAGGTCGCGGCTCCGGCCGTGTTCGCGGAAGCGGCGCCCGAATTGAAGAAGGCGACGCTTGCCGGCGTCGACAAGCGGACCAAGCTGGTTCAGGAGATGGTGGATTCCATCTACAGTTTTGCCGAGCCGGGCTTCCAGGAATTCCGGACGTCGGAATACATCACCGGCATTCTCGAGAAGAATGGTTTCACCATCGAACGGGGCGTCGCAGGCATTCCCACGGCGTGGACGGCGAAGTGGGGCAGCTCGGGTCCGTTGATCGCTTTGGGGAGTGACATCGATGCGTTGCTCGGGCTGTCGCAGGTGCCAGGCTCGCCTGCGATCACGCCGCAGGTGGCGGGTGCGCCCGGCCATGGCGAAGGTCACAACTCCGGCATGCCAGCCATTGTCGCGGCGGCCCTGTCGGTCAAAGAAGTGATGGAGAAGAACAAGATCCCGGGGCGTCTGATGCTCTGGCCGGGCGTCGCTGAAGAGCTGTTGGCCACGAAGGCGTACTACGTGCGCGCTGGGCTGTTCAAAGACGTCGACGCCTCCATCTTCACGCATGTCAGCAAGGATCTGAGCACGTCGTGGGGATCGGCCGGGAACAACGGCATGGTCTCGGTCGAATACACATTCATCGGTAAGACGGCGCACTCGGCCGGTTCGCCCTGGTCCGGTCGAAGCGCGCTCGATGGTGTGGAGCTCATGAACATCGCCTGGAACATGCGACGCGAACATTTGCCACTCACGCAACGCTCGCACTATGTGATCACCAACGGCGGCGGGCAGCCGAATGTCGTTCCTGGCGTGGGCACGGTCTGGTATTACTTCCGCGACCAGACTTTCGCTTCCATTCGTGACCTGTACGAGATCGGCAATACGATCTCGCAGGCGGCGGCACAAGCCACGGGCACCACCGTCAGCCGGCGTGTGCTCGGCTATGCGGCGCCGAACTTCGGTAACAAGCCGATGGCGGAAGCCGCGTACGAGAACATCAAGGCCATCGGCATGCCGCAATGGACCGAGGATGACCAGGCGTTCGCAAAGGCGGTGCAGGAAACGAACGGGTTCAAGGTGGAAAAGCTCGCGACTGAAGTGGCGCCGCTAACGACGCCTGAAAGTCGTGATAACGCCATGCGCGGGGGCTCCGACGATATCGGCGACATCATGTGGACGGTGCCGACGATCACGATCCGCTTCCCGTCGAACATTCCCAACACGATTGGCCACAATGTCACTGCCGCCATGGCGATGGCTACGCCGATCGCACACAAGGGCGCGGTGACGGGTGCAAAGGCGGTGGCGCTCACCGTGATGGACCTGATGACGACGCCCGCGCTGCTGACCAGCGCCAAGGATTACTTCAACAACGAACAGCTCAAGGATATGAAGTACGAGCCGGTGCTGACGGCGGAAGATCAGCCGGCCATTCATCTCAACAAGGAGTTGATGGATCGGATGCGGCCGCAGATGACCAAGTATTACTACAACCCGAAGAAATACCGTAGCTATCTCGAGCAGCTCGGCATCGCGTACCCGGCCGTCGCGACCGCACCGGCGATGCCGTCAGGCGCGGCGCCTTGATATCGGGCCGGCGCCGCCGGCTCAGCAGCGAGGTCACGCCCAACCCGGACAGCAACCATCCGGACGGGCGTGACCTGGAACGACTGTTCGTAGAAAAACGAGTTGCCGCCGAAACGGGCGGAGCTTGCTCCACCGTCGTGGGCCGTACAGATCGAACGTTCGGCGACGGCGTATTACGCTCGAAGCGGAGCGGAGCGCTCGTGATCGTGCGCGAGCAGAGCGGCGCGGACGCGCAATAGATCCTTGCGCGACACGATGCCGATCAGCCGGCGATCTTCGTGACGGACGACGGGCATGCGGCCGACGTCTTCCTGCGCCATGCGATCCGCGAGGCGGCCGACGAGCTCGTCGGGAAACGCGACCAGCACGTCGCGACTCGACAGTTCGCTCAGCGGCGTCTGTTCATCCTGACCGTCGACGATCCATTTGAGTGTGTCGGTTCTCGACACCATGCCGACCAGCGTGCCGTTCGCATCGACCAGCGGATAACTCTTGTGTCGATGTTCGACGGCAGAGAAGAACTCGATGGCGTCGCCGGCCGTCATCGTCGCGGGCAATGTATCTACCCGGTGGACCATCACTTCCTTCACGCGGACCAACTCAAACGGATCGACACTATATTCGCGCGTCAGGTGATGACCGCGGCGGGCAATGCGTTCGGTGAGGATCGAGCGTTTGAGCAACAGCACAGTCAAGCAATGGGCCGCGGCACACGCCGCAACCAGAGGCAGAAGTGCGTGGATGTTGCCGGTCAGCTCGATGCCGAAGATCGTCGCCGTCAAGGGCGAGCGCATCGTGCCGCCCATCATCGCCGCCATACCTAGCAGAGCAAACATTGGCGCGTCGGCGGGTGACAGCAACTTGCCGACGAGCGCACCGAGTGCACCACCCATGATGAGCAACGGCGCGAGCACACCGCCTGACGTGCCGGACCCGAGCGCGACAGACCAGATGACCGCCTTGACCACCATCAACACCACCAGCGCATGCAGAGTGAATCGATCGTCGAGCATGGATTGCAGCGTGTCGTAACCGACGCCCAAGGCGTGCGGCTCGATCAGGCCGCCGAGTCCCACGATCAGGCCACCGATTGCCGGCCACCACATCCAGTGCAGCGGCAACTTTTGAAAGGCGTCCTCGCATCCATAAACGAGCGCCGTCAGCGCCGCGGAGCCCAGGCCTGCCAACACGCCGATGCCGATCCAACTGCCGACGGCGAAGATCGAGGTCTGTGCTTCGCCGCTGAAAGGAAACAAGGGCGGAGTCTCGAACAGCAGCGGTCGCAAGCTGGCTGATACGACGGCGGCCATCGCGACGGGCAGAAAACTACGCGGCCGCCATTCGAACAACAGCAATTCGACCGCGAGCAGGATCGCGGCCAGCGGGGTGCCGAAGATTCCGGTCATTCCCGCCGCCGCGCCCGCAACCAACAACGTCTTTCGCTCGTTGGAGGTGAGATGAAACAGTTGCCCGAACAACGACCCCAGCGCGCCGCCGGTCATGATGACGGGACCTTCGGCGCCGAACGGTCCGCCGCTGCCGATGGAAATGGCGGAGGACAACGGCTTGAGAATCGCCACGCGCGGCTGAATCCGGCTGCCGCCCATCAGAATCGCTTCGATGGCTTCAGGAATGCCGTGGCCGCGAATCTTCTCGCTGCCGAATCGAGCCATGAGCCCGATGATGATGCCGCCAGCCGCGGGAATCAGCACGCGTCCCCATCCCAACGTCGTGCTGTGAACGGCGCGGGTTTCGGTGGACCAATCGGCGAAGTAGGCGAGGTTGGTGGCGAGCGCAATCAACTTGACGAGCCCCCACGCCGCCAGCAGGCCGCAGCCACCGACCGCCGCCGCCATTGCCACCAGATACAGCAGCCGCGGGCTGACGCGAAAGTCCGCCAATTCCAGGTGAGGCAGTCGGGAAGTTGTCTTCATGCGGTCGTCGGGACGGGAGCACAACGGCCGGCTAATATATCGCAGAGCGATATATAGGTCGAACGCCAAGACAGGACCGGAACATTAAGATGGCGACATCCAAAGCAAGCATGAGCGATGCGGAGTATCAACAACTGGCGGACTTCCGCTACGCGTTGCGGCTCTTCCTGGACTTCAGCGCCAGGGCGGCCCGCGCGGCGGGGCTCACTCCCCAACAACATCAGGCGCTGCTTGCGATCAAGGGATTGAGCGTGGGCGGGCAGGCCACCATCGCCATGCTGGCGGAGCGACTGGTGTGCCGGCATCACAGCGCGGTGGAGCTCGTCGATCGCCTGGTCGATTCGAATCTGGCGCGGCGTAGAGTGGATCCGGCGGATCGGCGCCGCGTCGATCTGGTGCTCACCGCCAAGGCGCAACGGATTCTCGATCGACTGTCGGCGGCCCATTTAAATGAATTGCAGGCGTTGCGGCCGTCGCTGGAGCGGGTGTTACGACGGGACTCCCCGCGCGACTGACCAGCGCTTGCGGCCCTGCAACAGTTGTTTCTTGCCGATTTCGAGGAACCCCGCGAGCGAGCCGGCGTTGTAGCACCGAGCCGATAAAAGCGATGCGCATTCCGGGGGAAATATATGCGTGCGGTTCACCTGGCCAGAGTCCTCGCGGTCTCTTTACTGACCTCGTCCGGCGTCGCGCTTGCCGCCGAGCCTTTAATTCTCGAAGACGCCAAACTGGTACCCACTGACGGCTCGCCTCAAGGGCGTTTCGGCAACTCGGTGGCCATCGATGGCGACGTTGCCGTTGTTGGCGCAACCGATGGGGCGAGCATGCCTGAGCAAAGCAGGCCCGGCGCCGCCTACGTCTTTGAGCGGCAAAGCAATGGCACATGGCGTCAGACTGCGAAGCTGCTGCCAGCCACCGAAGATGGCACGAGTAACTTCGGCACCTCAGTCGCGGTGGAAGGTGACGTGATCGTAGTGGGCTGTTACTTCAGTCCACTGACGGCGGTGTTCGAACGACAAGGCGGTGTGTGGACCCGTGTGGCCACGCTCGGCGATACGGGTGGCGTCGATGTCGGCATTCGTAACGGGACGATCATCACGTCGTTCGTCGAAGGTGCGGACCTGTACCAGCGTGGAGCGAATGGCTGGGCGAAGGTACAAAGACTACAGAACGGCGTCCCGCAAGCGGATGCCGACTATGTGGGGCCCGGAGTCGCGATTGCCGACAACTATGCAATCCACGGGAGTTACGGCGTTGATGAGACGACGCCCGGGTCGCCGTCCGGGACAGCATATATCTACACACTCGGCGCAAATCACACATGGACGGGGGCGCCGCCCACGGCCATCACTCGGCCGAATGGCGGCCCGGGCGCCGACGGATTCTCCAGCTGGGTCGACATCGACGGCTCGACTGCCATCATTGCAGCGGTCCCGTTCCCCTTCATTTTCCAGCGAAATGCGCAGGGCGTCTGGAATCCGATACAGACAATCGAGGGCGCGGCGTCGATCTCGGGAAACACGTTGCTCGCCGGCGCGCCGCTGGGATTCGTTCGCGCCTATCGCCGCACGTCGTCGGGAACGTGGACGCATCAAGCCTCGTTGGCCTCGAGCACGAATGATTTCGTGAACGCGTTCCAAATCAAAGGCAGCCGCGCGATCGGCGGCTCCTACGATCGCCCGGGTGCATTCGTGTTCACGTTGCCCGCCACGCTGCGGCCGAATCCGCCTCTGGTTCAAGAGGATCTGGAGGATGGCACCGCGAATGGTTGGGTGGCCCAACCAAACAGCACTTTCTTCGTGGCGAGCGCTGATGGCACGCGCGCGTATCGTCAAACCAATACGGCGAGCGGCGCGACGTCCATCTATCAAAGCGCCGATTGGGATCGTCAGTCCATTCAGGCCGACATCACACCGCGCGCATATGCGACGGGCACGGGCGATCGCTGGTTCGGATTGATGGTTCGCTACACCGATCCGAACAACTATTACTACATCACCGTGCGTAACTCGAATACGGTGCTGCTGAGGCGCATACAAAACGGCGTTGTCCAGACACTCGCGACCGCGCCGCTGCAGGTCGTGCTCAATCGGCCTTATCCGTTGCGATTGGAATCGCACGGGCAAAAGCTGCGAGTGCTATCGGCGGGGCGAGAGATCCTGAGCGTGTTTGACAGCGCACTGACTCATGGCCGGCCAGGCGTCACCATGTACCGAACGCAGGCGGACTACGACAATCTGATTCTGAATCCCGATCCAAGCCGCATCCTGAAGGACGAGAACTTCAACTCGGAGACGATTCGCATGGATTGGGACTATGCGAACTACGCCTATCAATGGGTGAAGCTGCCCAACACCACGGTGTTTACGCAACCGAGTGTCGGTGGTGGCGCATATATGGTTGCGGGGCCCACCGAAGGCTATGCCAATCAGAGCATCCGGGCACGCATGCGGGCGACTCAGTTCTCGGGCGCAGATCGATGGTTCGGTCTGATCGGACGTTACGTCGACGCATCCAATTATTACTACATTACGGTTCGCAGTAGTAACAACATCTCGTTGCGCAAGCTCGCTAATGGCGTGGCGACGACGCTCGATACAGCGGCGATGCCGGTCGCGTTGAATACTTGGTACAACTTGCGACTCGACATCGTCGGCAACAAATTGCGAGCGTATGTGGATGAGCGGCTGGTGCTCGAAGCCACCGACGCGTCGTCGCCGCACGCCGCGGGTCGATATGGTGTGGGAAGTTACAAAACCGCCGCGGAGGCGGACGATTTCCTGGCCGTGCAACCCTGAAGGCTCAGAACTCGCGGGAGAGCTTGAAGAAGACGTATCGCTGGCGCAGATCGCCTTGTGACGGATCGAAGCCGGAGGACATGCCCACATCCGCGAACGGCGGCGGGTCGTCGAGCAGATTTTCGACGCCGAAAGTGGCCTTCCAGTGCTTCAGTGGCGCGAAGCCAGCCACGACTTGCCCGAGATCGAGCACGATCGTGAGGTCGAGCAGCGTTTGCGATTCGATGGTGCGGCCGTTGGGCACGACGTAGGCGTCCTGGTAGGCGGGCATGTGCCTGACGGTCGTGACTACCGTGCCGAAGGCTCGCTCCACTGCAAGCGAGCCGATGACGCGCCAGCGAGGAATCGTTCCGTAAGAGTTTGCGATGCCGGCGCGTTCCACCCGAGGCAGGCCGCGCATTTCGTTACTCGAGTATTTATCGACAAAGGTGATATCGAGCTTGCTCGTGATCTTGCCCAGCTTGCTGTCGAAAGACAGCAATGTTTCCAGATCCACGCCGCTGGTATCGAGCGGGCCGCCATTGATGCGCCTCATATCGATGAGCTGCAACGTTCCCGAAGCGTCGCGAACAATCCGATCCTGATACAGGCCTTCATTGCTCAGCAGGTAGGAGATCGCGGGAAAGGTGATGCGATCGTCGAGGTGGATGCGCCAGTACTTCGCTCCGAGCTTTTTCAGCAAAGGGGCGTCGGGCTCCCACAGCAAGCCCATCGCGAAGGTGCGAGAGCTCACCGGCTCGAGATCGGGATTTCCGCCCATCACGACGTCGACTTTGTTCGCTTGCTGGCGGACCGGATCGAAAGCGGAGGTCGGGACGATCGAGATCGGCTGAAACAAATCCACCGGCGACGCGGCCCGCTCGCTGCTGCCTGCAGACGCGTAAGCTGTGAGCGATTCGGAGGGCCGCCATTCGAATGCGAGCTGCGGGCTCCACAAGAGACCCACGTCGCTGACCCGATCCAGGCGCGAGCCGAGGTTAAGCGTCGTCTGCTGAGTCAACGGCACTTCGAATTGTGCGAATCCGGACTGGACCGTGCGGCGCATCGGCAACCACGCACCCACAAGGATGTCACTTTGTTCCCATTCGCCGCCGATGGACGCCGAAATGTCGCGCTCGCCAATGTCGAACGTGCCTCGCGCGGTGGCCGTCACCGTGCTCGTCTTCGATTGGAAGTGAATGTCGCTGGGCGGCGCGCGAAGATGATCGAGCACTTCGCGATTGCCTGGGAAGGCTGGATCGAGAACGTTTAATGCCCGGCCAGGATCGCTCTCCGCCAGCGCCTCGCTCAGCCGCTGTTGATTCAGGTCATGCGAAGAAATGACCAGGACGTCGTCCCGCGTGCCCACGGCCGCGAGCTCCAGATGCCATGACTGCCATTGGCTCTTGAATCCAGCGACTCCGCGCCACCACTCGCTTTGCGTGCCGCGTTGTCTCGCCGGCTCTTGTGAAAAAAACGTGTCGATCGGTATCGGTCGGCCGGAAGGATTGAAAGGATTGGTCGCGGGCAGCATTTGCGACACCACCGGTGGACTGAACTGCTGCATGACATCCCGATCGGTGAACAGCAGCTCGCCAAACAGGGACGTCCGCTCGGTCAGTTCGAGTTCCGCCAATGCGACCAGGCTGTTCTGATCGATCTCCGGCATTGCCGTGTAGTAGCTGTTCAAGCTGGCGCGGTCGCTGCTGACCCGGTAGTCGCGGCCGCCGAAGCGACGAAAGTCCTGATTCCGCCAGCGATCGCGTGCGTCTCCATACAACGGGTCGCGATCGAAATGTTCCCAGACGATGCTGCCCGTGAAGCGCTCCGTTTCGATGCCCGTGCCCATGCCCAGCCGGCGCTCTTCGGAGCCGCCATCGGCATCGCCGTACTGGAGCTCGACAATGGGATGCGGGAGTTTCTTCAGCTCGATGTCCACGTTGCCGCCGCCGGCGGGCGGCCCAATTTGCAGTTCGGTGGGCTCGAGCGCGATCTTCATGCCCGCCACCGCGGTGACCGGCACCAGGCCCAGATCGAAGCTGCCGGTGGTTTCACCGATGGTGGGCGGCGCTCGTCGGCCGTTGATTGTCACGGAGGTTGCGTCGATGCCGAGCCCGCGAAGCTCCGCGAACTGCGCGCCATTGGCGCGACGGTTCATCGCAAACGGTTGCTGACTCGAGTTGCTCAACATGTTGCCGATTTGCGAGGGGCTTTGCCATTCGATGTCCTGTTCGCCGAACGCGATGTCGCGCGACGGATTGGGTTCCTGAGCTTGCAGCCGTCGCCGCGCCAACACGATGACCTCATCGCTCTGGAGTGGAGCGGGCGGGCTGGGACGGGGTGGAGGCTTCTTCGGTGCGGCCGGTCTGGCGGTCTGGGGCGACAAGGAGAAGGATTGTTCCTTCTGCTTGAATTCGAAGCCGCTGCCGGCAAGCAACTGCGCTAGTGCAGCTGCCGCAGTGTAAGTGCCTTTCAGCGGTCCGACCCACGTCGAGTCCGGGAGCGCGACCGCGCTTTCAGTCGGCCAGCCGGTCTGGCGAGTGAATTCTGTCAGCGCCGCATTCAGCGATGTCCGCGGAATATTCAGATCGTGTTCGACATCTGTCGTACTGGCGGCCAGTGACGTGCCGGTGACCAGGGCGATGCCCACCGCCCAGAAAAACAAATAACGAACCAATATCAGCGCGAATCTGGAGCCGGACGAATTTTGCACGATTCGATAGATCGGCTCGCGCCGCCGTCTGAACCCCTGTCGGTCCGCCAGAAAATATTTCTGGACGCGCGCGGGGATTTGGCTCGTTTCAACCCGTCGTAGCAATCGAGACAGCCACGAAAGGAGCGTCGATGCCCGATCGAAAAACCACGAACACAACTTTGCTCGAGACCGCGAAGCGAATAGAGAAGATGTGTCGGGACGGTCGTAAGGGCATCGTGCGCAAGCTTCGGGGTGAGCTGCGCGTGCCCGACGATTCGGAGGATGTGCTGCATGACGCCCTCGTGAAACTGCTGGTGTGCGGCGTGCCCGAGTCGGTCGTGAATTTCAACGGCTATGTGGTGCGCGTGGCCAGGCGCGTCGCCATCGATCGTTATCGGCGGCGCACAGAGCAGTCGGTGGCTCCCGCAAAGTTGGAAGAATTATTGGAATTGCATGCGCAACAAGAGCACTCGGCGGAAGAGAAATGCATGATCAATGACAAGTGGGAAGAATTTCTGGAGCAACTGACTCCAGAGCAGCGCGTAGCGGTGCAGCTGGTCAAAGGAGCGGGACTCACGTATCGGCAGGCCGCCGCGGCAATGAACATTTCAGAACGTCGGATCGAGCGTTTGCTTGGCGGAGCGATGAGCCGAGCGCGGCAGCTGGGTCTGGGCAGGCTCGATCGCACCTCAGGAGAACGCAAATGAGCGCGAACACGAGGATCAAGACTGAGCAGCGCCGGAACGCCGAGGCCGCGGCGTGGAATACCCGATTGGAGCGCGGTCGGCTGAGGCCCTACGAGATTGCCAAATACAAGGTGTGGTCGGCTGATCCGGAGAACATGCGAGCGCTGAGCGAGGTGCAGCGTGCGTGGGATGCAGTGGGCGCACTGGCGGCGTCGCGATCATCGGCGAGCGCGCCCGTATCGAAACTTCGTAAATCCCGGGCGGCCTGGGGAGTGGCGGCGGCGCTGGCTTGTCTGGGCGTCGCCTGGGTACTGATGCCAGTCGGGCCCACGGTAACGACGGTCGTCAAAACACAGTCGGAGGCCCGGCCGGATTACCCCTTGCCCGATCGCTCGAGGGTGAGTCTGCGGCCGAATTCCCGGTTGGAGTTCAAGATGGACGGCGCGCTCAGGAGCGCAGTCGTGCAGCACGGCGAGATTTTTTTCGACGTGGCGAAGGATCCGCGACCTTTCCGGGTGAATGTGGGCGAAGGCTTGATCACCGCTCTCGGCACGCGCTTCGCCGTGCGTCAGGTCAACGATGTGCCGTCAGTCGTGGTCGAGGAAGGATCGGTCAGCGTGGCGCATGGTGGGGAATCAAAGTCGCTCGAGGCGGGCCAGCAACTGATCATCTACCCCTCGGGCAAGATGGTCGTCACTCCGGTCGACGCGAAAAAGCAGCTGGCGTGGGCGCACACGGTCGTCGGCTTCACGAACAAGACCGTTGCGCAGCTCGCCGAGGAGTTCAATCGTCACAACAAGGTGAAGATCGAGATCGCCGACGCGCGGCTCGGTAGCGTGGTCTTTGCCCACGCCTCCGTCGATCTCGACGATCCGGAACAGTTCGTGGCCGTGTTGAAGACCAAAGGCAATATCGTCGTCGACCGCTCCGATCCGAAAGCGCTGCGGGTCTCGCGGGGGCCTTGAAATCGGCCGGGCGCTGCTGGGGCCGCCGCATGCGTTACCATCGCGGCATGAGCAACGTCCAAGCGCTACTGGCCCTGCTGGGCATCGAGCATCCTATTATTCAGGCGCCCATGGCCGGCGTGTCGACGCCGGCATTGGCCGCGGCGGTGTCGAATAGCGGCGGTCTGGGATCGCTCGGGTTGGGCTCGAGTAACGTCGAGCAGTCGCGGGCTGCGATTCGGGCGACGCGGGCGCTCACGGCGCGGCCGTTCAACGCCAACTTGTTTTGTCATCGGCGTGCGACGCCGGACGCCGCGCGCGAGACGGCTTGGCTGGCGTATCTGCAGCCGCACTTTGCCGAGTTCGGCGCGCAACCGCCGCAGGCGCTGAAAGAAATCTACGAGACGTTTGTCGACAACGAAGCGATGCTGGCCATGCTGCTCGAGGAGCGGCCGGCGATCGTGAGTTTTCATTTCGGTTTGCCGGCGACGCCGTGGATCAAGCGATTCCGTGCAGCCGGGATCGTGACACTGGCCTGCGCGACGAATTCAGAAGAAGCGACGCTTTGCGAGCGCGCCGGCGTAGATGCGATCGTCGCACAGGGAGTGGAGGCGGGCGGTCATCGCGGCGTGTTCGATCCCGAGCGCGGTGACGATGGTATCGGCACATTCGCGCTGGTTCGAATGCTCACGAAACAGTGCGGTCTACCCATCATCGCCGCGGGCGGCATCATGGATGGACGAGGCATTGCCGCTGCAATGACGCTGGGTGCCTCCGGCGTGCAACTGGGGACGGCGTTCGTGCTCTGTCCGGAGTCGTCCGCGAATGCGGCCTATCGAGAGCAGATGAGGAGCGAGCGTGCGCGCCACACGCAAATCACGGCGGCCATTTCCGGACGCGGGGCGCGGGGCCTGCCGAATCGGATGTATGAATTGATTCGCGACGGTGCGCCGGCCCTACCTGACTATCCGATCGCCTACGATGCCGCGAAAGCCTTGCACGCGGCGGCCAGCGCGAAGGGCAATCACGAGTTCGCGGCTTACTGGGCCGGGCAGGGGGCGTCGCTGGCGCGCGAGTTGCCGGCGTCGGTCTTGATGAGCCAGCTGGTTCAAGAGTGGCGTGCGGCCTGCGGCGAATAATAGAATCGCCGGCTTCCGACCGGTTGATGAGAAGCGGATGACTGAAACGGCGCAGACTCCCGACCCACTCCGATGTCGCTTGTGTGACGGCGCGCTTGCGCCCCGTTTTTCGTTGCGAGTCCTCGAGAAGCACGACGTTGCCTATCTGCAATGTGAACAGTGCCAGTCGCTGCAGACCGAGCCGCCGTACTGGCTCGATGAGGCTTATCGCGACAACAATTTGTCGAATCTCGATACCGGCGCCGTGCAGCGGAATCTGCAGAATCTGGCGGCCTGCTGGTCGATGGCGAAGCTGCTCGGGTTGAAGAATGTGCTCGATATCGGCGGTGGCGACGGCTTGTTATGCCGCTTGTTGCGTGACTATGAGATCAATTGCTACGTGCACGATCGTTACGCGAAGCCGACGTACGCGCAGGGGTTCGAACATCCGGACTTCGCGACGCCCGAGTTGATCGTTGCGTTCGAAGTGCTGGAGCATTACCCGCAGCCTCGTGACGATCTGGACGCTCTATTCAAACAAGGGCCGAAGGCGGTGTTGGCCAGCACGGGCATCTACACCAATCAAGGCCAGGACTGGTGGTATCTCGCGCCGCAGGCCGGTCAGCACATCTTCTTTTATAGCCGCCGGGCGCTGGGTCAGGTCGCGCGCAAGTATGGCTATGACTTGCTGGTGAGCGGCGGTTATTTGTTATTTCTGCGCTCGGGAGTGTTTGGTGGCATGCGTCCGGCGCTCGCCAAGCTCATGCTCAAATCCAACGCGCGTCGCTGGACCAAGGCGTTGCTCGTCATGCGCTCGGCGAAAGGCGTGTGGAAAGACCACACCGAGCAAGTCGAGCAGAAGAAATCAGGCGCGCGTCGTTAGCTGAGCGCAGCTTCGGGCAACGGCTGCTCTCGCGGTCCTGCACTCGACTCGCGCTCGATGAGCGTGCACGGCAAGACTTTCTGAGTCCGTTTGTTTTCATCCGCCTCGCCGGCCATGGCTGCCGCATGAAGCATGCGAATCGCGCTTTGAGCCATCTCCGCAATGGGCTGGCGCGCGGTCGTGATCGCCGGCGAAACGATCGACGCGATGGGCGTGTCGTCGAAGCCGACGATGGTCAGGTCTTCGGGCACGTTGAGATGATGACGATGCGCGACTGAGATCGCCGCCGCGGCCATGTCGTCGTTACAAGCGATGATGGCGGTACAGGCGGCGGTCGACTTCAGCAGGCGCTCGGTGGCTTCGAGCCCCGATTGGAATGTGAAATAGCCTTGCTCGACCGGGCACTCCGCGATGCCGGCGGACGCCATGGCTCGCAAATGTCCCCGCAAGCGCTCGGCACCGCCTTTGGAGGCGGGATCGCCGGCGATGAAGCCGATGCGCCGATGACCGAGCTCGATGAGCCGCGCTGTCATGCGGCCGGCGATGTCGAAATGGTCGGCGGAGACGCTGAACGGATGAATCTCCAGATTGGCCGGCGAGATCGCGACCCAACGCGCTTTGGCTTCTCGCAGCAGCTCGAGCACATCGGGCGCGTCGCAGGCTGGCGAGGGCAGAAGAAAAGACGTCACGCCACTGCGCAGGAGCGATTCGATCTCGGAGGTGCGGTCATGGGAGTCGGCATCGGCGGTCAACGTGAGCTGCATGCCGAGCTTGCTCGATTCTTTCAGCGCGCCGGTCAACAGCTCGCTGAGAAAGGCCTGGCTGGGGTTTGAGTACACCAGACCGACTCGCGACGGGCCCGAGCCGGCCAGCGCACGAGCCGAAACATTCAGCCGGTAGTTGAGTTTCTTGACCGCGGCGAAGACGCGTTCTTGCAGAGGCGCACGCACGAGGTGTCCGCCACGCAAGACCCGGGACACGGTCATGCGAGAGACGCCGGCTTCGTCCGCCACATCGTCGATCGTGACTTCTTGTACCTGACGGCGAGGTCGCCGTTTGTCCTGCGTAGCCAGCGCTGTCTCCGCCTGAATTTGACCGCAGCGCGAGGATGCGCTGCGGCTCGGCGGGGCGTCAAGATTAGTAACTGAAGGTGATACCGGCGTGCGCCTGGTCGCCCTTGTCTTCGCCAGGCAGCGCATGAATCTGCCAGCCGTAAGCGAAGCGCAGCTCGCAGGACTGGCCGAACGACACGCGGCCGCCGAGGCCCGCGGAGCTCAACGTGGTCCGGTCGCGCTCGCCGGGCAGCAGGCGCTTGTTAGAGCCCTGGGCATAGTCATGGAACACCAGCGGTTGCACCCGGACGAACAATGAGCTGGCATTCATGACGGGCAACAACAATTCATTGCGGATCATGTAGCCGCCATCCGCGAAGCTGTCGTTCTCGCCGTAACCTCGCACTCCGTACGTGCCGGACAATGCCAGCTGTTCGGAGCCGAGCAGGTTGCCGCTCGCCACTTGCAACGACGCGCTCAAGTGCCAGCTGAAGTTGGCGGGCAAGCGGGTCAAGCGATCCAGATCGAGGCGTGCGTAGGAGTAATCGGACTCGGCGCCCCAACGGCTGATATCGAAGTACTCGGTTTTGTTTCGGCTGCCGAGCGAGCCGGGCGAATACGCGACGGTGGCGGCGAAGCCCGTCCGGCCGTAGTTGTCCTCCGAGCTCATGCGATAGCCGAGCACGGCTTGCACGATATCGGTGGTGTTGTCGGTGACCGGAATGCCGCCGAATTCCAGGTTGTTGTCGGAGCGCTTGAAGTCGGCGCCCGCGAGCAGCGATTGATTCCAGCCGCGCGCGTTGGGTTGCAACGGCGCTTCGTAGCGAAACGCGGTTTGCCACGACGTGCCCTGCGAATCGAAATCCACCGGCATGTCGGCATTGATCCGCGACCACGCGCCGCTGAACGTCAGCAGGTGATGCCACGGCAGCGGAATGACGTAGCTGGCCGAGTGGCCGATGGAGCGATCGAAATCGGTGCTGGTGGTCAGTTGATAGTTGAGCTGATGTCCCAAGCCGAACGCGTTACCCCAATTCACACCGACGCCGAGGCGCTCTTCGCCGGTGGTCGGCGAGCCGGTGTTGTCGGCATTGGCGTAGACCCGCAGCGGATAGCGCTCGTTGGCGCGAACGATCAGATTCGTGCCGCCGAAGGACTCACCCGGTGCCGCAACGATCGTGGCCGCGCGGAACGGATTGCGGTTGATCCAAGCGATGTTGGCGTCGAGCTGTGACTTCTGCAGCGGGTCGCCGGGATTCACGCCGAGCGCGGCGATGTATTGATCGTCGGCGAAATAGCGATTGCCTTCGACCTTGACGTGCTCGACGCGGCCCTCGACGACCAGGATGCGTAACACGCCGTCAGTGACTTCCTGACCGGGTACGTTCACGTTCACAAAGGGTTTGTCGTGGCCGGCGTAGTACAGGTTGACTGTCGTCAGCAAACGTTTCAGTCCGCTCTGTCGTAGCGGCTGGCCGAGATACGATTCGATGCGGCTACGGAATGTTTGATTGTCGAGCAGCGGCACGCGAGACGTATCCAAAGCCTCGGTGCCCACCTTCGCTTCGGTGAGCTGCCCGGGCTCGGTGATGAAGATCACTCCCTTCAGCTCGGCGAGCAGCACGGCCGAAGTCGCAGCGGGAGATTGCGTGTCACCGGCATTGGGCGTGGCGGGCGGCTCGACGGCCGGTACTGGTGCGGGTTGGATACGATTCAAATCCTGCGCGACGGACGTTGCGGACCAGCAGCCGAGGGCGGTGAGAAGAGCAAGATGTTTCATGGTTGTATTTGCTCAGCGACCTGCATCGATCTTCGCCTGCACCGCCGACGGAATCGGGGGCGGCACCGGGATGAGGCGTGACGGCAGCGGAACGACGACCGGCGGCGGTGTGGTCTGCGTCGGCGATCCTTGCAACATTTGCCGTTGGGCATCCAACTGGGCTTGCAGCGCCGGTGGCAGTGAGGGCGCCACGGGGACCACGATGGGCGGCGGCGCAGTCCGCGGCGCCTGGTAGCCGATGGGCGGCGTTGAGCTCGGCTGCGGATCCTTCTTGACCGGTGCCGACACCAGCGGCGGGATGATGGGCAGGGGTTCCGGTGCCTTCGGCAGCGCCGGGTTCTTGGTTTTCGGATCGTTGCCGGCGTTCAGCGCTGTATTGGCGACCTGCGTGACGATCGTGACAATCGCGTTGGTCATCTGCTGGATCGCCAGGTCTCGCATCTGCTGTGCGGCTTGCAGCACCTGGTCGAGCTGTTGATCCATGGCCTGCTTGCGATCGTCCAGCGACGCTTTCTGCGCATTCACCGCGTACTGGGTCAGGATGATGGCCAACTGTTGCTGGAACAGCGCCGGCGACTGATTCATCAACTGCGTGATTTCAGGCGGCAGCGAGCCCAGCTTCTGCACGAGTTGTTCAGCGGTGGGGGCGCCGGCGCCGGCGGATAGGCCTTGCAGGAAGGCCATCATCTGGGTCATGGCGTCATCGAGCTGATCGATTGCCTGCTGCGAGGGCTGCTTGGTGGGGTTGCTGTCGATGGCGGCTCGTTCCGCCAATTGTTGCAATTGGTCCGTCATGGCACTCGTCAGGGTGACGGAATTCGGCGTCGGCGCGGGGGGCGGGGACGGCAGCACGATCGGTACCGAGGGCGGAAGATTGAAGTTCTCCGGCGGACGATTGAGCTGCTCGAAGGAATTGCCACCCAGCGCGGTCTGGATGATTTGCGCAGGCGGCTCAGGCACAGGCTCGGGCGCGGGCGGCGGATCGACCGGATCGACCGGATCAACTGGTTCTTCTGGATCCGACGGGCCCGGGTCCTGCGGCGTGCTGCCGCTGTAATAAAAGCCGGTGCTGGCCGTCTCGGCGTGCCCGTCCGAATAGGAAACATTGTACTGAGCGGGACCTTCGAGCCCGCCGTTCTCGCCGGCGCTCGCGGCGTACACGCGTGTGCGCTCGAGCCCTGTCGAAGATGTGCCGAACACGTTGGCACCCGCGGTCGATTGGTTGCGGAACACGCCACCCGCCGCGACCAACGTGATATCGCCGCCCACCTGCGTTTGGAAAGCCTGCGACAACGTCAGATCGCCCGCGGTACGCACGAGGAAGTTGCCGTCGGTGGAGTAGGCGATGCCGCCGACATTGCTCGTGGTCAAGGTCAGGCCATCGGCGCTGTCGACGATATTCACTTCGCCGCTTTGAGGGCGCAGATCGCGAGAGAAGGTGATGGCGCCGAGTTGGTTCTGCTCGTTGGCGAGCGAGATGCGGCCGCCGATGTCGTAGAGCGTGACGTTCTGCGCGACGACGCGATTGGTGAGATTCACGTCGTTCGCTGCTGACAGCCACAGATTGCGAGCCGTGAGGCTCGCGGGCTCGAGGGCCGTTACGTCGCCATTGAGCGAGGTCAAATGCAACGAGCCGTTGCTGGCTTCGATGGCTTCATTGACTCCGATATCGCCGTCGGCCTGCAACGTGAGTCGTGTGGCGCTCTGCCAGCTGATAGGAGCGTTCACGTTGATGGAACGATCCGTCCGGTTCGCCGCGAGCGTCACATTGCCGTAGTTCAGCTGCGTCGCGAGTGCATCCACGTCGATCACATTGCTGAGGTCTGCGGCAATGGTCAGGTTCGCATAGAGGCTCTCGATGTTGACCGAGCCGAAGCGGGGCTCGTTGTCATAGGACCGCAGGTCGGCGAGACCCGTATACTCGATGGCTTCGCCGGAGAGAATGTTGAAGACGCCCTGCGATGCTCCGCCGCGAGCGTGCAACTGGCCATGGAAATAGACACCGGCGCCAGTGAGATCGATGTTGCCTGCGTCGCCCGAGCCCGAGTTGGCTTCGATGCTGGCGCCTTCGTTGACGTGCACAGAGTCGGTCTCTGACTGCGAGCCAATGAACACGCCGCCAGCGTTGCCACTGCCACCGGACACGATCAACTGAGCACCGTCGTCCAGCGTGATGTGAGACGAATCGATGTTGATGCTGCCGCCGGTGGAAGTAGAGGAGGCGTCGAGCGTACCGCTCACGTTGACTTCGCTGCCGGCACCCAGGGTGGAGTCGAGGTGAATACCGCCGCCGCTGCCGTCACTGTTTTTAGCGGTGAGGGTGCCGGCAACGTCGATCAGACCGGTGTCCGTTGTGAGATAGATGCGGCCCGCGCGATTCTGCACGCCGGTCGCGATGATCTGGCCGCCGACGTTGACGGCGAGCGCATAAGGATTGCCACCAGCGGCTTGCAACTCGGCCTGCGCCGCACTGAGGACGCCCGTGTGATCGATGAGCGTGGCTTGAGTGGAGACGCCATCGACTCGCACCAGCAGTCGCTCGGATCCGGGCGCGGCCAGCATGACTTCATCGCCGGCGGCGAGCGCGATGATGCCTTCAGACGCGGTAATCGTGCCGGTGTTGAGCACTCGCTTGCCAATGAGAGCAACGTCGCCATCCGCGGCCTGGATCGTGCCGAGGTTATGCACCTCGCCCGAACCGACGCCGACGAAGGTGAGATCGCCATCGTCCATGAAGTCTGCGTTGGTGATGTCGCGCGTACTGGCGATGAAGCTCTGGGTCTGCACGCTGCCGGTCGCACCGATGATCACGCCGTTCGGATTGATCAGATACAGGCGACCATTCGATTCGAGCCGGCCGTCGATCTGCGACAGCGTTCCGCCCATGACGCGGTTCAAGACCGCCTGGTTGGCGCTGTCCATGACGAAGCGGGTCAGTTCGCCGCTACCGATGGAGAAGGAATCCCAGTTCAGGATGGTTCGACCGGTGGTGGTGACGGTGAGCTCGGAACCGTTCGTGGTCACGACCGCGTTGCCTTGGACCACGCTCGAGTTCTGAGGATTGGCGAGTGCCGCGCTGGAAAAGCCAGCGACCACAAAGGTGGTGAGCACGCAGTTGAGCGGGCGCTTCGGGGCAGCCGTGCGCCGCTTGTTCTTTAGGGTCGTCATCGACACCGCAACCTGTTATCGCAACAGGTGTCCTGAGCCAACAAGGGGCTGCCTTTTTAACGCGGTGCGCAATTCCGCCGGTGAGCACTCGCTCACATCCCGGCGACGAGAGACCCGCAGATTATGAAAATTGCGAGTATCCCTGCATGCGGCGAGGTGACTTAATGTCCGGCGGCGGCCTTGGTGGCGCTCAGGAATTGCTCGGCGGCTTCCCGGCCCATGTATTTATAGAGCTCGCGCTGCTCGACGCGGGTGAGGTCGACGACGATCATGCCGTCGACCACATCGCTGAAGTTGGCGTCGACATTGAAGCCGACCACGCGGGCGCCGAGCTTCAGATACTGACGCAGCAGGACCGGCACGCCCTTGCCATCCGGCTCGATCTTTTCCATCAATTGCGACAGGCCGTCGAGATCGCCAAGCCCGGCGAGATCGCCGCTCAGCGCGGCCAGCGAGTGCGTGCGACGGAACGGCCGTCGCGGCTTGATCAGCTGCGCCAGCTGATTATCGAAGCAACGACGCTTGATGAAGTCCACCAGCAGGGCCTGCGAGTGCGGACGGTACTCGGCACTCATACTCACTGGCCCGATCAGCACGTTGTAGCGCGGATGGCGCACGACGTATTGAGCGATACCTTTCCATAGCAGGAGCAGGGCGCCGAAGTTGCGCTGATGCTCGGGCACGATGAAGGAACGTCCCAGTTCCAGCGCGTTGCCCACGGCCCGCAGGAACGGCGCGCCGTAAGAAAACAAAGAGTGCGTATAGAGTCCGCGGCGGCCATGCTTGGCCAGAATCTCGTCCACGTGACCGATCCGGTACGCGCCGATGATCGTGCGCTTCTGCGTGTCCCACGAGAACATATGGACGTAGTGATCGTCGTACTTGTCGAGATCGCGACTGCGGCCAGTGCCTTCGTCGACGGCACGGAACGCAATTTCGCGCAGCCGGCCGATCTCACGCAGCGTCCAGGGAATCTGCTCGCCGCGAGCAAACATCACCTGCGTGCCCTGCGTCGAGGCGAGCACGTTCTCGGGCGGCAGATTGTTGATCTCCGCTTCCAGCAAGGCGTTTGCGACCGGCTCGGCGGTGGGCTCGGGGGTGCGAGCGACACGACGCTGCACGGTGCGATGGGCTTCCAATGCATACGTGCTCAATCGCAACGAGCGGGCGAGCGCCACATCGTCGGCCTCACCGGCCAGGGTACTGGCTTTGATGGCCCGACCCACAGTGACCGGAATCACGTGATTGCGCTTGTTCAGGAACTCGTGGGTCAGCATCACCGTGCGCATGCGCGGGTGAAGCAGTCCCAGCGTTTGAAAGATCGAGCTGTTGCCGCCGCCGAAGTGCAGCGGGATGACCGGGCACTCGCACTTGCGCAGGAAACGCGCAGCCGTCGTGCTCCATGGCGGATCGCAAACGCGTCCGGCAGAAAGATGCAGATGAGATACGACGCCGGCAGGAAACAAAATGATCAAGCCACCGTCATGAACATGCCGGAGCGCGGCGCGCATGCCACGGACGTTGGCCTGGGCGGCGCGCGAGCCGCCGAAGACGTCGACTGGGATGATCGCGTCGCTCAGCTCGGGGATTCGTTGCAGCAGCTGATTGCCGAGCAACTTGCTGTCGGAGCGCAGGCTGAGCAGCAGCTGGATCAGATACAGCCCTTCGAGGCCGCCGTACGGATGGTTCGCGACGATTGCGACCGGGCCGGTCTTGGGAATCGCCTCGAGCCGCGCGGGATCCAGCTCGAAACGAACCTGCAATATTTCGAGCGCTTCGCGCGCGAACTGTTCGGGCGACAGATCGCGTCCGGCGAGCTGGCGATGAATATTCGCCAGTCGCTGAAACGCGAGCGCACGCTCGGCGACATTCAGAATGAGAGGACCGACCGCGGGAACGCGCTTCAACGGTCCAGTGAGTTCGAACGGTGACGCGGAGATCGGCATCGATCCTCAAGCTCACGCCTTTGATGGGCGCGTAACTTAGTCGGCAAAGATGACAATCGCGTTGCGTTTGCGCGCGGTGGGCGAAATATGCGACGGCCGGCACAGGATCGTGCCCGGGCCGATATACGGTCGGGTCAGCTCTGACCGAAAGATGTTTGCTTGAGCGGTTGCTTGACGAAGGTTTTCGAGTACGGCACCGGGTTGGTCGGGATGCCGCCGCCATCGTCGTCGGTGGCGATCATTCTGACTCTGAGATCGGCATAGGTCTTCACCAGCGAAGCGCGCACCGTGTCGATGTTGGTGTCCATGAGCGCGGCGATCTCGCTATGTTTCTTGCCGAGCTTGAAGTAGCGCAGGATCTGATAATCGCGCTCCGGCAATTCCCGCAGATAACGCTCCATCGTCGCTTCCTCGAACGGGCGCGACTGAAATCCCAGCTTGGCGAGCTCGGCGACGGCGCGATCGATGATGGGCCGGGCATCGACGTCGTCGGACTCGGTGACCGAAAGCTTGCGCAGATCGGCGGCGGTACGGTCCAGGATGCGACTGACCGCATCGTTGGGAAGTCCGAGGTCCCGGGCGAGCCGGGCGCTGGCGATGGATTCGGGTCCGCGTTGCCAGCCGAAGCGCTCCAGCCAGTGAAGCATCTTGCGACGCAGCGACCTCATCTCTTCTTCGATTGCCTGCATCATTGGCTTGGCCTGAGGTATATGACGCCAAAACGTAACTTAGAGGATTTCGGCAGTATTGCACAATACGCAGGGAAGGCGTCCGATTCGCCCGTTTCACTGAAAAACCAGCGATTTGAAGTAAGGGAAGCTGGTGGAAGTACTGATGGGAGGTTCATCGCAGCAGATAAGCAATCGCGGCTTCGTGCGCGGCCAATGTTTTCTGTGCGCGTGTCGGATACTTGTGCGATGAATATATTCGAGACGGCCGATCAGCTGCGGCGCCTGGGAGTCACACGCGGTGGCGTGTTACTTGTGCATACGTCGTTTCGTGCGGTTCGTCCGATCGAGCGTGGCCCGCTCGGTTTGATAGATGCTTTGTGCGATGTATTGGGTCCCGAGGGCACATTGGTGATGCCGTCGTGGACCGAGTTGGATGACGAACCGTTCGATGCGCGCACGACGCCTAGCGCTAAGGATCTCGGTGTCGTCGCGCAAACATTCTGGCGATTGCCGGGCGTTCGTCGCAGCGATCATTTCCATGCGTTCGCGGCGCTCGGCCCGCAGGCGGAAGTCATCACCGCCGATCCCTTGCCGTTGCCTCCACACATTCCAGCGAGCCCGGTGGGTCGCGTGCACGATCTGGACGGTCAGGTGTTGTTACTTGGCGTAGGTCACGACGCAAACACCACGTTGCATCTGGCGGAGCTCATCGCCGGCGTTCCCTATCGAACGCCGAGCTATTGCACGGTGCTCGAGCACGGCCGGCCGACTCGTATCGACTACGGCGAGAACAATCACTGTTGTGTGCGCTTCGCGCTGGCAGACGATTGGCTGCGGGCCCGGCAGTTACAGGCGGAAGGGCGAGTAGGGCAGGCGCACGCCCGTCTCGTCAGATCGCGCGACCTGGTTAGTGTCGCGCTCGAATATCTATCCAGGGACCCGCTGTTATTTCTTCATCCCGTCGGCGCGGGATGCGAGGAGTGCGATGAAGCTCGTCAAACGGTCGGCATGGCCCCTTTCATCAAGAACACCGGTTGATTGGCGGCTTTCGACGAGACGCTGATCCATTGCCACGAATCGATGCTCGGCGGCAGCTCGGCCCCGGTGTCGTCGATCAGCTCGCAGCCGCTGCTGTGATGACTCACGCTTTGCGCCGCCGCGTCCGCCGACGGAAACGAGCCGACGAAATCGTCGTTGAGCCACAACTCGCAACTCATGGTGTCGTCGGCGGCGGCTCGGATGGTCAGCGTGCCCGCGGGAATGACAGTGGCGTACATGAGAACCTCCGTCCGCTTATTCGCTGTTGTGAGAGGTTCAAACCATATGCCTGCCGGCGGCCGTTTTACAATCGGTTTTCCGTAGGAGATCGGCGACAATTGTTGTCAGCGCGTCAACGCAACAGGTCAGACGCGCTCGCGAGCGGCCAGGAATAACCTAAGTTATAGCCGGACGAAGTGTGAGATTACGCGGGCTTAGCGGACGATGCGCGGCTGTGTCTCAACTCCAGCCGCCGCATGTCATTGCTGTTGCGTATACGCGCCATTGGAGCAAATGACGCGTTTTCGCCAGCTTACTTCTTGCCGTTCTTGCCCTTGGGCTCGTCCTTGGCTTCTTCGGTCAGGCTCTTGTCGAGCTCGGGCAGCGCCGGCAGGTCCTTCTCGTCCGTCAGCAACGGCTTGAGCTGCTCGTGCAGCTTGCTCGCCAGGGCATGCGTCTCGGTGTACGCGGTCACCAGCTTGGCGTTCTTGTCGTTGGCCTTGGTGAGCTGCTCGTCGGTCTGCTGCTTTTCCTTGCGCAGCGTCGCCATGTTGGATTCGGCCTGACGGCGGCCATCGGCCTCGTCCTGCTTCTCCTTGCGCAGCGCCTTGAGCTTCTTCACCACGTTCTCGGGCGTGTCCGCCAATGCGGCGTTGATGGCCTTGACCGTCTTGTCCTTCTCGGACACGACGCTCTTCATCTGCTGCATTTCTTTAGTGAAGTTGGCGCGCTCGATCTCGATCTGCCGAGTGGCGTTCTCCTGCGCGACGCGGATTTCCTGCGAGGCGGCTTCGGCCACAGCGCGGGCCTTCTCGGCGACCTGCAGCTTCCTCTCCATCTCGGCGATCGCCAGTTTGGCGTCCTGACGGGCGACGGCGACGCTCGTGTCGGCCTCGGCGATCTTCTTGATGACTGCGTCAAGCGCTACTTTGAGTTCATCCTGAGAGCAGTTGGGATCCAGCTTCAAGGCATCGGTCGCCGACCGCATCAAAATCTGCTTGCTGATCGCAAGCTCTTTCCAAACTTTCAACTGCAGCTCAAGTTGCGCTTGTTCCACATTCACTTCCTGGGGTTGGTTACGGGGAGTAGACAAAACGTTAGCTCGCCATTGAGGCCAATAATTGGACAGATCAGGCAGAGGGAGTTTTTCGGGGCGCGGATTGTATGCCAAAACGCGGCCGCTGGGGCCGCCTCTAACACGGGTTTCACCGTGAAATTCGCTCAATCGGGGCTCAGATTCGGACTCAATTCGCTTCCAGTTCGCCTCAAACGGCCGGCACGGATGTAGCCGCACTGCCTCGGGGCGCTCCCCAAAAGTGGGGCGGGGCCTGAAAAATCCAAGGCTTAGGCGAAAAAATTATTGTCCGTGGGGCGCTCGCACCGGTGCGCGAGCCGCAACCCCTGGGTCGGCAGAATCCGTTGGACCTTGAGCTCACGCCGTGAGCGCTCCGGCGATCTGAACCCGGTTCCGACCTGACCTTTTTGCATCATAGACGGCCTCATCCGCGCGAGCGATGAGGTGCTCGCCCCAGACGCCGAGGGTGTCGCTCGTTGCCACTCCGATGCTACAGGTCACCCGGATCGGGTCGCCGAAGCCCTCGACCCGCACGTCGGCGACCCGATGACGGATGCGCTCGGCGATGGGGCCGGCGGCCGCGATGTCGGCGCTGCTCAAAATGACCACGAACTCCTCGCCGCCATACCGACCGATGACATCCGACTGACGCAGCTCGGCGTGGATGGGATCGATGATGGCGCGCAGACAGGCATCGCCGGCCTGGTGCCCGCGGGTGTCGTTGATCTCCTTGAAGTGATCGAGATCGATGAACAACAGCGCGATCGGCAGGCCGCGCGCCCGTGCGCGCAGGCAGGCCGCTTCGAGTCGTTCCACCAGCGAGCGTCGATTCAGCACGCCGGTGAGCGGATCGGTCTGCGCCCGCTTTTCAGCATCCGACAGCGCGAGCCGCTGATCGCGCAGCCGATCCGCCACGCCGAGTGCGATCAGCACAGCGGCGGCGACCATCGACAACGGCAGGCCGTAATACAGCAGGCCTTCGGCGCCTTCGGGGTCGGTGAGCAGCAGTCGAATGGCGGTCGCGATGGTGAAGCCTTCGAGCAATCCCCAGGCGATCAGGAACCAGCCCGCGGCCCGGTTGTTTCGCTGCCAGGCCAGGAAGGCGACGACCAGGGTGAAGATCGCCGAGCCCAGGAACACCAGGTTGCCGATCGCCGCCACCACACCGCCCAGACCGATGTGTTGAGCGAGATTGGCGAATGCCAGCACCACGAACGTGCCGGCCATCCAGCCGAAGATCGAATAGACCTTGGGCGAATAGAGCCGCAACTCGGCGATCTCACGTACAAATAGACACGCGGCCGCGCCGCTCAGCGCGGCCGTGACATTCCATGTGTAAGACATAACCGAGGCGCCCAGCTCGAGCACCGGCCATTCGAAGCCCTGGCCGGAGAGATAGGCGACATATAACGCCTGCAAAGAGAACAGCGTCGCGTAAAACAGCAGCAGCCGATCGGAGAGCACCAGCCAGATCAGTAACGACGAGAATGCCATCGCCATCAAGGCGCCGAAGGCGAGGGCGATCATGCGTGCGTGCTCGGCGCCGGTCGCGAGTGTTTGTTCGAGCGTGGAGACCGAGAACATCAGTCCTTCCCAGCCCTGGCCTTGCGGATCGATGTGAACGTACAGCAGCTGACCTTCGGTCAGCCGATCGGGCAGGGCGAACACCTGCTGATGCATGCCACGGAAGCCCGGCAGATAAGTCGCTGTTCGCAGCGGCACCGTGTGGCCGCCCTCGACGGTGTAGGCCTGGATTTGTAGATGCCGGCTCTTGCTGATGTTGAGCGTCGGGACGGCGCCGGGCGTGGAGTTTTCTTCGGCGCGAAGTCGTAGCCAGAACGCACCGTCGCGCTTGCGAGCGGCGGCGGGATCGAAAGGTTGGAAGCGCGGGTCGAGCGTGCCGCCGGTCAATTCGTCGATGCTGACATCGCCCGTGGTCGGGTCGAGCAGGTCGACTCGCAGGCCGGTGCCGCTCGCGACGACCGTAGCCGCAGCGCTGCCCGAAGACGGCAGGGCCAGCAGGCAGGCGCCCAGCGCCAGCAGCCACGTGGCCAACCATTCACGCACGATTTGCCTCCCCAGCCCGATGACGTCCCAACGGCGCCGGTACGGCCGGCTTCCCCCCGCAGGGAACGGCGCGAAGCTTAACATGGGATACACCGGCAATATTTGGGGACGCATAACGATTTGTATCGGGCATCCAAACCGGTGCGGGCGCCGAACCTTCCGTTCAGGTTGCCCCATCTTGGTTATGACAATGCGCTGGATCGGTAAGATTTTCGGACGCGGCCTCGTGGCGGCGTTGCTCGCGGCGGGGGCGATGCCCGCGTCGGCCAATCAGACCTGGGACTTCCGGGTGTTCCTGGATCAGAAGGAGATCGGCACGCACCGCTTCGATCTGGTCGAGCGCGATGGCGGGCGCGAGCTCACGAGCGAGGCGCGCATGGCGGTCAAGCTGCTGTTCGTGACTGCGTACACGTACGACCATCACGACGTAGAACATTGGAATGGCGATTGCGTGACGAAACTGTCGTCGACCACCGATGACAACGGCGAGAAACATCGCGTCGACGTGCAGCGTCGGGACGGCGAGACGGTCGTGCAGACGCTCGAAGGCACGCAGCGACTGAGCGAGTGCGTGCTCACGTTTGCTTACTGGAATCCCGCGATGTTGCAGCAGACGGAGCTGCTCAACTCACAGGATGGCGAGTGGGTGAAGGTCAAGATCACCGATGCTGGCGTCGACGCCATCGATGTGCGCGGCGTGAAGACGCCGGCGCGCCGCTACGAGCTGCGCAGCGAGAAGCTGTCGATCGATCTGTGGTATTCGGAGAAACAGGAATGGCTGGCGCTGGAGTCGAGGACCAAGCGCGGCCAGAAGCTGATCTATAAGTTGAAATGAGCCCATCCCGAAGCTCGGTCGGCGCCGCGAGCTGACGATCGTGCGGGGGGCGCGGGCGAGCGAAGGCCGCTCGCCCGTATGTCGGGGCGGGTCAGTTCGCGTTGGCGGACGCGATGAACTGCTGAGTGTGAAAGTCCGCATCTCCCAGCGTCAGATCGATGGCGGTCAGGCGCTTGAAGTAATGACTCACCATCAACTCCTCGGTCATGCCCATGCCGCCATGGAGCTGCACGGCCTGCTGACCGATGAACCGACCGGCCTGACCGATGATCACTTTGGCGGCCGACAACGCCCGGCGCCGCTCGCCCGCATCCGGATCGACACATTTGATCGCCGCGAGATAGCTCATCGAGCGCGCCTGCTCGCCGTGCAGGAACATGTCCGCCATCCGATGCTGGAGCACCTGGAACTTCGCGATCGGCTGACCGAACTGCTTGCGGTTCTTGGTGTAGTCGAGCGTTGTGGCATTCACCGCTTTCATGACGCCCACGGCCTCGGCGCACAGCGCGCTCAGGGCCTGATCGTGAGCGGCCTCGATGGCAGTGAACGCCTTGCCTTCCGCGCCCACCAGAGCCGAGGCGGGCACCGATACTTTCTTCAGCGCGATGTCAGCGGCGCGCAGGCCGTCGATCGTGCCGTAGTCCTTGACCGTAACGCCCGCCGCTTTGGGATCGATCCGAAACACGCTGATCCCGTCGGTGTCGCCCGTGCGGCCGCTGGTACGTGCGCTGACGAGTAATTCGTCCGCGGCGCCGCCGCCAATGATCACGTTCTTGAGACCGTCGATCACATAACCGCTGGATGTTTTCTCGGCGCGGGTCGCGACGTGATTGAGCTCGCCGCGCGTCTGCGGCTCTTGATGCGCCAGGATGACGATGCGCTCGCCCGAGGCGATGTTAGGGAGCAGCTGCTCGGCCGCAGCCTTGTCACCAATCTGAGTCAGAAACACCGGCGCGATCACGGCGGCGGCCAGGAACGGCTCGACCACCAGACCTTCGCCCAGTGCGTTCATTACCAACATCGTTTCCACCGGGCCGTTGCCCAGGCCGCCATGCTCTTCGGGAACGTTGAGCGCGGTGAGGCCGAGGTTCGCAATCTCTTTCCATAGATCGCGGCTCCAGCCGTCCTTTCCCTGCAGAATGCCGCGCCGGGCTTCGAACGAATAGTTGTCGCGGACGAAGCGCTGGACGGTATCGGCCAGCAGCTGCTGTTCATCGCTGAAATTGAAATCCATGATCTGTCTCGTTCTTAGAGACCCAGAATCATCTGGGAAATGATGTTGCGCTGAATTTCGTTGGAGCCGCCGTAGATCGTGACCTTGCGGACGTTGCAGTAGGTCGCGGCCAGCGGCGCGGCGTATTCGGGGCCGGCGACGCTCGCCAGATCGCCTTCCTCGATGGAGCGTCGCTCGAACGGCAGGGCGTACGAGCCGACCGCATACATCATCAGCTCGCTCAAGGCCTGCTGAATCTCGGTGCCTTTGATCTTGAGAATGGACGCTTCCGGTCCCGGGGCGCGCTTCTCCGATTCAGCCGACAGGGCGCGCAGATTGGTGATCTCGAGCGCCATCAGCTCCATCTCGACCTGCGCGACGCGCGCGGCGAACAGCGGATCTTCCAAGAGCGGGCGGCCGTTCTTTGTTTCTTTGCGCGCGATGTCTTTCAAGCGGCCCAGCTCGCGCTTGGACGCGCCGACGCCGGCGATGTTGGTGCGCTCATGGCCGAGCAGGAATTTGGCGTAGGTCCAGCCTTTGTTTTCTTCGCCGATGCGGTTCTCGACCGGCACTTTGACGTTCTCGAACCAGACCTCGTTGACTTCGTGCGCGCCGTCCATGGTGATGATGGGGCGCACGGTGATGCCCGGGGTCTTCATGTCGATCAGCAGGAACGAGATGCCTTGCTGTTGCTTGGGGGCGTTCGGATCGGTGCGCACCAGGCAGAAAATCCAGTCGGCGTACTGGCCGAGCGTGTTCCAGGTCTTCTGGCCGTTGACGATGTAATGATCGCCCTGGCGCTCGGCGCGCGTCTTGAGCGAGGCGAGATCGGAGCCCGCGCCCGGCTCGGAATAGCCCTGGCACCACCACACTTCGCCGCTGATGATTCCGGGCAGGAAACGTTGCTGTTGAGCGGGCGAGCCAAACGCCATGATCACCGGCGCCACCATCTTCAAACCGAATGGGATGGTCCGAGGCGCGCCGGCCGCGGCGGCTTCCTCATCGAATATATGCATTTCGACCGGACCCCAGCCCGGTCCGCCGAATTGCTTCGGCCACCCCGGCGCGCCCCAACCGCGCTGATACAGGAGTTTTTGCCAGCGGGTGTAGTCCTGAGCTCGAAGCGCGAGGCCATTCTTGACCCGCTGCGCTATGTCCACTGGGAGCTGATCACGCAGGAACTGGCGGACTTCGTCGCGAAATGCCAGCTCGGCGGGAGTGAAGTTCAAATCCATGGGCAACCTGTGATGACTGCTATGCAGAACAATAATTCTCGATGCAGATCGGCATGATAGGGGCTCGACCTTTCTATTCGCAACCGAGCGAAACTTCGGCGAGGTTAATGCGGTCTCGCGCTGTCAGGGCGCATTTCCTCCCGAAGGGTCCTTGCCTGGCAATGCATGCTCACATACCTTGACGGACGCGCGGCTTGGTTGCGCAGTGCGGGTGTGATAATTTTCGAGCAGAACGGACGCCCGCATTGTGGAATCGACGGCGAGTGTGCAGAAGACCGATGAGGGTGCCGGGCCACCTTGAAAAGGATCAGTGGGGGGATGGGGAGCATGTCCCAAAAGCATTTCGATTTTTGGCCTGTCGGCCTGCCACGCAATATCACCGCGCCGGCGACCAACCTCTTTTATAACGTGGAGGTTTCCGCTGCTCGCTATCCAGACAAGCCGTATCTGATCTTCTTCGAGGCACCGCTGAGCTATGCGCGGTTCAAGGACGAAGCAGAGCGTCTCGCGGGTTATCTCCAGCAGGACTGCGGCGTCAAAGCTGGCGACCGGGTGCTGCTGGTGATGCAGAACAGTCCGCAGTTCATCCTGGCTTACTACGGCGTTTTGCGAGCGAACGCGATCGTCGTGCCGGTGAACCCGATGAGTGTCACCGCCGAGCTCGAGCATTATCTTCAAGACAGCGGCGCCAAAGTCGCCCTGGTGGCCCAGGAAGTTTATCCGCAGCTGCAGCCGCTGCTGGGCAAGCTCGATCGCGCCATCGTCGCGGCCTACAGCGATTACATCGATCCGAAAACCGATCTGCGCATGCCCGAGGTCGTGAGCGCGCCGAGACAGCCGATCTCGGATGCGAATGTGACTTTGTGGGTGGATGCGCTGGCGGCGAAGCGCACGCCTGGACCGTTGACCACCGGCCCCGATGATCTCTGCGTGATTCCTTACAGCTCCGGCACGACCGGCCGGCCGAAAGGCTGCATGCTCAGCCATCGCAACGTGATGCACACCTTGCTCACCAATGCGTTCTGGTTCGGCGGTAACTCCGATACCAGTCAGCTGGTGGTGCTGCCGTTCTTCCATGTCACCAGCATGCAGGGCGGCATGAACGCGCCGATGTTCTACGGTGGCACCATTGTGTTGATGTGTCGTTGGGATCGCGATGTCGCGGCCGAGCTGATCCAACGGAACAAGCTGATGTCCTGGACCGCGATCGCGACCATGGTCATCGACTTTCTCGCCAATCCGAAGCTCGATCAATATGACCTGTCGTCGCTGATCAAAGTGAGCGGCGGCGGCGCGGCCATGCCGGCCGCTGTGGGCGAACGTTTGCAGCAGTTGATCGGCTCGCCGTACATCGAAGGTTACGGCTTGACCGAGACCATCGCGCCGACGCACGTGAACCCGCCGCACCGGCCCAAGCGTCAGTGTCTCGGCGTGCCGATCTTCAACACCGACTCGCGCATCATCGACCCTGAAACATTGAAGGAAGTGGAGCAGGGCACGGTCGGCGAAATCGTCACCCACGGGCCGCAGATTTTTCAGGGCTACTGGCGCAATCCGGAAGCCACCGAGGCGGCCTTCGTCACGCTCGAGGGCAAGAAGTTCTTCCGGACCGGCGACCTGGGCTATGTCGATGAGGACGGGTATTTCTTCCTGGTCGACCGGCTGAAGCGAATGATCAACTGTTCGGGCTTCAAGGTGTGGCCGGCCGAGATCGAGGCGCAGATGTACAAGCATCCGGCCATCCAGGAAGCCTGTGTGATCGCGGCCAAGGATGCCCATCGCGGCGAGACGGTGAAAGCCGTCGTGGTGCTGCGTGCCAGTCACAAAGGCAAAGTGAGCGAAGCAGAGATCATCGAGTGGACCCGCCAGAACATGGCGACTTACAAACATCCGCGGGTGATCGAGTTTGTCGATGCGCTACCCAAGTCGGCGACCGGCAAAGTGCAATGGCGTCAGTTGCAGGAAGCGGAGTTGGCGCGGGCTTGAGCGGATTCCGAATCGAACAAGGTAGTACGAACCAGCTGGGGAACATTTTATGGCGACCAGAGCATCAGAAACGACCCGCATGATCGAGACCACCGGAGCGGCCAGCGCCGCGCCGAAACCCCACGTGGGCAAACAGGACCGGCATTTCGTCACCGCGTTATCGCGCGGCCTGGACGTGTTGTCGTGCTTCCGTAGCGGCAGCCGGTTGCTGGGCAATCAGGACATCTCCGAACGTTGTCGACTGCCCAAGTCGACAGTGTCCCGCCTGACTTACACGCTCACCAAGCTCGGCTATCTCCACTATGTAAAGGAGTCGGGTAAGTATCGCCTCGGCACGGCGACGCTGGCGCTGGGCAGCGCGGTGCTCGGTCGCTTCGAAGTGCGCGATCTGGCTCGTCCGCTGATGCAGGAACTCGCGGATGCGACTGGCACCTCGGTGGCACTGGGCGCGCGTCAGCGACTCAGCATGGTGTGTGTCGAAGTCTGCAAGGGCAACGCCGTGCTCTCATTAAATATGGAAGTGGGCATGCGTCTGCCGCTCGCGACGTCAGCGATCGGTCGAGCGTACCTGGCCGTTTGCAGCGACACCGAGCGCGCGGATCTGCTCGATCAATTGAAAGAACTGGATCATCTGGCGTGGCCGGGCTTGAAGCAGGGCATCGACAAAGCGCTGGCCATGTATTCGGAGCTGGGCGTGTGCAGCTCGTTCGGCGAATGGCAGCCCGATGTGAATGGGATCGCCGTCGGCTTCCGGCCGGGTAACGGTCTGCCGCCGATGTCCATCAACTGCGGGGCGCCAGCTTTCAAGGTGTCACAGGAATATTTGCTCAACGACGTGCGGCCGCGGCTGGTGGAACTCGTGCGCCGGATCGAAGAAGGCTTGGGTCAAGCCCGCGCCTGATCCGTTCGACTCGCGATTGATATGAACGGCGCGCATCGGAAGGTGCGCGCCGTTTTCTTTTGTGCGCTGTAACCAGGGTGTCATCGACTTGAGACGTAGCTGCCAGCCGACGCCCATGCAAGCTGGAACTTTTGTGCAGCAACGCCAGTTACAAGGCAGCTGTTGGTAATTTGGTAAGTGATCGGCGAGTCATGCGCGAATCAGTTCAAGCAGAGAATTCACGCGCTGATTCGCGCGGCTCCGCTGCGCATGCTTCGCTCGATATGAGCATGGCGCTTCGTCGTCGCAACCAGCGCGTTCATCGTGGCACGTCGGAGCCGCCGACTGTCGCTCTGCTTCGACACGTTTTGAATCCATCGGTGATCGTGCTGTCGCTGATGGTCTGTGTTTTCCTGTTTTCGCAGGAACTGACGCCGTCCTATTTTGCTCTGGCCGCGCTCGCGTTTCTGATCGCCTCGCAAATCGTCAGCGAACCTGTGATGGATTGCTCGGCCCGCAATGGACTGACCAATCTGCTTCAGCATCGGATCTTCGCCGAGTGGCTGCTGGTATCGGCGGCGCTGTTGCTGATGGCCTTTGCATTCAAAGTCACTGAGACTTTCTCGCGACGGGTAATTCTTACTTGGTTTGCAATCACGCCGTTTGTGGTCGTGGCGGCGGAGGCGGGGTTGCGTCGTTACACGGCGTTCTCCGCCCTGCGCGGCAAGATTCAACAGAGCCATGTGATCATCGGTGCGAACGAAGCCGGCTCACGTCTGGCCCGTCGTTTGCTGGCCCATCCGCATCTGGGCCGGTTCAAAGGCTTCTTCGACGATCGCGATACCGCGCGGTTGCCTGACATGCCTCAGGAACAATTGCTCGGCGGCATGGCGGACATCGTCAATTACGTGCGGATCAACGCCGTCAGCAACATTTATATCTGTCTGCCGATGCGGGCCGACGAACGCGTCAACAAGTTGCTCGAAGAATTGAAGGACACGACCGCGTCCGTGTACTTCGTGCCTGACATCTTCATGTTCGATCTGATTCAGGCCCGCGTTTGTGACATCGACGGAATTCCGATGCTGGCCGTATGCGAGTCGCCGTTCGCGGGTCTCGACGGCGTGATCAAGCGGGCCAGTGACATCGTGTTCTCATCGGTGCTGCTGCTGATGCTCTGGCCGCTGTTGCTCGCGATTGCGCTCGGGGTGCGGCTCAGCTCGCCGGGCCCCATCCTGTTCCGCCAGCGGCGTTACGGCATGTACGGCGAAGCCATCAACGTATTCAAGTTTCGAAGCATGACGGTGTGCGAGGACGGCGCCAAAGTCACGCAGGCTCAAAAGAACGATCCGCGCGTGACCCGCTTCGGCGGTTTTCTACGGCGGACATCGCTTGATGAGCTGCCGCAACTCTTTAATGTGTTCCTCGGCTCGATGAGCCTGGTCGGCCCGCGGCCGCATGCCGTTGCTCATAACGAGGAATATCGCCGCATCATCGAAGGCTACATGCTCCGCCACAAAGTGCGGCCGGGAATCACAGGCTGGGCGCAGGTGAACGGCCTGCGCGGTGAGACCGACACAGTCGACAAGATGCAGCGTCGGGTCGAGTTCGACCTCGACTATCTGCGTAACTGGTCGCTGGGCCTGGACCTCACCATTCTGTTCCGGACCGCTTCGCTGGTGTGGCGCGACCGTAATGCGTACTGATCCGAATGTGAGTGATGCCGGCGAGATCCGACTCGCCGCGCTGCTTCGTTATTTGCAGACGGAGCCGATCGAGCACGTGGTCTCGGATGAGCCGGCCGACGAGGCTTGCTCGGGCGTGCAGCTCACCGCGACGATTGTCGTGGCTTCAGAAACTTTGCCGTTATTGCCTCCAGTATTGAATGAATTTTGTCGCCGGCACGAGATGCAACTGGTGCATCACTGGTGCCGGGGCAGCGATGAGCTGTTCCTGCTCAGCTGGCTCAACGAGCAGCAGCGACCCGACTTCATGGCTTTGCATGTGAAGCGGCACGCCGCGAAGCAGGGCACGTGGTGGCAACGAAAGCGCGACGACTGGCGACGCTGGCGCGAGCCGTCGGGACTGCTGATCGCGTGTATCGGTCCCGATGGCAGCGGTCGCACCAGCGTGGTCGAGCATCTGGGCGCCCGACCGCTCGCACCGTTCCTGGCAGCTCATCGAATGGAGCTTCGACCGCACATCATGCGACCGGTGCCGGTCGATCCGGAGTCGCGCGTACCTCGGGGCCGACTCGGCACCATGGCCAAGCTGATGATGTTCGTCGCCGACTATTGGTTGGGCTATTGGTGGCAGATCCGTCCCAAGCTGGTGGCCTCGACCATGGTGGTGTCGAACCGCTACTTCGACGACATCCTCGTCGACCCGGGCTACTACCGGATCGATCGCTCGCGCCGGCTGGCTCGCTGGCTGTTGCCCTGGATTCCGCGGCCCGAGCTGTGGCTCGTCTTCGATGTGCCTTCCGAAGTCCTGCAGACCCGAACGCGTGAAGTGGCAGCGGAGGAGGCTGCGAGACTGCGCAGCGAATACCGCAAAGTGCTTCGGCGTCGTGAAGACGTGGTCGTGCTCGACGCCGAGCAGCCCATCGATGAAGTGTGTGCGGAGGCGGAGAGAGCGATTGTCGCGCAGCTTGCGAGTCGTACCGCTCGACGCCTAGGCCTGCCGGACACGAGCAAAGACAATCCCGCGTCGACGGACGTGTTGCTGTTCTTTTGCCGGCGACACGTGCCGGCGCTGAGCAAGCTGATCCGCGTGCTCTTCAATAGCGACATCCATTGCCGCTTGCCAGCCGACGTCCACATGCCGCATCCGTACGGCATCGTCTTGCACCGACAGGCTGTCATCGGTCACCGAGTTACGATCATGCAGCAGGTCATGATCGGCAGTCGCGATGGCGATCCCAACATTGCTCCCGTCATTGGCGATGACGTCGTCATCGGCGCGGGCGCACGCATTCTGGGTGACGTGCGCATCGGCAAGGGCGCGACGATCGGCGCTAACGCAGTCGTGACCCGCGACATTCCTCCCGGCGCGACGGTCGTCGGCGCGGATCGCATCGTCGCCACCAGTCGCAATTCGGCGACGGTGGGCGGTGAAGCCGCGAAAGTCGCCCGATTTCCCCGGCCGCCTCGTCAAAAACCCGCCGCGTAGCCGCTGAAATTCGGGCCGTCGACCCCATCTTGCACCAGGATGGACAGGCTGTTGACCGAGGCTCCGGCGGGGTCAAGGTGTGAATTCGATCTCGCTAAGCACGCGACTTATCACACTGCGTTTCTCAACCGCAGCGTGGTTCGGCTACACTACCGGCCCTCTAAAGTGCTGTATACGGCCCAGTGGGGCCAAACCTTCCTCAGTTCTAACAGGAACTTGCGAGCGCAATGAGCGACTCTTTGCGAGCTTTGCTCGACTCTACGCCTCTCGGGGCTGGCAACGCCCCCTACGTCGAATCTCTCTACGAACAATTCCTTGCTGACCCGGCGTCGGTCGAGCCCAAGTGGCGCGACTATTTCGCTGGCCTCGGCAAAGCAGGCGGCACGACCGATGTCGCGCACGGCCCGATTCGCGACGCTCTCGCGAAGCGTGCCTACTCGATCGGTGCACCGGCCGCTTCGGCCCCTGTTTCCGTATCGAGCGATGCCGCTGCCAAGCAGGGCGCTGTAGCTCGACTGGTGCAGGTCTACTCGAACCGGGGTCACCTGGTCGCGGACATCGACCCGCTGGGTCTGATGAAGCGCCCGGTGCCCGAAGTGCTCGAGCTGTCGCACTTCGGTCTGAGCAACGCCGATCTGGAGACCGAGTTCTTCACCGGCAGCCGCACCGATGCGATCCCGAAGCGCATGAAGCTGAAGGACATCGTCGCTCAGCTGCGCCAGATCTACTGCGGCACCATCGGCGCCGAATTCGCGCACGTGTCCAATTCGACCGAGCGTCTGTGGTTGCAGAATCGCTTCCAGGAAGGCCGGGTCACGAATCGCTACTCCAGCGAGGAGAAGAAGACGTTCCTGCGTCATCTGACCGCGGCCGAAGGTCTCGAGCGTTATCTCGCCACCAAGTATCCGGCGCAGAAGCGCTTCTCGCTGGAAGGCGGCGACGCGCTGGTGCCGCTGGTCGACGACCTGATTCAACAGGGCGGCCTGCGCGGTGTCGAAGAAATGGTCATCGGCATGGCCCACCGCGGCCGCTTGAACCTGCTGGTGAACGTGGTCGGCAAGTCGCCGCAGAAGCTGTTCTCCGAGTTCGAAGGCATCTACGACACCAACCACATGCAGGGTTCGGGCGACGTGAAGTACCACAAGGGCTTCTCGACCGACATCAAGACCCCGGCCGGCAACGTGCACGTGGCGATGGCGTTCAACCCCTCGCACCTCGAAGTCGTGAACCCGGTGGTCGAAGGCTCGGTGCGTGCCCGTCAGCAGCGCCGTAGCGATGCCAAGGGCGACAAGGTCGTGGCACTGTTGATTCACGGCGACGCCGCTTTCGCGGGTCAGGGCGTCGTGATGGAAACGTTGCAGATGTCACAGGTGCGCGGTTTCTACACCGGCGGCACGGTGCACGTGATCATCAACAACCAGGTCGGCTTCACCATCTCCAAGCCCGAAGATGCGCGCTCGACCATGTACTGCAGCGACGTGGCGAAGATGATCGAAGCGCCGATCTTCCACGTGAACGGCGATGACGTCGAAGCGGTGGCATTCGTCACGCGCCTCGCGCTCGATTACCGCATGACGTTCCATAAAGACGTCGTGATCGATCTGGTCTGCTATCGCCGCCTGGGTCACAACGAGTCGGATGAGCCATCGGCCACGCAGCCGGTGATGTACTCGAAGATCCGCGCTCACAAGACGCCGCGGCAGATCTATGCCGAACGCCTGGTCGCCGAGAAGGTGATCGCGATGTCGGATGCCGACGCGATGGTCGATCAGTATCGTCGCGAGATGGACGAGGGCAAGTCGCAGGCCAAGCAGTCGCTCGGCCTGATCGGCAACAAGCACACCGTCGACTGGACCAAATATCACAACGTCGATCTCACCGAGACGGTCAAGACCGGCGTGCGCATCGAGCAGTTGCGCGAGCTGGCCACCCAGCTCACCACGTTGCCGTCGAATCTCACGCTGCACCGTCAGGTCGCGAAGATCGTCCAGGATCGCGAGAAGATGACGGCCGGCCAGTTGCCGCTCGACTGGGGCTTCGCCGAGAACCTCGCGTACGCGACGTTGCTGACCGAAGGTTATGAAGTGCGCTTGATCGGCCAGGACAGCGGCCGCGGCACATTCTTCCATCGTCACGCCGTGTGGCACGACCAGAACAGCGTCGAGAACTACATTCCGTTGCAGCACCTGGCGCCGAGCCAGCCGCGCTTCGACGTGTATGACTCGTTCCTGTCTGAAGAAGCGGTGCTCGGCTTCGAGTACGGCTTCTCGACCACCGAGCCGAACAGCCTGACAATCTGGGAAGCTCAGTTCGGCGACTTCGTCAACGGCGCGCAGGTCATCATCGACCAGTTCATCAGCTCCGGCGAAGCCAAGTGGGGCCGCCTGTGCGGACTCACCATGATGTTGCCGCATGGCTATGAAGGTCAGGGCCCGGAACATTCCTCCGCGCGTCTGGAGCGCTTCCTGCAGTTGTGCGCCGAGCAGAACATGCAGGTATGCGTGCCGTCGACGCCGGCGCAGATGTTCCACATGCTGCGTCGTCAGATGAAGCAGAGCTTCCGCAAGCCGCTGGTCATCATGACGCCGAAGAGCCTGCTTCGTCACAAGCTGTCCGTGTCGCAGCTGGACGATCTCACACAGGGCTCGTTCCGTACCGTCATCGACGAGGTCGATGACATTCAAGCGTCGAAGGTCACGCGCGTCGTGTTCTGCTCGGGCAAGGTCTATTTCGATCTGCTCGACTCGCGTCGCGGCGACGGCTTGCACAACATCGCCATCGTGCGCGTGGAACAGTTGTATCCGTTCCCGGGCGAGGAATACGCGGCGATCATCAAGAAGTACCCGAACGCGAAGGAAATCGTCTGGTGTCAGGAAGAGCCGCAGAATCAGGGCGCCTGGTATCAGATCCGCCATCGTCTGCAGGAGTCGCTGTCGAAGGATCATCAGCTGCTGTACGCAGGTCGCGCTCCCGCGGCCGCTCCCGCCACCGGCATCGCCCAGATGCACCAGGAACAACAGCAGGCGCTGGTCGACGCCGCGCTGCGTTCCACCAGCACCGAAGAATCCCTCCGGCATACCACGCGCCTGAAGGCCGCGAACAAGTAAGCCGCGAGCAATAACAGGATCAAGTGATGACAATCGAAATCAAAGTCCCGCAACTGCCCGAGTCCGTTACCGACGCTACCCTGGTGTCCTGGCACAAGAAGCCCGGCGAGGCCGTCAGCCGCGATGAGAATCTGGTCGATCTGGAAACCGACAAAGTCGTGCTGGAAGTGCCGGCGCCGTCGGCCGGTGTGATCAAGGAGTTGAAGGTCGCGAACGGCGCGACTGTGACGAGCGGTCAGGTGCTGGCGATTCTGGAAGCGGGCGAGGGCGCGGTTGCCGCCGCTCCTGCTGCTGCCAAGGCTGAAGCTCCGGCTGCGGCTGAAACGAAGGCTGCTGCTGCCACCGGCGGCAAGCTTGCTCCGTCGGCGAAGCGCATGGTCGAAGAGCACAAGCTCGATGCCGGTCAGATCGCTGGCAGCGGCCGCGATGGTCGCGTGAGCAAGGGCGATGTGATTCAACACCTGGCGGGCAAGTCGGCGGCTCCGGCCGAAGCGAAGGCTCCTGCCAAGGCACCGGCAGTCAAGTTGCCGGCGGCCGTCGGTTCGCGCAACGAACAGCGCGTGCCGATGACTCGTCTGCGCGCTCGTATCGCCGAGCGTTTGATTCAGGCGCAGTCCACTGCGGCGATGCTGACGACGTTCAACGAAGTCGATCTGACGGCGGTGAACGAAATCCGCGCCCGCTACAAGGACAAGTTCGAGAAGGCGCACGGCGTGAAGCTGGGCTTCAGCTCGTTCTTCATCAAGGCCGCGATCGAAGCGCTGCGTAAGTTCCCGGCGGTGAATGCGTCCATCGACGGCAACGACGTCGTGTATCACGAGTACTACGACTTCGGCGTGGCCGTCTCCACCGAGCGCGGCTTGATGGTGCCGGTGATCCGTAACGCCGAAGCGCTGAGCTTCGCGGAGCTCGAACAGGCCGTGGGCGACTACGCGAAGAAGGCTCGCGACGGCTCGATCTCTCTGGAAGAGCTGACCGGCGGCACGTTCACGATCACCAACGGTGGCGTGTTCGGCTCGCTGATGTCGACGCCCATCCTGAATCCGCCGCAGGTCGCCATCCTCGGCATGCACAAGATCCAGGAGCGCCCGATGGTGGTCGACGGCGAGATCAAGATCCGCCCGATGATGTACCTGGCGCTCACTTACGACCATCGCATCGTCGACGGTCGCGAGTCGGTGCAGTTCCTGGTGGCGATCAAGGATGCGCTGGAAGATCCGGCGCGCCTGCTGCTGCAGCTGTAACACTCGATTCATGACTAGGGCGCTGTCCCTTGCAGCGCCCTAGCTCGTCCCCATTTCCACTTCTAAAGAAATAAGCATCGCGGAGCTCGCATGTCTTCTGAATACGACGTCATCGTCATCGGCGGCGGTCCCGCCGGCTATCCCGCGGCCATTCGTGCCGGTCAAAACAAGTTGAAAGTGGCTTGTATCGACGAGTGGGTGAACAAAGATGGCTCGTATGCCTTCGGCGGCACCTGCTTGAACGCCGGCTGTATTCCTTCCAAGGCGCTGCTCGAGTCTTCGGAGCTGGTGCATCGTGCTCAGCACGAGTTCGCGGTTCACGGCATCAAAGTCGGCGACGTGTCGGTCGATGTCGCGACGATGCAGAAGCGTCGCGCCGGCATCGTGAAGGCCTCGACTCAGGGCATCACCGCGCTGTTCAAAGCCGCTGGCGTCACTGGTCTGCAAGGTCACGGCAAGCTGCTCAAGGGCAACAAGGTCGAGTTCACCGGCAAGGACGGTAAGAAGGAAGAGCTCACCGCCAAGCACGTCATCATCGCGTCCGGCTCCTCGCCCACTGAATTGAAGAGCGTGCCGTTCGACGGCAAGCAGATCGTCGACTCCTGGGGTGCATTGGAATTCGATTCCGTGCCGAAGCGTTTGTGCGTGGTCGGTGCCGGCGTGATCGGTCTGGAACTGGGCAGCGTGTGGCGTCGTCTGGGCTCGGAAGTCGTGGTGCTCGAAGCGCTCGATTCCTTCCTGCCGGCCGCCGATGGCGCTGTGTCCAAGGAAGCGCTCAAGCATTTCAAGAAGCTCGGCCTCGACATTCGCCTGGGCGCGAAGGTCAGCGGCGCCGACAAGTCGGCCAGCGGCGTGAAGCTGAAGTACACCGACGCCAAGGGCGAACAGACCCTCGAAGTCGACAAGGTCGTGGTCGCCATCGGCCGTCGTCCGTTCACCAAAGATCTGCTCGGTGACGGCACCGGCGTGCAGATCGATGAGCGCGGTTTCATCAAGGTCGATCACGACTGCAAGACCGACGTGGCCAATGTGTGGGCGGTCGGTGACGTGGTACGTGGCCCGATGCTCGCGCACAAGGGCAAGGAAGAGGGCGTGATGGTCGCCGACCTGATCGCCGGCAAGATCGCCGAAGTGAATTACAAGACGATTCCTTCCGTGATTTACACCGCGCCCGAAATCGCCTGGGTCGGCCAAACCGAAGAGGAAGTGAAGAAGAGCGGCCGTGCTTACAAGGTCGGCTCGTTCCCGTTCCTCGCTAGCGGCCGCGCCCGCGCGATGGAAGCCACCGCCGGCTTCGCGAAGATCGTCGCCGCCACGGATGACGACGAGATCCTGGGCGTGCACATCATCGGCCCGATGGCCGGCGAGCTGATCGCCGAAGCCGTACTGGCGATGGAGTACTCGGCGAGCACCGAGGACCTGCAGCGGACGATTCATGCGCATCCGACCCTGTCCGAGGCCGTGCACGAAGCGGCCCTGGCGGCGGACAAGATCGCGATCGACTTCCCGAACCGATAATCCTGGATAGGGGACAGGTTTTAAATCTGTCCCCTTTGTCCGGCTTCCGCGCCATCGGCTATTCTCCGGCCGATGCACAACTCCAATCCCGACGCACTGCTATCCCGCGAGCTCGGCACCCGCCAGCTGGCGGCAACCATCTTCAACTACACGGTGGGCAGCGGCATTTTCGTGCTGCCGGCATTCGCCGTGCTCCAGTTGGGGACCGCCGCGCCGTTGGCCTATGTGGCCTGCGCGATCATCATTGGCCTGGTCGTGATGTGTTTCGCCGAAGCGGGCAGCCGGGTCTCGGCGACCGGTGGGCCGTATGCCTATGTGGAAACGGCGATCGGACCGATGTGGGGCTTCGTGGCCGGATGTCTGGTGCTGGCCACGGGCACCTCGGCGGCCGCGGGTGTTTGTAACGTTCTCGCCCGATCCATTCTGACCCTGGCGCCCGGCAGCCCGAGCTGGGTCTATAAGGTTGTCGTGGTGTTGCTGGTCGGTACGCTGGTCGCGATCAACTATCGCGGTGTGAAGACCGGCGCGCGGGTCATCGAGGCGGTCACGGTGGCCAAATTGTTACCGCTGCTGGCGTTCGTATTCATCGGTGCGTTCTTCATCGAGCCGTCGAATCTGGCCTGGACCGCCGTGCCTGAAGCCAGCACCGTGCTGGGCACGGCTGGCATCGTGATCTTCGCGTTCTCGGGCATCGAAGGCTCGCTGATGCCCAGCGGCGAAGTGAAGAATCCCGCCAAGACCGTGCCGCGTGCGGCGTTCATGGCGCTGGGGGCGGCGACGTTGTTATATCTGGCGATTCAGTTTGTCGCGCTCGGCGTGATGGGAACGGACCTGGCGCACGATCGCACGACCCCGCTGGCGAGCGCGGCCGGGTCGATCGTCGGGCCGGTCGGTCGCACGATTCTGGTCGTGGGCGCGGTGATTTCGATGTTCGGCTATCTGAGCGCGAATGTGTTGTCGGAACCGCGCGGCTTGTTTGCGATGAGCCGCGACCGGTTCCTGCCGCCCATCCTGACCGCGGTTCATCCGACGTTTCATAGCCCGCACAAAGCCATCATCATCTATGGCGTGATCGTGGCTTCGATTGCCTTGTCCGGCACCTATGAGACGCTGACCATCTTCGCGAATCTGTCGGCGTTGATGCTGTATTTCCTGTGCGCCATCGCGGCGTATGTGCTGCGGAAGAAAGATATTCGTACCGATGGCGAGCCGTACCTCACGCCCGGCGGCCCGCTGGTGCCCATCGCCGCGTGCCTGTCGTTGTCCTGGTTGTTCTATGAGACCGTGACGCTCGAGCAATTCGTGGCGTTGGCGATCGTGCTGGTCGTGGTGTTCGTTCTGTACGGGCTGAGAACGTGGCGACTGAAGGCCGCTCAGACCGCATAACGCCCGCGCCGACCTTCCTGCGCCGGCATCCGGCGCTCTGGGTTGAATGGCTGCGAGTCGCGAATTCGCTGTCGCGCCTGCGCGGCGACGGTCTTCGCGCTGTGCTGCTCGTTCTGTGCGCTGTCGCGGTTGTCGTTGCGCTGGTGTTTTTGTTGACGGGGCGCGTTGCCGGTGCGGTCGAGACGCTCGCGGAGTATTGGGTGTTGCTGGCGGCGGTCGCGGCTGTCTATGCGGCGAGCTCTGTGAGTGGGCGGCGACGGCAGCTCGAAGAATCGAAGTCGCAGTCGTGGCTCATCGCCACGCCCATCCCGCCGCGAAGCTTGATCATATCGCAGGCGATTCGCGTGCTCCTGCCTCTGTGCGCGCTCGTCGTGATGGTGGTGATGGTGCCTGCGTTGGCCGCACTCACAACTGAAGGCATCGTCGCTTCTGCTGAAAAGGTTGCAGGCGCCGCCGCCGCTGGATTGTTTATTGGTGGCGTGATTGGATGGTGGACCGCTCGCCGCACGCAACCGTCCGGCGTCGTGCCGTCGCGATACGTGCCGCGGCCCCGCGTTCGTCGTGCGGCCGTCGCTCGGTCCTCAGGCAAGCCACCACAGGTCTCCAGCGAGCCCGCGCAAACGTCACGTCAACGTGCGCAGGACTCGAGCGAAGCGGAGCAAACGTCACGTCAACGTACCCAGGGCTCGAGCGAACCCGAGCAGACATCGCGTCAACGTGAGCAGGTCTTGAGCGGACCCGAGCAGGCTACGTGCGAAATCTCGCAATCGTCAGAGACGTCTGCGAATGGGGCGGCCGAATGTACAAGTGTCGGCATGCAGCCCGATTCAGCCGGCCTGGCCGGCTGGCCCATCGCTCAAGTTCTATCCTGGAGCCGCCCGGAGAACTCGCGGTATGTGCTGATCGCGGCGTTGCTGGCGGTGCAGGGCGGGTCGTCGGCAGTTGCCGGGTTATCCGTTGTGGCGATGTACTTCGTTGCAAGTTACCTGGCCGCGCTGGTCTCTGCGATGACTACCGTCGCGAAGTCGGCGGCCATCTGGTTGCGGGCCACGCCGATCACGTTGATGGGATTTGTTTGGTCAGTCTCCCGTCGAGCGTTCGCTCATCAATGTATCGGCGTAGCGCTGGCGGTTATCTGCATGGTCCTGCTGGCGCGCCGATTGGCATGGCGTTGCAGGCCGCGGCGCTCTGGGTCGGGTTGTTCATCTCGATCTCCGGCTTCGCGCTGGTCGATCACTATCGCGGCCGTTCGCCACTAGCGAAGATCGCGCTGTCGATTGCAGCGTTCGCCGCTCTCGCGACGATCTTGCAGCTACGCGCCGGGGTAAAGACATGACGTCGCGTGAAGGTAGTGCCCTCAGCTGCGGCGTTGAGAGGCATTGCAGCCATTCGGGAGCAAAGACATGACTTCGATGGTGCTCGATGTCCGTCAGGTGCATGCCAAGTACGGCAAGCGTGAAGTGCTGAGCGGTGTGAGTTTGCAGGTGCCGGCGGGTGAGTGGTTCTGCCTGCTCGGGCCGAACGGCGTCGGCAAGAGCACGTTGTTACGTTGTATCAGCGGGGCGCTCACGCCGTCATCGGGTGACTTATTGATCGCCGGGCATTCGGCGATTTCCGATCCACTCGCAGCCAAGCAACGTCTTGGTTATGCGTGTGCGCCCGAGCAATTGCCGGGGCTGCTAACAGGAAGGCAGTGTCTCGAGGTGTACGCTCAAGCGAAAGGTCTGCGAGATATCAGTGCGGATGTGTTGGCGCTGGCTCGTGAGCTGCGCTTCGAGGGGTATTTCGATAGCTTCGTCGATACCTATTCGCTGGGTACGAGACAGAAACTTTGCATCCTGCTCGCACTGCTCGGCGAGCCGACGCTGATCGTGCTGGATGAGGCATTCAACGGGCTCGATCCGGCGAGTGCGTTGCAGGTCAAACATCACTTGCAGCACCGTCTGACGGACGGCCGTTGTGCCGTACTGCTCGCGACACACTCACTGGATATCGTCGAGCACTACGCTGACAAAGCGGCCTTGCTCATCGACGGCCGCATCGTTCGCGAGTGGAGCGAAACCGAGATTGCCGCGTTCCGCGTGCAAGGAGACAGTGCGATGGAAACGGCCCTGGCACAAGCCGCAAGTTGACGACCGGCGACGACGGCCCGATTGGCAGCAGCCGATAACGCAACGACCAGGTGATGATCGGCACGCGCCATCGGCCCTGTTCCGACGCGGCGCTGCCATGTGTAGGTCGGCGTCGTCGGCAATCGAGGCAGTCGAGCCAGGGTTGTTAGGTGAAGGATGGCACGCGCGCACCAACCGGCGCAGACCTAACCCAGCGTTGAAACTCAGCCGTGGCACCACCTTCCTCCGGTGCCCACCGAGCGAACTCGGCGGCGGTCGCAGGATCGTACGGTCCCTCTTTAACTTCCACGAACGCAGCGCCATCCGTCAGCGCGAGCAGCGTATGCCACGTTTGCGAGGGCAGCTCGAAGGCGACATTCGACGTGCCTTCGCCCATGACATTCCGTTCGATGATCGTCCCATCAGCATCGAACACCACGCACTCGAACCGGCCGCGCACGATCGTGCACAGTTCCGACTTGGTCATGTGCCGGTGCGGGCGAATATAGGTGTCGCTGTGAGCCACGACCACAAAGCGCTGCACTGGATCGCTCGGTGAACTGTGCAGATTGTGGTGAGTACGGCGGCGAGGGCTGGCGGCCGCTTTGGCGGTCATCTCATCGAGCAGCGTGTTGGAGATCAGTTTCATTGCTCAAACCTTGCGTCGGGCGCTCAACACATTGGGCAGGCCCTGGATTCGAGCCAGCACGCGGGACAGCTCTTCCAGGTCGTGGACCGTGATTTTCAAATTCATGTCGGCGATCTCGTCGGTCTCGTGCGTCAACGTGTTCATGGCGTGAATGTTGATCTTCGAGTCCGCGAGAATCGCGGTCACGTCGCGTAACAGGCCGCGACGGTCATAGGCGCGAACATTGATATCGACCGGGAACGAACGTTCGCCGCCCGAACCCCATTCGACCGGAATGACCCGCTCGGGATTGGCGAGCGCCAGCCGTTTGAAGTTGGGGCAATCGTCGCGATGGATGCTGACGCCCCGGCCCAGCGTGATGTAGCCGGCGATGGCCTCGGGCGGCACGGGGCTGCAACAGCCGGCGAAGTTCGACAGCAGATCGTCGACGCCGTCGATAGTGATGCCCGACGCCTTCTTCGGCTCGGCGGCCGGCCGTTTCAAGACCGGCGTCGGCAATTCCTGCGGCTTGGCCCGGCGTTGCACGGCGCCGCTGATCTGAGCGACGTTGATCTCGCCTTCGCCAATGGCGCGATACAGCTGATCCGCGTTGTCGAATTTGAACTCGCCAATCAGCTCCGGCAGCGTCACCGAGTGCACCGCCAGTCGTTGCAGCTCACGTTCGAGAATCTGCCGGCCTTGCTGAGTGTTCTGTTGCTCGTCGAGCTTGCGGAAGAACGCGCGGACTTTGTTTCGATTGCGAGGAGAGGCGAGATAGCCGAGCGAGGGCACCAGCCAGTCGCGGCTCGGATTGAGCTGCTTGCTGGTGATGATCTCGACCTGATCGCCGTTCTGAAGAATGTGGTTCAGCGGCACCATGCGGCCGTTGACCTTGGCGCCCCGGCAGCGATGACCCAGATCCGTGTGCACGTGATAGGCGAAGTCGAGCGGCGTCGCGCCGCGCGGCAGATCGACCACTTCGCCTCGCGGTGAGATCGCATACACCCGATCCTCGAACAATTCCGAGCGCACCCGATCCAGAAACTCGCCTTCGGTTTCCTCGCCGCGCTCGCTGGGCTCGAGCACTTGCCGAAGCCAGACGATTTTCTGTTCATAGGCGGGATTCGCTTTGCCGCCTTCCTTGTAGCGCCAGTGAGCGGCGACGCCGAGCTCGGCATGCGCATGCATCTCGCGCGTGCGGATCTGCACTTCCAGCGGCAGCTTGCCAGGGCCGATGACGGCGGTGTGCAGGGATCGATAGAGGTTGTCCTTCGGGGTCGCAATGTAGTCGTCGAACTCGCCGGGAATATACGGCCACATTCCATGCACGATGCCGAGCGCGGCATAGCAGTCGGCGATGCTGTCCACAAGCACACGCACCGCGCGCACGTCGTACAGCTGATCGAACTGCAGGCCCTTGCGATGCATCTTTCGCCAGATGCTGTAGATGTGCTTCGGGCGGCCGGCGATCTCGGCGTTCTCGATGTGTGCTTTCTCGAGCTCCCGACGCAGCACGTCGATCACTTCGCCGATGTAACGTTCGCGATCGATGCGCTTGGAGGCGAGCCAGCCGGCGATCGTCTTGTAGTTGTCGGGATCGAGGTAGCGGAAGCTCAGATCCTCCAGCTCCCACTTCAATTGCCACACGCCGAGGCGGTTCGCGAGCGGCGCGTAAATCTCCCGCGTTTCATAAGCGAGACGCTGGCGTTCGCTCGGCGGGGCATCCTTGCTATCTCGCAGTTGCTGTAATTGAGCCGCGAGCTTCACGAGCACCAGTCGCGGATCGGTGACGATGGCCAGCAGCATCTTGCGCAAGCCTTCGGCCTGATTGCCCGAAAGCGAGGGCGTGCCGCGTCCACCGCCGGTGCCGGTCGGAATGGTGATGTTCAGCGAGCCCAGCCGCTGCAGCTCGCTGGCGATTCGATTGGCCGGTGCGCTCAGCGTCGCGACCGCCTGCTCGGGGGTGATGACCTCGGCTTCGAGCAGCGGCAGGAGCAGGGCGCCGCCGAGAATGTCGTCGTCATCGGTCAAGGTGACCAGGATGTCGACGATGGCCTGCGCACGCGCCAGCGCGACCAGCGCCTTGGGGTTCTGCTCGCCGACCGTGGTCGACAGTTTCGACAACAGCTCGTGAGCCCGGCGGCGGGCGTTCGCGGTCTGCTCGGTGTCGGATGCAGCGTCGTCGACGGAAGGCATGGAAGCGCGGATCGTGTCGGTTTGTAGCCGTTGCCGGTATCATACCGACCTTCGCAACTCGAGACCCGCGCGGGTCCAGGCAGAGGGAGTCCTTGCGCAGACACAGGCGCCCGAAAAGTCTCGCCGAGCTCAACCTTGCCCGAGGTGACGTGAAGGTATCGACGGCCGTCGTCAGCCTCCGTCAGCGCGCGTCCAAGGTGGCCTTGGCGCCGGCGCCGAGCGTGCGAATCCTCGGGCTGGACCCGGGCTCGTTATGCACCGGTTACGCGGTGGTGGAGACGGGGCCCAAGGTCACCTATGTGGTGAGCGGATCGATCCGCGCCCGGGGCGCGTCGCTGGCCGATCGTCTGCAGGAAATTTTTGCCGGCGTCGATAAGCTGGCGGCCCAGTACCAGCCGGACGAAGTCGCCATCGAGCGCGTGTTCATGCACCGCAATGCCGATAGCGCGTTGAAGCTGGGCCAGGCGCGAGGGGCGGCGTTGAGTGCGACTTTTGCCGTGCGCCCGCGTGTTTTTGAGTACGCGCCCCGTGAGGTGAAACTGGCCGTGGTGGGAACCGGTGCCGCTCAGAAGGAACAAGTGCAGTTGATGGTGCGACGTTTGTTGAATCTTTCCGGCCCGCTCGGCGCCGACGCGGCGGATGCGTTGGCCATCGCGCTTTGCCACGCGCATTCCCGCAATCTCAACGGCCAGCTGCACCAGCTCGCGGCGGGCCCGGCGCAATGATCGGTTTTTTGCGCGGTCGGCTGACCGCCAAGCAACCCCCGCAGCTGGTGATCGACGTGGGCGGCGTCGGCTACGAGCTGGAAGCGCCGATGTCGACGTTTTATGGGTTGCCGGCGGCCGGGGCGGACGTTCATCTGTTCACGCACCTGGTGGTCCGCGAGGATGCGCACATCCTGTTCGGCTTCGGCACCGAGCGCGAGCGGCGGCTGTTTCGCGAGCTGCTGAAAGTTTCCAATGTGGGGCCGAAGCTGGCGCTGGCGCTGCTGTCGGGCCTCACCGTGGATGCCTTCCTGATGTGCATCGAGGCGCAGGACATCGATACGCTGGTGCGCACGCCCGGCGTGGGCCGCAAGACGGCCGAGCGACTGGTGGTCGAGATGCGCGACCGGGTGAAGGGTTTTGGCGACACGGGCCTTGCGGTATTGCCGACGGGCGGAACCGCCGAGCCTGCGATCGGTCCACAAGCGGAGGCTTTCAGCGCGCTGGTCGCGTTGGGCTATAAGCCTGCCGAAGTGACGCGGCTGCTGAAGGCGGTGGACGCGTCGGTGCAGACCACCGAGGAAATCATTCGCCGCGCATTGCAGGCCGCTGCCACCCGATAAGCCATCATGATCGAGCAGGACCGCATCGTATCCGCCTCTTCGCAGGGCGATGAAGCCGCCCTCGACCGCGCCGTGCGGCCGAAGAGACTGGCCGACTACGTCGGTCAGACGGCGGTCAAGACGCAGATGGAAATATTCATCCAGGCGGCGCGTAACCGGCACGAAGCGCTGGATCACGTGCTGATCTTCGGTCCGCCCGGCCTGGGCAAGACCACGCTGGCGAACATCGTCGCCAACGAGCTTGGCGTGAATTTGCGGCAGACCTCGGGCCCGGTGATCGAGCGCGCCGGCGATCTGGCCGCGCTGCTCACCAATCTGCAGGCCAACGATGTTTTATTCGTCGACGAGATTCATCGGCTGAGCCCGCAGGTCGAGGAAATCCTGTATCCGGCGATGGAAGATTTTCAGCTCGATATCATGATCGGCGAAGGCCCGGGCGCGCGTTCCATCAAACTGGATCTGCCGCCGTTCACCTTGATCGGCGCGACCACGCGCGCCGGCCTGCTGACCTCGCCGCTGCGAGACCGGTTCGGCATCGTGCAACGGTTGGAGTTTTACGATCAGGCGGAGCTGCAACGCATTGTGACTCGTTCCGCGAGCCTGCTCGGCGTACCGGCGGACAGCGCGGGAGCGGGGAGGATTGCGCAGCGTTCCCGGGGAACTCCCCGTATCGCCAATCGATTGCTCCGGCGCGTGCGTGACTATGCCGAAGTGCGCGCCGGTGGCCGGATTACCGACGAAGTGGCGCAGGCGGCGCTGGATATGCTGGACGTGGACCCGCTGGGCTTCGATCTCATGGACCGCAAGCTGTTGCTGACCATCATCGAAAAATTCGACGGCGGGCCGGTGGGCGTGGAAAGCCTGTCGGCGGCGCTGGGCGAGGAGCGCGGCACGATCGAGGACGTGATCGAGCCGTATCTGATCCAACAAGGTTTCATCATGCGCACCGCGCGTGGCCGGATGGCGACGCGCCTGGCGTATCAGCATTTCGGCTTGAAGCTGCCGGAACGGCCGGGCACCGGCGAGTTGTTCAATGACTGAGTCGCGGACGTTTGCCTGGCCGGTGAGAATTTATTGGGAAGACACCGATGCCGGCGGCATCGTCTACTACGCGAACTACATGAAGTTCATGGAGCGGGCGCGCACCGAATGGTTGCGGGCCGCCGGTATCGAACAGCTGCCCTTGAAGGAGCAGCACGGGCTGATGTTCGTGGTCGTCGATATCGAGGCGCACTATCGCCGGCCGGCGCGTTATGGCGATGAGCTGCTGGTGACCTGCGTGATTGCCGAGCGCACGCGCGCCAGCTTCACGTTTCAGCAACAGGTGTTTCGCGGCGGCCTCGACGGCGAGCTGCTGGTCGAAGGCAAGGTGCGCGTGGCGTGCCTGGATGCCGTGAGCTTGAGGCCGACGGCGTTACCAAAGGATCTGATGTGAGTGCGCCCCCGCGCCCCGCGCGGGGCGCAATCTAACGAGATAATCGGGAGTGATGGGACAATGGCAGAGAACTTGAATCCTCTGGAGCTGGTGCTGAACGCCAGCATCGTGGTGCAGATCGTGATGGCGCTGCTGCTGCTGGCATCGCTGGTGTCGTGGTCCATCATGCTGCGTAAACGCGCCGAGCTGAAGAAGGCGCGCACCGACGCCGACCGCTTCGAGGAAACGTTCTGGTCGGGCGGCGATCTGACCGCGATGTTTCGAACCATCGACCAGAGCCGCCGGGTCACCCGGGGCATGGAAGCGATCTTCGAGCAGGGCTTTCGTGAGTTCTCACGATTGCGCCAACAGGGCGGCATCGCCTCGGCGCAGCTGATCGAAGGCGCCCGTCGCGGCATGCGGGTCGCACTGCTGAAGGAAAGCGATCGTCTGGAACTGGGCCTGGCGATGCTCGCGACCATCGGCTCGACCAGCCCGTACGTCGGCTTGTTCGGCACGGTGTGGGGCATCATGAATGCATTCCACGGTCTGGGTAACGTGCAACAGGCGACGCTGTCGATGGTGGCGCCGGGTATCACCGAAGCGCTGATCGCCACCGCCATGGGTCTGTTCGCCGCGATTCCCGCGGTCGTTGCTTACAACCGGTATGCCGATCAGGTGAGCCGCGTCGAAACGCGCTATGACACCTTCACCGAAGAGCTCTCGACGATTCTGCAGCGTCACGCATCCGCTCCTCGTGAGCCGCAGCGAGGCGCCGAGGCGCACGCATGAGTCCGATGAACAACCGCCGCGGCAAGCGGCTCGTGGCCGAGATGAACGTCGTTCCCTATATCGACGTGATGCTCGTGCTGCTGATCATTTTCATGATCACGGCGCCCATGCTGACTCAGGGCATCAAGGTCGATCTGCCCAAGGCCGCGGCCGAGCCGTTGCCGGAAGATCTCATGCGCCAGCATCAGCCCTTGATCCTGAGCGTCGATGCTGCGGGCAAGTATTACTTGAACATCGGCAAGGACGAGGAAAGCGCGTTGGATGAAAGCGCCGTGGTCGAGCGTGTCGGAACGGTGTTGAAGCGTGAGCCGCAGACCCCGGTGCTGGTAAAGGCCGACACCAATGTGCCCTATGGCCGCGTGGTCACCGGCATGGTGCTGTTACAAGAAGCGGGCGCTGAGAAGGTGGGTTTCATCACCGATCCGGCGGAAGCGCGAAATAACAAAAAGCGCTAAGGCTGCATGGTCGATTTCATCAAACAACACTGGACGTACATTCTCGGCGCGCTGCTGCTGCACGCGGTGTTTGCCGGGATTTTCGGCATGACCATGCTGAACATGCAGCGCACGCCGCCGCCGGTGCAGCTCGCCATCCAGGCCGTCGTCGTCGATCCCAAGGCGCTGAATCAAGCCGCCCGTCAGCAGCGTCAGGAACGTGAGCGTGACCGGGCTCAGCAACAGCAGCGCGAAGAGCAGGCCCAGCGCGAACGTGAGCGGGAAGCCGAGCAACAGAAGCAGCGCGAGCAGGAGCAGCAGCAAGAGGTTCAGCGTAAGGAAGCGGAACAACGGGCGGAAGCGGAGCGTCAGGTCGAATTGAAACAACGCCAGGAGGCGGACCAGCGCCGCCAGGCGGAAGAGCAACAATTGCGCGAACGGCAGGAGGCGGAGAAGAAACGCGCCGCCGAGGACGCCGCTCGGAAGAAGCAGGCCGAGGAGGAGGCGAAGAAAGTCGCCGAAATCCAGCGCAAGCAGAAGGAAGAGGCGGAACGTCGCAAGGCGGCCGATGACAAACGGAGGCAGGAGGCAGTGGAGTCGGATTTGCAGCGTCAGTTGCAGGAAGAAGAGTCCAACGCCGCGGCCGATGCGGCCGCCGCCAGCTCGCCGGAGATGGCACAGTACATCGCCATGGTCGCGCAGGCGGTCGAGCGTCGTTGGAATCGTCCGCTGTCGGCCCGCGACGACTTGTTGTGCCAGGTGACGGTGCGGCAAACGCCCGCCGGCGTCGTTCTGTCCGCGAAGGTCGGCAGCTGCAATGGCGACGCTGCCGTCAAACAGTCGGTCGAGAACGCGGTGGTCAGCGCGTCGCCGTTGCCGACGCCGTCCAACCCGCGCCTGTTCCGGCCGGAGTTGACGTTTAATTTCAGGCCGGGCGCGGGTTGACGCGCCTCGCTCACCGATTTCGCTCCAAGGAGCTGTGACTGATGAAAAAAACTGTTGCCGTCTGGATTTGTTTCGCACTGTCGTGGTTCGCGGTCCCGGCCAACGCACAGCTGGTGATCGAGATCACCAAGTCCGCCGAGGATGCGGTGCCCGTCGCCATCGTGCCGTTCGGCTGGGAATCCAGCGGCGCCGCGCCTTTCGATGTGGCTGAAGTGGTGGCCGCCGACCTGCGACGAAGCGGCCGCTTCGCACCCCTGGATCGCAAGGAAATGATCGATCGTCCGACTCAGGGCGATCAGATCCGGTTCCAGGACTGGCGCTATCTCAAGACTGATTTCATCGCGGTCGGCAAGCTGATGCCCGAGGGCCAGGGCTTCGCCGCCAACTTCGAGCTGTATAACGTGCTGACCGGTCAGCGGCTGGCCGGCCAGCGTCTCACCGCGAATGCCAACTCCATGCGTGCGCTCGCGCACCGGATCTCGGACATCATTTTCGAACAGCTGACCGGTGTGCGTGGCGCCTTCTCGACGCGCGTCGCCTTCATCAGCGCTGAAGGCACGCCGCCCAAGCAACGTTACAAGCTCATCGTCTCCGATTACGACGGCGAGAATCAGCAGGTGATCACCAGCTCGGACGAGCCGATCATGTCGCCGGCGTGGTCGCCGGATGGCCAGAGCCTCGCTTACGTGTCGTTCGAGACCAAAGCGTCGGCGATCTATGTGCAAACATTGCGCACCGGTGAGCGCAAGCGTGTGTCGGCACGCGCGGGTATCAATGGCGCGCCGTCCTGGTCGCCCGATGGCAAGACACTGGCGATCACGTTGTCGCGCAAGGATGGCGATATCGATATCTATACCCTGGAGCTCAACAGCCAGGTGCTCACGCGCATGACCTTCGATCCCGGCATCGACACCGAGCCGAGCTGGTCGTCCGACGGCAAGAAGCTGTACTTCAATTCCGATCGCGCCGGCGGTCCGCAGATTTACGAGATCGAGGTCGCCAATCCGAATCGGGCCACGCGGGTCAGCTTCGAGAACGGCTACAACGCCCGGCCGCGCGTGTCGCCGAATGGCAAACAACTCGCGGTCGTGACCCTGGACCGTGGCAATTACCGAATTGCTGTCATCGATCTGGCCTCCAAGGGCATGCAGGTGCTCTCGGAAGGTCGGCAGGATGAGAGCCCGAGCTTCGCGCCCAATGGCGCCGTGCTGATCTATGCCACCCAGGAGCGGGGCAAAGGTGTGCTGGCGACGGTGTCGACCGATGGGCGTACGGCCGAGCGGTTCACCAATACCGTGGGTGAAGTGCGCGAGCCCGTGTGGGCGCCGTTTCCGCAGCGTTGAGCGGCAAAAAAGACCCGCAAAGCGCCGTGTTTTGGGCCGAGTTGTGGCAAAATTCGCCGCAGTTTTGGTCTGTGAATGGCGACAAGGGATTTTTCAGCGGGTCCCAAGGTCGTAACAACTACTAAATTCAGGAGAGTGTAGATGCGTATAACTCGGCTGATGCTGATCGCGGCGACTGGTCTGATGCTGGCGGCCTGTGGCAACAAGCCGCTGCCCGAGGCGCAGAACACCTCTGAGTCGGTGGGCCCCTCGACCAGCACCTCGGGTGCGGACAGCAGCGGCGTCGGCAGCAGCGCGCTGTCAGCCGAGCAGCAGGCGATGGAAGCGGCCAAGGCCGCCGGTGTGATCGTTTACTTCGATTACGACCGCGCCGAGATCAAGCCGGAGTTCGTGCCGGTGGTGACCGCGCACGCGAAATTCCTGAACGGCAGCCCGACGCGCAAGATTCGTCTCGAAGGTCACTCCGACGAGCGCGGCTCGCGTGAGTACAACATCGGTCTGGGCGAGCGTCGTGCGCAAGCCGTGCGTCGCGCGCTGATGCTCCAGGGCGTGACTGAAAATCAGATCACCACTGTGAGCTACGGCGAAGAGCGTCCGGCCGTGCAGGGCAGTGACGAAGCGGCGTACTCCAAGAACCGCCGCGTCGAGCTGGTCTACGGTCGATGAGCCGAGCCGCCATGACATCTGTGCCAAACATTACTGCTGTCCGCGTCGGTCTGATCGCCGTCGTGGCGGCGGTGCTGTCGGGCTGTGCGACGACGCCGCCGGAAGCCGATCCGACGGTGCAGAAGTTGTCCGAGCTCGACAGCCGCTTGTTACGTCTGGAGCGCGTGCTCGCCAATCAAAGCCTGCTCGATCTGTCGCAACGGATCGAAGCGGCGCAGGCGGAAACGCGCCTGTTGCGGGGGCAGCTCGATGAGCTGCAACACCAGGCAACGCAGAATCAGACGCAGCAGCGTGAGTTGTATGGCGATGTCGATCGGCGGCTCTCGGCCCTCGAAGGCAATCCCGGTGCGGCAGCTTCTGTTGCCACGCCGGCCGCGGGCGGCTTGCCGGTCCCGCAAGGCGACGATCGCGCCAACTATCAGGCCGCGTTCGATCTGCTGAAGGATGCGAAATATCCCGAAGCGATCAACGCGTTCAAACAGTACCTGACGACGTTCCCGAACGGCCCGCTGGCCGACAACGCGCAGTACTGGCTGGGCGAGGCGCACTACGTCACCAAACAATATCCGGACGCGTTGCGCGATTTCCGGACGGTGATCGAGAAGTATCCGGAGTCGCGCAAGATTCCGGATGCATTGCTGAAGATCGGCTACTGCAATTACGAGCTGAAGAACTGGGGCGAGGCGCGCTCGGCGCTCAACCAGGTCGTGCAGCGTTTTGGCGATACCACCGCCGCCCGTCTCGCGAGCCAACGCATCGCGAAGCTGGATAGCGAGGGCAGATAGTTCGGTTTGTTGATGGCGTCTCCCTGGGGACGCCATCAGCGCCGCTGCCTCTTGGTGGTCAGATCAGTCTCATGAACCTCACTGACTCCACCACTATCGATTCCGCCGTAACCGGCACCGGCGCCGCACGCGTCAAGCTCACCGAGATCTTCTTATCGATTCAAGGTGAAGCCGACAGCGTCGGTTGGCCCACTGTCTTCGTGCGTCTCACCGGGTGTCCGCTGCGGTGTCAGTACTGCGATACCGCTTACGCGTTTTACGGCGGTGAATGGTTTGCGCTCGACGATGTGTTGGCGCGCGTCGCCTCGTTCAATACGAAACACATTTGTGTCACCGGCGGCGAGCCGCTTGCGCAGAAGGGATGTTTCCCGCTGCTACAGAAGCTGTGCGATGCCGGCTACAGCGTCTCGTTGGAAACCAGCGGCGCCATCGATGTGAGCAATGTCGATCCGCGCGTCGTGCGAGTTGTCGATGTGAAGACGCCGGGCAGCGGCGAGGTCGGTCGCAATCGTTACGAGAACCTGGATGTATTGCGGCCGGAAGAGCAGGTGAAGTTCGTGCTCTGCAGTCGCGCCGATTTCGAATGGGCCCGCGACTTCGTTCGCGAGCGCCGGCTGTACGAGCGCTGCATGGTGCTGTTCAGCCCGAGCTACGGTCAGGTGGACGGACGCGATCTGGCGCAGTGGGTGCTGGATGAGCGGCTGCCGGTGCGGCTGCAGATTCAGCTGCACAAGATTTTGTGGGGCGATACGCCCGGCAAGTAAATCGGTGGGATCCAATCCCTCGACCAATGGATTAAAAGTCCAGTGCTCTACCAGCGCTGGCGGAGAGAGTTGTCGCAGTCATGTCTGGTGCTCGCGCTGTCGTGCTGTTATCCGGTGGTCTGGATTCCGCCACCGTGCTTGCGATCGCTCGCGAGCAAGGCTTTCAGTGCTACGCGCTGAGCGTGGATTATGGTCAGCGGCATCGGGCTGAGCTGGATGCAGCCACGCGCGTTGCTCAAGCGTTGGGCGCCGTCGAGCATCGCACTTTGCGCATCGATCTCGGTGGCATCGGCGGCTCGGCGCTGACCGATACGAGCATCGCCGTACCCGAGTCGCCGCAGATGGGCATTCCGGTCACCTACGTCCCCGCGCGCAACACGGTGATGTTGTCCTTCGCCTTGGGCTGGGCCGAAGTTCTCGAAGCCCCGCGCATATTCATCGGTGTGAATGCGGTCGATTATTCAGGCTATCCGGACTGCCGCCCGGCCTTCGTCGCCGCCTTCGAGCGGGTCGCGAACCTGGCGACGAAAGCGGGCGTGGAGGGCACGGTGGCGTTCAAGGTGGTGACGCCGCTGATCGACCTGACCAAGGCCCAGATCATTCAGCGCGGCGTGTCGCTGGGCGTGGACTATTCACTGACAGTGTCCTGTTACCAGGCCGACGCCGACGGCCGGGCCTGTGGCAGCTGCGATTCCTGCCGCCTGCGTCGGGCAGGTTTCCAGTCCGCCGGCGTGCCGGACCCGACAAGGTATTTTCGATGAATTTCCGCGCCTCTTTAGGTATGATGCGCGCCCCGTCAGGCAGCCGAGCCTGACCTGTGCCGTGGGTCGGTAGCTCAGTTGGTAGAGCACTGGACTTTTAATCCATTGGTCGAGGGTTCGAATCCCTCCCGACCCACCATTCCAACCTTCTAAAAACGATAGCCCACGCCCGCCTGCGCATGAAACGCGGGATTGCGAATTGTCACTTCCAGCGCAGGGCTGCCCTCCGGGCGGGCTCGCATGTAGCCGAACGTCGCGGCCGCTTCGCCCAGCAGATAAAAGTTCTTACCTAACTTCAGTTGACGGCTCACGCCGATGAGTGCGGCCGCTCCGGCAAGCTCGTACGGGCCGTCGTAGGAAGAGCCGAGTATTCGCGCTTCAGCATGCGCGACGACAGGTCCGAGTCCAGCCCGGATGCGCCAGTGTCCGTACTCGATCGCGCGATTGACGGTCACTATGTTGAATCCATGACTCACCGACAGCGCGTCGACGCCGGCCGGGCGGCTCTGCAGAAAGATCTTATGATGCAGCAACTGCAGCTCCCAGCCACGCGCATCCTCCCATCGCGCAATTCTCCATGCGTAGTGCAGAGGGCTCTCCAAGCCCCGCGTTTCGTAGTCGCCGTTGAACGAGTGCCCGTCCAACTGCACCTGTTCGATGCGGGTGCGACTCGCCGCGTTGTAGGCATCGCCGATCAGCAGCTCCATAGACCAGCACGCTTTATCGTCGCTGTGCGCGTCGAAAGCGAGCAGTAGAGCGAACGGAATGAGCAGGCACGACGGGCTCATTCACCGCTAACGGGCGCGATGCGGATAGGTTCCGGCTCAGCGACACGCCGGCGTCTGCCGATCGAAAATGCAAACCGTGGTCGTCGTGGAAAACGCCGGCCCATCCTCGTCGCGGAAAAATGTTTCCGCGTAAGCGGCGGCGTAGCCTCGATCGGGACGGCGTTCCGAACAGCGATGCCCCTTGCTGGACCTGGTGCAGCTATGCGAGGACCAATGCGCCTCGCGAAAATCCAGCGTCGGACTGCGTGCACTCCACAGGAGCACGCGTCTGGCGGGGCGATCGGACTCGACTGCCAGAGTGATGGCGTGAGGCTCGAGCTCGACTGAGGATGTCGTGCGAGGCAGGACCTTGCCTGCGGCTGCGTACCGATGTAGCGCACTCAAGCCGTTGATCACGCGATTGGCGTCGTGCAGTCCGTGGCCCTGATTCGGCACGTACATGACGTTCTTGGGATCGGGCAGGCCGGGCCAATAAATGTTGAGCGCATCCAGCGGCCAGTAGCGGTCGTTGGTGCTCAGCAGGATCAGCTTGGGTTGGCTGAGTCGCTGTCGATAGCTGAAAGGATCGACCATGCTCAGGAGCGAGTCGCCGCGTTCGCTCTGCAGCCGGTTCTGAATATCCAGCGTCGAGTAGTCGCGAATCTCATCCGAGAAGTCGCCCCACGTGGCACGCTGATGATCCATCTGGGCGCGCATGTTGAGGACATCGATCACCATCGGCGCGACGGCCATGACCCGAGGATCGGTCGCGGCGGTCAGCCATGCAGTCCAGCCGCGCTTGGAGGCGCCGGTGACAGTGAAGGTTTCCAGGGAGATATTCCAACGTTGCCGCGCGATGTTCTGGACGGCATCCATCGCTCGGGTCGCGCTCTTCACCATCGGCAGCAGGATGGGCCAGCCGGCATCGCCCGTTTGCAGATATTGATCGAACGTATACGCGATGAGCGCATCTTCCCGCCGGTCGAAGAGCGGTTGAAAGGGCACCTGGCGGAGCACGGCAACCGGCGCGCGTATCGATTCGGCGAGACGGGCGAAATATGGCGCTTCGCGAGGCAGATCGGCGGGCTGTGCTGCTGCCTCGTATTCCGGCTTCCATCGTCCGCCGTGAATGAACAGCAGCCCGTGTCTGGCATCGGGGGCCATGTTCCTGGGACGCAATACGTAGAGCTGATGTTTCCAAAGCGTGCCTCGCCAGGCCTGCGATGTGAGCAAGTACTCCGTGTACTCGGTTTTCCCCAACGCGCCGGATGTGATCTCACGCCATCCGAAGTCAGGGTCCGGGCGCGCGATGTAGGCCGCAAGCTCGTCGCGTGATGCGTGCGGATCCTCACTGGACCAGGCAGGTGACGAGCAGAAACAGGCAAGCACGATGCTGAACAGCAGTCGCCCCGGCGGATTGTTTAGGTGAGCCATGACAACAGTGACTACCGCGGATCGAGCTGCCGCGCCAGTCAGCATTTTGGGAGGGGGCCCCGAACGCCTCGTGGCGGTGAGTACCCCTCACCAGCGCTGCACCGATTGCAGCCAGGCCCCGATCGTTCCGTGGGTATAACAGCCTCCGTTCCTTCCAACGAGGCTGATCGTGTCCACTCTATCCGCAAGCTCCCGCACGACGAGCGAATGGCAGCAGCTCGATCATGCGCACCAGGTTCATCCGTTCACCGACCAGAAAGCGCTGCATGGTCGCGGCGTGCGCGTCATCACGGGCGCGCAAGGCGTTTATATCTGGGACAGCGAGGGCAATAGATTTCTCGACGGCATGGCCGGGCTGTGGTGCGTGAACGTGGGCTACGGGCGCAAGGAGCTCACGCAGGCCGTGCAGCGGCAGATGGAAGAGCTGCCTTACTACAATAACTTTTTCCAGACAGCGAACGTGTCGCAGATCGAGCTGGCGCGCATGCTCGCCGAGCTCACGCCGAACGGGCTGCGTCATTTCATCTATTCATCGTCGGGCTCGGAGGCCAACGACACCGTCGTTCGACTGGTGCGTCATTACTGGGCCACGCTGGGCAAGCCGACCAAGCGCGTGTTCATCGGGCGGACCCTGGCCTATCACGGCAGCACGCTGGCGGCGGTGAGTTTGGGGGGCATGCCCAACATGCGAGGCATGGATCGCGTGCCGCTGCCTGAGTTCGAACATATCATTCATCCTCATGCGTATTGGCAGGGCGAAGGGGTCACCAAGGAAAGTTATGGATTGAAGGCGGCGCGGGCGTTGGAAGAGAAAATCCTCGAGCTCGGCGCCGATAACGTGGCCGCCTTCATCGGCGAGCCGGCGCAGGGCGCGGGCGGGGTGTTCGAGGCGCCCGCGGGTTACTGGGCCGAGATTCAACGGATCTGCAAGAAGCACGACGTGCTGCTGGTGGCCGATGAAGTGATTTGCGGTTTCGGGCGCACCGGTCAGTGGTTCGGCTCGCACACTTATGACATTGCGCCCGACTTGATGAGCATGGCCAAAGGCCTGTCGTCCGGCTATCTGCCGATCTCGGCTGTCGCAATGACGGATCGGATCTTCGACGTCATCGCTGGCGGCGGCCCCATCGCGCACGGCTACACCTATTCGGGACATCCGACGGCGTGCGCCGTTGCGATTGCGAATCTCAACATCATGAAGCGCGAACGCATCGTCGATCACGTGCGTGAGACAGCGTCGCCTTATTTCTTCCAGAAGCTGCAGGAACTGGCGCAGCGTCATCCGTTGATCGGCGAGGTGCGTGGCGTCGGTTTGATGGCCGCCGTGCAGTTGGTGCGAGATAAACAAAAGCGCATTCCGTTCGACGCGAAGCAGGAGCCGGCGATCAAATGTCGCGAAGCCTGCTTGAGCGAAGGGCTCATCGTTCGCGCGGTCGGCGAAGCGGTGGTGCTCAGTCCGCCGCTCATCATCACGCGCGATGAGATCGACGAGCTGATCGGCAAGTTGAGCGCGGGCCTCGATCAGGCCGCGGCACAGCTGGGATGACTAACTCGCGGGCGGCACCAGGTTGGGTGCCGCCTTGGCGATCTCTTCGATGAGCCATTCGCGGAAGTGACGGATGAGCGGCGCATCCCATCGATCCGCGCGTGCGGCCAGCTGATAAATGCCCATGCTATAGGGTTGAAAGGTCGCCAGCCCGGCGCCGACTTCGACGAGTCGTTTCGCGGCGATGTCATCCGCGATGATGAGTTTGTTACTAAGCGCGATGCCACGGCCGTAGCGTGCGGCGTTCAAGGTCAGATCGCCTTGCCACAGGCGCGGGCCGATGAGATCCACTTCCTCCTGCACGCCGTGTGCGGCCAGCCAGTTACTCCAGCGATCGAAGTTTTCTTCGTGCAGCAGTTTGTGCTGTAGCAAGTCGCCGGGTTTGCGAATCACCGGTGCCTTGGCGAGATAGGCCGGGCTTGCCGTCGCGACGATGGGCGCGTGTGCAATGTCGATGCTCCGCAGCTCGGGCGGCAGCGTGGGCTCGACGCGATAGGTCGCGATGAAGCGAATGTCCACGTCCACTTCCTGCGAAGAAAAATCGGGCACACGCGTGGTGGGACGCAGCTCGATATCGACATCGGGATAAAGTCGTTCGAACTCGGCGAGCCGGCTGGACAACCATTGCAGCGCCAGCCCGGCCATGCAGCGCACGTGCAGGCGCCGTAGTTCGCCATGTCGCATCAGCTCAATCGTCGCCTGCGTCAGCAGGTCGAAGGCCGCGGCCACTTGTTTGTGATATCGCTTGCCGTCCTCGGTGAGCACGATGCCCGCCGGGCTGCGTTGAAACAGCGTCGCGCCGGTCCAGGTTTCGATGGTACGCAGATGCCGGCTCACCACCGCGTGATCGCGACCCAGGGCAGGAGCCGCTTTGCGTACGCCACCGAGACGCGCGACTGCGTCGAAAGCACGCAGCGCTTCGAAAGGCGGCAGCGATTTGCGCGGATCGTTCTTCATGTTCCAGGGACGATAGCCGCCGGCATCGCCGGGGTCCAGCCCGCTGGTGTGATCAGCTCACCGGCACCGGATCGGATTGCAATCACCTGCCGCGGGCAAGCAGCGTAAATAGAGACCTGTCACGTAGAGCGCAGGTCGGTATCTTGCAAACGGGAAATCGGTTCGAAGTGGAGGGCGAGACGCCGCCCGATCGGCGGCAGCTGAGTCGCCTGGCCTACGCGGGCAAGTTGCTGCCGCCGACGCAGAGCACGCTGTTCCTCGACGGCAGTTGGGCCTTCGCGACCCGAAGCATCGCACGCGGCTCGCGAGTGCGTCCGCTGCCAGCCGGCAATCGCGAGCTGCGTGACGTGACGATTCAATCGCGCGGTGTCGAGTTCGATCTCGCCGATTACATTTCGCGCAACCGCGTGGCCGGCCTGTTGATCACTCATCGAGGCAGCGTGGCGCTGGAGCACTACGATCTGGGGCTAGATGCGGACGCGCGCTGGATTTCGATGTCGTGCGCCAAGTCGGTCAGCACGACGCTGGTCGGGGCCGCGATTCAGGACGGCCTGATCGGCGGCGTCGACGATGCGCTCACCGATTACTTGCCGCAGCTCGGAGGCAGCTCGTACGATGGCGTCTCGGTGCGACAGCTGTTGCAGATGACGTCGGGCGTGAAGTGGGACGATACCCACACGGATCCGGGCTCCGAACGTTCGCACATGCTGGAATTGCAGATTGCCCAGCGCTCCGGTGCCATTCTCGATTTCGTCGCCAGCTTGCCGCGGGTCGCGCCGGCCGGCAGCGTCTGGAATTACAGCACAGCCGAGACTCACGTCGTCGGGGCACTGGTGCAAGCCGCCACCGGCCGCTGGTTGAGCGATTACCTGTCGGAAAAAATCTGGGCCCCGTTCGGGATGCAGAGCGAGGCGACCTGGTGGCTGGAGTCGCCCGACGGTCTCGAAGTCGCCGGCAGCGGGATTCACGCGACGCTGCGTGATTACGCGCGCTTCGGCCTGTTCCTCATGAACGACGGGCTCATCGAGGGCAAGCGCGTATTACCCGAAGGGTGGGTTGCTCAGGCAAGCGCGCCGCTGGCCATTCATGGCAAGCGGGTGGACTACGGCTACATGTGGTGGCCGGTGCCCGACGCCGAAGGCTCGTTCGCTGACGGTGCGTTCGGCGCACGCGGCATCTTCGGCCAGTTCATTTACGTCAACCCGCGCGCCGAAGTGGTGATCGCGGTGTGCAGTTCGCGCTCGAAGCCCAAGTTCGCCGAGGCCATCGTCGACAACGATTTCTTCAACGGTGTGGTGGCGGCGTTGCGCTGAACACACCGCTGCCTGCATCGGATGCAGTGTTCACGTAGCGGGTCACGTCAATTATTTTGGCATCGTGCCGGCTTCCCGGCACAAGGGGATGGGGAATGAACAGAAATACCAAATACCTGCTGGCAATGTCGCTGGCGGCTGTACCACCGGTCACGAGCTGGGCCCAGGATAGCGTGGTCGAAGAAATCGTCGTGACGGCGCAGAAGCGTGAGGAGCGCACCATCGACGTGCCGATGAGCCTCACGGTCATGGGCGCCACCGAGCTCGAACAGCGCGGCGTGCGCTCGATTCAGGACCTGTCGTTCGCAGTGCCCGGCGTGGCCATGCGCGTCGACGGCCCGGGCTCGCTGCAGCTCTTCATGCGCGGCATCGGCAATCTCGCCGGCTCCGAAGCGCTCACGTCCGTGTACATGGACGAAACGCCGACCACGCTGTACTTGTTTCGACAGCTGGATTTGCGCTCGCTCGACATGGAGCGCATCGAAGTTCTGAAGGGCCCGCAGGGCACGCTGTACGGGGCGGGCTCGGCGGCCGGCACCGTCCGCTTCATTACGCAGAAGCCGAAGCTGGATCGCTTCGAGGGTCGCGCCGAAGGGGAGCTGTCGTTCATCGAGGACGGCGACTCGAACGAGAAGCTGACCGGCATCGTCAACATGCCCATCGTCGACGGCGTGTTCGGCGTGCGTGTCGCTGCCTCGGGCGAACAAGGCGGTGGCTGGATCGATCAGCCGGAGGCCGGTCTCAAGGACGCCAACAATCAGGACGTCTACAACATCCGCACCAAGGCGCTGTGGCGTCCCACCGAAGCGTTGGAGATCGAAGGCACCATCGCTGCGTATCAATTGAAGAGCGAGCTCGGTCTCGACTACGAGCAACCGGATCGCACCATCGACATGGGCCTCGACCGCTCGCGTCGCATCCGTCCGCGCATCGATCGTTATCAGTTGTATAACTTGACCGGCACGTACTCATTCGCCAACTCGGCGCTGACCAGTGCGACCAGCTACATCGACTACATGCGTGACTACGCATTGCCTTACATCACGCCGGTGGAGTCGACCTATCGGCCGCCGGGCGGCAATCTCGAAGGTATCAGCACCTACGACGACCAAACGTATCAATTCACGCAGGAGCTGCGGCTGGTGTCCACCGGCGAGCGTCGCTTCAACTACACGCTCGGCGCTTACTATCGCCAGGTCGACTCGGCATTCTCGGGCCCGATCGAGACGCTGTACAACTCCGTGGTGCTGGAGCCGTACATTTATATTTCCGACAACCACAGCGAATCCTGGTCGGTGTTCGCCGATGGCTCGGTGAAGCTCGGCGAGCGCTTCGAAGTGGGCGCGGGCGTGCGTCATTTCACCGACGATTCTTCGATCTTCGACGGCACGCGCACGCAAAGCGATACGTTCGAGTCGACCGATCCGCGTATCTACGCCTCCTATGCGCTCACCGACAGCGTGAAGCTTTACACCAACGTCGCGAAGGGCTTCCGCAGCGGCGGCTTCAATACGTACGGCCAGCCGCCGTACGATCCCGAAAAGATCTACAACTACGAGATCGGCGCCAAGGGCTCGGTGATGGACGGCCGGTTCCAGTTCGAGACCGCGGCTTACTACACCGACTACAAGAACATGATTCGCCGCGGCCTGGTGGTGGTGAATCAACAGTTCCAGAACATCGCCGCCAACATCGGTACGGTGGAGATCAAAGGTATCGAGGCGGGCTTCGGCTGGCGCGCCACCGATCAATTGATGTTGAGTGCGTCCGGCTCGTACATCGAGACCGAAGTGGTCGAGCTCGATGCCGACAACGCCGCGAATAAGGTCGGCGACCCATCGGATTACGTGCCGAAGGTGAGCTACACGCTGGCGGCGAATTATTCGTTCCAGTGGGCCGCGGGCATCGACGGCTTCGTGCACCTGGACGTCAATCATCGCGACGAAGTGCTGTACACGGACCGTTTCATGTACTACCCGCAGTACGTCACGCAGGCCTCGGACAGCTTCACGCTGCTCGGCGCCCGTCTCGGCATGAGCTGGGGGAAAACGTCGCTCGAACTGTTCGGCACCAACCTCACCAACGAGAACAAGGCGGTGGACCCGTTCGTGCTGTGGTCGCAGGCGAATCGTACCAAACCGCGGACCATCGGCATCAAGGCGGCATTCAACTTCTGATGAGCGCACGGCCGCTACGAAGGTAGCGGCCGTGCCTTATCCAACAATGACGACCCCAGGGGATCGAGCCTCCAGAATGTTTCAGTCGAAAGCATTGGCGCTGACGCTGCTCGCGAGCGCCGCAACGTCGGCACAGAGTTGGGACGTGTCCAGTCCCGGTCAGCCCTATCGCGATGTCGAGTTCACTGTGCAGGAAGGCACGTGGATGAGCGTGGATGTGAGCCCGGATGGACAACAGCTGGTGTTCGATCTGCTTGGCGACATCTTCACGCTGCCGGTGAATGGCGGCGAGGCGAAGCTGGTTCAGGGCGGACCGGCGATGCAACGCACGCCGCGCTTCAGTGCCGATGGCAAGCAGCTGTTATTCGTGAGCGATGCCTCGGGTGCGGAAAACGTCTGGATCTCCAACGTCGATGGCAGCAATGCGCGAGCGGTCACGCATGAAACTCGTGATCTGATTCAGGCGGCCAACTGGGGGCCGGATCAGCAAAGTGTGGTCGCGTCGTTCATCCCCGCGCGGCATCCGATGCGTCTGAGCGCTGAGATCAAGCTTTATGAGCTGGGCGGGGGCAGTCGGACGCTGGTGCCGGTTCCGAAGAACCTGCGGGATGTCGCCGAGCCTGAGATGTCGCCAGATGGTCAGTACGTATACTACACGGAGCGTCTGACCACGCCGAATATTTATATCGACGCCAATCACATCAACTACGCGGTCAAGCGACGCGACGTGCGCACCGGCGAGAGTGAGGAGCTGGCGAGCGGCTGGGGCGCAGCACTCGCGCCACAGATCTCGAAGAGCGGCAAGCACCTCGCGTTCGTGCGTCGGGTCAAAGACAAGACGCTGTTGTTTCATATGGATCTCACGTCACGCGCACAACGCGCGGTCTATGACGGGCTCGATCGCGACCTGCAAGCGTCGTACGAAGCGCAGGTGAACTACTATCCCGGCTACGCCTGGTTTCCGGATGAAAAGCACATTGCCATTTGGGCGCAGGGCAAGCTGATGAAGATCGATGTGGAAACCGGTGCGGCCACACCGATTCCTTTCCGGGCACATGTTCGTCAGCGCGTCGTCGAGCCGGTGCGTTTCGAACAGGACCTCGCACCCGCTCAGGTGCAGGTGCGTGCGATCCGCGATCTCGCGGTGAGTCCCGATGAGAAGGTGACGATCTTTACTGCGTTGAATCGTTTGTGGCGTCGTGCCGGAGCCGATGGCAAGCCGACGGCGTTCGGTCGACCGAGCGCGGCGGGCTTCGAGCCGGCATTCGCCAAAGATGGCAAACGCGTCGTCTATGTCGAATGGGATGATGAGCGAGGCACCGCGCTCAACGTCGCCAATGAGAACGGCAAAGGCCTGCGGACGATTGCCACGAGTCGCGGCGTGATCCGTCAGCCGCAGTTCTCTGCGGACGGCAAGCGCGTGACGTTTCGCATTCAAGCCGCCGACGTGAGCATGGGCGGGGCTCGCGCTAAGCCTGGCATCTACTGGGTGGATGCCGCAGGTGGCGAGACTCACTTCATCGCCGAAGGTGACGACGCGCCACAGTTCTCACCGGACGGCCAGCGCGTGTACTTCGTCGTGTCGGACTACTCCGGGCCGAGCGTTGCGCAGAGCTTGCGTAGCGCGACGCTCGATGGGTTTGATGTTCGCGAGCACGCTCGCACGCCGGATGCCGATACCACAGACCTGCGCGCCAGCCCCGATCTGCGCTGGATCGCATTCCGGGATCGGCAGCAGTATTTCGTCGTGCCGTATCGGGAGACTGGCTCGCCGCTGCGAGTGAGCGCAAATACCGCTGAAGTCATAGCCACGAAGCTGACGACTCGCGGCGGCTATGCGCTCACTTGGGCGACCGATTCCCGGTCGCTGCATTGGGCCTTGGGGCCTGAGTTGTATCGAGTCAATGCACCGTTTGCCAATGCATCGGCCAACTCGCAGGGCTCGATTAGTTTGACAATGCCGTTGGATGTCCCCAAAGGCACCGTCGCATTCACCCACGCGACCATCGTCACCATGCGCGGCGATGAGGTGATCGAAGACGGCACAGTGGTCGTGACTGGAAATCGAATCGCCACACTCGGTCCTTCGGCCAGCGTCACCGTGCCGGCGGGCGCCAAGATCCTCGATGCCGCCGGCAAGACCATCCTGCCGGGACTCATCGATGCGCACGGTCACATCGACTGTTGCTACGGTACCGGCACGTCGCCGCAGAAGCAGGCGAGCCGTTACGCGGCACTGGCGTTTGGGGTCACCACCAACTTTGATCCCTATCCCAATGAGCTGACCAGCTACGAGAGCACCGAAACGACGCTCGCCGGACTGAACGTCGGGCCGCGCTGGATCGGCACCGGCGGCGCGCTGTGGGGTCGATCGCAACAGCCCTCGAATCTGTATGAGCCCATCGAAACGCTCGACGATGCCCGCAACGTCATGGCTCGCAAGCGAGCGATTGGCGGCATGATTGTGAAGAGCTATCGCTATCCGGCCCGGCGCGAACGCCAGCTGTTGATCGCGGCCGGTCGCGAGGCAGGCGTGATGGTCGATATCGAAGGCGAAAGTCAGTTCTATAACAACATCACCGCCGTGCTCGATGGCCACACCAACCTGGAGCACAACCTGCCGTTCGCAAACTACTACGACGACATCGTGCAGTTGTTCGCGCAGGCGAAGGTGCACAACACGCCGACCTTGGTGGTCAACTTCGGCGAGCTGTTCGGCGAGAACTATATGTATCAGCACACCGAGGCCTGGAAAGATCCTCGGATACAGACCTTCGTGCAGGAAACATTGAGCGGCTACAGCCCGCTGGGCACGCCCTATGGCGCGCCACCGTATGCGCGTGCCATGAGTTCCATCAACGTCGCCGATGAGTTGTGGGAGATCGGATTTCGCGGCGTCGCTCGTGCCACCGCGAAGCTCGATGCGGCTGGTGTCGTGATCAATGTGGGCTCGCACGGCGAGGTTCCCGGGCTGGCGATGCATTGGGAGATGCGCTTGCTCTCCCAAGGCGGGATGAGTCCGATGCGGATCCTGCATGCCGCCACGATCAACGGCGCCCGCACGCTCGGCATCGATCGACAGATCGGCTCGCTCGAGCCCGGCAAGCTGGCGGATCTCATCGTGCTCGACCGCAATCCGCTCCAGGACATCGCCAACACCGACAGCGTGCGGCTCACCATGGTGAACGGCCGCCTCTATGACTCGATGACCATGAACGAGACCGGCAACTACGATCGCCCTCGCACCAAGTTCTATTGGGAGCTGCAACAACGCAACGGCATCGATTGGAACGAAGCATGGGGAGGGCGTTGAACATGCGCCCGTGTCTGATGAGCGCGCTGTTGGCGTGCGGTGTCGCGAGTGCGGCTACGAACTGGGATGTCGAGAACACCGGTCAACCGGCGACGGACGTAGCGTTCGACGTCGAGGAAGGCACCTGGATGAGTGTCGACGTGAGTCCGGATGGCCATACGCTGATGTTCGATTTGCTCGGCGATATCTATTCGTTGCCGGCGACCGGGGGCGAAGCGCGCCTCGTGCATGGTGGCGCAGCCATGCAACGCGCGCCGCGTTTCAGCCCCGATGGCAAGCAAATGCTTTACATCAGTGACGGAAGCGGGGGCGACAACGTATGGTTGTCCAACGTCGACGGCTCCGCTGCGCACGCCGTGACTTCGCAGACTGTGAATTCATTGACCGGCGCACAGTGGTTGCCCGATGGGCAATCGTTTGCCGCGGCACAGTTGTTCTCGGGCGATGACAAGTTGCATGCGGCGGAGCTGCGCTTGTTCGAGCTGTCGGGTGGCGAGGGGCGGATGCTGGTGCCGGCGCCGGCCAGCGGTGAGAACGTGCATGAGGCGCAGTTCTCGCCAGACGGCCGCTATCTCTACTACACCGAGAAAATCACGCCGCCGTCGAACTCGGTGGTGTATATCGACGCCAACGCCATTCACTACGCGGTCATGCGTCGAGATCTGCGCACGGGTGCGACCGAGTCGTTGATTCGCGGCTTCGGCAGTGCCACCACGCCGCAACCTTCGCCCGATGGCAAGCACATCGCCTTCGTGCGACGGGTGAAGGCTAAGACGGTGCTGTTCAGTTACGACATCGCAAGCGGCGAGCAGCGGCCCATCTACGATGCGCTGGATCGAGATGCCCAGGCCGATTACACCTGGCAAGGCATCTACTATCCCGCCTTCGACTGGTTCCCGGACAGTCGTCACGTGGCCATTTGGGGCAAGGGCAAGCTCTGGAAGATCGATATGGAGAATGGCTCAGCGACGCCGATTCCATTTCGGGTGCATGCCAGGCACAAGGTGACCACGCCGCCAAGATTCACGCACGATCTCGCGCCCGAGCGTTTTCCGGTGAAGGCGATCCGTCAGCCTGCGTATTCGCCGGACGGTGACACGGTGATCTTCAATGCGCTCGGTCGCTTGTGGCGGAAGTCCGGCGCGGCGACACCGACGCGTCTGACCAAGACATCGGCGCTGGAGTTCGAGCCCGCATTCTCGGCCGATGGCAAACGGCTCGCGTACGTGGAATGGAGCGATGAGGTCGGCGGCGCGTTGAAGCTACTCGAGCTCGCCAGCGGCACATCGCGCTCGCTCATGACCAGCGGCGGCGTGTTGCGTGCGCCATCGTTCTCTCGCGATGGGCGGCGTCTGGTGTACAAGATCGACGCGGGCGATCGTTGCCTCGGCGGTCACGAAGCGAAGATTGGCATCTACTGGATGGAGCTGAGCACCGGCGAGAATCACTACGTGACCCTCCCGGGCGAAGCGCCGATGTTTGCTCCGGACGGCAAGCGCATCTACTACACCGTCGAAAATTACGTCGACCACCAGACTGTCACGACATTGGAAAGCGTGGATCTGAACGGGTTGGACAAGCGCGTGCACGCGGTGACGCGCGACGCCGATACGTCAGAGTTGCGCCTGAGCCCGGACCTGAAGTGGCTGGCGTTCCGCGACCATCAACAGTACTACGTTGGCAAGTATCGGGAGCTTGCCGAGCCGTTGAGGGTGAATACCAGCGGCGATTCATTCAAAGCCGTGCAGATCAGCGATCTCGGTGGCTACGGTCTCAAGTGGTCGGCGACCTCGCAGCGTCTGCACTGGTCGGTGGGCAACATTCTCTACACGGCCCCGATCGGTGCGCAGCTCGATGCAGGACAGGCGCCGACGACCAAACAAGTCGACGCGGGGCTGACTGCGCCGGTGGATCGGCCCTCGGGCACGGTGGCATTTGCCAACGCCCGCATCATCACCATGGCAGAGAATGCCGCTGGCGATGGCGTCATTGAACGTGGCACGTTGGTGGTCAAGGACAATCGCATCGTTGCGCTCGGTGAGACGCAGAGCGTCGCGATTCCGGCGGGCGCGAAAGTCATCGATGTGACCGGCAAGACGATCATGCCCGGGCTCATCGACATGCACGGCCACATCAACAATTGTTACTACACGTCGTCCGGGCTGATGCCTCAGAAGCAGCAGTCCCGTTACGCGGACCTCGCGTATGGCGTCACGACGAACTATGACCCTTACACCTCCGAGCTGCCGAGCTATTCGCAGGCCGAGATGACATTGTCGGGCGACATGGTCGGACCGCGCGCCATCGAGTCTGGCTTCATTGCGTTCGGTCGTAATGGCAAGGGCGACAACGCGTTTCTGCCGGTGAACAGCTACGAGGACGCGAAAGTGCTCATGGAGCGCAAGCGGGCGCTCGGCGGCATCATCGTCAAGAGCTATCGCCAGCCCATGCGCAGCCAGCGTCAGCAATTGATCAAGGCCGGTCGCGACACCGGCATCATGGTGGACGTGGAGGGCGAGAGCAATTTCTTCAACAACATCACCATGATTCTGGACGGCAACACCAACCTGCAACACAACATGCCGGTGGCGACGTACTACGACGACGTCGTGCAGTTGATGGCGCGTGCCAAGAGTTTCCATACGCCCACGCTGGTGATGACGTTCGGGGAGCTGCTTGGCGAGAACTACATTTATCAGCACACTCGGCTGTGGGACGATCCGAAAGCACAGACGTTCATTCAGGTGACGACCAGCGGTTACAACCCGCTGGGCTCGCCGCACTACGCGCCGCCCTATGTCCGTGGCATGACCACGATCCACGCAGCGGATGAGATCTATGACATCGGCTTCCGCTCGGTATCGCGCTCGATGAAGAAGCTCGATGACGCGGGCGTGACGGTGAACGCGGGCTCGCACGGCGAAGCGCCCGGGGTGGCTCAGCATTGGGAGATGTGGCTGCTCGCCGAAGGCGGCATGAGCAATCTTCATGTGCTGCGCTCGAGTACATTGAATGGCGCCAGGACGCTCGGCCTCGATAAGCAGATCGGCTCGCTCGAAGTGGGCAAGCTCGCCGATGTCATCGTGCTGGATGGCAATCCGCTCGAAGATATCCTCCAGACCAACACCGTGCGCTACACGATGGTGAACGGCCGGCTCTATGACTCATACAGCATGAACGAGATCGGGCTGCGCGAGCGGCCGCGTGGCAAGTTCTATTGGGAAGTGGGCCACACTCAGAACATCATCGATTGGAAAAAAGCCTGGGCGCATCAATAGCGTGAATACCGCCAACCTCGAGAGTGATGTCGCCGTGCCACACCCAGTCGTGGCCGGCGAATTCCTGGGCCATCCTCGCGGCCTGGCCTATATCTTTTTCACCGAGGCCTGGGAGCGGTTCTCGTTCTACGGCATGCAGGCGCTGCTGATGCTGTACATGACCGGCTACCTGTTGCAGCCGGGCGCGGTGGAAGGCATTGCCGGCTTCGCGGGGTTCAAGGGCGCGCTGGAGATCGTGTTCGGTGAGTTGTCGACACAGGCGTTGGCGTCGCAGATTTTCGGTCTGTACGTCGCGCTCATCTATTTCACCCCCATCGTTGGCGGTCTGATCGGCGATCGTCTGATCGGACGCACCCGAGCGGTGCTCGCGGGAGCGTTGCTCATGGCCGCGGGCCATTTCATGATGGCTTTCGAGGCGGCGTTCCTGCCGGCACTACTGTCGTTGATCCTCGGCTCCGGCTTGCTGAAGGGCAATCTGGCCGCGCAAGTTGGCGCGTTGTATGCAAAGGACGATCGCCGGCGCGATAGTGCGTACACGGCCTATGTCACGGCGATTAATATCGGTGCGTTTGTGTCGCCGTTGGTGTGTGGCTCGCTCGGTGAGTTGTACGGCTGGCACTACGGCTTCACGGCCGCAGGCTTTGGCATGCTGATCGGCATCGTGATTTATCTATCGGGTCGTCATTACTTGCCACCCGATTCGCCGCGACACGCTTCGTCGAGAGTGAAACTCGAGCCGGGCGATGCCCGAGTGATCGTGGCGTTGCTGGTGCTGTTGGCGCTGACGTCCACGTTCTGGATCGTGCAGGCGCAGGTCTGGAACATCTATCCGTTGTGGCTGCGGGATGTCGTTGATCGTCAGTTGTCCGGCTTCACGATTCCGGTCACGTGGTTTCAATCGCTGGACGCGCTGGCGGTGCTGGTGCTCGCGCCGTTCACCGTGCTGTTCTGGCGCTGGCAGTCGAAGCGAGCCGCCGAGCCCACCGACCTCGTGAAGATCGCATTGGGCTGCGGCTTCTTCGGGTTGTCCTGCGTACTGCTGGCCCTGGGGCAAGCGCTGGCAGTTGAGGGGCGCGTGCTGGTGGGCTGGCCCGTGGTGTTTCACTTCCTGGTCGCGGCCGGCTATCTATATGCAGCGCCGATTGCGTTGTCGCTCGTGTCGCGGGCGGCACCGACCGCGGTGAATGCGATGCTCGTCGGCTCGTATTATCTGGGCATCTTCATCGGCGGCATCGTCAGCGGCTGGCTGGGGCGCTTCTACGAATCGTTGCAGCCGAGTGTGTTCTGGCTATTGCACGCGGCGATCGGCATCGGCGGAGGCGTGGTGATCCTCATCTTCAAGCGGCGCTTCGTACGCGAGCTGCGGCTGGGTTAACGCAGTCGTTTCCGAAGCGCCGAGGCTCGTCATTTCTTGCGCGAGCCCACCTGCTGCCAGTGCCCGGGATTGAGCACGAGCTTGCCTTTCTCAGTGAAGCTCAGGGTCGTCGGATAACGGCCGGGGACGACGAATTCCGTCTTCGACGCCGGTAACAACTCCACCGTGTTCTCTTTGCGAATCGCGAACGCCGGGCGTGCGCCGCTGGCCTGTGCTACGAGCTTGTTACCTTCGACAGTCACACGCACGCTCACATTCGGGCTGAAGACATAGTCGCCCGCGAAGGATCGTAGCTGCGCGGTGGTGAATGTCACATTGGGATCGGGCTGCTTGATTTGCTGCTGCGGCGGGATCGAGGCCAGCACCGCGTCCCACATCAGTTCCGAGGCGATGATGTCGAGATCCACGTTGGGAGTGGGGGACTCATCGACCGGGCCCTCCAGTTCGGCGGTGGAGACCGCATAGAGCACATCGCCATCGAGCTCTGTCGCGAACGGTTGCAGGGCGCGGCCCATGGAAGAATGCACTTGCGTGGCAAGCCGCTCCAATCGCGCGCGATCCAGCTTTTGATTGGTAATGACCAGGCTGACGGTGGTGTTGCGCTTGGCATCGAGTTTCTGGGCCATCGGTCGCCACGCGCCTTGCTTGCTGCTCGCTGGGAAAGCGCCGAACAACTCCGCTGTTTTCAGCTCGCCCTGCGGCCAGTCTTTGTCGCGATAACACGCCGCGACTCGTCCTTCACGATCCGTGACGACGCCGACCGCGTTGACCACCGTGAACGCCGCGATCTTCAAGTCGCCGATTTGTTTGAAGGCGCCGCCTTGTCCCGAGTACGCGCCGCAATCGAAGATGTGACCGGTCTTCGCCATGCGCCCCGCGCCGCGCGCACCCAGAGGAAACATTCCGGTTCGGGCGGCACGCGCCGCAGCCTGTGCCAGCCGCTTGTCGGGATAGATTTCGTTGAGGCGTCGATCGCCGAAGTCATAAATGATGGCGCCCACCGAGAGCGCGAGGTTGGTCCAGATGCCGTCGCGAATATCATCGTCCTTGAGAGCGGTGGCCACCGCGGTCGTGCTTTCGAGGCCGTACCACGAGCCGCCGGAGAACACGACCGAATCCACTTCGGGCACTTCGTAACCGATGCGCAGATAGTCTGTATTCACCGTGCCGGGACCGCCGCCGCGCACGTCGACCGCCGCATGCACGCGTCGATCGAAGCGGAAGACGGTGACGCCCGTCGGGCCTTCCTCATATTCGCCGGTGCCGACCGACACGGCGGGCCAGTCGAACTTGAGCACGTTGTCGCCGGCATTCAGCACCGGCTGCAACGACGATTGATCGTCGGCCGCGTGGGCCGCGCCCGAGAGAGTTGCGGTGATGGCCAGAGCAATGAGCAGCGATCGCCGGACGATCATGTCGCCTCCAGAAATGAGCAAACGAGGGTGGAACGGCGATGATGACGCCAAAGCCGCGCCCAGGTTTGGGATGCCGCGCCGCTCGTGGTGAGCGCGGCACACCGCGTGACGTCGCTAGGAAGTTTTCAGGTTGGGAAAGTCGGCGCGCACGGCGTCGGTGAGCCAGTCACGGAAGCGGCGGATGAGGGAAGAATCCCAGCGGTTGGCTTTGGCGATGAAATAGTAGGTGCCCATGGCCTGCGGCTGAAAGCCGGCCTTGCCTGCACCGATATCGACCAGGCGACCCGCCGCGAGGTCTTCGCTTGCGATCACATAGTTGGCGAGTGCGATGCCGCGGCCTTGGCAGGCCGCATGCAATGTCAGGTGCCCTTGCCACAGGCGCGGACCGGTCAAGTCCGCGGCGTCTTGAACCTGATACGAGCCCAGCCAGTTGCGCCAGCGGTCGAAACTTTCTTCATGGAGCAGCTGATGCTGGAGCAGGTCGCGAGGCTCGTGAATCGGCGCGCTGCGCGCCAGATAGTCGGGATTGGCAACCGCGAGCACGGGCGAGTGCACGATCAATGAGCTGCGGAATTCCTCCGGCGGCTCCGATTCGCGGTTGTAAGCGGCGACGAAACGGATTTCGACATCGGCGTCGAAGCTCAAAAAGTCCGGTCGGCGCTCGGCCGGATGCACGGTGTAGAAGCCCGGATGAGATTCCTCGAAGCTGCCGAGTCGACGTGACAACCAATGCAACGCGAAGCCGGGCATGCAGCGGATGTGCAGGCTGCCGGTATCGCCATGCTTGACGAGATCGGCGGTCGCGGCGGCGATCGCATCGATGGCTGCGGCGATTTGCTTGTGGTACTGCGAACCTTGCTCGGTGAGCATGCTGCCCGACGGCGTGCGCACGATGAGCTTGGCGCCGACCCAGTCTTCGACGGTGCGCAGGTGGCGGCTGATGACGGTCTGGTCGCGGTACAGATAATCGGCGGCTTTGCGAACTCCGCCGAGTTGGGCGACCGCGTCGAACGCCCGCAGCGCTTCGAACGGCGGGAGTCCCTTGCGAGGCGGCAGCCGCGGGCTCGGGACGTACAGCTCAGTCTTTTCATCGCCCATCTTGGATCCGATTGTGTCACAGCGGTGATCCCTCGGCACCAGGAGCTGCCAAGTTCGCATCTTCCCAACGCGAAGGGGCTGCCACCATACGACACTCATCGAACAGCGAGAACCCGAATGTCTCAACGAACGAGCCTGATCGCCGTCTTGATCGCGAGCGTCCTGACCGGCTGCTCGCCGCGCCCGACCGAAACCGTCTCCGCGAACGCCGGTCCCCATACTCACATCGTGTGCCCGACGGCGAACATGGCGACCGACTGCGCCTTCGCGGGTGGCGCCGGCATTCAATCTGCAATCGATGCGGCCGCCGACGGCGATACCGTCCAGCTCCGCGCCGGTACTTACAGCGCGACGGCGGTGCGAGACGTGCCCTACAAGATCCATACGATTCGCGGTTTCGTCGTGGTCGATGGCAAGCGATTGAGCCTGGTGGGCGAGCCCGGCGTCGTGCTCGACGGCGGCAGCGGCCCTCGCAGCACCGGCATCGTCGTGAATCGTGCCGACCTCGAGGTACGCGGCCTCACCTTGACCGGATTCAAATTCGACGTCGAGGAGGATGAGATCTACGAAGGCCACGGCATTTTCGCGATCGACAGCCGCGTGAGTCTGCATGACGTGACCATCGAGAAGTATCAGAAGATGGGCCTCACCGGTCGCGGCGATACCCTTCTGGATGCTGACGGGCTGCGTATCCTCGATGGACACGTCGCGATCTGGTTGCACGAGACGGCGTATCTGCGCCTGAGCAATGCCGTGATCCGGGGCAACGATTCCAGCGCCATCGCCGCCTACGACAAATCGACGGCGCATGTCGCGCACTCAGTCGTTGATCGGAACATCGATGACGGTCTGTACACAGAGCACGAAGCGTCGATCTATGTGACGAACTCGATCCTGTTGAACAACGAGCCCTATGCGGCGCATGCCCTCGGCAACAGCAAGATCTGGATAGGCTACAGCGCGCTGTTCGGCAATGAGAACGCGATGCTCGCGAAAGATGCGGCGTCGGTGCGCAAGGGGCCGAACGTGATCGAGCAAGATCCGAAGCTCGATGCGGACTATCGCCAGCAGCCGCAGTCGCCGCTGGCTGGCAAAGGCGATCCGGACTTCGGCTCGCCAGTGGGCAGCCCGTCGCAAATCGGGCTGCGCTAACGCAGTCGAAGGCACGCTGGCGTCACAACACCTGCGCCAGCGTGCCGAGCAACTGATCGACGTGCTCTTGTTTGAAGACCAGGGGCGGTCGGATCTTGAGCACGTCGCCATTGCGACCGGCCGAGCCGATCAACACGCCACGTTGACGAAGCGCGTTGACGATGCGAGTGGTCTCCGCTTTGCCTGTAGTGATTTGCGCGCCGATGAACAGACCCGCGCCACGAATCGCGCCGAGCGTGGGATGACGTGACGCAAGCTCCTGCAAGCCGCGACGCAACTGTGCACCGATCTCGCGAGCGTTCGTGATCAGTTGTTCCTGCTCGATGATGTCGAGGACCGCCAGTGCAACGGCGCACGCGACGGTGTTGCCACCGAAGGTGTTGAAGTAGCGCGTCTGTCGCGCGAACTCCGCAATCACTTCCGGCCGTGCGATCAATGCCGAGACCGGATGTCCATTGCCCATCGGCTTGCCCATGGTGACCAGATCCGGCACGACGCCGTGCCGCTGAAAGCCCCACATTGAATGACCGGTGCGACCGAAGCCTGGCTGCACTTCATCGGCAATCAACAACCCCCCGGCTGCACGCACGTGCTCGGCCGCCGCCGCCAGATAACCCGGCGGATCTGCACTGACGCCATCGCTCGAGAAGATCGTGTCGACCAGCAGTGCAGCGGGTTTCACACCGGCGGCTCGCATTGTTTCGATACAAGCCTGCACGCGCGAGGCGAACTGACTTGCGCTTTCCTGGTCGATCGGTGCCGGCACCGTATAGACATGCGTGCCGAGACGGCCCATGCCCGACGAGGGCGACATGCCAGCCAGCGTTTCCGTCGTGCCGTGGTAAGCCCACTCGCTAATGATGACGCCCGTGCCGCCGGTCGCCACCTTGCTGACACGGATGGCGAGATCGTTCGATTCGCTGCCGGTGCAGGTGAAGATCGCCGTCGCGAGCTCCGATGGGAAGGTTGCAAGCAACCGCTCCGCCAGCTCGAGGGGCTTCTCGGTGAGATAACGCGTGTGTGTATTCAGCAGCGCGGCCTGATGAGCCAACGCTTCGACGACCTGCGGATGACAATGGCCGACCACCGGAACGTTGTTATAAACATCCAGGTAGGCGCGACCGTCCGGACCATACATCCATACGCCCGAGGCGCGCGTGATGTGCACTGGCTCTTCGTAAAAGAGCCCGTAGGTCGGCGCAAGCAGGCGACGGCGACGCGCGAGCAGGTCAGCGGTACTGGAAGATGAGCTCGACATCAGGCGGGTCTCTCGGCAGTGGCCAGCAGCGTTTCGGCGATCAGCATGCGTTTGCTGACGAAGTCGCGGGTGACTCGGGCGTAGTGTGTGTTGGTGGGATTGCGATGACGATGCCACGAGGGAATGACCGCGCTCATTACAATGCGCGCGACGATCAGCTCACGCAATATCGCAAGCTCGGACTTCAGCAGCGGCGTTACGCTTTCATAGCCGGCGAGCAATTCGGCGACGACCGGCTCGGCCTCGTGCGGTTCGCAGATCTGCTCGGCCATCATGATGGCGACATCGGCGATCAGCGGGGTATGGACCGTATCGCCGAAGTCGATGATGCCGGCGATCCGATCATCGTCGTTGTCGGCGACCAGGATGTTGCGATCGTTGAGATCGTTATGGGTCACTTGCTGGCGGACCGTGGCGAGCCGGGGAACGATGTCGGCCTCGAAGTGAGCAATAAACTCTGCGATGAGATCGGCGCGCGGGAAGTCGGGCAGCTCCTGGAGCAGGTCCTGCATCTTGGGCAGGTGGCACAGATTCCAGAGAATCGGGCGATGCGCGGCGGGATGTGAGAAATCGCGCAGGGCAAGCGACAGCCGTGCCGCGAGCTGGCCGCAATGCCGGCGTTGTTCAGCCGATCGTTCCGCCATTCGCAACGGTTTGCCGGCGACCCAGGTCAGCATGCGAGCGGACCTGACGGTGCCGTCCTCGTCATGCACTTCGGTTTGGGCGCGGCCTGCCAGATCCCGATGCACGTGCGGGCAGGGCAGCGTCGGATCCACCTGCTCGACATGCAGAAGTGCGGCCGTCAAAAGCTCCAGAAACGCGCGCTCTTCCAGGGGATTCGCGACCTTGAGCACGTACATGGCGCCATCCGGCGTCCGCAGCTGGAAGTTTTCGTCGCGCTCGCCGGTCAGGCGCTGGGCAATTGCCTCGATCCCGTAGCAATCGAGTGCAATCCGCTCGGCGTGGCCGGTCGACACCGGGGCTGCTTGGGCGGTCATGCCTGACAGCAGTTCACTGAGTTCTTTTCGCATGGCCTCAGGATTAACACCCGGCGCGGGCCGGTCGAACAAGTGTATCCGCCGCGTGCCGCGGTGAGCCGAGCGCACCGACCGAGGCGGGGTCTGGCCCTTTTAGCGAGTGTTGCGCGTCCCGATCCCTGGGTATGATCCGGAAAAAGCTACAGCTCGGGTCGACCCAGTGTCGTCATCCTCGGCATTCGCGCTCACCAAGATCCGGCCGCCACGCTCGCGGGGGCATTTGGTCGTGCGCCCGACGCTCGAGCGCCGGCTGGCGCAGGCGTTGGCGAGTTGCCGATTGACGGTCCTGGTCGCGCCGGCCGGTTTCGGAAAAACCGCCGCACTGACCAGACAACTCGAACTGGTGCCCGAAGGGACCGCCGTCGCCTGGATCGGGGCTGACGAGGACGATGATCTGCATCGTTTCCTGGCTTGTCTCTTTGCCGCGCTCGAAGCGTTCGACTTGCCCTGGCGAACGGCGCCGGATGCATTGGTGGCCGCAGCTGTGAATTCCTCCCGCGAGCGACGTGCGGTCGCCAACGAGTTGTTGAATGCGCTCGCGGCCTGCGACTCGCCGCGTGGTCTCATCGTCATCGACGATGCGGAGCGCATCACCGATGACGAGGTGTTCGAGTTCGTCGATTTGTTGCTCGAACGGTTGCCGGAGCGCTGGGGCTTTGTGATCGGCAGTCGCAACGATCCGCCTTTGGCGCTGGCCCGGTTACGTGCAACGGACGATCTGGTCGAGATCCGTCAGGCACAGCTGCGCTTCGATCGCGACGAGATCGTCTCACTCATCGCTGCGAGCGGACATGCGATTGCGGAATCCGACGTGACCCGTCTGCTTGCACGCACACGCGGGTGGGCGGCGGCGCTGCGTCTCACTTTGAGCGCGATCCGTTCAGGGGAGGAAACGACGCGGCCGGCGCCGGCGAGAGCGTTGGATCGACAGGTGTTCGATTATCTCGCGGCCGAAGTGCTCGATGACATGTCGGTCGAGCTGCGGACGTTTCTGATGCGTTGTTCGGTCCTGCCGGAACTGACCGTTGCCCGTTGCTCAGCGATCTCAGGGAATCCACGTGCGGCCGCGCTGCTCGATGAAATCGAACGTCGCGATCTGTTCGTCACGGTGCGCGATGGCCCGGAGCTGACGCTGACGTTGCACGATCTGTTTCGCGAATGTCTGAACGATCGACTGCGACGCGAGCTGCCCGATGAAGTGCCGAATCTGCTGCGCGCGGCCGCGGATAGCGAGCCGGATCCGATTCGCCGGCTGTCGTTTCTCGTCAGCGTGGGGGCATGGGCGGAGGCGGAGTCCACACTCAACGATGTGGCCAGCCAACTTCTCGCCAATGGTGTCGTCGAGGCTGTGCCGCGATTGATCGCGCAGTTCCCGGCGGAGCGACGCAAGTCGTCGCCGATGATTGCACTGGTGCGTGCGTGGACCGCATGGTGGCGCTGGGACTGGTCGCAAATGATCGATGATGCTCGCGACGCGGTCGCAGGCTTTTCACGACTGGGAGACGAGCCACTGCGCCAGCGCGCGTTGATTGCCGAGGCCATTGCGCTGACCGGAAAGGGCGCGCCCGCCGAATCGGCCGTCAAGCTGGCCGAGATTTCCTGGGACGCGCTCGATCTGGATACGCGAGTCGTTGCGTTCGCCTTGCATGCGTGGCACGCACTCGATAGCGGCGATTTCGGTGCGGTCGCGGGCCGCTATGCCAAGGCGGTAGAACTGCTCGAGCGGCTCGACGGCACGCAGATCTGGATTCACGTGTTCGGCCGACCCTTGTACGTGCGCTTGCCGGGAATGCGTGAGCCGTTGACGCGCTTCGTCGAGGCGGCAATGCGTCGGGGTATCGAAGCGCCTTCTCAGATGCAGACGATTGCGACGGTGATGGCCGCGTGGCTCGCATTGTGGCGCGGGGAGCGTGAGCAGGCCATGGAGTTGATCGTCGCTGCCGAGGCCGACGCGCGTTGGCTCGGCATGCCGACCAACTTGAAGATGTTTCTAAATACCTTCCGGGCGGCGGCCCACGCCATGACCGGCGATCGAAACGCCGCCCTGCAGGCAATGCGCGAGCTGCTTGCTTACTTCGACGAGGACTCGCACATTCGTCTCGGCCAGTCTACGTCGATGCTGGGGCACTATTTGTTTTACGGCATTCGGATAGCCGATGCCGTCGGCGATGCTCAATCGTTGCGAGAGTTCGCCGCTCGCATGCCGCCGCCGGAGCGGATCACCAACGCGCCGATGTTACGTGCACCGTTGCTCACGTTGCCAGCGCGTCTGGCTGCCATTGACGGTCGGCATGCCGAGGCGTGCGAACATTGGTCGCGTGCGTTGGTCGATGACACGGCCATCGATATCATCGGCCAGGCCCATGAAGCGAGAGTTCGCTACGCGGGTTCTCTGCTAGCGCTGGGTCGTCGTGCGCAGGCGGCTGTCGTCTTGCGTCCTTTGTTTGATGAGGTGGCGGCGACGGGAGAAATCGGCGGCGCGTTGCTGGCGGGCCCGGCCGCGATTTCGCGATTGGCCGCGGCGCCGTGGCGGGATGAGCTCGAGCCAGTCCAGCTCGCCCAGCTTCGCGATTGGGCCAAGCGGGGTCAGCCGGCGAGCGTCGTCGGGAATGAGACGGACTGCCAGAACCGGCTGACCCTGCGTGAGCGCGAAATTCTTCAGCGCATCGCCGCGGGCGATACAAACAAACTCATTGCACGTGCGTTCGATCTCAGCCCGCATACGGTGAAGCGCCATGTCGCCAATATTCTCGACAAACTGGGCGTGACTTCGCGGGCCGAAGCCGTGCAAACCTATCGAAGCCAGCTCTGATACTAATGGGCATGGCCCGCGGCATGGCCCATTGAGGCCACGCGGATAGCCCACTGCAGGCGATGCCCATGCCAAGGCATGGGAGCACCATCTCGCCATGAGTTTCAAAGTTCTCATGGCTGCGGCGATCACTGCTTTTTCGGGCAAAGTTCTCATGGCTGCGGCGATCATTGTCCTTTTGGGCGTGGTGCCTGTTGCTCGTGTCGATGCGGCCGCGTCGACGCAACCCTTGCCTGTGCACCTGAGTGACACCGGCCTGTTCGTCAAAGGCTCGACGACCGAAGTGCATCCGGAGGTCGTGTCGTTCTCTCCGCAATACCCGCTGTGGTCCGACGGCGCGATCAAGCGGCGTTGGATCTATCTGCCGCCCGGCACTTTCATCGATGCGAGTCGTCCCTCGGCGTGGGAGTTTCCGGAGGGCACGCGGCTGTGGAAGGAATTTCGATTGGAGCGGCGCGTGGAGACGCGGTTCATCGAGCGTCTGGCCGATGGGTCGTGGCGATACGCGACCTACGTTTGGAGCGAGGACGAGAAAGACGCCGTGCTCGCGTCGGGAGACGGAATTCCTTCGCTCGCGCTGAACAGCACCGAGCCACGGAAATATTCCATTCCTTCCGAGTCGGATTGTCGCGCCTGTCACGAAGGACCTGCCGTGCCGGTGTTGGGCTTCAGCGCGCTGCAGCTCTCGCCCGATCGCGATCCGCTGGCCGCGCATGGCGAGTCGCCCCGTTCAGATGAAGTCGATCTGAGTCAGTTGATCGAGCGTGGGTTGGTAAGAAATCTACCGGAGTCGTTGATCAAGACGCCGCCGCGTATCAGCGCCGCATCGCCGACGGAGCGCGCCGCGTTGGGTTATCTGCATGGCAACTGCGGTCATTGCCACACCGATTCGTCGGATGCGTCGGTGCCTATCGACTTGCGGCTGGCTCAAGGCGTCGCCGATCCGGCCAGCTCGCAAAAGGTCTTGCGATCGTTGCGATCCTCCACCGCCCAGTTCCGATTGCCGGGCACGACCACAGCCGTGCCGCTCGTTTCGCCGGGTGCGTCTCATGACAGCGCGTTGCTGATGAGGATGCGATCGCGCGACGCGAGCGTACAGATGCCGCCACTTGGCACGGCGATGCCTGATTCCGAAGGTCTGGCGCTGATCGCGCGCTGGATCGACCACGACATGAATCCATCCACCTCCAGGGAGTCAACAAGATGAAACCCGCTGCCTCGTTCCTTACGATCATTCCAACGTGTGTGTTCCTGCTGGGCGTCGCGACGCCGAGCGCAGGCGAGGAGGTCACGCCAGCCGACAGCAAAGTGGCGCGTGGTAAATACCTCGTGACCATTACCGCTTGTAACGACTGTCACACACCGCTCAAGGTCGGGCCGAACGGGCCTGAGCCGGATATGAGTCGTATGCTGTCCGGTCACCCCGAGTCGCTGACGATGCCGACGGCACCGACCTTGCCGCCGGGCCCGTGGACTTCATCGTTCGCTGCGACCAACACCGCCTGGGCCGGGCCCTGGGGTGTGAGTTTCACCGCGAACCTCACGCCGGATCAGGAAACCGGGCTGGGTCGCTGGACGGTGCGTAATTTCAAAGACACGATCCGCAGCGGTCGTCACCTCGGCCGCGGTCGGCCCATCCTGCCGCCCATGCCCATTCCCATGTACAAACAAATGACCGATGCTGATCTGGAAGCAGTGTTCGCCTATCTGCAGACGATACCCGCAGTCAGCAACCGCGTGCCCCAGCCGCTGCCGCCGCCGGTAGCTGCGACGACTGCGGCGACGGAACACTAACGCTCGAGGAGTTGCTCATGACCAAGCCAATCATTGCTGTCGTTGGCGCCACCGGTGCACAAGGGGGCGGCCTCGTGCGCTCGATTCTTTCTGATCCTGATCGCGCGTTCAGCGTGCGCGCGATCAGCCGCAAGATCGATTCGCCCGCCGCGCGTGAGCTGGCCGGGAAGGGGGCGGAAGTCGTGTTCGGCGATCTGGACGATCCCGCGAGTCTGGAGCGGGCATTCAAGGGCGCCCACGGTGTGTATGCGGTGACCAACTTCTGGGAGCATTTCTCTCCGGAGCGCGAACACTCCCAGGCCCAGAACATCGCGGATGCGGCCCGTCGCGCTGATGTGAGCCACATTATCTGGTCCACGCTCGAAGACACTCGCGAGCGTGTGCCTTTGCACGACCAGCGCATGCCCACGCTGATGCAGCGTTACAAAGTGCCCCACTTCGATGCGAAGGGCGAGTCCGATGCGTTGTTTCGCGGATTGCCGACCACGTTTCTGAGGACATCCTTCTATTGGGACAATCTGATTTATTTCGGGATGGGCCCGCGACGGGGCGAGGATGGCACCCTGAACTTCTTGTTGCCCATGGGCGAGCAGAAGCTGGCCGGCATCGCGGCCGCGGACATCGGTGCCTGTGCGTTCGGGATTTTCAAGCGCGGATCGCGCTTCATCGGGCAGACGGTCGGCATTGCCGGCGGACACCTGACGGGCAGTGAGATGAGTGCGGAGCTGTCCGCGGTTTTGGGAGAGCCAGTCCGGCATGTGTCGATGCCGCACGCCGTTTATGCGCAACTCGGCTTTCCAGGCGCGGAGGATTTGGCCAACATGTTTCAATACTACTGCGACTTCAACGCCGAATTCTCCGCACAGCGGCCGGTGGCATTGTCGCGTGAGCTGCATCCGGGGCTGCTGAGCTTCGGCCAGTGGGCTGCCCTTCATCGCGATCGTTTGCGAGCGTCGTTGCGGGAGACATCATGATTACCGACACCACGACCGGCACGAACATCCAGGAGATCGGCGAGGGCATCTACCGGATCAATACGCCCGTCGCGATCGGTCCGGGCCGGGCCTTCAACTTCAATCAATACCTGGTCGTCGACGACGAGCCGGTGTTGTTTCATACCGGCCAGCGCAGCTTGTTTCCGGTCGTCCAGGCGGCGATTGCCAGCGTGATCCCGGTTGAAAATCTCAGGCATGTGGGGTTGTCGCATTTCGAGGCCGATGAATGCGGCGCCTTGAATTCTTTCCTCGCGGCGGCTCCGCAGGCTGTGCCGTTCTGCAGCCACATCGCCGCAATGACGAGCGTGGGCGACTTTGCCGACCGTCCACCGCGCGCACTAACGGATGGTGAGGAGTTCGTCACCGGCAAGCGTCGGTTCCGTTGGTTCTTTACGCCGCACGTCCCGCATTCCTGGGAGTGCGGATTGTTGATGGAAATGACGACGCGGACGTTCTTCTGCGGCGATCTGTTTACTCAAGGCGGTAAGGGCGAACGAGCGCTCACCACCGATGACATTCTCGAGCCGAGCGAAGCGTTCCGTCGCCCGATGGATTACTTCGCCCACGCGCCACAGACCGCGACGATACTCGACAAACTCGCGGATCATGAGCCGACGACGCTTGCGGTCATGCACGGGAGCGCGTGGCAGGGCGACGGCGCACAGTTGTTGCGAGCGTTGGGGGCCCGGCTCGTCTAGCTATTTGTAAGCGATGGCGGCGCTACACGGACCTGCCAGGTGCAGGACTTCGTAACGCTGGAAGCCGGCGGATTGGCACCAGGTCCAGAAGTCCGCGCCGGTGAAATCGAAGGCGTCGCCGAATTCGATGAGCATGTTCAGCGACATCATCAGACCGAACGCATTCTCGCGGCGCGCATCGTCGATCAAGTTTTCGATGGCGATCAACGCACCGCCGGGCGGCAGCGCCTGATAGGCGAGCCGGATCAGGTGCTGTTTCTTTTCCAGATTCCAGTCGTGAAGTATCAGGCCCATGGTGACGACGTCGGCGCGCGGCAGCGGCTGCTCGAAGAAATTGCCCGACACGGCTTGCACACGATCTGAAAGCGCCGCTTTGTCGATCCAACGTCTTGCGATCGGCTCGACCTGCGGCAGATCGAAACTCACACATTGCAGATGCGGATGACGTGTCGCTACCAGCGTCGAGAGCAGGGCGGTCGCGCCGCCCACATCGCAGAGGGTTCGATACTTTGAGAAGTCGAACTTCTCGGCGAGTGCTTGAAAGTTCGGTGTGGAGATGCCGCGCATGGCGCTCATGAACTGTTCGAGTCGCGCCGGGTCCGCATACAGCGCTTCGAACATCGAGCTGCCGGTGCTCTTGATCTCGTTTTGTGGCCGGCCCGTTTTCAGCGCCTCGCTCAGATCGCTCCAGAATCGGAACAGGCGGTGACTGCACATTTCGAGAATGCCGCCCATGTAAGCCGGCTGATTCTTGTCCAGGAACTGCGCGGTGCTCGGCGTGTTTCGGTAGCGCGCGTTGATTCCGTCACCGTCGCGCTCGAGAAACTGCAGCGCGGTGAGCGCATCGAGAAAATCCCAAATGCCACGCGGATGCAGTGATAGCGCGCGACCGAGCTCTTCACCCGTCATCGCGTTGGCGCCCAACTTGGTGAAGACTTCGAGCTCGACGGCGGTCAGCAAGACCTTCGATGGCCAGAAGCCGAAGCCGACTTCCAGGATACGCGCGAGGCCGTTGGGAGATTCGCTCATGACGATGCTCACGAACAGAGTGAAGGGAAGTCCTTCAGATCTGCGGTCCGTGCAGGCGAGAGCGAATGATAAGGAGCTTGGCTCCTCGAACGGAAGCAGGAAAGTTGTTGCGACGCGCCCGACGATCGCTTAGAGACAGCCGCGTTCCCAGGGCCCGGTAATCGCGTAGGTCGTGCCAGGATATTGCAAATGGCAGAACAGCCAGTGGCCGCCCGGGCCGAACTGTACGCCGGCGTATTCACTGCGGCCGATGCCGGTTTCACCGAACGGCTCCAGATCGAGCGGCGTCGAGTTCTCCGCGAAAGCAAACATTTCGCTATCGAGACTCAAGCCGCGCAGGCCGGTGGTGCCGCCGTCGATGTCCTCGCCATCGCCGTCTTCGGCGATCAGCCTTTTTGGGTAGCTCTTGGAAGATCAACGAATCCCGCTTTATAGGGCGTGCTTATTGCCGGATGATGACTACGATGAAATGCACCTCGGGTGACGAGTGAAGTTTGGGGTTCGCAGTTACTTGACGCTATAGCCGCGTCCTTCGAGGCACGCCGTCATCGCGCGTCGATAGTCGGCGCGCTTGCTGGCGTTCTGAGTATCGGCGACGCCGCCGCCGGGTTGGGTCGGGTCGAACTGGGTTTCGTCTTTCGCCCAGCGGTGACATTCATAGCGGTCCTTGGCTTGTTGATCTGCCGATTGGCCGTTCTTCGGATACGTGAAGAGATCGTCGCTGCCGGCGCTGCTCGAGGGGCTGGCGGCCTGCTCAGGCGGGTCGACGACTTCATAGGAACGTTCTCGCTCGCGCCACAGGTAATAGGTGTCGTCAGCGTAGAAATATCGGGCGCCGCCGAACCAGACGGTTGAGTAAAAGGGCGGCAACACGGGGACGAACACACCGATGGGTGCGTGGACGACCACGAAGCTCGGCCCACGAGGTGCGTACCAGACGCCGCGCGAATAGAAGTAGCGACTGCCGCCAGGGGCAACGATGGCGTGTCGTTCGCGAGGCAGAGAGCGGACGACGTAACCTTCGCGGGGATAGTTGCGATCGGGGCCGCGGTCACGGTCGGGGCCGGGCGCGGCGTGAGCCACTTGAGTGAGACACAAGGCAACGCACGCCAACCAGCTCAAACTCATTCGCGTATTCATGACAAAGAATCTTCCGATCAATTCGTGCTGTAGCCGCGGCCGGCGAAACAAGCGGCGATTGCCCGGCGATAGTCGCCCGCTTTCTGTTCGACTGCTGAATCGCGGCTTCGTTGCGCGTCGCTACGGGCTTGCGATATCTCCTGAGTGCGCTGGTCGCGTTGTGCATCGGTCGCGGCTCCAACAGCGGCTCCAGCAATAGCACCCACCGCAGCGCCTTCGCCGCTCGCGTGCGGACCGCCGATGATGGCGCCGAGCACGGCACCGGTGACGGCAGCACCAGGAATCGAGCTGGGCGCTTCGGGCGCTCGCACGACTCGAATGCGAGTGTGTTGTGGAAGATTGGGGGCGCTCGGATCGAATCCCGATTGCTTCACGGCCCAGAGATGGCACTCGTAACGATCGCGGTCCTGTTGTTCCGGCGTCTGATCCCGGAGTGGATAAGCGTAGACGACGGAGTCCTGGGCAGGCGGCGGCGCAGGCGCGGCCACGGGCGGCGCGGGCGGTGGGCTACTGACCGTCGGGGGAGTCGATGCGCAGGCGCCGAGACTCAGGCAGGCGGCAATGGAAAGTACAGCTCGTTTCGCGGTGTCCACGAAGTTCACCTGGGGCGTGACATCGTGACTCCAAGCATCCCGCAGTCAGGTGCGACAGGTTGTAATCAATTGTTCGGGCGCACACATCGTTCAGGCAACTTGCGCAACTTGTCGCGGTCAAAGGCTAGACCGCGGCACGCGTGGCGAGTGGATCGAGCTCACCCAGCAGCTGCGCTGCTGCCCGCAAATCCTGAGTCGCGAACCCTTCGGTGAATTTATCGTTGATCGGCGCGAGTCGCTGGCGGGCTTCTATGCCATGACCTCGTCGAGCCTGAATGCGTGCGAGATCCAGCGCTGAGCGCAGTTCCCATGACGGCGCGGACTGTCGACGAGCGATCGTGCAGGATCGAATCAGCAGACGCTCGGCCTGCGCTTCGTTTGCCTCCGACATGGAAAGCAGCGTCCGAGCCTGTAGACGCAACAGCTCAGGCAAGAGCACAGCTTCGGCGCGATTCGCAGCGTCGCGTCGCGCATTGCGGATGACGCCGAGCGCTTCTTCCGATCGGCCCATCGTCGTCAATCCCTCCGCCAGCCAGCACGCGATGAAACTTCCAATGACGTTTTGCCGCTCGTCCTTCATCTGCTGGAGAGCCGTCTGGACCATCGGCGTGCCTTGCGCCGCCTCGTTGCGCCCAATGAGCAGTGCGCCGCGCATCGCGACCTCGCTCGAGTGGAAAGGCTTGAGCACGGGCCAATGCGTGTGATTCACCAGCTGTTCGAGCACGTCCTGCGCGGCATCCCACTCGCCGCACCACAAATACACAGGCGTCGTGAACATCAGTGCGAAACAGGTATCGAGCGGCTTCCCTGATCGGAGCGCCGTGGTGGCCGCGCGGCGGGCAGTCTCCATCGCTCGATCGGGAAGCCCTGAGAGCCACAAGGTGCGGGACTGGGTGATCAACCCTCGCACTCGGTGATCGTTGCCGCACAGTTGCAGACTTCGCTCGCCTGCCTGATCGAAGCCGGCATCGAAGTGACGTTTCGCGGCCGCCTGATTGCCCCGGAAATGTCGAGCGACGCCTTGCATCAGATCCGAGATCGCGAGACAAGTCACATCGCGAGCTTGCTGGGCCACGACATCCCATTCTTTCGCCGCGGTGAGCGCGCCACGAAAGTCGGCGACGCGCGTTAGAAACAGATGGCGTGTCGCGAGCATTCGCAGGCGCTGCGACGGCTCGTCCTGGGGATGTGCGAGCTGCAGGCCGCGGGCGATAGCGGTCAACACGTCTTCGCTATTTCCTCGCATCCACATGGACGAAATCGCCCAGGTGCTTTGTAACAGCATCTCGCGCCGGCTGCCGCGTGTGTTGTCATCGAGGGCACCAAGCCCGGCGGCGCTCCATTTGTAGGCTTCACTCAACAAGGAGAGCTCGAAGAACACCGGCGCAGCGGCCGCGGCGAGGTCGACCGCCAACGCTGCATTTGCAACTTTATCGTCTTGAGAAAAACACCATTCGAGCGCGGCGCGAACGTTGCCAAGATGTTCTCTCAGTGCATGTGAACGGCCCGTGTACTCGAGGTCGACCTGTCCACCGTGGGTTGAATTGAGGAGCGTCGCGAAGTGCTCAGCGTGGCGTCGTGCAGTGAGCGTGGACTCGCCACTTTCCTGCAGCTTTTCCCGAGCATAGATGCGCGTCGTTTCGAGCAGCCGATAGCGCTCGGTGCGGTCGTCGCCGACCTGCGCGGACATGAGCGACTTGGCGACCAGCGCATCGAGTGTGTTGAGCATCGCGGCCCGATCCGACTGCCCGCCGCGTGCGATGGCGCAGGCCGCCTCGAGCGTAAAGGTACCGACCAGAACCGACAGCCGGCGCAGCGCAAGTTGTTCGGCCTCGGGCAGCAGTCCATAACTCCAGTCGAGCAGGGCACGCAATGTTTGATGACGGGGCAGAGCGGTCCGTCGTCCGTGCCAATCGAGACCGAGATTCTTGTTCAACAGGTCGGCGGTGGCCGCGATACCGTGACTGCCGACGCGCCCCGCGGCGAGTTCGATGGCGAGCGCGATCCCTTCGAGCCTGCCGCAGATGCCGGCAACAATCGGTGCGTTCTCATCGTCCAGTTTGAAACGATGGCCGCTGGCGGCCGCGCGTTCCATGAACAGCTGCACCGCCGGGAACTGCAGCACGTCGACCGCTTTCATGCTGGAGTCGGGCGAGGGGCTTGCGAGTGCCGGCAACCAGCAGGCGTGCTCGCCTTCGACGCGCAGCGCCTCACGACTGGTGGCGAGAATGTGCACGCCCGGCGCTTGTCTGTAGATGGTTTCGAGCAGCGTTGCGACCGCATCGATCACGTGCTCGCAGTTGTCGATGACGAGCAGCATGCGCAACGTTCGCAGATACTCGATGAGGGTTGGCATCGCGTCCGCGGTCTGCACCGATAAGCCCAGCGAGGCAGCGACGGTGGCGGCGACGAGCTTCGCGTCTTCGATGGCCCCGACATCGACGAAACACACCACGCCCGAGAACTCTTTGAGCATGTCGTGCGCGACGGCGATAGCGACCGTGGTCTTTCCCATGCCGCCTGGACCGATGATGGTGATGAAGCGCTCGGCGATCAGGTCATCGCCGATCTCGCGCACCATCAGTTCGCGGCCGACCATGCCGCTCAGTTTCGAGGGCAGCAGCAGTCGTTTGTGGCCAACATCGGGAAACTCGGCCAGCGCCGTCGGCGAGCTGGCCGCGGCGTCGTAGGTAACTTGGGCAACGAAACAATAGCCCTGACCGGTCACATTTTCGATGTAACGCGCGCCGCCATTGCCGTCGCCGAGCGCTTTGCGTAGCGCGCTCATGTGGACCCGAAGCGTGCCGGGACTGACCACGAGATCGCGCCAGACGTGGGCGATCAAGTCTCTATGACTGACGATCTCGCCGGAGCGCGCCACCAATGCGATCAGGATGTCGAGCGCGCGGTCCCCCAGCGCGAGCGGCACGCCGTCCCGCTCGATCACGCGAGCGATCGGTGACAGTCGAAACGGCCCGAACGCTGTGATCCCGCTGTGTGAAGCATTCATGACACGGGCATCGGGTGCAGGAGGCAGTGAGGATAGCTCGGCGGCTCGCAGTTGCAACCCCGGGCGGTTTACGCGGTTTAACGCTGTTGAACGCCACTGAACTTGGGAGACGCACGCGGCGGTGAGACAGTCCTCGCACAGATCCACCCCATCCCAAGGAGCCGAGCAGTGAACACCATCACCAGTAGAGACGGCACACAGATCTATTACAAAGACTGGGGCCGCGGGCCGATCGTCACGTTTTCGCACGGCTGGCCGCTCAATGCCGATGCGTGGGACGGGCAGATGAACTTCCTCGCGCAGCAGGGCTTTCGAGTGATTGCTCACGACCGGCGCGGGCACGGACGTTCGGAGCAAGCATCCTCGAACAATGACATGAATGGCTACGCCGACGATCTGGCTACGGTCATGGATACGTTGGATCTCAAGAGCGTCACGATGGTGGGGCATTCCACCGGCGGCGGCGAAGTGGCGCGTTACATCGGTCGTCACGGCACGAAGCGAGTTGCTAAGGTCGTGCTGATCGGAGCGGTGCCGCCGATTCTGTTGAAGAGCGAAACGAATCCCGACGGGCTACCGATCGAAGCGTTCGACGGGCTACGCGCGGCGCTCGCGAAGGACCGGGCGCAGTTCTACAAGGAATTTGCGATGCCGTTCTTCGGCGCCAATCGCGAAGGCGCGAAAGTCTCGCAGGGCACGCTCGATCAGTTCTGGCTCTGGAGCATGCAGTCCGGGCTGCGCAATGCGTACGAATGTATCAAGGCGTTCTCGGAAACCGACTTCACCGAGGACTTGAAACGTATCGACGTGCCGACGCTCATCATGCACGGCGAGGACGATCAGGTCGTGCCCGTGAATATCACAGGCCGCAGATCGGAGAAGCTGATCGCGGGCGCCAAGGCGATCTACTACGCCGGCGCACCGCACGGCCTGACCACAACGCATCAGGATCGGATCAATGCCGATCTGCTCGCCTTCCTTCGTAGCTGAATCCTGGAGTGAACCATGAACAATCCAACGTTCTCTATCGCGCTCACCGGCGTGGTGCCCGCGACCTGCGATTCCGAAGCCGGCGACAGCAGCGGCGCCGATCTCAAGATGCGCTCCGCGATGGCGGAGTTATGTTCCGCCATCCGGAGTGCGCTCGACGAAGAGCGCGGCTCCGCCGAGGACAGCCTGCGACGGGCCGCTGAAATCCTTCGGGAGATGGGCGCGAATGCTACGGGCCCCGAGCCGGCGCGGGGCGGCCTGGCCCCCTGGCAGATTCGAAAAGTGACCAGCTATATCGAGGCGAATCTGGATCGCTCCATCCGAAACGAAGAGCTGGCCACGCTGGTGCGCTTGAATCCATCGCACTTCGGTCGTGCGTTTCGCAACAGTCTCGGCGAGCCGCCGCACGAATACGTGATTCGTCGTCGGGTCGAGCGAGCCCAGGGGCTGATGCTGTCGACGGATGCCACTCTGAGCGAGATCGCCCTGGACTGCGGGCTCGCGGATCAGTCGCACTTGACCCGGCTGTTCCGCCGCTTCGCCGGGGAGAGCCCCCGTGCCTGGCGCCGGGCCCGCATCGGCTGGAGCGGGGCCTCCGCCACATGAACTGGGGGAAATGTTCCACTCAAGTGTCCTAGTTGCGAAGACGCCCGTGCCGGAGGTATGGCAGGGCGGGCGCGACAGTCCGATGAGGTATTGATTGGGGGCGTCGTTCGGCTCAAAGTTGTCCACGCACATGCCGTCGAAGACCCCTCACGCCCGCTTCTCCAGTTTCGTCACCGAAACCCGCTCGGGGCTGCTCCGTTATGTCCGCCGGCTGATCCGTTCCAACGAGTCGGCCGAGGACATCGTGCAGGAGGCTTACGCCCGCACCCTGGAGCAGGGCGATGAAGTGCGGACACCCAAGGCGTTCTTGTTCGTGACCGCGCGCAATCTGGTCTGGAACGCGCGTCGTCATCAACGCGTGGCCGAGACCGATTCGGTGGCCGACATCGACGATCTGGGCGCGCTTCACAGCGATGGCGCCTCGACCGAGGACGGCCTGGTTGCGGATGAGGCGGCAAGCCTGCTGAAGGCGGCGATCGAACATCTGCCGCCGCAATGTCGGGCGGCGTTCGCGCTGAAAGTGTTCAACGCGTGCTCTTACAAGGAGATCGCGGATCAGTTGGGTATCTCCACCAAGACGGTGGAAAAGCACATCTCGCGGGGACTGCGTGACACGAACGCATTTCTACGTCGCCGCTATGGGGATGTGTCAGGACGGCAGGAGACGGACCGCCATGAGTGAAGTTCATCGGCTCCCGAGTGTCGAGGATGCCGAGCGCGAGGCCAGCGACTGGATCGCGCGTTTACAATCCGACGACGTGAGTGCGGAGGATTACGCACGCTTTGACGAATGGCGCCGGGCCAGCGCCCGGCATGCGCGTGCTTATGACGAGCTGATGGGCACCTGGCGGGAATTCGTGTCTGCCGGGCGGACGGTGCGGGCAGTGTCGTTTGGTAACGCCATGCAGTCGGCGACTCAAGCGCCGAAGAAACGTCATGGAGCGGCGCTGGCTGCTGCTGCGATGATCTGCGCGATTGCGTTGTTGAGTTGGTGGCATTTGCGCCTGCCGGCCACGTTCGCCACGGATATCGGTCAGCAAGCGTCGATCAAGCTGTCCGACGGCTCGGTGCTCGAGCTCAACAGCAACAGCGCGGTTCGAGTCGAGTACAGCGACGGCGCGCGGGTGATCCGACTGGATCGGGGCGAAGCGTTCTTCACGGTCGCTCACGATACCTCGCGGCCGTTCTGGGTCGTCGCCGATCGAACATGGGTGCGAGCGGTCGGTACCGCGTTCAATGTCTATCGTCGCGAAGGCGATGTGCGTGTAACAGTCAGCGAAGGGCGAGTGAAGGTGGCCGCGGGTACGCCTATCGTCGATGCGCCTTCCGACGGCGCGCTGTCCCAGATGCCAACATCGCAGCTGGACGCCGGGCAACAGGCGGACTTGCGTGGCCCGGTCACTCATATGCGTGCGCTTGCTGTTACAGACGTTGCGCGTGAAGTGTCATGGCGCGGCGGGACGGCTTACTTCGAGGATCGGCCGCTGCACGAAGTGGTCGATGAGTTGAGCCGTTACACGCCACTGCGGATCGAGTTGAGCGAGCGCACTCGCGAGTTGCGGGTGGGCGGTACGTTTAGAACCAATCCTCAAGGTGTCGATGCGCTGTTGAGCATGCTGCGCGATGGCTTCGGCCTGCAAGTGCGCAGCGAGGGCGACGATAAGATTTACGTCGACTGATCTCACGCATCAATACAACTGATCTATTCGGAATGGGGGGAAGGGGACCTGCCGCGGTTCTTGGTCATCAAGGCGGTTCATCAGATGGACCGTTTACGACATGAACAAGAACGGGGAGACAGGTCGATGAAGCAGAAGACTGGTACCGCTGGCACAGTCCGCGAGAGTGTCCGTCGCACGTTACAGGCAAGCGTGCTGGCGACGGCGCTCGGAATTTCCGCGACTGTATTCGCGCAGGCCGCGCAGCCCATTCAATTCAACATTCCCGCGCAGCCGCTGAAGGCTGCACTGAAGGCGTTCGCCGATCAGGCGAACATGCAGCTGCTGTACAACCCGGAAGTCGTCGACAAGCTGACGGCGCATCCGGTGCGCGGCGAGATGCCGAAGCAGGACGCACTGTTGCGACTGCTGGACGGCACCAACCTCGAAGTGGTTTACAGCCAGGACAACGCCGCGACCATTCGTCCGCGCCAGATGACGCCCGTGTCGAGCTTGAACGCCGGCGACGCGCGCTTCACTCGCACCGCCGCCGTGACATCGGGCGGACCTGCGGAAATGAGCAATGCCTCCGAATCGAGCAGCTCTGCGGACACGGCCGAGCACGAATCCACCAACCCGGCACTGCGTGGCGTGCCTGAAATTCTGGTGATGGGCTCGCGCTCGGTGAACGTCGACATCGTGCGCACTCAAGACGACGCACAGGCGTATTACATCTTCGACTCCGGCAAGATCGAGCAGTCGGGTGCGGTGAACGTTGAGGACTTCCTGAAGCGTGGCTTGTCGATGAACAGCGCCGCGTTGACTTCGTCGCAGCAGTCCGCGAACTTTCGCGGCAATAGCAGCACGATCAACCTGCGTGGCCTGGGCGACAATCAGACGCTGGTGCTGATCAACGGTCGTCGCACGGCGAGCCCCGGCTTGTTCAGCGGCACGTATCAGCCCAACCTCAACAGCATTCCGCCGAGCGCCATCGAGCGTATCGAAGTGTTGCCGTCCTCGTCCGCCGCGATCTACGGCGGCAGTGCCGTCGGTGGTGTCGTCAACGTCGTGCTCAAGCGTGGCTTCGAAGGCGGCGACGTTCGCGGCACCTATGCAAATGTCATGGACGGCGATGCGCCAACCAGCACCATCGGTGGCAGCTATGGCTTTTCTCTGGAGGAGGGCCGGACGCACATTTCCTTCAGCGGTCTTTATTCCGAAGGCGACACGCTGACCAACGCGGATCGTCCGGAGCTGTTGCAACGGGGCGTTGCCCGGATCCGGCAAAACAATCCGACGTTGCTGTTCTCGCGCACCAGCCCGTTCTTCGGTGCGACCACCAATATCGGCTCGGCCACCACCGGCAACCTGATCCTGGACAATGGCACGCCGCTGAGCTCGACGATCACTTCCATTCCGGCCGGCTACACCGCCACGTCGAATCCTGCGCTGCTGGGAACGAGCGCCGGCTCGTACAACACCAACTTGCCGAATACCGCACATCCGACCACGGGTCTGCGACGTTCTGTCGGCTCGGCGCCGGAGCTGAGCACAGTGATGGCGAGCTTTCAGCGCGAAATGACGGATTCGCTGAATGTGTTCGCGGACTTTTACTGGAGCAGCAACACCGCGGTCACATCAGGTTACAGCTCGTTCAACAACGTGCTGACGGTGCCGGCGGCTTCGCCGATCAATCCGTTCCAGCAGGCCGTGATCGTGTCCATTCCCGACTTCTACACCGACGATTACGAGGCCAAGAGTCTCGACCGTCGTGCGACGGTCGGCTTCACGCTCAAGCTGCCCGCCGAGTGGATGCTGTCGAGCGACTACACCTGGAGCGAGAGCCGCATGAAGTACGGCGGCTTCATTTACAGCCTGGTCGGCATGAATGCCGATCTGCTCGCCGGCACGCTCAATCCGTTCGTCGACACGAACGTCGCGCCCCTCGATCTGTCTCGCTATCGCGGCACGTTCGGCAGCTCGCAGGACGGCACGCTGGGTGACATCAACGTGCGCGTGGCAGGCCCGGTGTTCGACCTGCCGGCCGGTCCCGCGATGTTGACCATCGGCCTCGGCTACCGCAAGGAAAGCCTGCGCGACGGCAACTTCCACAACCAGAAGCCCAACTATCCGAACGACTCCCAGTATCGGAAATATTTCGGCCAGTCGCAGACCATCAAGAGCGCCTACGCCGAAGCAAACATTCCGCTGGTGAGCGAGAACATGGATATTCCAGCGGTGCGCTTGCTGGATGCGCAGTTGTCGGTGCGCACCGAAGACTTCTCGATCGGGTCGGGCACGCCGTTTCAATACGTCGAGCCTTCGGCGGCCTCGTTCATCGCCACCAACCAGGAGCGGGTGCGCTTCCAGTCGGACCTGCAATCCACCAATCCCACCATTGGCTTGCGTTGGAAGCCGATCGACGATCTGACGCTGCGTGCCAGCTACGGCACGTCGTTCCTGCCGCCCACCTACAGCCAGCTGGTGCCGGGCAATGTTTCTCTGGTGTTGTCCGCAGGTGTGCCGCAGACCATGAATGTCATCGATCCTCGTCGCGGCAATCAGCTGACCACGATCGAATACACTTCCGGTGGCAATCCCAACCTGAAGCCGCAGGAATCGAAGAACGTCAATGTCGGCTTGATCTTCGAGCCGACGTTCCTGCCCGACTTCCGCATGAACGTGGAGTGGTATCGGCTGGAGCAGGACAACGTCATCGTCAATCCGCCCAACCCGAACATCATCCTGAACAACGAGAGCCGCTTCGGCGATCGTATCGAGCGTGCACCGGTGCAGGCCGGCGACCCGTTCGGCGTGGGTGTGCTGACGTTCGTCGACTACAGCATGTTCAACGCCAACAAGGCCGAGACCGAAGGCGTCGATCTGAGCATGAACTATCGGCTGGACATGGGCTCGCTCGGTGCGCTGGCCATCGGCCTGGGCGGCACCAAAGTGCTGTCTTTCAAGACTCAGGCCGCGCTCGATGCGCCGATGCTGGACATCGTGAATCAGGTCGCCTACACCGGCCCGTTGCAGTATCGAGGCAATCTGTCGATCGGCTGGAGCCGTAACAACTGGAACGCCGGCTGGATGACGACGTACTACGGCAGCTACGACCAGTACAACATCGGCGGCGTGACGACTTACACTCAGGCTCAGGGCAGCAACACCATCCCGAGCCAGATGTATCACGACATCTACGCCGGTTATGAGTTCGACGGCGAAGGCATGCTGGGCGGAATGTCGGTGCTGGCCGGCATCAAGAACGTGTTCGACAAGACGCCGCCGTTCGACGCGTACTACTTGAACAGCAACTACTACAGCCCGTTCGGCGACTGGCGCCTGCGCAACTACTATCTGACGTTGAGCAAGCGCTTCTGATGCGTCTCGCGAAGGTCGCAACGATCTTCGGGCTCCTTGCACTATCGGCGCTGGCGGAAGCTGGCGCCGATAGTCAGTCGCTACCTTTGCAGGGGCACACGCGACCGGTGAGTTTTACGGTCGACGAGGGCACCTGGATCTCGGTGGATCAGACGCCGAACGGCGAACAGGTGGTGTTCGACCTGCTCGGCGACCTGTATCGCATGCCGGCGGCCGGAGGCACGGCCGTGGCATTGACTCGCGGCATTCCTTTCGACAGTCAACCGCGGGTGTCGCCCGATGGCCAATGGATCGCCTTCATCAGCGATCGCGATGGCGATGACAACCTTTGGATCATGCGTCGGTCGGATTGCACGATCCGCCAGCTCTCTCATACTCCGCAAGGGATTGCGATTGCGCCGTCGTGGACGGCGGACAGTCAGCAAGTGCTGGTTGCCGAAGCGACGGCGTATCTGGCGGCGGAGGCGAAGTTCCGTCTGTACTCGCTGTCCGGCGACGTCGTCGATATCAAGGACAAAGACGGCAAGCCGGTGACGGGCTCGGGCGGCGTGCTGTCCCGGGACGGCAAATATCTTTATTTCGCCCAACGCGATCCGGCCGACGAGGCCCGCTATGGCATGCCCATCGCGCAGATTCGGCGGCTCGATCTGGCGCGCGGCACATTGGAAACATTGACCAATGGTCGGGGTGGCGGCACCAAGCCTGTGCTGTCTTCCGATGGCAAGCTACTGATTTATGCCTCTCGCGAAGAGGGCAAGACCGTTCTACGACGGCGCGATCTTACGTCGGGCGCTGATGTGTTGCTGACAGGAACGGTACAACAGGATCGACAGGAATACGGTCGCGTTCTGCGCGGCGATCATCTGCCGGGTTATGTGCTTACGGATCACGATCAATCGGTGTTGTTGAGCGCCGATGGCAAGATTCGACGCATTCGACTGCGCGATGGGATGTCGCGCGACGTTCCGTTCCGCGCGGATGTTTCTTTAGAAGTCGGGCCACAGCTGCACAAACCGCAGCGTGTGGAGCAGGGGCCGGTGATGGCTCGCATCGCTCAATCGCCCAGCTTCTCCCCCGATGGACAGCGCATTGCCATGTCCATGCTCGCCAAGTTGTATGTCATGCCAGCCCGCGCGGGCGCGGCGCCCAAGCGAGTCACACGCGGCGATGCTTTGGAATATCAGCCTGTGTGGTCGCCGGACGGTGAGTGGCTGGCTTACATCGTTTGGTCGCATGACAGCGGACAGATCTGGAAGGTGCGCGCTGACGGCCGAGACGCCCGGCAACTGACTACGAATGCGGCGTTCTATACGGATCTCGCGTTCTCTCCCGATGGGCAGCGCGTGCTCGCCATGCGAGGCAATGCTCGCATGCTGGCGAACACGGCTGAGAGCGCACTGCTGCGGATCCCGCTGGATCTGATCTGGATTCCTGCGAGCGGTGGGGATGCGAATGTGATTGCCGCGTCCTATTCGAGCCGCTATCCCCACTTTTCGAATGACGCCGAGCGGGTTTATACGACGGACGGTCACGGGCTGTATTCCATTCTCTACGACGGCACCGATCAACGCACACACCTGCGCATCACGGGGCGCTTCGACGCTCGAAGCAACAGTCAGCCGACGGCGGAGCGGATTGTAGTGAGCCCGAAAGCCGATGCGGCGCTCGCCATCATTGACAAGCAGGTCTGGTGGGTGAAGTCGCTGCCGCAGGGCGAGCCTAATCTTGCGATCAATGTGCACGGGGACAATCCATCGGCCGTTCGATTGACGGATTACGGTGCGGACTTCTTTGATTGGACGCGGAATGGGAAGGCAGCAGCTTGGGCTGTGGGCTCGACGGTGTATCGCAGGCAGATCGACCGGGCCGATACGGGAGCTAGCATCGGCGCGGGTGCGCGCGAATCCGCCCCGGACGTAGAAGCGATTTCGGTCAAGCTGAGCGTTCCGAGGGCGACTCCCAAAGGAACGTTGGTGCTCCGGGGCGCGAACGTTATTCCGATGTCCTCGCCGAATGGAACGCTGGCGCTCCGAGGCGAGAACGTCGCTCCGATGTCTTCGCAGACGGCCGATGTTGTGACGAACGCCGACGTGGTCATCGACGGCAATCGCATCGTTGGCGTCGGGCCACGAGGCAGCATCGAGTTTCCGGCCAACGCTCGTGTTGTCGATGTCGCGGGCAAGTTCATCGTTCCGGGCTTCATCGACGTTCACTCTCACTGGAAATTCAACAGCCGCGAGATCCAGGACCCGGACAATTGGAGCCTGCGCGCCAATCTCGCCTACGGCGTGACGACGGGTCTCGACGTGCAGACCAACCATGCTGAGAACTTCGTTTATCAGGACATGGTCGAGACCGGACAAACGATCGGTCCGCGTGCCATGATGGTTGGGCCCGGCGTCTTCGGCATCAACAACTACAAGACGTTCGAGACTAATTTCCAGTCTTACGAAGAGACCCTGGCTTATCTGCGCCGCTATAAGCAGGACTATCGAACCAGCAACATCAAAGCGTACCTGCCCGGCAACCGACGGCAACGGCAATGGATCGTGCTCGCGTCGGAACAGTTGGGGCTGATGCCGACGACCGAAGGCTTCGGCGATCCGTTCCTCGCGATCACGCACGCGCTCGATGGCATGCATGGCAACGAGCACGCGCTGATGGATTCGCCGCTCTATGACGACGTGGTCCAGACGTTCGCGCGGACTCAGATCTCTCATACGCCGACGCTTAATATCACGCACTATGGTTTGGCTGGCGTCGAGTATTTCCTGGCGCGTGTCGATGTTCAGAACGATGCCAAGCTCAACCGGTTTTATCCGCGAAGCCGATTGTTGGAGTTGAGCGCGCGGCGTCGGGTCTGGGCGCGAGACGATGAGTTCAGATTCCGAGTGATGGCGGAGCAGGCCGCGAAGATTCAACGCGCCGGCGGGTTGGTCGGTATCGGCAGCCACGGCGAAGTCCAGGGGCTGGGCTATCACTGGGAGCTGCAGATGATGGAAATGGGCGGCATGCAACCGGCCGAGATCCTGCGCGCAGCCACGCGCGACGGGGCGAGGATCATCGGCGTCGAACAAGATCTGGGCTCGCTCGAGAAGGGTAAGCTGGGCGATCTCGTGGTGCTCGAAGCCAATCCCTTGCAAGGGATTGCCAATGCAAACGCTATCAAATACGTGATGCGAAATGGCGTGCTGTACGACGGCGACACGCTGTCGGTAGCAACGCCCGCCAAGGACAAATGAAACAAGTCGAAGCCATCGTCGCTGCTACGACGCTCGTCGCCGCGATGAGCAGCGCCAACCTCTGCCGGGGACAATGAAAGTGAGCAAATGTGGAGTGATGGTCGTGGCGGCCGGGCTCGCCGCCATCACGGGCAGTGCCAACCTCTGCCGGGGACGATGTAAGTGAGCAAATGGGGAATGGTCATGGCGGCCGGGCTCGCCGCCATCACGGGCAGCGCCAACCTCTGCCGGGGACAATGAAAGTGAGCAAATGTGGAGTGATGGTCGTGGCGGCCGGGCTCGTCGCCATCACGGGCAGTGCCAACCTCTGCCGGGGACAATGTAAGTGAGCAAATGGGGAATGGTCTCGGCGGCCGGGCTTGTCGCCATCATGAGCAGTGCCAACCTCTGCCGGGGACGATGTAGTGAGCAAATGGGGAATGATGGTCGCGTCGGCCGGGCTCGTCGCCATCATGAGCAGTGCCAACCTCTGCCGGGGACGATGTAAGTGAGCAAATGGGGAATGATGGTCGCGTCGGCCGGGCTTGTCGCCATCATGAGCAGTGCCAAGGTCTGTCGGGGACGATGAAGTGAACAAATTAGCAATAACGGTCGCGGCGGCGGGGCTGGCCTTCACGGCAGGCAGCGCTTCGGCGGCTGACTACGACGCGTACGCAAAGCGTTTGGTCCGCGACTGGCCGGTGACAGGTATGGCGGTCGCCATCGTTCGCGACGATCGCATCAAATATCTGAAGGGCTTCGGAGTGCGCTCGGCGGAGAGCGGCGGAGCGGTCGATTCGGATACATTGTTTGAATTGGCCTCGATCTCCAAGCCCTTGTCGTCAGCCTTGATCGGCACCTACGTGGATCAGAAGAAGCTCGACTGGTCCGATCATGTCATCGATCGATTGCCCTGGTTTCGGCTGAGCGATCCCTGGCTGACCGCCGAAGTGCGGCTGGAAGATGTGCTGTCACACCGGGTCGGTGTCGAAGTCAGCAGCTGGATGCTGACCGTCCCGGAATTGACGTGGGAAGAGTCAGCCCGACGCTTGCGCTATCTCCCGCAGAAAACACCATTCCGTACCGCCGTCCGCTACGACAACTTTATGTACAGCGTCGGCGGCCTGATGATCACAGAGCGTGGCGACGATTACAGCGCGGCCATGCAGGAGCGCGTGTTCAAGCCGGCGAACATGACCCGCAGCGTCGCCAACTTCGACAAGATCATCGATCCCAAAGGCCTCGCATCCTGTCACGAATGTGAGCTTCCCGACGGCGCGTTGTCGCCTGAAAAAGCCATTCGCGAAAAGAACGTCGCGCTGTTACACGTCCCGACGGCTGATGGCTCCAAGGTCATCTCCTGGCGACACGTCGCATCGACGCCGGCCAGCGCGGCAATGTCGAGCGCGCATGACATGGCGCAGTTCATGCGGATGATGCTCAACAAGGGCGAAGTAGACGGCCGTCGCGTGCTGTCCGAGCATACGGTGAGTGAGTTGCTTCGGCCGCGTGCGTTCGTCGATCCCGAGGACGAAGAGCCATTGAAAGGATACGAGGAGCAGGAGCGACGTATCGCGAAGTGGGTGAGCTCTTATGCGCTGGGCTGGTGGGGCGGTCGCTATGGCGATATCGAAGTCCGCCAGCATGGCGGCACGATGCTCGGCGTCGCGACCAACATGGTGCTCGTGCCGGAACGGAACCTTGGGATCATTGTGCTGACCAATGAACGGGTCGTCGAGAGCGGGCATTCGCTGTCGATGTTGTTTCATCTGCTGGATGTGGAATTGGGATTGAAGCCGCTCGATTGGCCAGGCTATTTCCGCGCAACGCGCGCCCCGGCCAAACCGGCTGAACCTGCCAAAGCAGTGAGCAACCCGTTGGGGCCGAAAATCGTGGGCCAGTATTGCCACGATGTTTACGGCACGGTGTGGGTGCGCGGCGAGGGCGATGTGTTGACGCTGGAGCAAGGGCCCCAGCGCAGCGGCAAGCTGACCTATGTTCGTGACAATCAGCTGGCGTTGCGTTGGAACGGCCCTCGTAATTCAGCGAGGCCGGTGGGTGTGGAGCTCGGCCAGGACGGTCAGGCGACCGCGGTTACTATTGAGCGAGTACGGTTCCCGAAATGCAAAAGTTGAGTCTCTGCGCCGCTGTCGGCGCTACGTTGATGATGTCCTCGGCGGTCGCGAAAAGCCCCCGGTACGAAGCAGAAATCACCCGCACGTCCTACGGCGTGCCGCATATCAAAGCGAAGGATGAGGCCGGCATCGGTTACGGCGTGGGCTACGCCTATGCGCAGGACAATGTCTGTATGCTGGCCGAGGAGATGGTCACCGTAAATGGCGAGCGGTCCAAATATTTTGGCGCCGACGTTGCCAATGGCCCGGACGTGCAGTCAGGCGTCATCTTTGCACTGAACCGCAACTCCGATTTCTATTTCAAGTGGCTCAATCAGCCGTCGCTGGTCAACGCCGCCTGGAAGGAACAAACCTCCGAGGTCAAGGCGCTCCTGCAAGGCTACGCGCGCGGGTTCAATCGTTTCGTCGCCGACACGGGGCGGGCGAATTTGCCCGTGGCTTGCCGAAATGCCACGTGGCTGCGAGATCTGACGGAGCTGGATCTCATCAAGCTGATGCGTCGCTATGCCGCCGCGGCGGGCACGGCGCAGTTCATCGATGCACTGGTGACAGCCAAGCCGCCGGTTGCGACGCGGACGACCAGAGACGCCACGGCGCCGGTGCTGGATAACGACGATCCGGATCGTCAGTCTCTGGCCAGCAACGCAATCGCGCTCGGTAAGGACGCCACCTGGAACGGCCGCGGCGTGCTGTTCGGCAACCCGCATTTTCCGTGGAACGGCATCATGCGGTTCTACCAGATGCATCTCACGATTCCCGGCAAGATCGATGTGATGGGCGCGTCGTTGTCAGGCTTCCCGGTGGTCAACATCGGTTTCACGCAGCACTTCGCCTGGAGTCACACCGTCAATCGCTCGAAGAGCGCGACGCTGTACGCATTGAAGCTCGACGCTACCGATCCAACCAAATACTGGGACGGCAAGCGCACCCGCAGCCTGGTGAAACAAACGTTGTCGATCGATGTGTCGGATGGCAATGGCGGCACCAAACAAGAGAGCCGCGAGTTCTGGAGCTCCGAGTTCGGCCCGGTCCTGCATGTGCCTGGTCAGTTCGAGTGGAGCGCGACCACGGCGTACTCACTGCGCGATGCCAACTTCGAAAACAATCGAGCCGTCGCGACCTGGTACGCGATGAACAAAGCCCGTTCCATCGATGAGCTGCAGAAGGCGACGCAGACCATCCTCGGCATTCCCTGGGTGAATACCATCGCCGCGGACGATCGTGGCAACGCATTGTTCGCCGGTCATGCCGTCGTAGCCAACGTTTCTTCGGAGATGTTGCAGCGATGCGTGGACGAGAAGTATCAACCGCTGATCAAGAGGCGCACCATCGTTTTGCGTGGTGAGGAATCGTGCCGATGGGAGAAGAGTGCGAAGGCGCCGCAGGATGGCATCGTTCCCGGCGATCGCTTGCCGACGTTGCGTCGGACGGACTACGTGCAGAACGCCAATGACAGCGCCTGGCTGGCCAACGCTTCCGCGCCTCTGGTCGGCTTCTCGCCTCTCATCAGCGATCAGGACTATGAACAGGCCGCGCGCACGCGCCTTGGCATTCAAATAGTCGACGATCGACTGCAAGGCAAGGACGGCTTGCCCGGCAACAAGTTCGATCTCAGCAATCTGCCGCAGGTGACGTTCAACAATCGCGTCCACACCGCCATGATCCTGAAGGACGATTTGAATCAGGTGTGCAAGAATGTCGAGCCGGTGACGATCGACTCGAAGCAAGTCGACGTCCAGGACGCCTGCTCGGTGTTCGTTGCGTGGAATGGCACGGCTGAGCTGGACAGCGTCGGTTATCCGCTCGCGAAGGAGTGGTTCGATGAGCTGCGAAAGGTGCCGCAGGTATTCGCGGTGCCGTTCAATGCCGCTGACCCGGTCAACACGCCGCGGGGTGTGAAGCATGACGATGCGGCGTCGGTGCAGACCGTGAAGCAGGGGCTCGCCCGCGCGATTCTCACTCTGCAGAAGCAGTCCATCGACTTCCACAAGCCACTGCGTGACGTGCAGAAGATCAAGCGTGATGGCGGCGACATTCCGGTTCACGGCGGCGTGGGTCGCGATGTTTATAACGCCATCCATCCGCTGCCCGAGGGCGGCCTGTGGTCGGTCAAGCACGGCACCAGCTACCTGCAGATGGTGGGCTTCGACGATAACGGGCCGGTTGCTAAGGGGTTGCTCGCTTATTCCCAATCGACCGATCCGGCGTCGCCTCACTATGTCGATCAGACCCTGCTGTTCGAGAAGAAGCAGTGGCAGACGCTGCCTTTCACGGCGGAGCAGATTCGCGCCGACGCGAAGAGCAGCGCCCGTATCGCCGAGTAGTGAGCTGCGTTGAACTGACACTTTTGGAAAATGAGCTTGTTGCCCGGCTTGATCAGGCTGTAATAAGCCGGGCTCGATGACCCATTAGAAAAGCACCCATGGCCAATTCAGTTCAACTCGTCGATCCTCGTACCGGTAAGCGTTACCCGTTGCTGGAGCCGCGCTGGCGCTCGGACGATCAGGGGCCGCTGCTGGTCGAAGCCCTGCCGGGCATCGGCAAGGACGACGTCGATACCAAGACCCAGTCGTTGTGGCGTTACCGCGCCTCATTGCCGCTGGATCTCCCGAAGCCGATCTCGTTGGGCGAGGGCTGCACGCCGCTGGTGGAAAAGCCTTGGGGCAACCAGCAGCTGTTATTCAAGGCCGACTGGATTTCGCCGACCGGCAGTTTCAAGGACAAGGGCGCGACGGTAATGGTGTCGTTCCTGAACCATCTGGGCATCGACGCCATTCTGGAAGACAGCTCGGGCAATGGTGGCGCGGCGATCGCGGCCTACGGCGCGGCTGCGGGCATGAAAGTGCGCATCCTCTGTCCGGAGTCGACGCAGCCGGCCAAGGTTGCGCAGATGAAAATCTTCGGTGCCGACGTGCGGCTCATCCCGGGCACGCGTCAGGACACGGAAAACGCCGCGCTCCAGCAAGCATCTGAAGTTTTCTACGCCAGCCATAACTGGCATCCATTCTTCCTCCAGGGAACGAAGATGACCGCGTATGAGATCTGGGAACAGCTGGGTTTCCGCGCACCGGACAACGTGATCGTGCCGGTCGGCGCGGGCAGCAACGTGCTCGGATGTGACTTGGGATTCTGTGAGCTGCTGGCCGCGGGTCAGATCAAGAAACTGCCCCGCATCTTCGGGGTGCAGCCGGCCGCGTGCGCGCCGATCAAGGCGAGCTTCGAAGCGGGCGTCGACGAATTGGTGCCCACCGAATTCAGCACCACCATCGCCGAAGGTGCGTCGATCCGCAAACCGGTACGACTGAAGGAAGTGCTGTCCGCTCTGCGCCGTTGTGGCGGCGGTATCGTCAGCGTCGGCGAGGACGACATCCTCAAAGCGTTGCATCGACTCGCGAGCATGGGCCTGTTCGTCGAGCCGACCTCGGCCATCGTCGGCGCATCGTTGGATCAGCTATACGCGAGTGGCAAGATCAAGTCGGGCGAGACGACCGTCGCGTTGTTGTCCGGCTCGGGTCTCAAGGCCAGCGCGTTCGTGACCAAGCTATTCGGCGGCTGAGACAGCTGCGGGCTGATGCATCCGGAACGCTTCGAGGATTCGTTCGGCCAGGTGCGAGGTGGCGATGGACTGCGTGTCCGGCGTGCCTCGCATGATGATGTGTATCTTGCCGAGCTCCGGAAAGCCATCGTCCGGGGTCAGGATGCGCAAGCCTTCCGGCACGACGCATTTGGCCATGGTCGTCACGGCGAAGCCTGCCTTGGCGGCGGCGACCAGCACCGTCCAGCTCTTGCTCTTCACGCTGATGCGAAAGTCGAGCGCTTCGCCGCGCTCGCGAACGCTGTCGCGCAGGGCTGCGATGGTCGCGCGATACACCGGCGACTCATCGGAGAACACCGCGAGCGGCAAGGGACGCTGTCGATGCGTCTCGTGAGTGGGCGAGCTCGTCCAGACCACTTGCTCGGTTCGTAGCACTACATCGGTGCGCTTGGGCGCTTGAGTGGCGAGGATGGCGAGATCGAGCTGACCGTTGTCGAGCTGCTCGATCAGCACGGGCGTGGTGTTGACGATCACTTCGACATTCGCGCCCGGCCAGCTCTTGGCGAGCTCGGCGAAGATGTCGGGCAGCAGCAGGGCGGCATAGTCATCCGGCAAGCCGAGCACGACGCGTCCGCCCGCATCGCTGCCGCGCCAGGTGGTAACGAGCTTGTCGTGCAGGGTGAGGATCTGTCGCGCCTGCTGCGCCAGTTGCTCGCCCTTGTCGGTGAAAACGGTATCGCGGCCACGGCGGGCGAACAGCGGATGTCCGACCAGCTCCTCCAGGCGGCGCATCTGCATGCTGACCGCGGGCGGGGAGCGAAACACCAGCTGTGCGGCTCCTTTGAAGCTGCCGGAATCGGCGAACGCGACCAGTGTCCGGAGCAAATCCAGATCGAGATTGACCTTCATGCCGGGCATCGTGCGACAGGGGTCGCGAGCGAGTCAATTGCGCGCCCGGGGGCGCAAAGGCGCTTCTTGGATCGGAGCACGGCCTCGAAGAAAAATACATCAATAAGTGCGGGACCTCGTATCAGGCATTAGGGGATAGGACTAATGCAGGCTCGTCCAGACACACGCACGAGGGTTCCGCGGAAATCGGTTTAGCCGCATTTTCTTCGGGATTTTTACCGTCGCGAAGCCGGGCGGGTGGCTCGGCCGGCGGTTCATCGGGAGCAGTCATTCGTACGCGGCGTGTATCGGGCCCCGTCCCTAACTGTCAAAAGCGCTATCTGCGCGGCAAAGTCCCATCTGACATCGCTCGTAATTTCCGGTCACACCCGCCTGCTGGCCCGGGCGGATTTCGCAGTCACCGGGGAGAGATCGATGAAACCAATTCAAAATGTCTCGATCGCGCGGGCAGTGTCGCTCGCGTTGTTGTTGGCAGGCAGCGCGCACATGAACGGAGCGTTCGCGCAGAGTACCTCGCATGCCGCCTCGAGCAGCGATCAGGATCGAGAGTTGCTGGAGACCATCACCGTCGAGGCCGAGCGCGCTCGTAGCGTGTACACAGGCATTTCCACCACCGGCACTAAATCCACCACGCCGCTGAACGAAACGCCGCAAGCCATCACGGTGATCACCTCCGACTGGATGGAGATGCAAAACATCCAGAACGTCGAGGACGCGCTGCGCTATGCCGCCGGCGTGAAGACCTCGCCTTACGGCAACGATCCTCGCAACGATACTTTCTTCATTCGCGGTTTCAATCAGACCACCTCCGGCCTGTATCGCGACGGCCTCACGACACCGAACGGTCAATACGGCAACTGGCGCAGCGAGCCGTTCGCGCTCGAGCGCGTCGAAGTCTTGCGCGGGCCGAGCTCGATGCTATACGGCGCGAACAGCCCCGGCGGTCTGGTGAATCAGATGTCCAAACGGCCCACCGCCAAGCCAGTGGCGAACTTTCAGGTCGAGTACGGCAGCTTCGAGAGCAAGCAGGCCGGCTTCGATCTGGGCGGCGCGGTGAATGCCGATGAGACCGTGCTGGTGCGTGGCGTGGGCGTGCTGCGCGATGCCGAGACCCAGGTCGATTTCGTCGACAACAAACGCAAGTATCTGATGCCGGCAGTGACCTTCCGTCCGAGCGACAAGCTGATCTGGACGTTGCTCGGCGAATATCAGGTCGATGAGCTCGGCAAGGCCAATGCGTATCCCACGCGCGGCATCCTGCTGCCGAACGTCAACGGTCGTGTGCCGACCAATCGTTTCGTCGGCGAGCCGAGCTTCGACAATTTCGACCGCGATCAGGTGGCGGGCACGTCGCTGCTGACCTGGCACCTGGCCGATGCGCTGACGCTGCGTCAGAACACGCGCTTCGCCAACATGAAGCTCGATTATCAGACGGTGAATCCGGCCGGCCTGCAAGCGAACCAGCGCTTCTTCAATCGGCAGGCGGTGGTCTCGAAGGAAGACACCGACATCCTGACCACCGACACCACGCTGGAAGGCAAATGGTCGCACGGCATCTTCGATCACACCGTCGTGGTCGGTGTCGATTATCAGAAGAAAGATCTGGATTACCGCATCGGCATGGGCACGGCGCCGGCGCTGGATCTGTTCACGCCGACGTATGGAGTCTCAATCACTCGTCCGGCTTACAGCACCTTCGTCGATCAGACCGTCGATCAACTGGGTTTCTATGCGCAGGAGCACCTGAAGATTGCGGACCACTTCGTGGTGTTGCTCGGCGGGCGTTACGATCAGGTCGAGCGCGAAACCAATACGGCCAAGGACGACCAGAGCGAATTCACTTATCGCGTCGGTCTCGTCTATCTCACCGACAATGGCTTCTCGCCCTATGTGAGTTACGCGACCAGCTTCACGCCGCTGTTCGGCACCAACCTGCGCGGCGAGAGTTACGATCCAGAGTCCGGCGAGCAGGTCGAAGTGGGCTTGAAGTATCAGCCGGTAGGCAAGGCGGTGTCGTTCACGCTCGCGGCCTTCGACTTGCGTCGCCAGAATATCCAGACCGCCGATCCGAACGATCCGCTCAACACGGTTCAGAGCGGCGAGATCGCCTCCAAGGGCGTGGAATTCGAAACCTCGTACAGCATCGGCAACATCGATCTGGTGGCGTCGGCGGCTTACAACGACGTCGAGATCACCAAGAGTAACAACGGCGATCAGGGGCGCACGCCCTTCGGTGTGCCCGACGTGTATGGCTCGATCTGGGCGCACTATGAGTTCGAGCAGGGACCGATACAGGGCCTGGGCTTCGGCGGCGGCGTGCGTTACGTCGGCAAGAGCCCCGACAGCACCAACACGGTCGAATCCGATGCGAGCACGTTGCTGGACTTGATGGCCTCGTACACGTTCGGCAAGTGGCGCGTGGCGTTGAACGGCACCAACGTGCTCGACAAGACCTACGTGTCGGCGGTCTTCAATGCCAACACGTATGCGTACTACGGCAACCGGCGCGCGTGGACGCTCGGCTTGAACTACAGCTACTAACGTTGCTGTCGGTCAGCGCGGACGGATTACGATTTCGTGGTCCGTCCGCTGGATCGATAGATCGGGCTCTCGCATCAGCAAGTCGGCGAGCGACGCGGGATCGTCCGCGTCGAACGCACCGGAAAATATATAAGACCCCGGGGGCAGATGTTCCACTCGCAGGCGCAAGGTTCGGTTGTAACGATTGAACTCCGCCGCGATGTCTTCGAGCGGCGTGCGTTTGAAGATGAGCTTGCGCCGCTGCCAAGCGATGGCGTCGCCGATGTTGGCGGACTCGTCGCGCTCGATGCCGCCGGTCTTGGCAACTTCCGCCGCTTGTCCTGCAATCAATGACGGCGCCGTTGCGGGCACGGCGGTGTCATCCGAGGACAAGATCCGCACTTTGCCTTCCACCACGGAGACGGTTGCTGTGCCATCCGGCTTCACATAAACGTTGAATTGCGTGCCGACCGCCTGCACGAGCGCATGGGGCGTGTGGACTCGGAACGGTCGCGACTGATCGGCGGCCACTTTGAACAACACTTCGCCCTGCGACAGCTCGATGTCGCGTGCGTGCCGGCTCAAGCGCACTTCCACGTGAGACTGCGCATTGAGGTTGAGAACCGAGCCATCCGCGAGCGGCACGACGCGTTGTTCGCCGATCCCGGTTTCGATGCGTTGATCGGGTTTCATTCCGAACCAGACGGCGGCGACCGTCGCCACCAGGCAAGCGGCAGCGGCCCAGGGCCAGCGTCGATGCGAGCGGGGAGCGGGCGGTGCAGATGACACTGTGCCGAGCGCGTTCGGCAAGGGCAGGGTGTCCGGCGAGACCTGCTTCAGCAGCGTGTCGAGATCGAACGTATTGCCGGCGAAGATGGCGCGCATCGCCGACGCTTCACTGGCGATGGCCAGGAAAGCTTCCAGGTGCCGTGGCGATTCGCTGATCCAGCGAATGAATTCGGCGTGCTGCCGCTCGTTGCCGAGCCGCAGTGTTTCGTACCACTCGGCCGCCTGGTGAGCGACCAGCCGGTCGATTTGCTGTTGTAAGGTCATCGCTGCGAGTCCTTGCTGTCGCGCCCGAGGCGTTGGCCGTCGAGGGCCAGTTTCAATGCCGCCCGGCCATGCATGACGTAGGTGGCGATGGTGCTGGGAGTAAAGCCGCTGGCCTTGGCGGCCTCTTTGTAGGACATGCCCTGGCCCTCGACCAGCAAGAGCGCGGTCAGGTATTGGGCGGGAAGACGGTTGAGTGCCGCAAGTACGTCTTCCTGCACGGCCAGCTGTTCCGCATCCTGATCGGAGGAGTGTGCCTCGCGCGGTCCGCCGTCACCGGTCAGGCTCGAATCGAAGGTGACAGGATTGCGTTGCGCGTCGGAGAGCGAGTCGCCGACCACGTGAAAAGCGATCCGGAACAGATATGCGAGCGGGTTGCGGACCGTCTCGGTCTGGTCCTTACGACGCAGGAACAGCTCGAAAATTTCCTGGGTCAGATCGGCCACGTCCTCGCGACTGCGCACGCGCTTGGTCAAGTAGCGGTGCAGGGTCTGGGCATAGCGGCTCAGCGCCGCTGCGGACAGCGGCGCGGTGGTGGCGTTGGCTTGGAGTCGGGGCGCCTTCATTCGAACCGGGGAAAACCTGAAGCAGGGGACCGTCATCATTAAAGAGGCCGGTCGCAGTCATTTCATAGATAGGAAATTTACGCCATCCATGAAATGCCCCGGCGGGTGCTCTTTAGCGGGTATGGGGAGGCAAAGTCTGGTGCTGAAGAATCGAACCCGGCTGACCGCGCTGCTGCTCGCGCTGGGTGCGCTGAGCATTGCGGTGGCCGAGGACCGCGACGCGGCCGCCAGTCGGGTGGCCTTCGATATCCCGAAGCAGCCGCTCAACGAGGCGCTGGCGGAGTGGGCGCGCCAGTCCGGCCTGCAGGTCCTGCAGCGAAATCTCGACAGCGCTCTGCACGAGACCGTCTCGATCGCGGTGACCGGCCAGCTGTCACCGATCGAGGCGCTACAGCGGTTGCTCGCGAACACGGGACTGACCTACGAGCTCATCAACGAGCGCACGGTGCGGATCGCGCCGGCGCCTCGCTCCTCAACGCAGCTTGAGGAAGAGAGTTTGACCGAGGAGGTGCTGGTGCAGAGCCGGCGGCCGTTCACCGATCAGAATATGGACATCGTGCGCACCGGCGACGATGTGCAGCCTTATCAGATTCTGAGCAGCGAGAAGATCGAGCGTTCCGGGGCGGTCAACGTCGAGGACTTTCTCAAACAGAACCTGACGATGAATACGACCGCGCAGACCAACGGCGCGCAGGCCAGCAACTACCTCGGCAACACCAGCTCCATCAACTTGCGCGGTCTGGGGGCGAACCAGACGCTGATCCTGATCAACGGTCGGCGCAGCGCTGCCCCTGTGTACTTCGGCGCCGTCAATCAGCCGGATATCAACGGCATTCCGTTATCGGCCATCGATCGCATAGAAACGCTGCCGAACTCAGCCGCGGCGATCTATGGAGGCGCGGCGCTCGGCGGCGTGATCAACGTCGTGCTCAAGCACGACTATCGGGGCGGCGATCTGAAAGTTTCCTATGACACGCCGACTGACGGCGCCGCTGCACGAGGCGCCGTCGATGGCGCCTATGGCATGGCCTTCGAGAACGGCAAGACCAATGTGATGTTCAGCGGCTATTACTCCGAATCCGATTCGATGCAGATTGCGGACCGGCCGGAGCTCGCGTCGCGCGGTCTCGATACCATCCTCGCCAACTATCCGGCGCTGATCTCTTCGACGACGTTGCCCTACAGCTTCGGCACGACGCCGAACATCGTTGCGAGCGACGGCGGCCTGCTCACGCTGCGCAATGGCACCGCATTGAATTCGGCGATGACCTATATCCCGGCCGGGTTCACGGCGGGATCGGATCCTGCCGCGCTGGTGGCCAATGCGGGCGGCGTCAATTACACACGGCCCGATATCACAGGCCGGCTCGCCAACGTCGCATCGTTACGGGGGCAGGTCGGTGGGGAAGCCACTGTGAAATCCTTCGGCGTGGTGGCACGGCGGCAGATGACAGAGCGCCTGGAAGCGTTCGCCGAATATTTCTATGCCAGCAATGGCACCCATGCGGCGGTCAATCCGATCGCGGACAACTATCGGATTCCCAACACTGCGCCCACCAATCCTTTTCAACAGGCGGTGACGGTCAGTCTCCCGCTCGACATCACCCAGCCCTATGAAACAGGCAGCATCACGCGCCGAGTCGTCGTCGGCGCGGTCATGGATCTGCCGAACGATTGGCGCGGCGAGGCGGACTACACGTGGAGTTCGAGCCGCGCGAACTACCGTAGCGTGGGCCTCGATACGAACGCCCTCCAAACCGCACTCAACACCGGCGCGGTCAATCCATTCGTCGATACGTTGCGCTCGCCGCTCGACCTGTCCGCTTACTACGCGCCGTTCGCATACACAGCGCCTTCCACGCTCGATGACTTTGCCGTGCGCCTCGCCGGTCCGCTACCGAGATTGTGGGCGGGCGCGCCGACGCTGGCCATCGGCATCGGTCATCGCAAAGAGGGGCTGGACAATGGTTACTTCCAGCGGGTCTCGCCTGACTTTCCGAGCAGCGGTTACACGCGTTACACCAACTTTCTGAATCAATCGCAGACCACCGATAGCGTCTATCTGGAAACGTTGTTTCCTCTCGTGGCTCGCGTGCCCGGCGTCCGTGCGCTCGACTTGCAGATGGCTGTGCGCACCGAGCGCTATGACGTCGACACCGGCACGGGTTCGCAGAACACCGGCCCCGACTATCGGATCGACTGGTCCACCATAGAGCGCAACACCGTCGAGTACACGTCGACCAATCCCACGCTCGGGCTACGTTACAAGCCCATCGATAGTCTGACGCTCCGTGCCAGCTACGCCACCGCGTTCCTGCCGCCGGCGTATTCGCAGATCGTCGCAGGCACGCTCGATCCCGTGCCGCTGTTAGTGATCGATCCGCAGCGGGGATTTACCGCCATCAGCGTGAATCGTATTCGCGGGGGCAATCCCGACCTGAAGCCGCAGGAGTCCACCAGCTGGAATGTCGGCGTGATCTTCGAGCCGGGGTTCTTGCAAGGGGCGCGCTTCAACCTGGAGTGGTACCGCATCGAGCAGAGCAACGTGATTCTGACGCCGACGGCGCAGCAGATCGTCGACAACGAATCGCAGTTCCCCGGGCGTGTCCAGCGTGCCGCGCCGACCGCGGGCGATCCCTATCAGGCAGGTCCCATCACGCTGGTCGATTACAGCCTGGTCAACGCCAACGAGTCGCGCACCGAAGGGTTCGATTTCACCGCGTCGTATCGCTGGCGAACGCAGCGGTACGGTTCGTATCTTCTCTCCGCGCAGGCGACCCGCATCGACAGCTATCAAGTGCAGAGCTCGCTCGGTTCGCCGTTGCAGGAGATCGTCAATCAGGTGGCATACGGTGCGCCGCTGAAGTTTCGTAGCAATGCCGCGTTGATCTGGTATCGCGGTCCGTGGTCCGCCGGTTGGGTGATGTCGTACTTCGGTTCCTATCCGCAATACAACGTCGGCACCGATATCTACGTGCGCGCTCAGGGCGACACCGAGGTTTCCAGCCAGAGCTATCACGATCTCTCGGGCAGTTATCGCTTCGAGCAGACCCGGGGCGCCCTGGCCGGCGTCACTGTGCAGTTCGGCGTGAAGAATCTCTTCAACGAGCGGCCGCCGCTCGATGTGTATTTTCCCGCTTATCTCTATTCCAGTCCGTTCGGCGACTCGCGCCTGCGCAGCGTGTGGGCGTCGCTAGGCAAGAGGTTCTAAAGCTCCATGATGTTCCATTCGATACTCGTCGCCGTTGCCGCCGTGGCGTTTGCAGCCGCGCCGGTGCATGCCGATGGCGAAGATGCTCGCGCTCGCCAGGTGGACGCGCTTTTCAAACAGTACGATCGACCTGACAGTCCCGGTGCCGTAGTCGGTATCTATCACCATGGCAAGATGGTCTACGCGCGCGGCTTCGGCCAGGCGGACCTGGAGCAGGGGCGGGCCAACACGCCACACACCCGGTTCCATGTCGCGAGCGTGTCGAAACAATTCACCGCGTACTCCATCGCGATGCTGGCGCGCCAGGGCAAGATCGATCTCGACGCGGACATCCGCAAGTATCTGCCGCGGCTCGCCAACCTCGATCGCAAGATCACGGTGCGCCAGCTGATCCTGCATACCAGCGGGCTGCGCGACCAATGGGCGCTGATGGTGCTCGGCGGTCACTCGATGGCCGGCGTGATCGATCAGCAGCAGATTCTGAACGTCGTCGAACGGCAGACCGGTTTGAACTTCGAGCCCGGCTCGGAGCAGCTGTACAGCAATACCAACTACACGCTGCTGGCGGAGATCGTCAAAGCGGTCAGCGGTCGCACGCTGCGTCAGTACACCACCGAGAACATCTTTCAGCCGCTGGGCATGAAGAACACGTTCTTCTATGACGACGTGACCGAGCTGGTGACGGGGCGGGCCAATTCCTATGAACGGCACGGCGATCGCTGGAGTCGCGTGCTGCTCAACTATAACAATGTCGGCGCGACCAGCCTGCTGACCACGGCCGAGGACATGGTGAAGTGGGTGGCGAATTTCTCGCACCCGACGGTGGGCGATGCCGCTTTGATCGACCAGGTGTCGACGCTTGGCCAGTTGAACGACGGCTCTGCAGTGAACTACGCGTTCGGTTTGCGACGCTTCGTGGTCGGCGGTCACGAGACCATTACTCACAGCGGCAAAGACGCGGGCTTCCTTGCGTTCGTCGGCTATGTACCGGGTCAGGACTTTGGCTTCTTTCTGGGGACGAATCTGTCCTTCAATCTGCGCCCGGTGCTCGATCGCATCACTGAAATCTATATCGGCAATGGACCGGCCGATGACGGTTGGCCTACGGCGGTGGCGACGCCCGCGGCCTTGGTCAAGGAACTGGTCGGCAGCTATCAGAATGAGCGCCTGCCGTTGTTGGAGTTGGTTGCGAAGGAGGGCGTGCTGCAGATCCGTTCGGGCGAGGAGCAAACCCCAGCTGAGTTCTGGAGCGATGGCACGTTTGGCTACGGCCCTCACTATCGCGAGCACTTCCGCATCGTGCGCGATGGGGCCGGGAAGATCAGCGGCGTCGAACGAATCTCCATTCGTGACTTGACGCAGCTGAGCTATCGGCGTGTTCAACCCGTGGCTGCGCCAGGACTCGAATCCTTCCGCGATGTGCTCGGCGACTATCGCAGCCCCGAGCTCGACATCACATACACGCTGGCCGCGGAAAACGGCCGGCTGCTGATGCGCTCATTGTGGACGACGCAGCCCATCGTCGTAACACCGCGCCAACGCGACCGCTTCGAACTATCCATCCCGGAAGCAGGCGAGTGCGTGATGCTCATCGAGCGCGATGCCAAAGGACGTCCCACCGGTGCGCGCCTCCAGGGCGGGCGTATTCGCAATGTGTTGTTGGAGCGCCACGAGGCCAGTTGAGTTTCGAAAGCCACACTTCAGAACATTTGATTTTTTCGCAACGCCGGGATCGCTTACGTTCGATCGTGCCGGTCCGCGCGACGGGCCGATCCTCTGGCATGTTCATGATTGGGACCAAAATGCAAAGACAAATCGATGGAACCGGGCGTCTGCAAGGCGCCGCATTGGCATTGACGCTCGCTGCAAGCGGCATGAGCACCGCGCTGGCGCAAACCGAGTCTCTGGTGGTCGAGGAGATCATCGTCACCGGCACCAAGATCGAGCGCACCCTGCAGGAAACCCAGACCAGCGTGTCGGTGCTCACCGGCCTCGAGCTGGAAGCGGACAACGTGGTCGGCCTGGAAGAGGCGCTGCTGCGCGTGGCAAACGCCAATATCGATCCCGCCGGCAACATCTCGATTCGCGGTATCGACAAGAACGGCTCCGGTGGCAGCACGACCAACCGCATGGTGTTGGGTGTGTATGTCGACGGCGTCGCACAGAGTTATCAGAGTCAGCGTTTCTCGTCGTCGACTTGGGACGTGAAGCAGGTCGAAGTGTTGCGCGGCCCGGTGGGCACGCTGCAAGGTCGTAACGCGCTGGCCGGTGCCATCGTCGTGAACACCAACGACCCGGAATTCGATTTCGGCGGCAAGCTACGCGCCAGCTACGGTGAGGATAACACCTATCAAGTCGCCGGTGCGTTGACCGGCCCGCTGGTCGACGACGTGCTGGCGTTCCGAATCGCCGCTGAGAAAGAAGCGAGCGACGGCGACATCTACAACACCACGACCCGCGACGACAAATACGGCGAGTACTCGCAAGAGAACGTGCGCGCGAAACTGCTGTTCACGCCCTCGAGCCTGCCGGGCCTGCGTGCGCTGGCGACCTTCACGTACAACAAAGCAGATCCGGCGCCTGGCTCCCGCTACATCCTCGGTGCGAACTATAGCGATCGCGAGACCATCGTAACGTCGGCCGAAGGCTCCACTTCGGAGAGCAAGTCCGGCTCGCTGCAAGTCGAGTATGACTTCGGCAACCACCTGTCGCTGACATCGATCAGCGCCTATTCCAGCAGCGATACGTTGAATCTCGCACCGTTCAGCGCCACCGATATCGCCAATCCTCAGCGCATCACTTACGGCGACTTCGACGATGAGACCATCTCGCAGGAATTGCGGATTGCGTACTCGGGCGAGCGGCTGACCGCGTTGTTCGGTCTGTACTTCGCGGATCTGACGACAGAGCAGGGGCGTGGCGCTCGCATCAACTCGGGCGCGCTCGGGGGGCCGGCGGGCGATGCCGTCGTCGCTTCGCAGGTGGAGGAGAAGATCACCAACTACGCGGCCTTCACCGATATCACCTATCGCCTGACCGACAAGATCGAGCTGCAAGCCGGCGGTCGTCTGGATCGCGAAGAAGCCGATTTCACGCGCGACTCCGCAGGCGCGTTCTGGTTGAACGCGGCCGGTCAGCCTACCGTACAGCTGTTGCGTCCGATCCCGGCGAACGAGACGTCGTTGTCCGGCACGGAATTCCTGCCGAAGGCCGGCATCGTCTATCACTTCACCGACGATGTCTCGCTTGGCTATGTGTTCTCCAAAGGCTATCGGCCGGGCGGCACCGGTGTCGACGTGATGTCGGCGATCTATTCCGACGTGTTGTTCTATGAGTTCGACGCCGAGAAGACCGACAACCACGAAGTCAGCTTGCGTACCTCGTGGCTGGACGGCCGCTTCATCGCGAACGCCAACGCCTACTACGTCGACTGGAAGAATCAGCAGATCGTGCTGAGCGGCCGGCTCTCGTCGCTGGATGACTTCGTCATCGTCAACGGCACGTCGTCGTCGCTGTACGGCGCCGAGCTCGAGCTGCTGGGCACGTTCGGCGGCTTCCAGACGTTTGCCTCCGTCGGCTATTCCAAGACCGAGTACGACGCGATCGAGGGGCTGGCGCAGCGTTACATCGACCTCGGCTTCAACGCCGGCGTGCAGCTGGATGGCAAGGAGTTTCGCTACAGCCCCAATGTGAAGGGCGCGATCGGCGCGAGCTATCGTTGGGACTTCGGCCTGCGGGCCGCCATCGACGGCTCGTATGTCGGCTCGTCCTATATCAACGCCGCCAACACGGCGAAGGTCCCCGACTACACGCTGGTCAACGTGAACATTTCTTACGATACCGGCTTCGGCGAAGTGTTCGTGTTCGCCAAGAACGTTTTCGATGAAGATGCAGTGACGCTATGGAATTTGCCGCAGTCCCGCTGGATGCGTGACTCGCGCAATGTGGGCGTCGGTTTCCAGGCCAATTTCTGACCCTACTCAACGGCGCTCCACGGAGCGCCGTTTTTTCTGGTGGAGCAACGATTGATGAAATTTCGTCGAACGGCAGCGGCTGTGGCGCTGTCCCTGGCATTGAGCGCTGTCAGTCACGCCGATGCACCCGCACGGCCAATCTTCTCCAATCCGATTCAATTGCCGACCGAGCAGGGGCCGCTGCTCGCCGACGAAGGCTTCATCGTCGTCAAGGAAAACCGCGGCAAGGCCGACAGCCGCGACATTCTCGTGAATTATCTGCGCTTCCGCTCGCGCGGCGAGAGCGGCCGGGATCCGCTCTTCGTGCTTCCGGGCGGCCCGGGCGACTTGCTGGATCGCCGTGATTTCGCCAAGAAACATTATCCGCATTCCCGCATTCGAGAGGCGCTGTATCGTCAAACCGCGCATCGCGATGTCGTGGTCGTGAATCAACGCGGCAATTTCTGGGCGCTCGGTAACAACGGCGGCTTCGAAGCGTCTCGCCCCACGCCGGTGCCGGGCAACGACGAAACCAAGGAACAGGCCACCGAGCGTTGGAAACAATCCATCGAGCAGACCTTCAAGACGCTGACGGCGGGCGGCGTCGATCTGTCCGGTTATGACATCGTCAATATGGTTGAAGATGTCGAAGACGTGCGCGTCGCGCTCGGCTACGGCAAAGTCATCATGAGCGGTATCAGCTTTGGCTCGCAGTGGGGGCTCTCGTACATGCGAGTGCATCCTGAGAATGTCAGCCGGGCCATGTTCAGCGGCGTCGAGCCAGTGGACTATGGATACGATTCGCCGCAAGCCCTGTGGGGCGTGCTCGAACGCATTGCTTCGAGCGCCGAGAAATCTCCCATTGCCGCGCAGCTGCCGAAGGGCGGACTGATCGCCGCGGTCAAGACCGTCCTCGCTCGCCTGGAAAAGGCACCGGCGACGGTGGAAGTAAAAGACCCGGCAACGGGCAAGGCAGTCACGGTCACTGTGCGTGCGGATGATTTTCGTGCGCTGCTGTTCAGTCCATGGCGCGGCAAGGCGCTGCGCGATTCGCCGGCGATGTGGCCGAAGTTCGTGACCGAGGTTTACAACGGCGACTATCGCTACGTCGCGGCCCGCAAGCTGCAGGGTTTGTTTCCCTTCAATGGCAACGTGAATCTGCCGCTGGTGGATATCAGCCTCGGCATCACCGCCAAGCGCGATGCCCGGCTGAAGAAAGAGCCGGCGGTCGCGCTCATCGGCGATCCAAACTTCTTCTATCGCAGCTGGGCGTCGGTGACGCCGACCAAAGTCGTCGACGATGACTTCCGCAACTTCTATCCCATCGAGATCCCGACCCTGCTGATCCAGGGCGACATGGATTGGAGCACGCCGTTGGACAACGTGCTGGATCTGGGCAAGCACCTGCAGACCGGCGCGGTGATCACTGTGCGTACCGGCACTCACATCGTCGGCTACGAGCTGCAAGAGTTTCAGCCCGAGCTGAGCGAGAAGATCGCCGCGTTCATCGATCTCGATACCCAGACCACGCTCGACGCCGCCGCCATGCTGAAATCATTTCCTTCCGAGGTCAGCCTGCCGTTACAGTTCGAAGCGCCACAATCCACGGCTTTGTACGATCGGCTCTGATGATGAAACCACTCGCCTGGTGTTTGACCGTCACCGTTTGGTTCGGGCTTTCGGCCGTCGCCGCTGCTGAGGAGGTTACGCCTCAGCAACTGCAGGCCGCGCTGGAAAAGGCGGTCGAGCAAGGGGCGCCAGGCGTGTCCGCCGCGATTGCCACTCGCGACGGCATCATCTGGACCGGGACGGCGGGCTACGCGGATGTGAAGGCCAAGACGCCCCTCACGACGTCGAGCCTGTTCGGCGTCGGCAGCATCACCAAGGTGTTCGTGACCACGGTGATCATGCAGCTCTCGCAGGAAGGGCGCCTCGATCTGAATCGCACCGCCGCCGATATTCTCGGTGGCGACGTCACCAAGGGCATCGCAAACGCGGATCGCGCGACCCTCGCGCAGCTGCTGGCTCATACCGGCGGCGTTACCAGTTGGGAAGACGATCCTCGCTGGATTCGCGAAGGCCGGGGCAGCAAGCTCAAGCCCGCGCATGTGTGGGGCAAGACCGAAACGCTCGACTACATTCGCGGCCCCGGACATCCGGCACTGAACGAGCCGGGCGAGAAGCACAACTACTCGAACACCAATTACACCTTGCTGGGCCTGGTGATCGAGAAGGTTACCGGCAACACGGCGGAAGCGGAGATCCGTCGACGCGTGCTCGAGCCGTTGGGGATGCGCGAGACCTTCCTCGAAGGTTTCGAGAGCTTCGATACGAGCAAGCTGCCGCATCGGTATCACTGGGCGACGCCCACGTTCGAGCAGACTGCGGGCATCGCCAAGGGCTTCAAGCGGGTGCGGCCGGATCTCATCGATGCGACAGGCTCGAATCTCTCCGTCGAATGGACCGCTGGCGGCATGGTGTCCACGCCATCCGATCTCACGCGGCTCGCAGTGGCGCTGCGTGACGCTCGCATCGTTGCTCCCGCGAGTTTGAAATTCTTGACGCAGTGGACGCCGGTGTCGGAGCGCGCCGAGGTCGGTCATGGTTTGTTCCGAACTCGCACCGAGGCGGGCAATGTCATCGGCCACAACGGCAGCGTGCTCGGATTTACCGGGAGCTTCTACTGGACCGAGCAGGGAGATGCGGTTGTCGCTGTGACCAGCAATGTGGGCACGATGCATGCGGGTGACGTGCCGACGTCCGCACCGCATGTCGCCAACAAATCCGAGTTCGCGATACTGGCGGTGCGCTTCGCCGAGCAACACATCGCTCCGGCCATCGGTGCGAACGTTACGGCCACTTACCAATCATTGCTGGCCAATGAGCGCGTCACGCGAGCGCTGGACTTCATCAAGAAGAACGACGAGCAGACCCTGAAAGAGCAGATCGAGATCGCGGAGATTCCCGCGCCGTCGTTCAAGGAACAAGTGCGTGCTCGCGATTTTCAGGCGCGGCTGCAAAAGCTCGGGTTGCAGACGACCATCGACTCGGAAGGCAACGTCATCGCCACGCGCAAAGGCTCGGGGCAGGGCGCAACGCTGGTGCTCTCGGCCCATCTCGATACGGTCTTTCCCGAAGGCACCGATGTGACCGTGCGCAAGCAGGGCGAGCGTTATTACGGTCGGGGGCTCGCAGATGACACGCGCGGTCTGGTTGCCGTGCTCGCGGTACTGCGAGCCATGCAGGACGCAAGCATTCGCACGCGTGGCGACGTGATGTTTGTCGGCACCGTCGGCGAGGAAGGGCTGGGCAATCTGCGCGGTGTCAAAGCGCTGCTTCAGCAGAACAAGAACATCGACGGCTTCATCACCATCGAACCGGGCGGCGATCGTATCGGTGTCGGCGCGACCGGCAGTCGTCGCTGGAAAGTCACATTCAAGGGTCCCGGCGGACACAGCTCGGTGAACTTCGGTGTCGCAAGCGCGATTCACGCGATGGGTCGGGCCATCACCCATATCTCGGATCTGCAGCCGCCGCTGCAGCCTCGAACCACGTTCACGGTCGGCGTGGTGTCGGGTGGCACCTCGATCAACACCATTGCCTCACAAGCGGTCATGGAAGTCGATATTCGTTCCGATGGCGCGGAAGCGCTCGCTGCGTTTGAAAAACAAGTGCTCGCGGCCGTGGATCGCGGCGTGCAGGAAGAGAATCTGCGCTGGCACAGTCAGCAGATCTCAGCAGACAAACAACTGGCGGGCGATCGGCCTGCGGGAACGACGGGCGCGGATTCGCCGCTCGTCAGTGCGGCTCGGCAATCCTACGAAGCTTTGCAGCGGCCCGACGCCAACTTGGCGACCGTCAGCACGGACACGAATGCCGCCGTCGCTCTCGGCGTCCCTGCAATCATGCTGTCGGGCGGTGGACTTGCTGGCGACCTGCACTCGCCGGGTGAGTGGTTCGAGCCGAAGGATGCATGGGTGGGCCCACAAGTTGCGTTGCTCACAGTGCTGGGGCTGGTTGGCGTCGATGGAGTGACCGAGCCGCTGTTGGAAGATCGACGCTAACAGAGTATGACCGCATGATCCGACGCAAGAGCTTCGCCGCGCTGCTGTTTGCTTTGCTGTGCGCGCCACTGGTCGCAACGGCCGACGATGCCGTCGTTAGCAAACCGATCGAGATCGGCATCGAGACGACGATCTGGTCGGAGACGCTGGGTGAGAATCGTCCGGTGCGTATCTATACGCCGCCGTCACAGGAGCGGCGAGCGCCCGCGGCGGTCCTGTATTTGTTGGACGGCGCGCAAAACTTCGTTCACACCGCTGCGGCTGTGGATTTCCTCATCGGGACCGGGCGTATTCCGGAGATGATCGTCGTCGGCATTCCCAACCTCGATCGCGGCAAGGACCTGACGCCCAACGGAGGCGGCGACCGCTTCCTGACGTTCCTCACGACCGAGCTGGCGCCCTGGGTCGAGCGTCGCTATCGGACCGCTCCGTTCCGGATCATTGCCGGGCATTCGCGCGGCGGATTGTTCACCTTGCATACGTTGCTCAATCACCCCGAGGCGTTCAACGGCTATATCGCGATGAGCCCGGCGTTGTGGTGGAACAATCAGGCCATTCTCGGGGACCTGGAAGCCAAGCTCAAACGCCTGCCACCGCGTCGGTTTCTTTCCATCACCGACGGTGATGAAGCGGAACAGCTCACCAATGCCGTAGCGAAGACTGTTGCCGTGTTCGAGCGCGCGGCGCCGAAGAATCTCGAGTGGCGCTACGTTAGATTGAAGAACGAAGAGCACATGAGCACGCCCCATCGTTCCATTTACGACGGTTTGGAATATATGTTCTCCGGCATGCAGGTCCCTAGAGATCTGCTCCGTGCGCAGGGACTGAAGGGCATCGAGCAGCAGTACGCGGCTTTGCCGGCCCGCTATGGCTTCGATATTCCGCTGCCATTGGGCATGGTGGACTGGTGCGGCTATTACTTGATGCAGCAGGGCAAGCCGGAGATGGCGGTCGAGGTGTTTCAACGTAACGTCGAGCTGAATCCTCTTTCGGTTCGCGCCTATGGCAGTCTGGCCACCGCGCTGACGGGCGCCGGGCGGCAGAAGGAGGCGCTGGAAGCGTTGAACAAGGCGTATCAGCTGGCCGAAGCGCCCTGACCGAGCGCAGGTTCGACAGAGCCCGAGAGGCTACAACGGAGCGCGTCGTCGGGGCGTGAACGGCAGTTTCCTGGGTAATTCACAGAGAACGTAAAGGTCAGTGCCGGAGATGCGAGGATTCACTGCCGTTTCATTTGAATTCGTCATAGTGCTCGGCTCACGAAACGTACGTCTGAATGATCACCGGAAGTTGAACCCTCGTCCGAGCTGATCATTGGGATCGAGATACAGCTCGTTGCGGCCCGTGATGTGGGCCGTACCGCTCACCTCAGGAACGATGGCCGAGTGAGGTCCAGACGACGTAGCTCGCGTGTTCCCTATGGGCGTGGGGATGAACCGCCTGTCACAGGACCCAGCTCCGGCATGCACTCGTGTTCCCCACGGGCCTGGGGGATGACGGGACGGGAGATCCCCCATGGGTGCGGGGATGAACCGACCGAGCACGCGAAGAGCGGCAACATGGACTCGTGTTCCCCACCAACGCGGGGACAAGCCGGCGAGCTTCCGGCTCAGAGGTGCTACTGCGTGATTCCAGACGCACGGAATCAACCGCGCTGGAGCTATCGGCGCCTAGGCGGAGGGCGCAGTGACCGCTCGCGGCTAACTGGGTGCAGGATGATTACGCAAGCGGTGTCCGTTGCCTTCTTACACCGTGTTTATGAGGCATCCACATGGCTTCGCGGTCCGAGCCGATGCCACTGTCACACAGAATTTTCTCAACGCCGGTCTTCCAACGATCCTCGGCTTGAATCACTCCGTCTCGACCTTAAAATTTGGGCGATTCAGGCAGTGCCGTTGCTGCGGCGAGGGCGTGGCGAGTCTGCCTGGACTCGAGCTGCAGCCGACCGGATCCTGAAGGGCATTGGCTTTTCGAGGAAAGGCTTCGGAGGCGTTATGAGACAGAAACGCTGGCAAGATTGGGGCAATCTCATCCTGGGCCTTTGGCTGGTGATCTCACCCTGGGCGCTGGGCTTTGCGGACCATCAAGTCGCGGCACCGACCGCGTGGATCATCGGTGCGGTGATCGCGGTGTTCGCCGGCATTGCCGTGTACATGCCTAAGTTGTGGGAAGAGGGCGTGAACATCGTCGTGGGCGCCGCGTTAGTGGCCTCGCCCTGGGTGCTCGCGTTCGCGGATCACGAAACGGCAGCGATGAACGCAGCCATCGTGGGTACGCTGGTGGTAGCGCTGTGTATCTGGGTCATGGTGCGGGATACCGAGTTCCAGAAGCGGCGTGCTCAAGAGAAACAAGCGCAAAGGACGAGCTGATCCGCGATCCATTGCCGGCACCGGCGCTCGGAAGCATCGAGCCGGTGCCCGGCCTGGGCGGGACGTAGGAGGTCTCACATGGCAACACCGGTCGGACTGCGTAACGTCGGGGCGGTGGACCCCACTCTGAAGACTTCGCCGGTATTGGAAGAAACGGCGGAGGAGTCCTACGAACCCCGGCATCAAATACCCGAGATGGACGTGTGCTACTTCAACGGCGAGATGTTCGCGACGGGCGAGCTCGTGCGAAGCGGCACGATGGTGCTGAAATGTCGGGACGGCGTTTGGCTCGAAATCGGACCGGCGGACCCCGACAATCCGTAAGCGGCGATGCCCGGGGGTCGCGTGGGAACGTCAAACAGGACTTCATATAGCCGTGCCGACGCACACGGTAATAAACATCTGCGCGTCCGCGCGGCCGGTTTCCTACGAGGTGACGCCCGACCTCGCTGCGAAGCGAGAAGGCCGTTTCGAGCGATGGGCTAGGCCGGCCGGGTCTTGAAAGTCGCTGGCCAATGCTTAGATTGTTGGCCCGGCTGGGAGTGGGATTCTCGCACAATGAGGTGACGCCATGAACACGTTCGAGCCTGGAACATCAGGGGTTGCAGCTGACTCGCCGATGCACTGGCACTTTCGCGCGCTTCCCGATGAGGTGCAGCGAGGAACCATCCGTCGACTCGCCATCAGCGGCTTGCACGAACGAGAGATTGCCGCTCGAACCGGTCTGAGCATCGACAGCGTACGACGTGCGGTCGCCGAGGACGATTGCCTCAAGATGCTACGCACGCTGACGACGGGCGGCGTGTTCGGATCTCGCCTTGCGCATCGAGGGTCGATGGCCAACTGACGTGACGCACCGATACCCAGGGGGGGGTAGTTTTGGAAGGTGATTGAAGCGCAGCCCACTCGATGTAGACATCGCACTCATGTTACGGCCACTCCAAGTCGTGCAGTCCTGCTGAACGGCAGTGGTCGTCGTGCGTCCCATTTGCCTCAGCCCTCAAGTAAGTCCTTCTGTTGGGCCGATTCCTTCCTCTTGAAAACTGTGCGACGGTTTATATCTTGCCGCTTGAGGCGGCGAGAGCGCGCCGCCATCCATTCGATGAGGAGGTAAGCGCCATGAATCCTAGAAGTCTCATTCCCTGGAGCAGGAACCGCGGCGAAGTGAGTGCCTCAAACGAGCGGGCAAATTCATTCGCCTCGTTGCATCGTGAGATGGATCGAATGTTCGACAATTTCCTACGAGGTTTCGGCGATGTCGACATGCCCCGTCTATCCACCTCGACGAGTTGGCCCAGCATCGAGATCAACGAGACGGAGGATAAGATCGAGGTCGTGGCCGAGGTCCCCGGTCTCACCAAGGCAGATGTCGAGGTCACCCTGCACGATGGCATCCTGACGTTGCGCGGTGAGAAGCGCTTGGAGCAGACCGGTACGTGCTACAGCGAGCGTTGGCGTGGTGCCTTCCAACGTGACATCCCGGTCGGTGAAGATGTCGATTCAGAAAAGGTTAAAGCGGCCTTCAAGGACGGAGTGTTGACCATCGCGCTGACGAAGAAGCCTGAGGCTCAGCGCGATGTGAAGCGCATTGCCATCAACTGAGCGCAGGCAATCGAAGCGATGCCCGATGGGTGCCGACGGGGCCGGTCGGGCGTCGCACGCGCGTCGAGGGGAGCACCGAGAACGAACTGGTCGGTCCGGTGCAGGGCAAGGATGCGGTTGCGCTTGAGGTTGCATTCGCCGAATCGATCCGCGCCGTGAGTGCCGAAAGTGACGAATACTACCGCTCCATTCTGAATTCTCTGAGCGCTGCGGGCAGGGTGGCTGTGGCGAGCCGCGTCGATGCGATCGCAGCTTCCGGGCGGGTCACGCACTCACGCTTCGATACCGCCGCATTTGCTCGTGAGAAGCCAGAGCTGGCGCTGCAAGCCATCGAGGCCGCATGCGCACCTCGATCCCCGGCTGCAAAACCTCAGTCAGTGACTCCGAAGGGAGACGATGCCTTCGGAACCGTGGTGCGCTAAGGAGAGCTCACATGAAATTGAATATCACGACTTGCGTATTGGCTGCGTCGATCTGGCAGCACCGGCCAGCGAAGGGGATTACGCGGGCTGGCAGACTCGCGGCACGCGGGTGACGTTCGATGAGATTGATACAAACCCGGTGCAGCTGTGGTATGTAGCCCATCATCTCGCTCAGCTGTACAACAACACTGGCGGGCTGATGGGAGAGTATTATCAGTGCTATGTGCGCGACTGGGGGCCGGGAGACAGCACGATCTATGTCAGATGGTGGGTGCTCGCACCGATGACGTACACGAATACCGGGCATGTCCAGTCGCAGTACTCCACCGGTACTTGGGTGGATGATTATCAGTATGTGAACTGTTTTGTGCCTGTTCCCTTTGGCTAGTCGATACGCAAGAGGAGCGCGCAATCGCGCTCCTCTTCTCAGCAGTCGCGGACCCACTATCGTGAAGTGTGCACGAAGATCAGCAGTTGTTATAGCGTTGCTCGCATCGCTTGCGGCCCAAATCGCGCATGGAGATGTTAAGGGATGTGCTGACTCGCAAACCAAGGAACTGATCGATCTGGGTGAGCCCCAGGTGGATCCTGGCGCGCTTCGGCAAGTACTCCAGCGTCGTTCAGATCACTACGCAAAGATCATTGGCGTAATGGAGAGCTTTTTGACCTTGGCGCCACCCTTCGATCCGGCGGTCGCCGAACAGCGTTACGGCGCGAAAGAGATCTGCACGGAGCAGATCCTTCCCACACTTCCACCGAAGATCGTTCTGCAATTCACGATGGACGATCTCAGGTACCGAGTGACTTTGCGGCGTGTGGCGCCGCCAAGGCCCCAATAGCGGGCCAAGCCTCGGTGCGCCCGAGGAACGTAAGCGCGGGCGACAGAATCCTTCAGAGCCTCGAGTCCAGCATCATGGCTAACCGTTCTGATCATTGTTTGTTGCGATGTCGATTGTCTGGATAATGCGTGCAGCTTCGGGATCGGCGCCTGGGGTGGACGCATGCTAGGGCGGCTCGGATTCGTGCTGATCGTGTAACGTCATTAGCGCTACAGGGATCGCCCGCCGTCGCGGATCTGGCGATCGCCATCAATCCGCAGTTCAAGTATGCGAACGTGACTGAGCGCGGCTACCTGCTGCTCGATATAGATGCTCAGCGCACCCTCCGCGGAATGGTGGTACGTCGAAGGCGTCCGGCGTCGCACGTCGAGCGAGCTGCTCGGCGGCGCGTACCAAGCGCGGGCGGGGCGCAACCGCCTGGAGTCGGGGCGGCAATCTCTGCCCCGGGCCGACGCACCCTTGCCAGCGCCGGCGGCGAGTCAGCAATATGGGCACATCTTCGCGCACGAGAGACTGCCATGAACGAATCGCCGGAGCTCGATCACGACGAACTGATTCTGCGTATCGGTCGTGATCTCGCCGACAGCTATGACGAAGAGCTGGAGATGGAGTTCGAGGATCATCATCCGCTGCCCGACGCGCAGGGCCCGATTCATGGCGAGGCGGAAAAGGAATATCGACGTCAGTACTTCCGGCAACTGCTGCGACTGCAGGCGGAGCTGGTGAAGCTGCAGGACTGGGTGGTCGCCACCGGTCAGAAAATCGTCATCCTGTTCGAAGGGCGGGACGCTGCGGGCAAGGGCGGCGCGATCAAGCGCATCACGCAACGGCTCAATCCTCGTGTCTGTCGCGTGGTGGCGCTGCCGGCGCCGAACGAGCGTGAGCGCACGCAGTGGTACTTCCAACGCTACGTGACGCACTTGCCGGGCGCTGGTGAAATCGTTCTGTTCGATCGCAGCTGGTACAACCGCGCCGGTGTCGAAAAGGTGATGGGCTTTTGCACGCCGGAAGAATACGAAGAGTTCTTCCGCTCGGTGCCGGAGTTCGAGCGCATGCTGGTGCGCTCGGGCATTCATCTGCTGAAGTACTGGTTCTCCATCACGGATGAGGAGCAGCACTTGCGATTTCTCGGGCGGATTCACGATCCGCTCAAACAGTGGAAGCTCAGCCCCATGGATCTAGAGTCGCGTCGCCGTTGGGAGGACTACACCAAGGCGAAGGAAGTCATGCTCGAACGTTCACACATTCCCGAGGCGCGCTGGTGGGTGGTGCAGGCTGTCGACAAGAAGCGTGCTCGCTTGAACTGCATGGATCACCTGTTGAAGCAGTTCCCGTACGAAGAAGTGCAGAAGTCGTCGGTCACGTTGCCGCAGCGTGAACGGCACGAAGACTATTCGCGACAGGCGGTACCGCAGGACATGGTGGTGCCGGAGGTTTATTGACCGACAAATGTATGACGCGCTCTCGTTCGAAAGGGCGCGACTGAGATTTTCACGAGCTTTCTGAGCAAGGCCGTCAGACCCAGCAGCACCAGGAAGAAATAGTTCGCACTTCCGCCGCCGCCGCTGCTGACGGTTTGAGAGCCATTGCCGCTCGCATTGCCCGTGCCGGGTTCAGCGGCCGGCGGCGGTGATGTTGCCGGAGGATCTGGCGTTGCTTCGACAGCGATCGTTCCGGTCGTGTAGAGCTCGTCCGTGTTCCAGGACAAGCCCGAGGGCAACTCGGGCAGGCTCAAAGATGCGAACGTGCCCGTCAGCGAAGCGAACGAGAGCAGTTTGAAGGTGTCTCCCGTCTTGGGCGTGAAGCCCTCTTTCAGATCGACCTTGAGCGTCGGTTGATTGAGCGTCAACGCTTGCGCGACGGTGAGCTGACCGTGATTCGTGCATGCCGTCGTCCCGCCGAGCTCGACGACCAGCGTCATGCTCGACTGCAACGTCACTGCGCCCGGATCGCTAGGGCAGTCGTTGACGCGAATTTCTCCCATCATTGCCGCGACGGCCGCTGCAGAAAGCTTCTGTGCTCCAAGCCCGGTGTAGTGAACGCGGTCTACAAGAAACTCGGCGCTCCGACCGCTCGTCGCGTTCCAACCGATGTCTTCCATCAAGCGCCGCGCGTTGATGACCATGACATTCGGGTCCGCTTGCGCGATCGACAGCTGTGCGCCGACGTATCGGTCGTACACCGCGGTTTGCGCCGTCGTGAGTCCGTTCTCGTAGACGTCCGCGATCAGGATGATGGGGAAATTCGAGTCGCCGACCCAGCCGCGCACGCGCGAGATTACAGTCGTGATGTCCGATTTGAACTGCGCGGCCGAGACACTGCCACCTTCGTTCGCGCCATAGTGGATGATGGCGGCATGAAAGCCGAATGCGGCAAACATGGCGCCGGCGTTCGCATGCTGACTCAGGAACCGCGACGCCGTGTAGCCGCCCAGCGAGAAGTTATCGACGACCACGCCCTCGGGATGCGTCTCGTTGACGAAGCGCAGTCCAACGATATCGGTGAGCGCGCTATCGCTCGATCCGAACACCTCGAGCCCCATATAGTGATTGCCATTGAACTCGAGCGCATCGGTCTCGCCCGATTTGATTTCGAACGTTGGCGATTGCAGTCCGAGCGTGAGCGTTCCACTCGACGTGGCAGCGGCCGAGTATGAGGGCGCCGCGCTCGCATTCGGGCGCGCTTGATAGGCAATCTCGCCCGATGCGGGATGGGTGGCGGCGTAGATGCGCGCTTTGACCACACCCGAGGTGTTGAAGTAGGAAACATCGGTCGGAATCCCGGCGCTCGCATCGGCGCCGTTTGCATCGTGTTGTAGCAACGTAAGCTGACCGCGATTGCCGCCGGTGATGTTGGTCGCGCTGTTCAGTGTCGAGAACGCCATGGGTCGGGCGTTCGGCAGAATCTGCGTGGCGTTGAGTCGCGTGGCCGTGGGCCCGGGCGCTGCGCATTGCCCGGCGAGCAGCCAGTTCGCGGGCGGGGAGCTGCCGTAATAGAAACATCCCACTACCGGCGTCTCCGGCGAGTTGCCGAAGCGCTTCCACATCTCGTAGTTCAATAGCGGGATGTACTGAAATCCATGCGAGCCGGGGCTCGTCTCCTGAGAATCGCCGAGCACCGCGACGCGGACCGTTTGGGTTTTCGCGTCCTGCCACAGCTCGCGAAATACTTCCGGCCGTTGCGAGTAAAAGAAATCGACCTCTCGAAAGCTGGCGTACGTCTGCTGAGCGCTCGCGATCGAGGGCCAGTGAAGTACGGCCGCGCCGAGGGCGGGCAGTGCGAGTGCCGCGATTCTTCGCAACATCTTGTCTTCGTCCTAACGATGCGAGCGCGACTGACTCGAGTCGAGTTGATTCATCGCCCCGTGCTCGGATCATTAAACGTCGACGAGAGGGACTTTAGTTCCGTGAAATCTCCTAACCGGAGTCCGGGTTCACAACGTCGCGTGAGATCAGCCTCGTCAAGCCGGTATTTTCGACCAGCAGCCGCGCGCCTGCCGGGCTCAAGTGAACCGCGTCGCTGTACAAGATGGGTTTGCCGGGCGGTCGTTGTGAGCAAACATTGGCGGCGCACAGTACGGTGATGGCATCGACCAGCTGTACCTGCGGGAAGGCTGTCTGGAGCCGGGCGAGCACGCGGTTGTAGGGCGCCACGGCCCGCTCGACTTGCACACGGTCGCGCTCGGGATGGCAGTGCGTGGTCGGCAGTCGGAAGGCGCGCAGGAAGCAAGAAGGGGACGTGGGGAAAACCGGGATCTCGCCCAAATAGATGACGCGGGAGTATTGAGTGAGCTCGCTCAACAAACTGCGTAGACCGTACTCGAAGGTGGCCTCCTTCGACTCGGCGGCCGTCGCGCCCGCGCGCGTCAAATGAATCTCGGGATCGTTGATCAGCGAAGAATCGTTGCCGATGACGACGACCACCCTCGGCTTGGTTCGATGCACGTACTGGACGAAGGTTTGCCAGACTTGCTGGCATTCTTTTTCATTCTGGTCGTAGCCGCGGAGCCGAACATTCAACAGCGGCGGGCAACCACCCCGACCGAGCAGCATGACCGAATGCTTTGGCGCGAGGAGGGGCGCGGTGACTTCATAGATGGCGTGTGCCCTCGAATCTCCGACGAACAAGATCGACGGCGGCTTCTCGCTGGTCGTGCGGCAGTAGTTGATCGGTGCTTTGGCGTCGAATCGCGTGGGACACAACGCGTCGCGCCTCGGCCCGTGATGCAGGGCTTGTATGTCTGAATCGAAGCGCTGCGCGACGCCGCCCGTGACATAGACGACGATGCCTGCAAGGCCCGCGATGGTCGCTGCCGCTGCCAGGCGCAGGTTGAAGCGCAGTTCTTTGTGTCTGCGGATCGGCAGCTCAATGTAACGATAGGTGAGCCACGCGAGCAGGAAGCTCAATCCCAACGCCACCCAACGCAGCGCCAGAGGCGGAAGGCCCGCCGCTAGAATGTTCAAGAAGGACAGCAGCGGCCAATGCCACAAATACAGTGCATAGCTGATCAGTCCGGTCCACACCAATGGCCGCGAGGCGAGCACCTTGCGTTGAAACCAGCTGTCGCCGGGCGTTGCCAGAATCAACAGACTGCCCGTCACCGGCAGCAGCGCGGGCCAGCCTGGAAACGGCGTGGTCGTGTCGAATATCACGATGGACGCGAGGATCAGTACCAATCCGGCAAGCGGCAGGAGATTGCTGGCGGTGGACGCGGGTGCTCGGGTCGATTTCTCCATCGACAACGCCAACAGGCACCCGGCGCCCAGCTCCCAGAAGCGAGACACGGGCCAGTAGAAATTCGCGACCGGCGCCGATTGCGACAGGCTCACGCTCAGTGCGAACGAGGCTAGCACCAGGATCGAGAGGATCGCGAACAACGCGGTTTTGCGTTTCCAGAGCGCGACCAGGATCGCGGGCCACACCAGATAGAATTGTTCCTCGATTCCCAGCGACCACAGATGCAGCAGCGGCTTGAACTCGGCGGCGGTGTCGAAGTAGCCGCTCTCACGCCACAGAGCGAAGTTCGCGAGAAATGCCGCCGCCGCCGTCGCATGCTTGCCGAGTTGCTTGAACTCATTCGGTAACAGCAAGAACCAGCCGAGCGCCAGCGTCGTTGCCAGCACCAGGATCAGCGCGGGAAATAAACGCCGCACCCGCCGCCAGTAAAAATCCGCGAACGAGAAATCCGCGTGCAGCAGCTGGCGGGCGATGATGCTGGTGATCAGAAATCCGGAGATGACGAAAAATACGTCGACACCGACGTAGCCCCCGGACACGGTTTCCGGGAACGCATGAAATCCGAGCACAGCCAGCACCGCCACGCCCCGCAACCCGTCGACCGCGGGACGATAGTGGAAATGCTTGGCGTGCCCCGCTGACTGGACGTCAGGGTGCATGGCCAGACCCTCTTCGACTCGAGAGAGAAAATTCGAGAGCTAAGAGAGCCGGCTACTACGGTGGGGAGGAGAGACAGGCGGCGCCGGACGAGCCGGGGGCCAGCAGGGCCGAACAACTGGTGTTACTCAGCATCGGCCGATCTTGCGAGCGATGCTGTTCACCGATCGTGGAGAAGCGGGGAGGGACACGAAGCGAATGACGGCCTTTACGTCGACGCCAGATGGCCTTGCGTAATAACTGCACACAGAGCACCGACATGCTCGTGATCGATTGTCGTGCGCAGTTCGTCATAAAACCTGCAACGTCTTCTCTCCAGCAAAGTTCCTGCACATTGTGCGAGCGAAAATTTGCGGACAGGCGCGGCAGCGATTCCTCTACACGTCGACGTCGTATCCTTTGCCCGCCGGTGTGTCGAATCGATTCGCCAGCTGCGCGTACTCCGGCGGATAGAGCTTCGTCACTTCGAATTGACCGCTGGTGCTATCGGTCACCGCATCGATGGTCTGTCGCAGGATCATCGCGTGGCCGCGCAGGTTCCACTTGCCGTCGATCTCTTCCACCAGGAACACGCGCGTGGGCCTGAGGTTGTAGAGCCGACGTCCGGCGATCGAAAAATCATAAATGCCGCCGACGCGAAGCTCGGCGGGAAAGCCGGCGCCCCGCTTGAGCTTGAGCGTGTCGTTGAGTTCGATCAGATGTCCCATGCGCCGATTCTAGCCGGCCGGCCATGAAGAAACGCTGTGGTCCCCCGAAATCCGCTAGAGTAGGCGTCTGGGGAGGGGAGTCAGGATCGATCGATGTCGTTGTTCTCACGCTTTCGCAAGCCGCCGTCACCTTCAGTTCCCGCGAAACCGCCGGAGACTGTCGCGCCCAAGGCTCAGGAGCCGCAGCCGGGTGCGCCGGAGGCCGCCCTCGTTCCCGCGCAGGAAGAGCAGGGCTTGGAGGCGGCGATTGCGGCCGGCGATATGGAGACGATAGCCAAGCTGGTCATCGACGGCACGTCGACAAAGATCAGACAACTGGCGGCGGAAGCCATCGACGATCCGGCACAGATCCGCCAGCTCATCCGGGATGCTCGCGGCGGTAAGGACAAGAGCGTCTACAAGATTCTGACCCATAAGCGCGATTTGCTCCTGGCGCAGGAACGCGAAGTCGAGCACCTGCACGCCGAAGTGGCCGCCGCGGCCGCCGCGATCGAGAAGCACAGCCATCGCCCGTTCGACCCGCTGTTCACGCCAACCCTGGAGCAGCTTGAGAGTCGCTGGCAAGCGGTGGCCGAGCATGCAGCGCCGGATATCGCCGAGAAAACCCGCCAGGCCATCGACCGGGCGCGCGAAACCATCGCTCAACATTTGAGACAAATCGCCGCCGAAGCCGCGCGCCAGCTGGCCGCCGCCAACGCGGCCGCCCAAGCTCAGCTCCAACGGGAGCAGGACGAGAAGGCCGCCGCAGCTGCCGCCACCGAGCGTGCTCAAGTTCAGGAAGCGGAGCGCAAGGCTGAAACGGAAAAGCACGACGCCGACGCCAAGGCGCTGCGCCAGATTGGCGGATTGGTTCGCAAGGCTCACGGCGCCCTCGCTGCCGGCAGCAGCAAGACGGCTGCGGGTCTGCGTCGAGGCATCGAAGATAAGCTCGCGCACGCACCGGCGCTGCCGGCGCATCTGGCCAATCAACTTCGGCAGCTCGATGAGAAGCTGCAAGAGCTGAAGGATTGGAAGAGCTTCTCGGTCGCGCCCAAGCGCATCGAGCTCATCGAACGAATGGAGTCGCTGATCGGCGCGACCCTTCATCCCACGGCGCTCGCCGGTCACATCAAAGATCTGCAGGAACAATGGCGCACCTTGAGTAAAGGCGCGGGCGAGAATGGCGAGGCGGAGTGGCAACGCTTCCACGAAGCCGCCCAGAAAGCGTTTCAGCCGTGCCGTGAGTTTTTCGAAGCCCAGGACAAGGTCAAGGAAGAGAACCTGCGTCAACGCGGCCTGTTGTTCGACCGGCTCGCCGCCTTCGAAGCTCAACACAATTGGGAGCAGCCCGATTGGCGCAACGTGATCACCGCGGTCCGCGAATCCCGGCAACTCTGGCGTGAACACTCACCTGTCGATCCTGCGGCGGCCGAAGAGCTGCAAGGTCGCTTCAACGCATTGACGGCGGCTCTGCAAAGCCGAATCGATGCCGAGTACGCGCGCAACGTCAAAGAGAAGAAATCTTTGATCGAGCGCGCTCGTGCGCTGGCCGGTTCGCCCGAGACTCGCAAGGCCATCGATGAGGTCAAGCGGCTGCAGGAGCGCTGGAAAGACGTCGGCCCGGTATCGCGCGACGACGATCGCAAGCTGTGGGAAGAATTCCGAAAACAATGCGACGCGTTGTTTCAGAAGCGACAACAGGAATTCGCCACTCAGCATGCGGCGCTGGATTCCAACAAGTCACAAGCCGTCAGCTTGTGCGAAGAGCTGGAGAAGATTGCCGAGCTTTCCGGTCCGGAGCTGCACGAGGGCGCGAGGAAACTCCCCGAGCTGCGCGTTGCGTTCGACGCGATCGAGGAATTGCCCAAGGCCAACGCGCGTCAACTGCAGTCCCGGTTCGAGCGGGCCTTCGAACGTTGTCACAAAGCCGTCGCTCAACAACACGCTCGCGAAGCGGAGCAGGGCTGGGTGGCGCTGCTCGATGCATCGAACGCCGTGCGCGCTTATCGACTCGCTGTCGTTCGAGACTCCGCCGAACGCGATTCGTTGAAGGAAGCCGCCGAAGCTCAACTGACCAGTTCCATCAAGTTGCCCAAGCGAGGACTGGATGTGTTGAAGCACGCGCTCGCTCAGCCCGGCAATGCTGATCTCGCTTCGAACGAGTTGGCGCTGCGAACCCTCTGCGTCCGCGCCGAGATTCTGACTGATGCGCCGACCCCGTCTGCCGATCAGACGCTCCGTCGCGAGTATCAAGTGAAGCGCCTCATGCAGCGCATGGGTCAAGGCATCAAATCCGACGAAGGCCTCGATGCGCTGACACTCGAATGGCTGGCCATCGGCCCAACCGAAGCAGGCACGTACCTACAGCTGCTGGAGCGCTTTAAGGCCTGTCGCGGCAAGGCTCTGTAGTTCAGCTGCCACCCACCGCTCAAAAAGTGTAATATCGCGCGCCGCGGAGCGAGTCGGCGGTCGCGCAGGTTAGCGCAGACGTAATCGACTCGGGGTGGAACCCTTCGCACAACAACGACTTAGTCCCCAAAGTTGTCGTAAAGTGTGCGGCCGTGTAGCATCGATTTCAGTGTCGGGACGTGGCGCAGCCTGGTAGCGCACTTGCATGGGGTGCAAGGGGTCGCGAGTTCGAATCTCGCCGTCCCGACCAATCAGATCAATAAGTTAGAACGACGATTTCTTTGGCCCTGTCGCTGCAGGATACAGCCAGGGATACAAAAGTCGTCCGCTCCTGCTTCATCCACTTCGCAGCAGGAGAAACATTGTGCAACTCGATGATCCGCCAAGCCTCACCAGGATAAGGAGCGGCATCAAAATCACCCGTCGGCTGCCCTCAAGCGAGCGAACAAGGAGCTACATCGGCGGGGCTCCCATGCTCCCGGAGTCAGTGCAGTGGCCGACCCTTCCCCATCAGATCCTGGGGCTCGGGAATGACGGCCAGAATCCCCCGCAGGACCATTACGAGAATGTGCTGTTGCTGCAGCTCGACAGCGATATCGACGCGATGATGCTGTGGGAGGATCTCGGTGCCCTGCAATTTTGCATCTCGGAGGCTGACTTGCGGAGCAGAGCCTTTGATCGCTCTTTTTGCTGGTTGTCCGACTAGGGCACATTCGCTTCCTGACGCTCGCTGGCCAGCGGCGCCCAGTGCCGAGGCTCCAGCCAAGTGAATGGATGGTCGGGACTCAGTTTATGGTCGTAGACCCAGATCCGAGCCGCCAGCAATCCTTTCTTTCGGCGCCGATCGAGTGACAAGGTCCAGCCACCGCTGGCCGGATAGGGGCTGGAGGCGAACCCTAGTGCATAGGCTGTTGCTACGCCGTCCGATGGGAGTCCCGCTGCGACCAGCTCATCGGCCGTGCCGACGAAGCCAATGCAATGCATCGTGTGCGCTTCCTTCGCGCCGTGCATGCTGTTTCGTTGGAAGCTATGAAACTGAAGCCACGGAAACCGGTTGACGAATTCCTGGATGACGCTGCTGTCGATCGATGGATCGTGAAAGGGCGGGTCCGCATATCTGTTTTTGTTGAGGGGGAAGTCGGCTCGCGGCTGTTCGGTCGGCGTGCTTCGCTTTGTGTCCATCGGCTGACCTCGAGTGCTCCGAGCTTTGTGATTCCATGACGAAACAGATCAAGCGTGCGATGCACAGCGCCCGTCTTGTGCCGGAAGTACCTACTGCGCCGAATAACTCACCGCCTCGATCTTGTTGCCATCCGGATCGAAGACGAACGCGCCGTAGTAATTATCGTCGTAGTCGGGGCGAATGCCGGGTGCGCCATCGCTGCGTCCGCCATTCTTCAGCGCAATCTCGTGGAACTCATCGACCATTTTTCGGCTACGGGCTTGGAAGGCGATATGAGTACCGTTGCCGGCGGAGGCAGGTTGTTTGTTGGTGGGCACCACCAGGCTGAACAGAATTTCTCCCGTGCCGTAGTGCGCGCCGGTCTGATCGCATTTCAGCAGGCGAAAACCTAGCAGGGCGAACACAGGATCGTAGAATCGACGTGAGCGCTCCACATCGTTGGTCCCAAGCGAAACATGATTGATCATGGCAGCACCCATCCAATGGAAAGCTGTTCAACCGACACGACTGCCGGGAAGTTCCTCGAGTAACTACCGCTCGGCCGGCTGCCACCCGCCGCCCATGGCTCGATATAAATTCACGCTCGCATTCAATCCGTCGGCTTGAATCTGCACCATCGCAAGCTCGGCGGAGAGCAGGCCGCGTTGAGCATCCAGTTGATCGAGAAAGGGCGAGTAGCCCGCGCGATAGCGATTGGTTGCGTGACGAAGCGCTTCGGCGAGGGCGTTGCGTTGAGCTTCGACATGTTCGGCTTGTTCGGCGAGTCGTTGAAGGGCAATCAGGCCATTCTCCACTTCAGACAGCGCGTCGAGCACGGTTGCTCGATAGTTGTATGCTGCTTGGTCGCGTACCGCGGCGGCTTCATCGCGTTGAGCAGAGGCCAGGCCGCCGTCGAAGATGGGCGCGAGTACGCTGGCGCCGATAGAAAACAAACTGATGGGATCATCTTCCAAGCCGCTTGCAAACACCGCGCCGGCCGCGCCGGTGAGTTGCAGCTTGGGCAAGAACGCTTTACGGGAAGCGGCGAGACTAAGATCGGAGGCGGCGAGTTGATATTCGGCTTGGGCGACATCGGGTCGACGGCGCAGCACTTCGGCGGGCAAGCCTTCAGGAATGGGCGGAATATGCAACGCGCTCAACGCGACGCCGCGCTCAATCGTGCCGGGTGGCGCGCCGATGAGGGTGCTCAGTGCATTCTCTTGCTGAGCGATAGCGAGTTCGAGTTGAGGAACAGATTGCGCGGTCGATTCATATTCGGCCTGGGCTTGTGCGAGATCGAGCCGTGAGGAATAGCCCACGCGTGCTCTGGATTCGGCGATGTGTAGCGCTTCTGTTCGAGCGCCGAGTGTTTCGCGAGTGACTTTGAGTCGCGCATCGAGCGCGCACAAAGTGATATACGCGCTGGCGGTTGCAGAAGCGACGGAGAGAAGGGCAGCATCGTGGGCGGCTTCGCTCGCAAAGTACTGCTGACGCGCGGCGCCGGCGAGGTTGCGGACTTGACCGAACAGATCCACTTCCCACGCCGCCTGTAATTGAGGTTCGACCGACGAGCCGGTCGACGGCGTACCGAAGGCACTCAGCGAGCGAGCACGCGCGCCGCCGACAGCTAAATCCAGCGAAGGATACAAACGCGAGCGAGTCTGACGTTCCTGCGCCTGTGCTTCTCGAACGCGTGCCGCAGCGATGGCGACATCGGCATTGTTTGCTAACGCGCGTTCGATCAATTGGTCGAGCACGGGATCGCCGTAGAGATGCCACCACTCACGTTCGATCGCAACGGTCGGGCCGGTCGAGACTCGCCATTGCTGGGGCGGTTGGATGGCCGCGCCGGGTGGCGGCGGACGATCCGAGAGCACGCAGCCGGAGAGTGCGCAGACAAGCGCAACCAACATCGGCAGCAAGCTGCTGCGGTTCATCAAGGCGCACCTTGCGCTTGAGCGTTCTCACGCGTGTCGACTTTGACTTCCACCGACATGCCCGGTCGCAGCCGTCGCGCCAACGGCTGATCGGGATCGACGGTGATGCGCACGGACATTCGCTGCGCGACCTTCACGAAGTTGCCGGTCGTGTTGTCGGATTTCAGCACGGCGAATTCGGAGCCGGTGGCCGGCGCGAGACGTTCGACGCGTCCGGTGAGGCGAGCGCCGGCAAGTGCATCCACGTAGAACACCGCAGGCTGGCCGGGCGCCATGTGCGCGGTCTGCGCTTCCTTGAAGTTGGCGGTGACCCAGAACTTCTCAGGCACGACGTACATCAGTTGCGTGCCCGCAGTGACGTACTGACCGACACGCACACCGACATCTCCAAGTTGTCCATTCACCGGCGAACGAATCGTCGTGTTCGACAGATCGATCTCGGCAAGTTTCAGCGCCGCCTGCGCCGATTCGACAGCAGCATCGAGACCGCCGCGACCTACTTCGACTGCGACGATGTCCTGCTTGGCGATCTCACCGGCCGCGCGTGATTGGTCGACGGCCGCTTCGGCGGCTCGCAGCGCCGCGGTGGTCTGGTCGCGTTCACGGAACGACACCGATCCATCGGCGATCAATTCTTCAACGCGCTTTGCATCGGCCTGCGCTCGGAGCAGTTGTGCCTTCGCATTTTCCAACGAAGCTGCCTGTGCGGCGGCCGTCGCGTGTTTGGATCGCAGCGTTTGCTCTGAGTTGGCACGATTGGCAGTGGCCGCGGCCAGATTCGCGCGTGCCTGATCGACGCGTTGGTGATAGATGCGATCGTCGATCTGCGCCAGCACGTCGTGAGCTTGGATCTTCTCGTAGTCCTGCACGGGCACGGCGACGACATAGCCACTCACTTGCGGGCTGATCAATGTGGTCTGTCCGCGAACATAGGCGTTATCGGTCGTTTGAATCGATCGTGAGAAGGGTGGCAGCTCCCACGCATACAGCACAATCAATACGCCCGCGAGCGCGGCGACGATGACGATAAGAGTCGTCGCGAGTGTGTGCTTCGGCGGCGCCCAACCCGTCGGTGAGTTCTTTTGCACCGGTGTTTCGATGGGCTCGGTGACGCGGGGCTCTTCGGGAGGAGGGACTGCACTCATTGTTGGGTACGTTTCTTCGCGATGGCTTCCAAGGCGGCGGCCATTGGGTTTTCGCCAGTGATGTACATGCGCAGTTGCCGCGTGCCGACCCACAACAGGGTCAAGCAGGCGAGTACGCAGACGGTGAGAAACACATCATTGAACGCGAGCACGTTCGCCTCGCGTGTCACTTGCTGGGCCAGCAGTGCCGCACCCTGGGCCGAGCGCAGCGTCGGGTCGCTGACGACGCCGCCATACGCGCCGCCCAGCGCTTGCAGACGAGCGGCGACTTGCGGATCGGTCAGCGTCAACGATTGCACGATGGCGTGCGCATGAAACTTCTCGCGCATGATCTGAAAGGTGCCTAGAAAGGCCGAGCCCGCCAGTCCGCCGAGCGATTGAGTGATGCTGAAGACGGCAGAGAAGGTGACGATGTGATTCGGGCCGCGGGCCATCGCTTGCAGGATGCCGATCAGCAGCGTCGGTCCCATGAAGAACACGGCGGCGAAGGCGAGCAACGACTGACTGATGTACATGTTCTGCGGCCGGATCAGATTGGTCGATTGCGCGTCGATGTAGGCGCCGATCGCGATCAGCAGCACCGAATAGAAAATGGGTCGACCCAGGTTGGCCGGATTCACTGTGAGCGCGCTGGCAGCGATGCCAAGCGCGGTAACAAAGGAGATCACCACGAACAGATTGAACAGCTGATCGTTGTTCACGCCGAGCGCGGTCAACAAACCGATGGCGCCATAGGTCTGTTCCGACAGCAGGACGCGAACCGTGACTGCGATCAAAGCGAAGCGAACGATGATCCCGCTGCCCATCCACCGCGTGTTCAGCAGGGGATTGGCGCGGTTGTGCTCGATCAGCAGAGCGGCGGCGATCAACACAATCGAGCCACAAAGCGCGTAGCCGAGCCACGGAGCTTCGGTCCACCACAGGACGCGTCCGAGCCCGAGGAATGCGCACAACAGCGCGACGCCCGGCGCATACAGCGCGAAGGTGACGAAGTCGAGCTTCTCGAAAGCTTTCATGCGCTCGCTCGGCGGCAGGCGGAGCAGGAACACCGCGGCCAGGCACAGGATGGAGAGTCCCAGTTCGAAGATATACAACGCGCGCCATTGGCCCAGCTCGAGCAGATCGGATGAGAACAGACGCGCGAGTGGAGTGGCGAGTTGCGGGATGCCGATGCCGAGCACGATACCCTTGAGTCGATGCGCGGCCGGCATCGATTGAATCATGTACAACAGACCCAGCGTGGACAGCGCACTGGCGGCGATGCCGCTGGCCCCACGGACCATGAGCGACGTCGCATACTCGTGAACGAATACGTGTGCGGCCGTCAGAAGGATATAAGCAGCGAGGAAGATACGCGCAAAGGGCACGAGCCCGAACTGCTGGCGAAACTTCACCAGCAGCAGGCTCATGGACACGTTGGTCATGGTGTAGACCGTCGTCATCCACGCCGCCTGGTCGCTATAGAGTCCGAGCGCGCCCTGGATATTCTGGAGATTCGCCGAGACCAGCGCATTGCCCATCGCGCCGGTGATGCCGATCAGCAGCCCGATCAGGAAGTAGCCGACGCGGCGTCCGGTGGGGTGATCGGGGGATGCGGGTGAGCCCGGCATCATCGGCCGTTCATGCGGCTTGAATTGGTATTCGCCCGCCTCGTCGTCAGTCATGCGGGCATCGTACGGGGTCGATGCGCGGCCCGCAGTAGTGAACTACCGGGGGATTCCCCCTACAGGTACTATCTGGCGAAGAGTGGCGTGGGGAGCGTCGATTTTATGGTGAAGAGTGCGGTGTGGTTGCGGGCGCTGTTCCTGATCGCATGGTTGGGTGTCGTCGCGCAGGCCGAGGCCGCGCTCAAGCCTGCAGAGGAAGCCGCCCTCGATGCGCTGGCCAAAGAGGCAGTCGGCAAGGGTCAGACAGCCGGATTGGTCGTTGCCGTGGGCGAGGTGGGCAAGCCGCCGGTCGTGCACGCGTATGGTTTCGCCAATCTCGAATGGCAGGCGGCCACCACGGCCGATACTGTTTTTCGTGTCGGTTCCATCACCAAACAGTTTGCTTCCGCGTGCATCCTGTTGCTCGCTGAGCAAAAGAAACTATCGCTCGACGACAAGCTCTCGAAGTACTTTCCGGAGTTCCCGCGCGCCGGTGAAGTGAGTATCCGCCAGCTGTTGAATCACACTTCGGGCGTGCACAGTTATCCCGGTCGGACCGAAGCGACGATCGTGCGTGCCGGCATCTCCGTCGCGGACATGGTGAAACATCTGGGCGGCCTGGGCTACGACTTCGATCCGGGCACGAACTGGGACTACAGCAACTCCAACTATTTCTTGATCGGCGCCATCATCGAAAAGGTCAGCGGTCAGACGTTCCGTGACTTCGCGAAGGAACGATTGTTTCAACCGCTGGGCTTGTCTCAGACCGCAGTCGATAGGAACCAGGACGTCGTTCCGCATCGTGCGACGGGCTACGAGCGCGATCGCGCGAAGCCGGGCACCTACGTCAACGCGGTGTATTCGGACATGAGCGTACCGGGAGGCGCGGGTGCGCTTCGAGCGTCGGCCTCGGACTTGATCAAGTGGACCGAGGCGCTCCATGGCGGTCGCGTGCTCAGCGCCGCTTCATATAAAGAGATGACGACGGTGGCGCGCGTGCCTGGCAAGGACGACGTGTTCTATGGACTGGGGCTGTGGTTGAAGCCTGAACAGGGTCATCCGTTGATCAGTCACAACGGCGGTATCGACGGCTTCGAATCGAATCTGGTCTATCTGCCGGAGCGGAAAATGACCCTGGTCATCCTGACCAACACTCAAAACGGGGCGGGCGAGCTGCGAGCCAAAATGCTCGGCGTGCTGTTCGGCAGCGCTCACGAATGAGCGCTGCCGTTCGAGGCGGCTCTTAGAGCGCGGCGAGGACGCGGATTTCCACGCCATACTTGGGCGAAGCAAGCTTGGCTTCCACGGTTGCGCGCGTCGGCGTGTTGCCCGGGCTGACCCACTTATCCCACACCGAGTTCATCTCGGCGAAGGTGCTGATGTCGGCCAGCCAGATCGTCGCCTCGAGCACGCGGGTCTTGTCGATACCGAGTTCCGCGAGCGATTCGTCGATCTGCTGGAGAATGTCCGTGGTCTGTGCAGCCACCGACTGGCCGGGCGCGTTCTCGGCCACATAGCCGGAGAAGTAGGCGGTGCCGTTGTGGACCACCACGGCGCTCATGCGCGGGCCGACTTCGTAACGCTTGATCTCACTCATTTGTCTTACCTTCGAGTTGCCTCGGGAGTCACGAGGGGCGCGTAGTTTCCCCATCCGTGCCCGCCTGGGCAATGCGCCCCGGGAAATATTTCCCATGACTTACGGCGGGGTTCCGTGCTATGACGCGGGCCATGCATGCTCCATCGGAACAGGAATTGCAGGCAGATGTGGCCATGGCGGGCCGAATCGACGCGATTGCCGCCATTCTCAACGTCATCTGCCGCGTGACGAAAATGCGGTTCGCGGCCGTTGCTCGGGTCACCGAGGATCGGTGGATTGCCTGCCAGGTGCGCGACGAGCTCGGACTCGGGCTCCGACCTGGCAGCGAGCTGGCCATCGAAACCACGATCTGCAACGACATCCGTCAGTGCGGTCATGCGGTGGTCATCGATCACGTCGCCGAAGATCAGCGCTTCTGTGCTCATCCCATTCCCGCAAAGTACGGCTTTCAAAGCTACATCTCGCTGCCGGTGGTGCTGCCCAACGGCGAGTTCTTCGGCACGCTGTGCGCGCTCGATCCGCTGCCGGCCAAGGTCAGCAGCGAAGAGACCTTCGGCATGTTCAAGCTGTTTGCGGAGCTGTTGGCATTTCATCTGGATGCGCAGAAGAAGATCGATGCCAACGCCGCGCTGCTGCTGGACGCGCGCCAGAGCTCGGATCTGCGTGAGCAGTTCATCGCGGTGCTCGGCCACGACCTGCGCAATCCGCTGGCCGCGATCTCAGCGGGCAGCCGGGTGTTGATGAAGCAGCAACTCAACGATCAAGCGCACGACGTGCTCACGTTGATGCAAGGCTGTGTCCGGCGCATGTCAGGCTTGATCGACAACGTGCTCGATTTCGCTCGCGGCCGGTTGGGCGGCGGGCTGGTGCTCGACAGGAATGCCAGAGAGCCGCTCGAGCCGACGTTGTTACATGTGGTCGATGAGCTGCAGACCGCCTGGCCGGATCGCATGATCGATCTGTCGCTCGGGCAGCTTGGCGTCGTGGATTGCGATCGCGCTCGAGTCGGGCAGCTGGTCTCGAACCTGGTGTCGAATGCGCTGATCCATGGCGCGCCTGGTGCGCCGGTGAGAATTGGCGTGCGCACGGAAGGCGGGCAATTGGTCATCGATGTGAGCAATGCCGGCGAGCCCATTCCCGCGGCCGTGCTCGACAAGTTGTTTCATCCGTTCGTCAGGATGGCCTCGCAATCTCAGCAACATGGGCTCGGGCTCGGCTTGTATATCGCGAGCGAGATTGCCCGAGCTCATGGCGGTACGCTGACGGCCACCTCTTCCAAGGACGAGACGCGCTTTACGTTCCGCACGCGAGTGAGCGGCGCCGTAACAGAGCGCATCGTTCAGCAGCGCGCCAGCTGAGGCGTTACTCTTTCTGCGCAGATTTCTTGCCGGGCTTCACGGCACGGTCGATTGCATTTTCGCTGTGGGCTTCGAGGCTGAATACCAGGAGCGATCGGCCGGTCACGCCGTAGGCTTCGCCGGTCGTGAAGATGGCTTTGCGACCGGTCGGCAGATCGGGAAGGTTGGTATCGATCAGTAAGGTCCAGCGCGCATCGGGCGAATCGCCGGGCAGGGTGAACTCGACCAGATCGTGAAAGGCATTGAGCACGATCAACAGCGCGGCGTCGTGCGCGCGTTGACGAAGGCCGGTGGCTTGCGCGCGTCCGTCGAGCAACATGCCGAAGCACAGCATGCGGTCGTCGGTCCATTGCTCGTCTTCCATTTCCTTGCCGCTGGCGTTGATCCAGGTGATTTCTTTCAGGCCGAGGCGCGGATCTTCCTCTGCGGACAGGAAGCGGTTGCGACGAAGAATCGGGAACTTCGTGCGAAGCGCGGTCATCTGCTGCACGAACCGGACGAGCGTCTCGTTCTTCTCGGCAAGCGACCAATCGACCCAGCTGATGTCGTTGTCCTGACAGTAAGCGTTGTTGTTACCGTTCTGTGTGCGACCGAACTCGTCACCGGCGAGCAGCATCGGCGTGCCTTGCGATAACAGCAGCGTCGCGAGGAAGTTGCGCATCTGTCGGGCACGCAGCGTGTTGATGCCTTCGTCGTCGGTCGGGCCTTCGGCGCCACAGTTCCAGGAACGGTTGTGCTCGTGGCCGTCCTTGTTGTCTTCTTTGTTCGACTCGTTGTGGCGCTCGTTGTAGCTCACCAGATCGTTGAGCGTGAAGCCGTCGTGCGCGGTAATGAAGTTGATGCTGGCGTACGGCCGACGTCCGAACTTGTTGAAGATATCGGCGGAGCCATACAAGCGCGGTGACACTTTGCCGGCCGACGCTTCGCCCCGCCAGAAGTCACGCACGGTGTCGCGATACTGATCGTTCCATTCGGCCCAGCCCGGCGGAAACTCGCCGACCTGATAGCCGCCGGGGCCGCAATCCCACGGCTCGGCGATCAACTTGACCCGACTCAACACTGGATCCTGCGAGCAGGCTTTCAGGAAGCCGCTTTGATTGTCGAAGCCATTGGGCTCGCGCGCCAGAATGGTGCCGAGATCGAAGCGGAAGCCGTCGACGTGCATTTCGTTGACCCAGAACCGCAAGCTGTCGGTGACCATCTGAATCACCCGCGGATGACTCAGGTTCAGCGTGTTGCCGGTGCCAGTGTCGTTGATGTAATAGCGCTTCTGCTCGGGCATGAGCCGGTAGTAGGACGCGTTGTCCACGCCCTTGAAACATAGCGTCGGGCCGCGCTCATTGCCTTCGGCGGTGTGGTTGTAGACCACATCGAGAATGACTTCGAGCCCGGCGTCATGAAAGCGCGCCACCATTTCCTTGAATTCTTGCACGCCGCGTCGAGGATCGATCAGGTAGCGCGGGTCGGGCGCGAAGAAGCCGATCGAGTTGTAGCCCCAATAGTTGGTCAGGCCTTTGTCGAGCAACAGGCTGTCGTTGACGAAGGCGTGAATCGGCAACAGCTCGACCGTCGTGACGCCAAGCGACTTGATGTACTTGATCACGTCGGGTGTGCCGAGCCCTGCGAACGTGCCGCGCAGTTCCTCGGGAACGAGAGGGTGCTGCTTCGTGTAGCCGCGCACGTGAGTTTCATAAATGATGGTGCGATCCCACGGCACGAGCGGGCTCACCGATTGTTTCCAATCGAAGGTCGAGTCCGCGACCACGCATTTGGGAATGAAGGGCGCACTGTCGCGTTCATCGAACGTCAGATCGTCGCCTTCGGCGCCGATGGTGTAGCCGAACAAGGCGTGATCCCAGCGCAATTCGCCGACGAACTCGCGCGCGTATGGATCGATCAGCAGTTTGTTGGGGTTGAAGCGGTGACCGGCTTCCGGTTCATACGGGCCGTGCACTCGGTAGCCGTACACCGTGCCGGGGCCCACATCGACCAGATATCCGTGCCAGACCTCGTCGGTGTACTCCGGCAACTCGATGCGCTCGAGCTCCTTCTGGCCGTCCGCGTCGAACAAGCACAGCTCGACCTTGGTGGCATTGGCGGAGAACAGTGCGAAATTGGTGCCTTGACCGTCCCAGAACGCCCCTCTGGGATAGGGCAGACCCTCACGCAATTGCGACGCGAAGCTTCGGCTCAAAGTAATACCCGATCGAGCAGGGAACGACCGCAGGAGCAACGCTCAGCGCGTAGGAACGTTCCCTAAGCGCGGGCTTTCTTGGAAGTGCGTCGCTGGGTGGTTTTCTTGTGGGCGGACTTTCTTTTCGACGCCGTCTTTTTCTTCGCCGACTTGCCGTACAGCTTACGCAGCTCTTCCTTGGCGCCTTCGAGCTTGCGCTTGCTCGCGGCCGGTAGGGTTTTACCGGCACGATTCTCATAGAAGGTGAGCATGGACATCGCCGATCGGTACGGCGATGACTTGCGCTTGTGACTGCGATCGGCTGAGCGCTTCAAGGACAGAGCGATGCCGCGAGAGCTGGCGCGAGTGAATACGCCTTCCTCCAGCGTCAGTGCATCGCTGGTGTTGGTGACCCGCTGCGACCAGCGTTTCTTGCGGGCGGTGGCCATGTGACCGAATGATCCAGCCGCGCCAACGTTCCCGCCGCGGAGCTATTCCTCGAAGTGCAAGGTCCAGGTCTCGCCGATCAACGATTGACCGAAGCTGGTGTGGGGCTCGCTCTTGTCGAGCTTGAAGCCCGCCGCCGCGTAGAGTTTGCGCGCCGCGAGCAGGTTGCTCTGGGTCCAGAGTGTCACGCCCTTGTAACCTGCCTGGCGTGCAAAGCTGACGCACTCTTGCACGAGCATGCGACCGACGCCGTGACCTCGTGCGGTGTCTTCAACGAGCAGCAGTCGTAACTTCGCCATGCCCTCCGGTCCGCGGACCAACATGATGGTGCCGACGGGTTCATCGCCCAGCTCGGCGATCCAGCACCGTTCGGCGGCCGGATCGAACTCGCGTAGAAACTTGGCGCAGATTTCGGCGACCAGCGCTTCGAACTCGCTGTTGAAGTGATATTCCTGTTCATACAGCGCGCCGTGTCGCTGAATGATCCAGCCCATGTCGCCGGCTCTGTGAGTTCGCAACCGGACGGCCGGCGTCGTCGGGCGGGGACTGAGGAGTGTTTGCACTTGACGTAGATGCGCTTGCAGTTGGACTTGTTGATGCCAGGACAGGGGCTCGAGCAGTTGCGCGACTTCGTCGCGCGCTTGCTGATTGACCGCGGCGAAGGCTTTGCGGCCTTTCGCCGTGAGTAGCAGGTGAGACTTGCGGGAATCGTCCTCAGAGCGCTCGCGCTTCAACCAGCCGCGCTTTTCGAACTGCGCGAGGATGCGGCTGATATACCCGAAGTCCATGCCCAAGGTCCGCACCAGGTCGGCCGCCATCACGTCGTCGTTGTTGGCGATTTCGTAGAGCACCCGCATCTCCGCCAGCGAATAGTCGCCGCCCAGCAGATTGTTGCCGAGCACGCCGATGGTTCGGGTGTAGAAGCGGTTGAACTGGCGGATATCGGCGATGATGGTCTCGGACGCGGCATTCATGGCATTTCTCCCTTGCGGGCAGACCTTCGCGCAATTACTTGACGGTGTCAAGTATCGGTTCCTGCCAGTGGCTGGCATGTTTTCCGGCTCGCGGCCCGGGCCCGTTTAGCGCACAATTCGCGGGTGACAACGCTCCGTGGCTTCATTCTCCAGGCCAGTTATCGCGTGGTGTCCGGGCCGGCCGGAACGCGCATTCCTGCCATTCATGTGTACGGTCGCCTGGAAGACGGCGGCACCTTTCTGGTCCGCGACAATCGGCAGCGACCGCACTTCTACATTCGGACCGCCGATGTCGAGCGCGCGAGCGTGCTGACATCCCAGCAGCCCGTGCCGTTGGAGAAGCGCACCTTCAACGGCGAGCCGGTGTCCCGCTTCGATATGGAGACGCCGACCGATGTGCCCGGTCTGCGCGACCGCCTGCACGATGTGGGCATCGACACCTACGAAGCGGATGTGCGGTTTGCGATTCGTTATCTGATCGAGCGCGGCATCAAAGGCGGCTGCGAGATCGAAGGCGAGGCGACGCCGGGCGAGGGCATCACCTGGGTGTTCGACAATCCCGTGATGCGGCCGGCCGATGTCAGGATCGAGCCGCGCGTGCTGTCGTTCGATATCGAAACGGACGGGAAGGGCGAGCGGCTGCTGGCGATCTCGATGTACTCGAACGAGATCGATGAAGTGCTGATCGTCGATGGCAGCGATCGGCCGATGCCAGAGAAGGCCACACGTTGTGTCGACGAATACGCCGCGCTCACTGCGTTCTGCGAGCGGGTGCAGCGTCTCGATCCCGACGTGATCACGGGATGGAATATCGTCGACTTCGATTTGACCGCGCTTCAGAAGATGGCGCAGCGGTTGAGACATCCCTTCAATCTTGGCCGCGACACCGGCGCGATTCGTATCCGCAAGGCGGAAGGCTATTTCGGCAGCGGTCAGGCCAGCATTCCCGGACGGCTGGTGATGGATGGCATCGATCTGCTGCGCGGCGCGTTCGTGCGCATGGACGATTATTCGCTCGATGCAGTCGCTCGCGAAGTGCTCGGCGAGGGCAAGGCGGTGTCGGGCGATGTGCGCGATCGTCTGGCCGAGATCATTCACAACTATCGCAACGACCTGCCCGCGTTCGCGCTGTACGCACGCACCGATGCGCGACTGGTGTTCGAGATCGTCGGCAAGTTGAATGTGATTCATCTCGCCGTGGCGCGCAGTCAGTTGACGGGTATGACGCCGGACCGAGTTGCGGCCAGCATCGCGTCGTTCGACTTCCTGTATCTGTCGGAGCTGGAGAAGCTCGGCATCGTCGCGCCGACGGTTCGCTCCAGCGACTCCCGTGTGTATGAGGCTCAGCAGGGCGGGCATGTGCTCGAGCCGCTGACCGGGCTGCACCGGAACGTCTGGGTGTTCGACTTCAAGAGCCTGTACCCCAGCATCATTCGCACGTTCAACATCGATCCGCTGTCCTATGTGGCCCGGCCGCAGCCGGAGGACGACTTGATCGAAACGCCGGGTGGCGCGTTCCGTCGAGAGCCAGCGATTCTGCCGCGAGTGCTCGATGAGTTGTTCCCTCGACGTGACGTCGCGAAGAAGAACGGCGACGAAGTAGCCTCGCACGCTATCAAGATTCTAATGAATTCATGCTACGGCGTGCTGGGCACGCCTGCATGTCGCTTCTATAACCCGGCACTCGCCAACTCGATTACCGGCACGGGCCGGGAGATTCTGCTGTGGTCCAAGCAGTGGTTTGAGAGTGCGGGCTACACCGTGCTCTACGGCGACACCGACAGCTTGTTTGTTCGCTCCGGCATGCCCGATGCCGACGAGGCCCGCGCCACCGGCAAAGAGCTCGCAGCCAAGTTGAATCGCGAGATCGCGGAGTACATCGCGAAGGAATGGCGTGTCACCAGCAAGATGGAGCTGAAGTTCGAGAAGCTTTACTTGCGGCTCTTTCTTCCCAGAGCCCGCGGTAGCACGCGTGGCGCGAGCAAACGTTACGCAGGGTTGCTCAATGCTTCGGATATCGACGGCGTGCAGTTCGTCGGAATGGAAGTCGTGCGACGCGACTGGACTGCGCTTGCCAAACAAGTGCAGCGCGAGCTCTATCATCGTTTGTTTACGGATCAGCCCGTCGACGTGTATCTCGCCGACATCGTCGGCCGGGTGCGCGACGGCAAGCTCGACGATCAGTTGGTCTACAAAAAGAATCTCCGCAAAGACACTGAGGAATACACCGCGACCACGCCGCCTCATGTGGTCGCCGCTCGCAAGTCCACCCAGCCGTTAGGCCGCTTGATCAGCTATGTGATTACGACGGCGGGTCCCGAACCGCTCGACAATATCCAGCATCCGTTGGATCGCGAGCACTATGTGATCAAGCAGATCAAACCGGTCGCGGAGCCGGTGCTTGCCACGTTGGGGCTCGACTTCGAGCAGGTCATCGGCGACAGCCGACAGATGGATCTCTACGCGTTGCTGGGCGATCGCTGAGTTCGGCGGCGCGCCGAGCCGTTGCGACCGTTGGCGGCAGCGCGCGTCGATGTCGGGCGTTGCGATGCCGCTGCGACTGCCGCGGCCTTGCTGTTCTTCCTTCTCGCCGTATTAATCAGATCCAGCACTTCGCTGATGATGCCTTCCATCGTAGTGCGCGCTTTGGACGCGTCACCCGCTTCGATGGCATCGAGCACTTTCTTGTGAATACCGACGTCCGCCTGCGGCACGCCTTTCACCGAGTTGGTGAGTCGGATGGAAATGCGCAGCGCCGCGTTGATCACGTCTTCGAGTTGCGCGTAGAAGCGGTTGCCCGTGGCGTGGAGTACGGCGACGTGAAAGGCAATGTCAGATTCGAGCGGGTCGTCCTCGCCGACGGCGGCGACTTTCATTCGCTCCACGGCGCGACGAATGCGTGCAATGCCTTCGGGCGTGGCGCTACGGGCGGCCAGTGCCGCCGCCATCGGCTCGATGGCATAACGAATCTCGGTGAACTCGGCGAGCAGCTCGAGCGAGAACTTTCGTTCCAGCAGCCAGCGCAACACATCGGGATCGAGCAGGTTCCAATTGCTTTCCGGCTCGACCCAGGTGCCCTGGCGAGGGCGGGCGCTGAGCAGCCCTTTGGCGGTGAGCATCTTGACCGCTTCGCGCAACACCGTGCGGCTCGCGCCAAACTGTTTGCACAGCTCGGCTTCGATGGGAAACGGCACGGCGTCGCCATAAGTCTGGGTGACGACGGCATGACCCAGTTCTTCGACGATGGCGTAGGTCAGGTTCTGTCCGCTGGGTTTGCGCATGCTGCCTGGCTTCTAACGGCTCCGGGATCAGACCAGCAACATATCACGATCACGCCTTGGCCGAGCCTCGCGCCTGATTCCAGGCGTTGACGATTGCGGTCGCGCGTGCCGCGACTTCGAGGGCGGTCCGGCCCGGCGCATAGATATCCGTGCCGAAGCCGATACCGTCGATGCCTGCGTTGGCCCATTCGGCCAGATTGGCAGCACCGACGCCGCCGACGGCGAATACTTTAGTCCCTGGCAACACGGCCCGCAGCGCTTTCACATGCTGCACGCCATAAGTGGAGGCGGGAAACAGCTTCAGCGCGGTTGCGCCGGCGTCGATGGCGGCGAAAGCCTCGGTCGCGGTGGCGAATCCGGGCACGGCTTGTAGCCCCAGCTCCACGCTGCGGGAGATGACGGCCCGATCGATATTCGGCGTCACGATCAGCTTGCCGCCGGCTTCAGCGACGGCGTCGACCTGGGCGGCCTTCAGCACCGTGCCAGCGCCGCACAGGCAGCGATCGCCGAAGCGCTCGGTCAAGCGGCGAATGCTCACCAGCGGCTCGGGCGAGTTCAGCGGCACTTCAATGCCGCGAATCCCGGCGTCGACCAGGGCCTGAGCAATCTCCAGGATTTCGTCGGGACGGATGCCTCGCAGGATGGCGATCAAGGGCGGCAGATCAACAGGCGTCGACACGAGAGCTACTCCGGGATATCGGGATGAGCGAGGGCGTTGAGGCCGGCGATGGTCAGCTCGGTGGCGTCCAGCGGCTGCGCTTCGATGCCGTGCGCGGCCAGGGCGATACCATAGAACTCCGCCAGCTTGGGGGCGCCGATGATGGGCACCGACTTGGTCGCTCGCAGGGTTCCATCGAACAAAGGCAGCGCGCCCAACACATCCTGGCCGATGATGAGGCCGGAGAGATAGGTCGACGCTTCCGCGTGCGTCATGCCTTGAATCAACTGGCGAGAGCGCACTTCAAACAACAAATGACTGAGCGGAACGCTGCGCAGCTCACGGCTGCGTTGCAAGCCCGCTTCGAAGCCACGACGTTCGGCCTCTTCGTTGGTTTCGGCCGCCGACGCCTTGAGCAGGGTGCTGCGATCCCGGAGCAGGGCGTACAACTCGCCGGACAAGCTGGTTTGAAACGACATGAGCTTGCCGTTTTCCACCAGGGCCCACTTGGTATGGGTGCCGGGCAGGGCGACGATGTTTCGTCCGCGCCCGAGCGAAGGGTGTGTGGCAATGGCGCCGAGAATCTGAGTTTCCTCACCGCGCATGACGTCCGGGGCGCCATGCGGGTTGGTACAGGAAACGCCGGCAGCAATGGCGATCGAATGACCGCGGGCATCGAAGCGCAACAGCGCGGCCCGCAACTCGGCGGCGCCGGCGGGGCACGATGCGTACGGGACTTCGCGCCAGCCGTTACGTGAACCGACCATTCCCGCCAGCCAGACCGGCAGCGGCCCGTGCTTGCGTGCCCAGGCGTCGAGTGCGCCGAACAGGGTCGCCTCGGCGCTGATCGTCAGGGAGCCGATGCCAGCGCCGTCGACTTTGTCGATCACGGTGGCGCCCTGGCACAAATGCAGCCGCAGATGGGTGGTGCCCCAGTCGCCGGCGATGTGGGTCGGTGAATTGGTCATGAGCGGGATTCCATGTGGGCCTTTTATATGATTAATATTCTCCATGTAAAGCCCGACCTGGAAAACCGACGGATTGGCAGGGGGAGCGATGCAAGGAAATCGAAAAATCGCGCTGACGCTGGCCGGACTGGCGCTGCTCGTGGGTATGACCGGGAACGCGCGGGGAGAAGTCCCTCGCGGCTACTATCTGGGGGCCGACCTGTCCTACGTCAACGAGATGGAGGACTGCGGCGTCGTTTATCGGGACCACGGTAAGCCGGCCGACCCGTTCGCGCTATTGCAGGCACGCGGTGCGAATCTGGTCCGCGTTCGTTTATGGAACGATGCCCAGTGGACGCGGTACTCGAATCTAGCTGACGTCAAGAAGACTATTCGACGCGCACGTCAGGCACGTATGCAGGTGCTGCTCGACTTTCATTACTCGGATGACTGGGCGGACGGCGATAAACAGATCATTCCCAAAGCCTGGGCACATCTGACCGATCCGGAGGCGTTGGCTCAGGCGCTGTACGACTTCACGCTGCGAACGCTGCGTGAGCTGGATCGCGACGGTCTGATGCCGGAGCTGGTCCAGGTGGGCAACGAAACCAATGGCGAAATCCTGAGCACGCTGGAACGCGCCAAGGAACCGATCAATTGGGCACGCAATGCCAAGTTGCTCAATGCCGGCATTCGTGCCGTTCGCGTCGCGGGCGCTCAGTCATCGATCAAGCCGCGCGTGATGTTGCATATCGCGCAACCGGAGAACGTCGAGCCGTGGTTTGCTGCCGCCAAAGCAGCAGGTGTCACCGACTTCGATCTGATCGGCATCAGTTATTACCGCCGTTGGTCCACGCAGGATCTCGATGGACTCGACGCCGTCATTCGTCGGCTACGACAGAACTATCGGGCGGACGTGCTGGTCGTCGAAGCGGCTTATCCCTGGACGCTGGAGAACGCGGATCGATCGCCCAACTTGTTGGAAAGCAGTTCTCTCATTGCAGGCTATCCGGCCACGCCGCAGGGACAGCGACAATATCTCATCGATCTCACTCAGCGAACGATCTCGAGCGGCGGTGTCGGGCTCGTCTACTGGGAGCCGGCGTGGGTGTCGAGCAAATGCAAGACGCGTTGGGGCACCGGCTCGGGCTGGGATAACGCGACATTGTTCGATCATCGCGGCGAGCTGTTGCCGGGGGCGGATTACTTTGGTTTTCCGTATGTGTTTGCAACGAAGGACGTGCGCGACTAGTCCTGCAGGGCAAACCTTTATTTCATGCTTGCGTTCCCGAAAAACCTGCTATATATAATACAAATCGGCTTTTGTCTGAGTAAAAAAATGTCTCTTTGCAGGGGGAGATATGGATACTCGAGTACGGACAAACCGGCTATGGCGCACAGCTATTAACTATTCGGCGCCAGTGCTGTTATGGACGACGGTACAGGCCGCCGAGCCGCAGTCGGCAAACGGTGGGATCATCGAAGAAGTTCAGGTCACCGGCATTCGCGAAAGTCTGCGCGATGCCTTGTCGGTGAAGATGAATTCCGATTTGGTCGTCGATGCCATTTCCTCGGAAGACATCGGCCAGCTGCCCGATGTCACCATCGCCGAATCCATCAATCGACTCCCGGGCATCAACGCCACGCGCGATCGTGGCAATGACAGTCAGGCCGTCGTGCGCGGCCTTGGCGCGAGGTTGGTTCTCGGCATGATCAACGGCCGTGAAGTTGCGTCTTCCGAGCCGGATCGAAACGTTCGCTGGGAGATCTATCCATCAGAGGTAGTCTCCGGCGTGAAAGTCTATAAGACCCAGTCCGCCGATCTGATCGCGGGCGGCGTCGCGGCCACCATCGATATACAAACATTGCAGCCGCTCGACTATCACGGCGCCGATTTCGTCGTTCGCGGCGGGCCGGTCTACTACGACGAAGGCGCGGACATTCCCGATTACGATCCGTGGGGTTACCGCGCCAGCGGCTCGTATGTGTTCAAGGCAAACGAAACATTCGGTCTGGTCATTGGCCTGACCGCGCAACAACAGAAGAACGGCTATCCCTCGTTCACAGGCTGGGGCTACAACGACTCCCGGGCGCGACCGCCCGCGGGCGCGAGCGATTTCACGGGTGATCTGAATGGCGACGGCAGTCCCGATGCGACGCCGTGGGGCGCGCAGGTGTCCGTCAACGGCATCGATCAGGATCGACGCGGCGTGTCTCTCGGCACGCAGTGGCGGCCCTCCGATCAGTTCGAGCTGCGGTTCGATGCGTTGTATTCGGACGTCGACATTCACGAGGATCAGGGGCAGACGGTCTACGGCCAGAACAACTGGGGCAATTGGGACAATGGCAACTGGGGCGCCTACAACGCGCCGGGGGCGAGTTACACCATCGTCGATGGCACGGTCGTGGCGGCGACGCTGCCGTTCAGCTCGGTCACAACGGTCGTGTCCGACTACGATGAAAAGAAAGATCTGTCCGTGACCGGCTTGAATGGCCGCTGGACCGGCGAGCGCTGGAGCGTCACGGGCGATATTTCCTATTCGCAGGCCGAACGAGAGAACACCTGGAAGGCGGTGCGCACCGAGGTCTATCCGGAGTGGATGACCTGGGACACTCGAGGCGGCCGGCTGCCCACCATCACGACCAGCGTCGATCCGACGACCCTGCGGCAGTTCGCGCCTGACTACCGCGGCGGGAGCGTCGATGGTCCGGAACACCTCAACGATGAACTGACCGCCGGCGCATTGGACTTTGCACGGTCACTCGATGGCGGCTTGCTCTCATCCGTGCAGTTCGGTGCGCGCTTGTCGAATCGAACCAAGAAACACGATCGCATGGAGAACTATCCGTTCACTGTTCCCGGGGGCGTAGAAATTCCGGCGTCGATGTTTCGGGTGTACAAGGTGCCCTCGGTCAATCTGCCGCCTGTGCTCCTCGGCGACTATGATTCAATCGCTCGCCTCGCGTACGGCTCGACACTCGATCCGAGCAATGCTCGCGAGAATCTGTCGCAGCGGTGGAAAGTGAAGGAGGACGTCACCGAGGGATATTTCAAACTCGGCTTCGAAAGCGACGCCATCGCACGGCGCATGACAGGAAACATCGGCGTGCGCGTGTTGGACGTGCAAACAACCAGCGATGGATTTCAGCAGGCAAGCGGAGCGAGCGCGCTTGCGCCAGTCTCCGTCGATCATGACTACAGCGAGGTTCTGCCCAGCGCCAACGTCAATTTCAACTTGTCCGAGACGACGCTCCTGCGCTTCGGCGTGGCCAAGGTGGTCGCGCGTCCACCGCTCGATGAGCTGCGAGCGAGCCGCACGTTGACCAGTTGGCTGCCGTACACCGGCAACGCCGGCAATCCCAATCTGGAACCGTTCGAAGCGACCCAGTTCGACGCCTCGTACGAGTGGTATTTCCGGGATGAGGCACTGCTCGGTTTCGCGGCCTACTACAAGGATGTGTCCTCGTACATCGGCTGGCGCCAGGACCCGCAGACGTTCCACGGAATTACCTATGCCGTCGCGACGCCGGTGAACGGCGAGGGCGGGTCGATTACGGGCGCGGAGGTTACCTTCCAGACGCCGTTCTTCTTCTGGAGCGGGCTGGAGAACTTCGGCGTGTACTCGAACTACGCGTACGTGGACTCGGACGTGCAGGAGTTCGTGCCCATCACCAACCCGCTGACCGGCACCGGCTTCGCCCAGCACACGGCGGTGTTCGATCTCTGGTACAGCTCGGGCCCGATCGAGGCGCGGCTCGGGTACAAGTACCACAGCCCGTTCACGGTCATTTATGGCTGGAGCGGCGCGGACTTGCAGACGCTGGAGGAGGAGTCGGTGCTGGATTTGAGCACCTCGTATCAGCTCACCTCGGGAATCCAGCTGCGCTTCCAGGTGAACAACCTGACCGACGAGCCGTTGCGCATGCATCGGGACAACCAGGCCAACCGCATCGGGCGTTATGACGAGTACGGCCGGCGCTACCTCATCGACGTCACCATGAAGTTCTAGGCGGGCCCGATCGGCAAAGTGCCCTGCCTTTCCGGTTAAGCGGCGGCCCGGCCAGGGGAGGATTGTCAGCGCTGACTCGAGGTTGGGGATGACTCAATGAAAGCGACGCCAGCGCGCATGAAGATGACGATCTCGACCGAGCTGGGCGTCTATGATAGAGAGTCCATCATGGCTCCTGTTACCGCTCCGGTCGGCCCCGCATCCGAGGCCCAGTCGCCCTACGAGGCCCGTACTTCGCGCATCACCGCGATGGAGGACCTGCTCGCCACCCTCAAGGCGCAACAGTCGCCCGAGGGGGTTCGCACCGGCGACGGCTGGCGGCATCCGCTCCCTGACGGCTCCGGGTTCCGGCATGACTACGATGCCGACGTGGCTCGCGGCGGCTGGGACTTCTACCTGGTCGGCGAAGGCCTGTCGGTCGCGCTGGTCGAGTTCGTCGCCTGTCGCAAAATCGCCAGGCTGCATAGCCTGGGCGACCACCTGGTCATCTCCGCCACCATCGAGGGCAGCAGTCCGATCACCGCACCTTGCGGTGTCCACGGCGAGCTCAGCAACGGTTACTGCACGATCTACGGCATGCAGACCGGCGAAGAGTTCGAGACCGTCTACGAATCCGGCCGCCCGCTGAAGTGGGTGAGCATCTTCATCGACCGCCACGCGTTCGTTAACGCCACGCGGCTGCAAGGCCAGGATCTGCCGCCCGCGTTACGTGACTTCATCGAAAGTGGCATGCGGCTGCCACATCGGAATATTCCGCTATCGAACGCCGCGTCGTTGACGGTTCAGCAGATGTTGGAGCGTCCGTTCAAAGGCGGCCTGCAACGTGCCTATCTGCATGGCAAGGCGCTGGAGCTGATCTGCCACGTGCTGTTCACGATGGCGCACGACTCGCTTGAAGAGCTGAGCGACGTCGCATTCTCGGCGGCCGACTACGCCAAGCTCGAGAAAGCCATGGCTTACATTCGTCGCAGCCTCGACGAGCCGTTCAGCATCGCCGAGCTTGCGACCGCGGTCGGCATGACTCGACAACGCTTGCAGTTGGGATTCCGCGTCGTGTACGGCGACACCGTCGGTCGTATTCGCGACAAGGTGAGAATGGAGCGCGCCTTGAACCTGGTGCGCAGCTCGACGCTGTCCATGATCGATATCGGTCTGGAAGCGGGCTACGAACACCCGGCCAGCTTCACGCGCGCCTTCAAGGCGGCCTTCGGTGTGTCGCCGGCTCGCATGCGTCGGTTGAGCGAGCAGTCGGCGCTGACGACCCGAGTCGCCGAAGCCCCGCAGATCTGACGCTTGCTCGCGGCGGTGTTCCAGCCGCAACGCTTCACGCGCCGATGTCAGCACGAACGGGGACGTCCGTGTGGTGTACTGCGCCCTTGAGTAGTGCTTCGAGGGTGTCATGTACGATTGCAGGCAGTTCTTCATCAATGGCGAGTGGCTGACTCCGGCTGGGCGCAAAGAATCGCTGGTGATCAATCCGGCGACCGAACAACCGGTCGGACGGATTCTGTTGGGCACGGCCGAGGACGTCGACGTGGCCGTCAAAGCGGCACGCGCGGCGTTTGTGACCTATTCGCAGACCACGCGGGAAGAGCGCATCGCGCTGCTCGAGCGCATCGTCAAAGTTTACGAAGCGAACATCGACCGGCTCGCGCAGGCGGTCTCCGATGAGATGGGCGCGCCGATGACGCTGGCCGTGCAAGCGCAGGCGGGCAGCGGCTTTCGTCACTTGTCCACCGCGCTGACAATTCTCAAAGATTTCGAGTTCGAAGAACGCCTGGGCACGACGCTGATCGCGCGTGAGCCCATCGGCGTGTGCGGTCTGATCACGCCCTGGAATTGGCCGCTGAATCAGATCAGCTGCAAAGTCGCGCCGGCGCTCGCGGTGGGCTGCACGGTTGTGTTGAAGCCCAGCGAAGCTGCGCCCGTGACTGCGCACATCTTTGCTGAAATCCTCGCTGAAGCGGGCGTGCCGAAAGGCGTGTTCAATCTCGTCGACGGCGACGGCCCGGGTGTGGGTTCGGCACTCTCCAGTCATCCCGACATCGACATGGTGTCGTTCACGGGTTCCACGCGTGCCGGCGTGCTCGTCGCGAAGGCTGCGGCGGATACCGTCAAGCGGGTGTCTCAAGAGTTGGGCGGCAAGTCCGCCAACATCATTCTGGAAGATGCCGATGTCGCCGCGTCTGTGGCGCACGGCGTGAACTGGATGATGACGAACAGCGGCCAGTCCTGTAACGCGCCGTCGCGCATGCTCGTGCCCGCGAATCGCTACGATGAAGCCGTCGAAGTCGCGCGCAAGACCGCGGAGCAGTTGGTCGTCGGCGATCCGAAAGCGGCCGGCGTGACCACCGGTCCGCTCGCCAACAAGCTGCAGTTCGAACGAGTGCAGGCGTTGATCGCGAAGGGCATCGAGGAAGGCGCGAAGCCGGTGATCGGCGGTCTCGGTCGTCCCGAGGGCATCGATAAAGGCTATTTCGTGAAGCCCACGATCTTCGCCGGCGTCAACAACGAAATGACCATCGCGCGTGAAGAAATCTTCGGGCCGGTGATGGTGCTGATTCCGTACAAGGATGAGGCCGATGCGATACGGATCGCGAACGACACGGTCTACGGTCTCTCCGGCCACGTGCATTCGAAGAACCTCGACAACGCGCGTCGCGTGGCGTCGAAGATGCGCACTGGCATGATTCACGTGAACGGCGCGGCTCGCGATATGTTCGCGCCGTTCGGCGGATATAAGCAGTCGGGCAACGGTCGCGAGTGGGGCCGCGAGGGGTTCAAGGAATTCCTCGAGACCAAGGCCATGATGGGGTACTTCACCTAGAGAGATTCCTGTGAACGTCACGATTCTGGGATGCGGATTGATCGGTGCCAGCTGGGCGGCATTGTTTGCTGCCGTCGGCCGTCATCGAGTGCGTGCGTGGGATCCTTCGGCCACGGCCAGAGAAGCATTTCCGGAGAAGGTGGCGCGTGCCCAGAGCCAGCTCATCGCGCTTGGCGCGGAAGCTGGCGAGCCGGTCGCGGTGTTCGATCGCATCGAAGAAGCGCTGTGGGGTGCGGACTGGGTGCAAGAGAACGCACCCGAGAAAACGGAGCTGAAGGCGCAGCTGTTCGCTCATGTTGAATCGGCGGTGACGCGCGATTGCATCATCGCGAGCAGTACGTCGTCGTTCACCTGGTCGCAACTTGCGACCGGCCTGAAACACACCGAGCGCTTCGTCATCGCGCATCCGTTCAACCCGCCGCATCTAGTGCCGCTGGTGGAACTGTACTCACCGAACGCGACGACGCTGGATGCGGCCGTGAAGTTCTTCAGCGGTGTCGGGCGCGTGCCCGTATGCATGAAGAAGGAAGCGACCGGTCACATTGGCAATCGCCTGGCGTCTGCGTTGTGGCGCGAGGCGGTGCATATCGTCGCCGATGGCATCGCGACGGTAGAAGATGTGGATCGCGTGCTGATTCATGGACCGGGATTGCGATGGTCGGTGATCGGCACGCATCTGGGTTATCACCTGGGCGGCGGCGACGGCGGCATCGAACACTATCTGCGACATCTGGGGCCGAGTCAGGAGCGACGCTGGTCGACGCTGGGCAATCCCAAACTGACGAATGAGGTCTGCGAGATGCTTAGCGCCGGCGTGCAAGCCGAAGTGCGCGGCCGCGACATCGCACAGCTCGAAGAGCAGCGCGATCGCCAGCTGATGGAGATTCTGCGGCTGCGACGCGAACATCCGACGATTGACGAGTAGAGATCATGCAAGAGCAACAAGCACGGCAAGATATCATCGAGCTGCTGTCGAAGTACTTCCACGGCCTGTATCACGGCGATTCCGCAAGCCTGCGCGAAGTGTTTCATCCGCAGGCGCAGCTGTTCGGCGAAGTGCGCGGCGCGCCGTATCAAAACACGCTCGATGGCTGGCTCAACGCCGTCGCGAGCCGTCCGTCGCCGCATGCCAAGGGCGAGTCGTTCCAGATGGAAACGTTGGACGTCCAGCTGCACAACCAGATCGCGTACGTGCGCGCTCGTTGCCCCATGCTCGGCTTCAACTATTTCGACTATCTCGCCCTCATGCACAACGGCGAGCGCTGGTTGATCACGAACAAGCTGTTCACGCACGTCGACGCTTGAGCCTATGAAGCCTGGTGAATCCCGTCGCGGCCCGCGCATCGCACTCATTCATGCGCTGGCCGAGTCGTTACCGCCGATTCACCAGGCGTTCAAGCAGCATTGGCCTGAAGCGATTCCGTTCGATGTATTCGACTCATCGCTCGCGCCCGACCTGGCGCATGCCGGCAAGCTCGAGCCGGCGATGATCGATCGTTTCCTGACGCTCGGGCGCTATGCGGCCGCGGCGGAGGGCGAGGGCGGTCGTACGGCCGCCATCCTGTTCACGTGTTCGGCCTTCGGTCCGGCCATCGATGCGGTGAAGAAGGCGTTACCGATGCCGGTGCTGCGCCCGAATGAAGCGACGTTCAATCGTGCGCTCGACATGGGGCGTCACATCGGACTGATGGTGACGTTTCCTCCATCGTTGCCTGCGCTGGAGGCGGAGCTGCGGCAGATGGCGGCAGAGCGAGGCGTGGAGATTTCGATCACGAGCCGCGTGATCGAGGGTGCGTTGGCCGCGTTGAAGAGCGGCGATGGAGAGAAGCACGATCGACTTGCCGCAGCCGTCGCCGCCGAAATGCCGTCGACGGATTGTTTGATCCTCGGGCAGTTCTCGCTGGCTCAAGCAGCGCCGGCGGTGCAGGCGGCGGTGTCGTCTCCCGTGCTCACGACACCGCGTACTGCTGTCGAGCAACTGCGCTCTATGTTGAAGGCAAGTGCGCCATGAGGCGCGCAATCTCACGACTGTCCGAATCCTGACGCGCCAGCAGCTGCTGGATGATCAGCATTCGATCTGATGGCGGGTGAGATTGATTCAGCTTGGTCACGCCTTCGATGCGCTCAACGGTGATGCGGAACGAACGGATTCGCGGCAACAGCTGTTGCACTTTGCCCGGCGGCGCTTGTTCCAGCGTCCACGGATGCTCGTTGTCACGTTCCAGCACCTGGGCCACGCGACGTAGCACTTTGATCTGACCTTCATCGTCGTCGATGATCTCGAGCCGGCCGCGGATCTGCGCGGACACATAGTCCCAAGTCGGCACCGTCAACAGCGACTTGTACCAGCTCGCGGAAATATAAGTATGCGGGCCGGGGAAGACCGCCAGCACTTTCTGCCCGGTTTGCAGCGTCTGCGCTTGCGGATTGATGCGAGTCATGTGACCGACCAGCGTCGTGACCGTGTCGTCGGTTTCGAAGAAGATCGGCGTCGGCGTCGCGTAGGTTTCCTCCCCCGTGGCCGTAATCAAATGGGCGAAGGGATATTTTCTGACGATGGCAACGGGGTCGGCCGCGGCAAAGTGGCTCGGCGCGTACATCGTTCGGGCGGCTGCGGGACTGCTCATGTTCAGCAGTCTAGCCACGGCGCCGGTGCGGCTGGTTGCGAACGGTGCCGTGGGTAGTGAGCCAGCTGCACCACGAGAGCCTGGGTTCAGATAAGCCGATTAATATGATAAAAGAGATCCCGGCTTGATGGAGAGTATCGATGCGGGGATTTCTGGCCGCCTGCGCGGCGTTCGTTTGCCTGCCCGGCGTGGTCCAGGCGCAGGCCGCGCTGGGCGCGAACTACAATGAGCACTACGAGGACGTCGACTATCGCGACCTCGAAAAAGCCGAGGCGAGCTGGGTCCGCATCTTCCTGACGATGCCGCAACTCGATCACGGCGCGGCCGAGCATGGCGTCGTTCGCACGACGCTCGAGGTCGGCAGTCGCGGCTACAAAACGATCCTGTCGCTCAAGTGGCCGTTCCCGAACCGCGATTTTCCGAAGCCGGGCAGCGCCGAGATGAATCAGGAGCTCGCGCGGCTCGACGCGGTGCTGCCGCTCGTCATGGGCAAGGTCGACATCCTGGTCATCGGCAACGAGCCCTACATCGAAAGCCGCGAAGCCGATCGAGACTTCGATCTCAATGCGTTTTACGAGACGATGGCTGCACGCGTGATCGCGTATCGCGCGCAGAAGTGTGGCGAGAGCTGCAAGACGCGTCTGTACATGGGCGCGCTCAACCGGCTCGATCTGGAGAAAAACCTCACCCCATCGACCGATCGCTGGATGGAGTATGTGAGAGCGACGCCGGAGATCGACGGGGTCGACATCCATCCGCACCTCGATTCCATCGAGCAGTCAAAACCGTTTCTTGACTACATCCTGCCGCGGATGCGAGCCGAGCAACAGTTTCTGGTGACTGAGTTCTCGGTGGTGTGGTGGTGGAAACAGAATCTGACGAAGCCCATCCCGGCGGCGTTCGCGAAAAGATATGGCGTGCCGAAGAATGAGCAGAACTGGCAGGCCATCAAGGCCGCGCTCGACCAGCCGGTCGCCAAGCAGCGTTGGGACGATTTCCTGGCGATGAGCCCCTGGTTCGAAAGTCGCAAACATTATCTCCGCGATCAGATGAAGATGTTCCGTGACACCGGACGGCTCGCGGTCGCAACGTATGGTTTCAAGCAGGGCAGCTCGATGTCGAACAACTTCGGCCCTGACAAGACGCCGTGGCTACTCAACAGTGTGTTCGCGCCGCGGACCGTCCAGGCCAATCCCGATGGCAGTGCCGCCGCCAACTATGCGTGGCTCGAGGATTTCAAAGCGCTTCAGCGCAAGCCCAACATCATCGTGATCTACGCCGACGATCTCGGCTATGGCGATCTCAGCAGTTATGGCGCGACGACGATCCGGACGCCCAACATCGATCGCTTGGCCGAGCGCGGAACCCGTTTCGTCAACGCCCACGCGCCCTCGGCGACCTGCACGCCTTCGCGTTACGCGATGTTGACGGGCGACTATGCGTGGCGTGCATCGGGAACGCAGATATTGCCTGGCGACGCGCCGGCGCTCATTCGGCCGGGTAAGTTCACGTTGCCGCTGATGTTGAAGAAGGCCGGCTACGAGACCGGTATCGTCGGCAAATGGCATCTGGGACTCGGCAACGGCAAGGTCGACTGGAACGGCGAGATCGCGCCAGGGCCGCTGGAGGTCGGTTTCGACCATGGCTTCTTCATGCCGGCGACGCTCGACCGCGTTCCCACCGTCCTGATCGAGAATCGTCGCGTGGTGAATCTGGATCCGTCCGATCCGATCCAGGTCGATTATCGCAACAAAGTCGGGGCCGAACCGACCGGCGCGGAACACCCCGAGCTACTGAAGTTCGGCGCGGATCCTGAACATTCCAACACCATCGTCAATGGCATCAGTCGTATCGGTTATATGACGGGCGGCAAGGCCGCGCGCTGGAATGACGAAGGGCTCAGCGACCAGCTGCTAGGCAAGGCGATCGACTTCGTGACGGAGCGGAAGAAACAACCTTTCTTTCTTTACTTCGCGGTGAACGAGCCGCATGTTCCCCGGGCGCCGCATCCGCGCTTCGTCGGGTCATCGGGCCTGGGCTCGCGCGGCGATGCCATCGTTCAGTTCGACTGGACGGTCGGCACGTTGATGAAGAAGCTCGAGGAGCTGGGAATCGCCGACGACACGCTGGTCATCCTCAGCAGCGACAATGGACCGATCCTGTTCGATGGCTATGATGACAAGGCCGTCGAGCGAGCCGGCGAGCACAAGCCGGCCGGCCCTTATCGAAGCGGCAAGTACAGTATCTATGAAGGCGGCACCCGCGTGCCGATGATCGTGAGCTGGCCGGGGCGTGTCCGCGAACGTCACGTTTCCAAAGCGCTCATCGACCACGTCGATCTCGTCGCCTCGCTCGCCGAGCTGGTCGGGCAGCCATTGCCGCGCGATGCCGCGGTCGACAGTTTCGACATGCTTGCCCCACTGATGGGACGAAGCGAACGCGGTCGGGAGTTCGTGGTGGAGGACACCAAGCTGATGGTGACCACTGGTACTACGGTCGCGAGCAGCGGAGCGCGAATCCTCGCGTTACGGCAGGGCGATTGGAAACTGATTCGTGGCAGCGTCGAGCCGCATGAGTTTCACGGCAACGAGATCGGGACGCTGCCGAAGCATCAGCTCTACAACGTCGCGCGCGATCCGGGCGAGCGGGAGAATCTGGCGGACAAAATGCCAGAGCTCACTGCGAAGCTCGCGTCAATGCTCGACAAGCTGGAACGGGACGGACGCAGCGCTCCCTGACGTCGAGCTGCGTCCGCCTAATCTCAAGCTCCCACGGAAAACTTCGGCCAGCGCGCGGCCCACGGCTCGGCTTGCTCCAGCTCGAACGCCAGTTGCAGCAGCAGCTCGTCCCGGCCGCGACCGGCGGCGAACATCGAGCCGACGGGCAGGCCGTTCTCATTCATATACAACGGCACTGACATGGCCGGTGTGCCGGTGAGGTTCTGGAGCGGCGTGTACGAAACGTAATCAAACATTCGCGCGTACATCGGCTCGAACGCCTGCGTCGGCGCGAGGGCGCCCAGCGGCAGTGGCGAATGTCTCAGCACCGGTGTCAGCAGGACGTCATAGCGCGAATAGAAAGCTTCCAGCGCACGTCCGGCCGTGGCCGCTTCGACGAAGATCCGATCGACATCGGTCAGCGTCAGGCTTTCGCTGCTGGCGCCCAGGTTCATGGTCCACGGCTCCAGCACATCTTCGAGCCGACCTTCGCGGAGGGACGCTCGCGACGAGCTCACCAGGTCTTGCGCGAGATATGCCCAGATCAGCTTGAACGCGCGATCGACCGCGGGCCCGTCGAAGGGACGCTTGATCTCTTCAACCGTGTGACCGAGGCGCTGACACAGTTCGGCGGAGCGACGAATGACGGCCGCGACGTCGGGCGAGGGCTGCTCGTCGTTGAAGTTCTCGAGCGCGAAGCCGATGCGCAGGCGACGTGACTTCGGATTGAAGGTCAATGGCTGCTTCTGCTCAGGCGCCGTCACTGCGAATGCCCAGGCGGCATCGCGCACCGAGCGAGACAGCAGCGTGTCGCCCACGAGGAAATCTTCGATGATGTGAGGACCGCGCGCTCTCACATTGGCACCGCGACTCGATTTCAGACCGAAGACGCCACAGCAAGACGCAGGAATGCGAATCGAACCGCCACCGTCGGCGGCATGAGCAAGCGCCACCATGCCGGACGCAACGACCGCGCCCGCGCCACCGCTCGAACCGCCGCTGGAATGCGCGACATTCCAAGGATTACGAGACGGCCCATACAGCACCGGCTCGGTCGTCGGCAGCAAGCCGAACTCCGGCGCATTGGTTTTTCCAAGCGGGATCAGGCCGGCGCGATCGAGTCGATTGGAATATTCGCTGCCGGTGCTCATGGGCGGCGCGTTCTTCTTGAGGCGCGAGCCGCTGCGGCTCGGCATGCCCGCGTAGTCCATGCCGTCTTTCAACAGATAAGGCACGCCGCGCAGTGCTGAATCGCCGTTCAATGTCGACGCCTTCTGCAGCGCCTGTTCGAAGGCCCGATACGTCACGGCGTTGAGCGCCGGGTCGAGTGCTTCGATGCGAGCGATTGCCGCTTCGACAAGTTCCCTGGCGCTGAGCTCGCCGGAGCGGACCAAGTCCGCCTGCGCGTGAGCATCCAAACGGCCAATGGCCAGTGCGTCCCTCGAATTCACCATGAGCGTAATACTTCCACCAATATCGTGTGGCGGAAGCATAGGCAGTAGGGCGCGGCACCGTCCTGGCGGCGAGGACGGCCGAGTTAGCAGATTGGCTCGTACGCGGCTTGAGTTACTCGGTCTTCTTCGGGGCGCGCACCACTTGTCCGGGATGCAGGCCGGTGGTGCGGCGGTCCTGATACACGAGCTTGCCGTTGACCCAGACTTTCTCGATGCCCACCGACAAAGCGGTCGGGTTTTGCAGCGTCGCGCGATCGGCGATGGTCTCGGGATCGAACAACACCAGGTCGGCGCTCTGACCTTCGGCAATCGTGCCACGATCGGTGAGCCCAAGATGTTTCGCCGCGAGGCCCGTCATCTTGTAGACGCCTTGCTCGAGTGTCATCGCTTTCTTGTCGCGCACGTAGTGACCGAGCACTCGCGGGAAGGTGCCATGTCCGCGCGGATGGCCGATGGACACGCCATCCGAACAAATGTTTGTGTGCTCCCAAGTCATCAGACGAATGACATCGTCTTCGCGCATGCTCTCGCCGATCACGGACTCGATCCGCTCCTCGTTGGGATGCGCCTTCTCGTACTCGATGGCCAGTTTCATCAGGGCCAGATACAGATCCACCGGGTTGGTATTTCGTTCCTTGGCCACCTGCGCGAGCGATTTGCCCACGATGGTCGGATCAGGTTGATAGCGCGAGAAGTGCAGTCCTTCCGGAGGCGTCGATTCCTTCAGCATGAATTCGAGGCCCTTACGATCGTCGTACACCTTGTTTGGGAACATCACGCGCATGGTCGATTGCCAATACGTGTACGGATAGATGTCGGCGGTGATGTCCACGCCGGAAGCACGGGCGTCGTTCAGCAGCTTCAGCACTTTGTCCGACGTGCCCCAAAGTTTTTTAACACCGACCTTGATGTGCGAGACCTGCACGGGCGCGCCGGTCTCGCGACCGATGTCGATGACTTCCTGCAACGCGGACATGAGCTCGAAGCCTTCGTTGCGAATATGACTGATGTAACGGCCGCCGAGACGCGCTGAGACCTTGGCCAAGGCGATGACTTCGGCGGGCGTGGAGAAGTTACCGGTTTCGTAGATCAGTCCCGTCGACAGGCCGAAGGCGCCGGCCGCCATGTCGTCTTCGAGCAGCTGGCTCATGCGGGCGAGGTCATCGTCGGTCGCGGCACGGCGGGCGCTGCCCATGCCTTGTTCGCGCAGTGTGTTGTGCCCGGAATAAGAGCCGAGGTTGACGGCGATCGGGTCTTTCTCGAGCTTTGCGTAGAACTCCCGCAGCGGCCACTGCGACGTGCCGTCCTGGCCGACGATGATGGTCGTCACGCCCTGACTGGTGACTGCGACCATGTCCGGCGACTTGGGAATGTCGAAGTCGTGGTGACTGTGCGTGTCGATGAAGCCGGGCGCGAGCGTCTTGCCATTGCCCTCGATCACGATCTCGCTGTTACCGGGGATCACATCACCGACCGCAACGATGCGGCCCTCAGCGATGCGCACCGACCCTTTACGAGCCGGCGCGCCGGTGCCATCGACGATCGTGACATCGGTAATGACGACGCTGTCCAGATTCGGCGCCGCCGCCGCGAACGTTACGGCCGGGGCGGCGGCGAGCAGGAGCGCGAACAGCTGTTTCATGGGGGACCTCTCCATGCCAGAAGCGCGCTCGATTATGCGACAGATCGAGCTCAGGTGGCGCGCTGCTCGCGGAGCACCAGCCAGGTGCCCCGGGTCAGCAGCGGCAGCAGGAACACGATCAGGAAGAACGCCGAGCTGTAGCGATAGCCGCGTCCGATGAGATCGATCAAGCCGATGGTGGTCGCGAAATACGCGGCAACCACCATGGCGCCGACAGCGATGGCCGGGCGCAGCCATGGGGGCATCGACTCGCCCTTATCCACGTAAGTGCGCGCGACTCGTTCGTTCAGGCCGTGCAACAAACCGGCACCCGTCTTGAACAACGCGCCGAGAATGACCAGCTGCACGACGGTGCTCATCCAGGCAATGTCCAACTGCTCGAGCACCACGGACACGGGCAGTGGCGCGCTCACGATCTGCGGATAAAAGGCAGACAGCGCCAACAGGAATGCAAAGCCTGGTAGCAGCACGAGTGGACCCGCGAGCGCGCCGGCGATCAGCGCTTCGGAGCGGGAGGTGAAGTGGCGTGCGACGAAAATCAAAATGGGCAGCACGCAGATGTTGTAACCGGTGTAGCTCACGCCGTTGACGATCGCCGTGCCCCAGCGGATCGGTTCGGCACCGAGCGACGCGGTCATGGCATCGCCGAACTTCGACCAGACGAACAGGAACATGGTCAGGTAGGTCGCGTAGAACAACACGGACCACGCCGAGATCAACCGCTCGATCACCCGGTTGCCGAAGAACACCAGCGCTGCGACGACGATCAGGAACAGCGTGGCATTCATGAGCTCGGGCGAGCCGAACATTTCGGCGAGCAGCTTGGCCGCCGCGGCGGAGATCACCGCCAGCACGAGCAGCAGCGAGCAGAAGTAGCCGAGCTCGAAAATCATCGAGCCGAACCGGCCGAGGTAGACGGCGCAGAAGCTCTTATAGTCGAACGCGTGATGGCGGCGGGCGAGCTCGAAGGCGATCATCGAGCCGGCGCTGAACAGTGCCGCGGTGATGATCATGCCGAGCAGGCCGGTGGCGGGGCCCTTGCTGATGAAGAATTCCACCAGCTCGCGTCCGGTGGCGTAACCGCCGCCGACGATGACTGCCTGGATGACCAGGCCCGGGACGATGTAGCGCTCGAGAAAATGACGTATCGACAAGGCTAAAAGCTCCCGATTCTCCCCATGTAGTAGTCAAGCGTGCGCGTGCCGTTGCTCGATTGGCTTGGCGGCCAGGACCGGTAACTTCGCACATCGGCGCCGCCAGTCTGCCAATCTGTTAAGCGCCTGCGCCCGGCGGAGAAGTAACGCTGCTTGCGGAAGGTTACCGTAGCGCATCTGTATTGAGAGCCCACTAGGAGGGGCATCGCATGCTGAGTCCATATTTGCTGTTCTTGGGGGATGTCGTCGAGCTGGCCGCTGCCAAGACGGCCGCTGGCATCCTGCAGTGGCGGCCGGAATTCTGCGTCGGTCAGATTCGTGTGGCCGGTGGCACGGTGGATCTGGGGTTGCCGGAGATGACGCCGCAAGTCGCCGCGCAGAAGGGCGCGAAGACCATGATCATCGGCATCGCGAACGCTGGCGGCTTCATCCCCGACAGCTGGATTCCGACCCTCGTCGCTGCGCTCGAAGCGGGGCTCGATCTCGCCGCTGGTATGCACACGCGCCTGGCCGATCTCCCGATCATTCGCGATACCGCGAAGCGCCTTGGTCGCACGCTGCACGACGTGCGTCAGCCTACGCAGACGTTTCCTCCCGGCAATGGACGCAAACGTCCTGGCCTTCGCTTGCTCACGGTCGGCACTGACTGCGCCGTCGGCAAGAAGTACGCCGCACTTGCCATCGAGAAGTCGATGCGTGCTCGCGGCATGAAGGCGGATTTCCGCGCCACCGGCCAGACCGGCATTTTCATTTCAGGCCGCGGCGTGGCGGTCGACTCGGTGGTCGCCGATTTCATTTCCGGTGCGGCCGAGTGGCTGTCGCCGGCCAATGAGCCGGATCATTGGGACGTGATCGAGGGGCAGGGCACGTTGTTCCATCCTGCGTACGCGGGCGTCACGTTGGGCTTGATTCACGGCAGCCAGCCGGATGCGCTGGTCGTGTGTCACGAGCCAGTGCGTCGTCAGCTCGTCGGCTTCGATCACTATCCGGTCGCGGATCTCGAGGAATGCATTGCTGCTACTACGCGCGCTGCTCGACTGACCAATCCCAAGGCTCGTGCGGTCGGTGTGGCGATCAATACGTCGCGCATGACTGAAGCGCAGATCGAAGACTCGATTGCGCAGATCGAGCGTCAGACCGGCCTGCCTTGCCGCGACCCGATCCGTCACGGCATGGACCGCATCGTCGACCACATTCAGACGATCTGGCCGGCTTGATGACGCGCTAGACGCCAGCGAGCTGCAATCAACGGCGGTGCGATGACCACCGCCGTTGTGAGAATGTCCGCCCAGGTGTGATAGCGCTGATAGACCATCAGCACGAAGTAGGCGAGCAGGCTTGCCGTCCACGCCATCCAGGTCTGCGGCTTGATCGCGCACAACGCCACGACCAGCGCAATCGCCACCGCGGTGTGCGTACTGAAATCCAGCCCGAGTGCTGGCCACCAGCCGAACTTCCCATCGAGCGCGGACAGCGCATAGGCGTATCCGATGCCTACTAACGTCGCTACGATGCTAAGCGTGGCTCGCTGCCACGCGCCTCGCCAGCGGAGCCAGGGCCAGAGCAGGGCGATGAGGGCCAGGATGGGAATGTAGCTGTCGGCGATGGCGTCCCAGGTTTCCCAAGTCACGTTCTACTCGTGAGTGCGACAAGTCGGTGCTTGCGCATATGAATTTTCCGTTTCATCTAAGTATGCCCGATCGATGGTGGGGCGAAACTAGCGGCGCTCGAGTTTCATTGTCAACGGGGCCTGACCCCGGTTGGGTGAAACCCTGATTTGAGAGGCGGGTCTCGTAAATCTGTTGACGCTGAAGATTGGACCATGCAACTTCGCGCCTGCAGAGCATCACACTGAGTGCAACGACATAGCACTGTTAGGGAAGACACAAGCCTTCCGCAGCGTCGTTATGCGTGCGACTAGGGAAAGGAAGAGACGGATTTGCAGCTGTGGCTCGCGTCGAGAACAAAGTCCCCCAAGAAGCGTCGAGCCGCAAGCGTTGGATAAGGGTCGCCTCATTCGGCGCCGCTGCGTCGATTGCTATGGCGTTGCTGTGGGCGGCAGGCTGGCCACCGGGCGACTGGGTAGCGCGAGTGGCAGGATTCTTCGAACATGGAGCCGCCGAATCATTGGGCCAGCCGACGCAGGGCGTGTCAGCGGATTCCAAAGTCTCATCCGCACTCCCTTTCCAATCAGCGGACCCCTTCGTTGGCACCGATTCCTCAATCTCCGACGTTCCGTTGCCACTGTATCTGGTTGGAGTCACGCCAGGTCGAAATGCGAATGAGGGAACGGCGCGCATCGGGACCAGCGTCGACAATCCTCAAACTTATGCAGCGGGCGCACTGTTGGTGAACGGATCGACCCTCGCGGAGATTCACTCCGATCATGTCGTGCTCAAACGCGGAGATCGTGCTGCCCGGTTGATGCTGTACGACCGTGGCATGTCGCCAAAGGCTCCTGGCAAGAACGATGAACTGCTGACGATCGACTATGAAACCGGGAAAACAGCGGATTCACAGCCTACTCGTGAGCCGCTCACTGAATTCCTTCGCCCCAACCCGGTGTTCGACGGCGATATTTTGCGTGGGTACGAAGTCTATCCTGGGAAGAACCGTGGTTTGTTCGCGCAGCTCGGACTGCAATCTGGCGATGTGATCGTCGCCATTGATGGCATGGCGGTCACCGATGCCGAACAAACCTTACAGATGCTGCGCGAGCTGGATACGGGCGTGGTGTTGACCGTCACCGTCGAACGCAGACAACAACAGCAGATGCTCACTCTCGATGGCGGCGCAGTCGTTGCCAGTCGCGAGCAGGCGACGGATCGTAAATTCAAGGGCGAATGATGAAGAACAAAGCAGCGGCTCTGGCAGCATTGATGGTGCTGTGGTTGAGCTTCGGGGCTCAGGTCCAAGCAGCATCGCAATGGAACACGGACAATTACGATCTGTATCCCGGCGATTTCGATGGCGATGGCAAGACCGATTTGTTGTACGTCGCGAAGAGCCCGTCCGGTGAAAGCGGTATCGCACGTTCCGATAACACGGGCGCACCCAATACGAGCTGGCAGACCTGGCTCAGTAACTATCTGGGCATTCCGTGGCATAGCAACCTGTACCGAATTCTGGTCGGCGACTTCAACGACGATGGGCGCTCAGACCTGTTCCTGCAGCGTTCGACGCCGGGCGATCACTACGTGCTGCTGGCCAATACCGATGGCAAGTTCACCGCCATCAGTCAGCCGATTCCGAACAACTATCTGAGTCAGGTGTGGTCGGCGGATCAGCACACGATCCACGTTGGCAACTTCGACGGCGTCGGCGGCGACGATCTGTTTCTGCAGGGCAATCGGCCTGCCAACGAGCATGCGGTGTTCCTGTCGAATGCCAGCGGAGGATTCGTTTCGTCTTCCCAGCATTGGTTCGACAGCGATTGGGCGGCGTTCAGCTGGTCGACCCAACATTCAAACATTTTCGTCGGTGATTTCGACGGTAATGGTTCGAGCGACTTGCTGGTGCAGGGCAAGCCGACGATCACAATCATCGACTACGAGGTAGCAATCCCGATCCCGACGTATGGTATCAATACATTCGGCGTGGTCCTGTCACAGGGCGGTGCCACGCCGTTCCAGCAGAGCGGCGTCCGTCAATGGAGTCGAAGCAAATTCAAAGCGGATTGGTCGGTCGCCGGGGGCAACCTCCTCGTCGCTGACTTCAATGGCGACGGTGTTACGGACGTACTGTTACAGGCTCGCACCTCGTCCGGAGCGAGCTCGTTGCTACTGGGGGTTGCGTCCAGCACCGGAGACAAGTTCGCGGACGCGACCCCAGCTGCTACGAACGTAAATTGGTCGGGTAGCGGCTATAGACTGATCGCCGGTAACTTTGACGGCAGCGGTGGTGCGGGGGTGTATTGGCAAGCGCAGGGATCGGGCGCCACCAATTACGTTTCCAATTCTGTCGGCAGCAGTGTTTCCACGACTGCTCACTCTCCGGTACAGCCTGGCGGAGTTTATCCGACTACCGCAGTTGGGCGTACTGCCGGTTCATTCGCGGTTTCGAGTGTGGGTTCAGCCACCTACGACCTGCCGCTTTGGATGCCATCCGGACCACGCGGTATGCAGCCCAACCTTTCGTTGACATACGACAGCAATGCGGGAAACGGTGTGTTGGGCGTCGGGTGGTCGTTGACTGGGTTGTCTTCCATTGAACGTTGCAGGCACACGATTGCTCAGGATGGCGATACCAGCGGCATCTCGCTTTCGGTGTACGATCGATTTTGTTTGAACGGTCAGCGTCTGCAGTTGTTCTCCGGCAGCAATGCCACCGACGGGTCGACGTATCGAAAGGAAATCGACGACTTTTCGACAGTGACCGCAGTCGGCACCCTCGGCGGCGGCCCGGATCACTTCACGATGCGCGACCGGAATGGCATCTCATATGAGTTTGGCAATACCACCGACTCGCGGGTCGCCGGCGACGGGGCCGTCACTCCGTTTCGCTGGAAACTCAACAAGGTCTTCGACCAGGCCGGTAACAGCTATGTCGTCACATACTCAAAAGCAACGGGATACGCTGTGCCTACAAGCATCTCCTGGTCGCCGACGACGGCAGGAGGATCGTCCTATCAATACACTGCTGTGTTCTCGTACATGGACACGCGTACCGGCGCCGACACGGTCACAGGTTACGTTGCCGGTTCGTCGGTCTCTAACAGTCGTCGGCTGGAGAGCATTCAGGTCCAGAATTCAGCCAACGGCATCTCGCAAACGGTGCGAAGGTATGTTTTGGGCTATGACATTTCGCCGGGAACGGCACGTTCCCGCCTGATCTCGATTCAGGAGTGCGCGGACGATTCGCTCGGCGCATGTCTGGCGCCCACCGCGATTGCGTATCAGGACGGCATCCGCATTCTTGCGAACGGAATCTCGGGAGGCAGTGCTTCAGGCAACGTGTTGACGGACCCGCGCGATTTCAACGGTGACGGCCGGGACGATCTGATATACGTCTCGGGCAGCACGTGGCACGTGGCTTTTGCGATTGCGGGTGGTGGCTTCACGACGCCGCAAAGTACAGGCATCGCGTCCGGTGTGACACCGATCAGCGATAGATTCGTGCGTAGCAATCAAGACGCTCTGCTCGCGCCCTCGGGCGGCTTTTGGCACTACTATTTTTGGAACAAAACAACCGGAGCGTTCTCCTCGGTTCCGACGAACGCTCAGGCGGTCACCGCAATCGCTTCTGTTGTCGCGGATACCAACGGCGATGGGCTGAGCGATCTCGTTTGGGCCGTCGCAGGCAACAAGGTATACATTCGTCGCAACACTTCGGCGCCTGGCGCTACTGTGCCGTCGTTTGAAGCCACTGAGCAACTGGCCGCGACCGTTGCATTGGGAGGCGGCATCCTCACGTTCCGAAACGGTGAGTCGCAGGGTGTCCGGCGACACGACTTCGACGGTGACGGCAAGCAGGATTTGATCGTCCTGACGAGGCTCACGCTGCCGAACAACCCCAACCCCTTTCGGTATACCTCCGTGCCGCTGCTGTCTCGTGACAACACGTTTCAGGTCGGCTTCAGCCCAGCCGAGACTTTCCAGTTCGTCCCCCAAAGCTCCGGCGGTATCAATTTCAATGACGATGCTTGCACCGATCGCGTGCACTTCAACTCGGTGTACATAGAGCAATGCGGCTCGAATCCCGCCAGCACCGTAGCGCTGCCGGGAACGCCGACGCTGATCATGGATTGGGATGGCGATGGACGCACTGATTTTCTCGTCGAAAGCGGCGGATACCTAGTCGCGCATCGCTCGCTGGGGAACAGTGTTGGACCGGCGGAAGCCACTGGTATCGGTGCCAGCACTGGAACCTACTTCTCCATCGACCAGGACGGCGATGGTCTGGATGATGTGGTTCATGCAAGTGCCAGTTCGCCGCGCGTGCTTACGTTCTATAAGCGCCCGGCAGCGACCGGCTCGCCGCTGCCGTTGGATCTGACAACTCCGGATCTGGCGGTCAGCTTTACCGATGGCTTCAGCGTGAACTATTCGCCGAGCTATGTTTCGACGGCGAACAGCAGCTACACGGCGGCAGCCTCCGACGATCTGGTGCTGCGAAGCATGCCTGGCAGTCGTACCGTCGTGGGCCAAGTGACTGCTTCCAACGGTTCGGGCGGTACATATAACCGCACCTATGAGTACATCGCGGGTCGCATCAATCTCGATCGCGATGATTTCGCAGGCTTCGAGCAGGTGAAGGAGATCGACCTTCGTACCAATCTCGTTCGCAAGACCACCTATGAGCAAGTGTTCCCGCTGGTCGGTATGGTGAAGAGATCCGAGCTGCTGCAGGCCAATGGCACCACTCCGATTCAGGTCACCGCCAATACCAACCAGAAGTTCGATTACATGTTCGGTGCCCACAAGCGCTATTTCGCATACCTGCGCACTGGCGAAACAAAGCAGTACGAGTTTCTCGGCGCCCAGAACGCGCAGCTGTTGTCGACCGCGACGACAACGAACACCTTTGACGTTAGCACCGGAGCACTGACCGATTCGACGACCGGGGTAGTAGAAGCCGCCACTGCCAACGGTTTGCAGGGCGGGGCCACGCACACAGCTGAAGTACATATCTCGCTATTCAACGACGTCGGAAATAGTTGCCTCGGGCGACCCCAGCAAATTACGCAGAAGCGCAGCAACACGATCGCAGTGACGGGGGCCGAGATCATCAGGAAAACAAGTATCGCCTGGAATGGTAGCTATTGTCGGCCCGACTATTCGATTGCGGAACCGGGCGATCCTCGATGGCAGGTGACGACCAACTACGGTTACGACGGCTTCGGCAATGTGAGTTCGACGACAGAGACGCCCATTGCCGTGGCAACTCACGTGCCGCAGCAGACAGCTCGTACTACCACGATCGACTGGGGGGCGACGGGGCAGTTTCCGACGGTCGTGACGAATCCTCTGTCTCAATCCACCACCTACGGTTGGAGCCGAAAACTCGGCGTCATGACGCGTGCAACGGATCCGAACGGCATCTCCACGTACTGGTATCCGGACGTCTTCGGGCGAGTCGTTCAGGAGTCCCGGCCTGATGGTACGCGCAGCGAACAACGCTTTACTGCTTGTACAGCCGGCAATAGTTACTGCTCAGGCGCGTCCGATCTCCGTCTGCAAGTTCAGAACTACAGTTACGACAATAGCGGCGCGGTGATTCGCGCCGACACTCAGTATTTCGATCGCTTCGAGAAGCTTCGCTACAACGACCAGCAGTTGTTGAGCGGATCGGTCAGCCGTGTGGTTACGACATACGACTCGCTGGGCCGCCTTTTCAAACAGTCAGTGCCGTATACATCCGGCGGGCCTGAAGGCAACACGACTTATGGTTACGATGATCTTGGCCGGTTGCTGTCGATCAAGCGTCCGGTCAGCGAGTCCAATTTGACCGAGCCACTCATCTTGATCAGTTATCTGGGCTTGCAGCAGGAAATAACTGATTCGCGAGCTGCGCCGTCGCGCAAGGTAACGCACGTCCGCGATGCATTGGGTCGGGTGGTGCGCTCACTCGATGCGGCCAACAGTGACACCGACTACGCCTACGACGCTTTTGGCAATCTGCGTACGGTTACGGACGTTGCAGGGAACGTCACCTCGCTGACCTACAACCAGCTAGGTTGGAAGCTCGAGTCGGTCGATCCCGACATGGGCCACTGGTACTACGACTACTATCCGATGGGTGAGTTGCGCTGGCAGAAGGATGCCAACTTGAAGGAGGCGACCTTAGAGTACGACAAGCTGTCACGTCTCACGGTGAGACATGAGCAAGAAGGAGCGACCAATTTCTATTTTGACAGTGCCGCGCATGGCATAGGGCAATTGCACTATGTATTGGCCCCCGGTGGATACAAGGAAACCTTGGCCTATGACATTGCCGGACGACCGAGCCAACGGTCCATCGAGGCGGATGCTGTCGCGTACAACTACATTTACGGTTACAACTCTGCGGGCTTGCTGGATACGTTGACGTATCCAATGTCCACCAGTGGCTCTCCGTTCAAGGTGCGGTACGGCTACGAGTACGGCATCAACAACAGCGTGCGCTCGTATGTCGACAACTCGCCCGGCACGATTTACTGGCAGGCGACCAGTAATGTGAGCAACGCCAGGGGGCAGTACACGGATGAGCAATACGGTAATGGTTTGCGGACGCGTAGCACCTACGACCTGATCTCAGGACTGCTAAAAGATCGCAAGACCGGCCCGGGTCTGAGCCAGAGCATTCAGAACCTCGCCTTCACCTGGTACGCGAACGAGCAACTCGACACGCGGAGCGACAACAATCAGTCGCTGACCGAGAAGTTCTACTATGACTCACTGGGACGGCTCGACTATTCGGAGTTGAACGGCAGTCAGAATCTGAATGTCGACTACGACGCGCTCGGCAACATCATGGCGAAGACCGGGCTCGGGGACTACAAGTACGAACACCCCACCAAGAAACATGCGGTGAGTCGGATTACCGTCAACAACGTGCAGACGCACAGCTACACGTATGACAACAACGGCAATATGCTGACTCGGGACGGCGCTCAGACAGATTGGTTTACCTATAACCTGCCACAGACCATTCGCTCCGCGACGGCAACGAGCACCTTTGCCTATAACCACGACCGCCAGCGCTGGAAGCAGCAAACCACGGGTGCTGGGGGCACGGAAACCATCACGTACATAGGTGAGTTGTTCGAGAAGCGAGTTGTCGGTACCGACATCGAGTATCGACACCTTGTCGTTGGCGGCAACGGCCAAGTGGCGTATGTCGAGCGCAATTCCGGATCCACATCGGCATCGACCTACTACGTCTCCAGCGATCATCTCGGCGGTACCAGTGTCATTACCGATGCCACAGGTGCCGTCGTCGTGCGCGAGAGCTTCGACGCCTTCGGCCAACGTCGAGGCAGCAACTGGACCGGCGCGCCGACCGCGCTCGAGATGACGCAGATCGCCACCACCACGCGGCGTGGCTTCACGTTCCATGAGCATCTCGACAACTTGAATCTGGTGCACATGAACGGTCGCGTTTACGACCCGATGCTTGGCCGCTTTACGTCTGCCGATCCGAATGTGCAGGCTCCGTTCAACGGTCAGAGCCTCAACAGATACAGCTACACGTTCAACGATCCGCTAACGAACGTCGACCCATCAGGTTTTAGTTGCTGGCACCACGAAAGCAGTTATCAAGACGCGAACGGTGGGGTGGTGCAAGCCGATCGCTACGACACTTGCGATGATTGGTATTGGTACGGGGACTGGACCGGCGGCGAAGGCGACCCGGATGGCGGTAGCGGGGGCGGGGGCGGTGGTGGCAGCGGCGGTGGGGCGGCCGGTGCGGATGGCACAGTCGGTGGGACGCGCGACATTTTTGTCGCTCAGGCAAGCGGCGGGATACCTATGTATCTCACCGTACCTTCTGGCATAGCCTCTGATGTGCAAGCTGGCGTACTCGAAGGGCAGGAACTGGCACTCGAAGCTGGGCTAACAGTGGCGCCTGTACCGCCGATCGTCCGCGGCATACAGATGTACCGAAGCTGGCGCGCTTTGAGGCAGATTGATCGTCTGGTAGATGCAGCGAATGTCCCCATCGCCAAAGACGGTCTAAGCGCTGCTGCTCGAGCCCTGAGCAAGCATTCGCAGAGAGCTGGTGGAACATTTGAGCGAGCCGCCGGTAACGTTGCGCAAAGAAATGCGCAGGCGGAGAGAGTCTTGCGAGAGATCCTTGGGCATCCAAACGCGGTGCGAACCAGTCTGAGTCGGGGCGGCTTCGAGGTTCGGTTACCCAATGGTCAGGGAGTGCGGTACAACGCCGGAGATGTGTTCAGCGGATTCCTCGATCCTCCAATCCCTTAAGGTCCAGACCATGATGCCCACAGATTTCACAATGGAGTATGTCAGTGATCCACGATACGAGCTTTTAGCCATTGAAGTCTCGTTCAGGGGGCAGCGGCTGTTCCAAGCGAACAAAGAAAGAGGCGAGATTGAACTTGAATTCGATCTCAATCCTCGACTGCTGGGGGCGCAAGTGGACATGCGCTTCAGTCTGGAGGATCTATTGGCGGTTCTTTCGCACGTCCGAGGCGAGATGGAAAAAATCAATCGCGACGAGTAGCTGGAATGCAGTGGTCTCGTCGCCGCCCGTCGCCGCTTGCTTGAGTTGCGCGCCGCCGGCGCTCTGCGCAGCCCGCTTGGCCCTGCGGCTTACGCTGGCAACGCAAGCAACGCGCCGGGCTGCGGCAGTGGAGCGTTGATACGTCGGCAGCTTCGGTGGGCGTAGTGGAATAAGTCTGTCGGCGCTCGCGAAGACGCGGGTGCTGGAAGTGGTTCAACTGATCGTGCATCCAAGCGGTTGACCCGTTCGCTGCACTTCGTGCCGTGCGCAGCACCGCGTGCGTGCCCGATCAGCCCCCCATCCCCTGAGACGGCGCTTCGGGCGGGCATTGGAACATGGACGCTCAGAAAGTATGCGCACTGGACGGCGTGCTGTCGCACGCTTCGCGACCCAGACTAGATCTGGGCGATAGGGGCCAAGGTGGGAAATACCGGTTGGAGAGTAGCGAACCTGGTGCGAAGAAGCGTGAGGAGCGGCTGTTGCGTGCGACTGCGGCGGACGTCGTGTCTGCAAAAAACCTGCGTACGTAGTGGAGCCAGCTTTCGAGTTGGTGATTCGTGGGGCCGAGCCCAAGCTCCATGGTTGAGTGTTCTGGTCTACTTGCGTGACGGTCAGTGCGATAGATTTGATCTCGCCGATAGTTGGGAAGATCGTCGTTAGCAGCGCTGCCATCCTAGTAGTTACTCAATCAACCTCATCTCCCGCGCCCGCGCAATCGCCCCCGTCCGCGTACTCACATCCAGTTTCGCGAACACATTCTTCAAATGCCACTTCGCCGTGGACAGTGCGATCTGCGATCGCGCGCTGATCTCGTGATTGCTCAAGCCCAATGCCAGTAGCCGAAGCATATCGATCTCCCGCTCAGTCAACGGCTCCAGAGGCAACGCAGGCTTGCGAGGTGAAGGTGCGGACACGGGCACGGCTTGGGAGAAGACGTTCTCGAATTTGCCGAAGTAGTGCGCGGGTAGAGGAGAGTGGAGGCGGCCGGTGGTGAGGGCGGCGGAGATGACTTGGATCATGGAGGGGGCTTCGTCGAAGACGCCGCGGGTGAAGCCGTGGCCGCGGGTTAGGGCGAAGCCGCGGTTCAAGGAATCGAAGGCGGATTCGATGTCGCCGGAGTGCCAATAGCAACAGGCCAACGCGGCTTCGAGTGGGGCCTCGCGATATACAAACCCGACTTCGTGAGCACTATCTCGTAACACGAGCAGAATGGCGCGAGCCTCGTCGTATTGGCGTTGTTTGATGAGCAGCGCCGCGTAACCGGAGCCGAAGCGCTCCCATGCTTCATCGTAAGTGCGAGAACGGCGCCACTCACCTGACCGTGCCCGTCGTTGCAAGCCAAACTCCAGGGCCACGGCTCGCGCTCGCTGCAGATTATCCTGGGACAACAGGAGCCGAATCTTCTCCGCACACACCTGAGCCAGAAAGCGTGCATGCGAGCCGCTCTCGAGCATGCTATGCAAGTAGTCGAGCAGCTGAAACGCCTCGTAGTGCCGGCCGTTGATCGCTTTGACCCGCGACAGCGTCACATACGCCGTGGAGACGTTCTCGACGGTGGATTGGACACACAGCAGCGGCAACACTTCCGTGCAAAGCGCCTCAGCCTCGTCGAGTCGATTCTCCTCATAGCGCATATAAGCGAGGGCATTCGCTGCATTCACCCACGCGGGCGTGCGATGGCCGCCGCGGACCATGGCAAACATGCGTTCGCATCGATCGGCGGCGGCTTTCATGTCGCCCTGGGCGCGATCGGCCAGCGACGCGACCACTTCGGCATAGCCCAGGCTGTACAAGCTGATCGAGTCGAACGTGTCGCGCGCCCGCATGGCGAGGCGCCACGCCTTATCGAATTGGGAAAGGCGGAGCATGGTGTACGCCTGCAGCGTCAGCAACGTGCCGATGAGAAAGCTGTCGGCGCCGCGATCTCGCAGCGCCTCTGGAGAGGAGATGCCAATTTGCCCGCTGCTGTCAGCGAGCACAGTGAGCATGGCGTGCAACAAACGAAGATGTGCAGACCCGAGTGCGCGCTCGGTGCTGACGTTCGCCTCGACTTCTCGCAGCGTCGCCGCCGCCTCGTTGAACCGTCGAGAGAGAATCAAGCTCGCGATATAAACCCTGCAGATGCCCGCATGGCCGAGAATCACGTTGTGAGGCAGCTTGCTGGCCCAATGAATCACCGCGATGGTTTCACCGGCGCGAAGCCAGTTGGTCGTGCACCGTTCCAGCAACTCCAGGCGCCATTCTTCGTTGGTCGCGGCGAAGGCATGATGAAGCGCCTCGTCGTACAGTTGATGTTCCGCATACCAACGGCTCGCGCGCTCATTTAGTAACGACAATCGAGCAGTGTCGTGCCGTAAGTGGCTGCGTAAAAAATCCAGAAACAGCGTGTGATATCTGTACCAGTGGCCGTGGCTATCGAGCGGTTGAATGAACAGTTGCGACCGCTCCAACTGCTCGAGCAACGATTGGCTGTGCGCGGCACCGATCAAGGCATTGCAAAGCTCAGCGGTCATCCGGTCCACGACGCTGCTGGCGATCAAGAACTCTCGCAGATGCGGAGCCTGTTCTTGCAGCACTGAGGTGCCGAGATAGCGAGCGACCTCGTAGTGAGAGCCGTTGAAATCGCCAATGCCATCGCGCGACTCGGCGGCGGCGAGCAAGGCGAGTTTGACGCCAGCCACCCAACCCTCGGTGCTGCGCCAGATGCCATTCACCTCGTCACTCGTCAGCGTCCGGTGGCAAAGCAGCTCGCCCAACTGCACGATGGAAGCCGGATCGAAGTTGAGATCGACGGGAGCCAGGGTCAGGAGCTGATCGTTCAATCGCAGCTGGCTCATGTGCAGAGACGGCAAGCCGCGACCGGACAAAATCCATCGAATCCCAGCCGGCGACTGTAAGAGAAGCGCATCGATGGCGCGCACCAGCACCGGCGTGCTCAGCAGTTGTAAATCGTCCAGGACGATACAGAGAGGAGAGTTCAGCCGTGCGAGGCTCGCGATGACGACCGCAATGGCGGCGTCGAGGGAGGCGTCTTCGCGCCGTTGATGAGGAAGATACGCATCGAATGCCGGACACACAGATCGGACCGTGGCGATCAGATAAGAAAAGAACCGCACCGGCTCGTTGTCCTGCTCATCCAGCGACAGCCACGCCACAGATTGTGTGGCCGACGAGCGTTCATGCCACTGCGCCAGCAGCGTTGTCTTGCCCGACCCGATCGGCGCGGCGAGCAGCGTCAGCTTTTGTTTGGCGGCGGCATCGAGGCGCGCGAGCAAGGTGCCACGCTCGAGGCAAGTTGTCGCGGATTGGGGCGGCTTCAACTTGCTGTGAATGAGGTAGTGCGGACCGATGTCGCTGACGGCGGGTGACGCTGAACGAAGCGCCAGGCGCTCGGCCCGATCCTTGCCGCTGCTGGTGAGCTGGTGTGCCACGCGCTCCCCCGAACGATCCGTTTCTAATGATGAGCCAATGAAATATTGGCCGGAAAACATCGACGCCGCCCCTCCGATCGAAGGGGGCGCGTCGATTATGCAGCTGCCTAGCATCCGCGTCATCCGCTGAACCGCAGCGGTCGATCACATCACGACGCCATCCAGGGGGAGTCACCAGCCATGTGCAGCAAAGCCATGTGCTCCCATCACGGGCCGACCGTGAGGGAGCGTGCGTATGCACGAGTCGTTCTGTTCTGCGCAACACTTTTCATAAGCTTCGGGGCGCTCGCGCAAGCGCCTAACTTCGTCGGGTTCGAGTCGGGGCACGTGCGACCGATCGCCATGTCGCCCGATCGCACTCGACTGTTCGTCACCAACACACCCGACAACACGCTCGAGGTCTTCGACATCACATTGACCGGGCTGGCTTTGCGAGCCCGGGTGCCGGTGGGCCTGGAGCCGGTGGCGGTCGCGGCCCGGAACGACGCGGAAGTCTGGGTCGTCAATCATCTTTCCGACAGCATCAGTGTGGTCACGCTGAGTGGCACTCCCAGAGTTACACGGACGCTGCTGGTCGGCGATGAGCCCCGTGATATCGTGTTCGCAGGCTCGCCTGTGAGGGCATTCATCACGACCGCGCATCGTGGACAGCAGCGGACCGATGCATCCATCAGCAGCGTGCCGGGCGCGGGCGATCCTCAGTTGATCACGCCTAGCATCGGTCGTAATGACGTGTGGGTGTTCGATCCTTCCAGCCTGGGCAACACCGTCGGCGGCACGCCGGTCCGAATCCTGAATTTCTTCAGCGATACGCCGCGCGCTCTGGCGGTGAGCCCGGATAAAAGCACGGTGTATGTGGCCGCGTTCAAGTCGGGCAATCAAACCACTACGGTGCTGGAGCCCATGGTGTGCGACGGCTTCAAGCCCAACACGCCGTGCCTGGTCGATAACCTGTCGATCATGCCGGGCGGCAACCCCGGCCCGGGCACGAACTTCGAAGGCAAGCGGGCGCCCGAGACCGGCCTGATTGTGAAATTCAATAACACGACCAGCCGCTGGGAAGACGAGCTCGGCCGCAATTGGAACAACGCCGTGCGATTCCGCTTGCCGGATCTGGACGTGTTCGCGGTGAACGCCACGACGCTCGCACAGACGGCGAGCTTTGCGCACGTCGGCACGACGCTGTTCAACATGGTCACCAATCCGGCGACCGGCAAGCTGTATGTATCCAACACGGAGGCGTTCAATCTCACGCGCTTCGAAGGACCCGGACAGTTCGGCGGCTCGACCGTGCAAGGTCACCTGGCCGAGACGCGCATCACCGTGATCTCGGGTTCGACGGTGACTCCGAGGCACCTGAACAAGCATCTGGATTACACCAAGCTCGCCAACGAGTCGGGCTTCGATCCCACCGCACGCAATCATAGCTTGTCGACGCCGCTCGACATGGCGGTGACCAGCAATGGCCAGACGCTCTACGTCGCGGCGTTCGGCTCCAGCCGGATCGGTGTTTTCAATACCGCTGCGCTCGAGGCGGATACGTTCAACCCGCGCACGGCCAGTGCCAACTACATCAGTGTGAGCGGCGGCGGCCCGAGCGGCCTGGTGTTGGATGAAACAAGAGGGCGCTTGTATGTAACGACGCGCTTCGACAACTCGGTGAAAGTCATCGACACGGCGACGAAAGCGCAGGTCGCGGCCGTGACATTGCCGAACCCCGAGCCCGCAGCGATCGTGCAAGGCCGACCGATGCTGTACGACGCAACCACGCTGTCCGCGAATGGTGAGGCGTCGTGCGCCAGCTGTCATATCTTTGGCGACATGGACGATATCGCGTGGGATCTGGGTAATCCCGACGATGTCGTGACTCACAATCCATTGCCGAAGAACCTGACCAGCGCTCTGGAAATCGCCATCGGCAAGACGCTGTTCGGTGTGCGCACGCCCATCAACGGCAGCGACGATGTCGAAGAATTCCATCCGATGAAAGGTCCGATGACGACACAGACGCTGCGCGGCCTGCGCAATTCAGGCGCGATGCACTGGCGGGGCGATCGGGCGACGGGGCATTTCGGCAGCGATCCGCTCGACGCCAATCTGTCCTTCAATAACTTCATCGTGGCCTTCGAAGGATTGATGGGGCGTGATGGCATGCCCAGCGATGCAGACATGCAGCGCTTCACCAACTTCCAGTTGAAGGTGCTGCCGCCGCCGAATCCGGTGCGGGCGCTCGATAACTCGCTCAATGCCGCGCAGACCCGCGGCAAGAACTTCTACACCGGCACGCGTCCGTCGGACGGTATCGAGATTCCAATTCTGGGCGGCATCATCCCGGGCGACACCGCGTTCAATTGCGAAGGGTGCCATCGTCTCGATCCGTCGCAGGGCTACTTTGGCACCGGCGGCTCGGCGAGCTTCGAAGGCATCACGCAGATCGTGAAGATCCCGCACTTACGGAACATGTATGCAAAGGTCGGCATGTTCGGCGCACCGAAAGTGAACTTCTTCGGTGCGGCGGATACCGGCGCCATGGGCGATCAAATCCGAGGCTTCGGCTTCGTCAACGACGGCTCGGTCGACACGTTGTTCCGATTCTTCACGGCGGTGGTGTTCAACCCGCAGTTGAACGCGGGCTTCCCCATCATCAATCCGGATGCGACCCGTCGCGACGTGGTGCAGTTCATGCTGGCGTTCGACAGCGACCTCGCGCCCATCGTCGGGCAACAGGTCACGCTTACGAACGGCAATGCCAGCGCCGTGAACCCGCGTATCAATCTGTTGATCGCGCGAGCCAAGACGAGCTTCGTGTCGAAGGAGCTGGGCGGCTCGACCCGGGAGTGCGACCTGGTGGCCAAGGTGGCCGTCGGTGGCAGCTTGACCGGCTATCTGCTGGATGCGGCGGCGGGCGACTTCGTGGCCGCCAACGGGACCCGTCGCACCGACGCGGCCTTGCGGGCGTTGGCGGCGACGACCGGGCAGGAGGTGACATATACCTGCGTGCCGCCGGGCTCGGGCCAGCGCATCGGCCTGGGCCTATAGCCACCGGAGTGACTTAATCCTGCCAGCCCGTGCGCCCCGATCCGGCGCACGGGCTTTTTATTTGCACCCCTGTGAGGGTGAAGGTGGTGGCGGGGCGGGGAAGCCGATACCATCGCAGCTCGCCTCACAGACTATTCGACGAATTCTCAGGCTTGCGACTCCTCACTCTCACCCGAACGGCGTGCCTGTTATTGGCCGCTGCCTTTATGACTGTGGCAGGGACGGCGCGGGCGGCCGAGTCGCGCCCGGCAGAAACGGAGTCGAAAACAGCGCATCCCGCGCAGAGCTACATCGATCGGGCGGCCGCTGCGGTTCGTAGCAGCCCCGAAGACAGCGTCCGGGATGCGGAAGCCGCGCTGAAAATTCTGGTCGGCCAGCCCAACGCAGACCTCGAAATCCGGGCTCGACTGCTGCTCTGTGACCACCTTTCCGAACGCGACAAGGCGGCGGCCGAAGCCGAAGTGGCCAAGGCTCGCGCGTTGCTGCCGCAGGCGACCCGCCGGGGTCTGGAAGCGGGCGTGCTCGATTGCGAAGGCACCATTCTCGAGACCGCGAGCGAGAATGCCCGGGCGCGCGAGAAATATGAGCAGGCGGTGGCCGTCGCGACCCGCGCCCATGATGACGAGATGCTGGCGGCGGCGCTGTTCGCTCGCGGCTATCTGCTGGGCCTGCAAGGTCAGTACGCCATGGGGCTCGCCGATCTCAAGCGCGGTCAGGCGCTCTACGAAGATCTCAACCTGCCGGACCACGCGCTTACAGCGATGAATGGCATTGCCATTCTCTACAATCGCATGGGGGATTTCTCCCAGGCGGGACATATGTACGATCAGGCGCTCAAGGTTCAGCGCGACGCTGGCATGTACCGCGAGCAGAGCGTGACCTTGCACAACCTCGGCCGGGTGCACGAGAACCTGCGCGAGTGGGACGCGTCGCAAGCGGCGTTTCAAGAATCGTACGAGATCAGTCGTCAGCTGAATTATCCGCGCGGTGAAGCATATGCGCTGCGAGGTTTGGCGGCAGTCAAGAACGCCAAGGGTGATCCGCAAGGCGCTTTGCAAACGCTCGAACAAGCGATGGCCTTGCAACGCCAGACCCCGGATGCGCGTCTCAACGCGCAAATCCAGCTGGCGCGTGGCGTCGCTCTGCATCGGCTGCGGCAACTGCCCGCGAGCCTCGAAGCGTTGCAGTCGGCGCTCGACGTGTTTCGTCAGGCCGATTCGCTCAGCGAGCTGCGCGCCACCTATGGCGAGCTGGCGGCGGTTCTCTCCGACATGGGCAACTGGCGTGAAGGCTATGCGCACTTGGTGAACGCCCAGGAAACGTCCGAGCGCATGTTTCGCAATCAGGTCGATCAGCGCTTCGCGACTTTGAAGGTGGAGTTCGATACCGCGGCCAAGGAAAAAGAGAACGCCTTGCTGCTGCGTGAGAACACCGCCAATCAGCTGGCCCTGGCGCAAGGCCAGCGCGCACGCAATCTGCAAAGAGCGGTGATCTTTTTGACAGTCATCCTGGCCCTGTTGCTGGCAACATTGGCCTGGCATCAATGGCGCTCGACCCGTCGCATGCGCACGCTGGCGATGACGGACGAGCTGACCGGGGTGCCGAATCGTCGCGCCGTGCTGTCGCGACTCGCGCCACTATTGCAACAGCCAAATCCGCCCAGCTGTGCGATGCTCATCATCGACATCGACCACTTCAAGAGCATCAACGATCAGCATGGCCATGCTGAGGGCGATGAGGCGCTGAAGTCGGTGGCGCGGGAGTTGTGCGAGGACGTGCACGAGCCGGCGTTCATCGGTCGCCTCGGTGGCGAAGAGTTCGTGGTGGTGATTCCGGGCGCGGACTTCGACCGGGCCAATCGCCTGGCCGAGCGCTTCCGGGAAGGCGTGATGAGTATCGATACACGACGATGGCTGAATGATCGTCGCATTACGGTCAGCATCGGGGTCACGATGTCGAAGCCGACCGGCGATACGCCCAGCACCATGTTGCAACGGGCGGACGCGGCGTTGTATGACGCCAAACGCGCGGGTCGCAATTGCGTGAAGGTGCAGTTGCCCGCAACGGAGAGTGAGACACCCGCGCCGCTCAAGCCGGCGCAAGTGGAATTCGCTTAGCCCACAACAATTAGGGGACATGATGACGATACTGCGACGGGCCTTGCTGGCCGCTTGTGGTTTGGTGACATTTGCGGCGCTGAGCCCGGCTCATGCCGACGAGGACAAAGCCCTCGTTCACGCACGTGAGCTGCTCAAGAAAGTGATCCTGGTCGACGGCCACAACGATCTGCCGTGGGCCATCCGCACCGACAAGAACCATCCCAGCGACGTCGCCGCCTTCGACCTGAACGGTAAGGTGCCGTTCCAGACCGACATCAAGCGGATGGAGAAGGGCGGCATCGGCGCCCAGTTCTGGTCGGTCTATATTCCTGGCGAGATCGGCACGGGCTATGCCCGCACGCAGCTCGAGCAGATCGACATTGCTCGCCAGGTGATCGCGAGCTATCCGAAATTTCAGTTCGCCACGACCGTCGCGGACATTCGCACTGCCCATAGTCAGGGGCGCATCGCGTCGCTGATGGGCATGGAAGGCGGTCATGCCATCGAGAACTCGTTGGGTGCCTTGCGCGCTTATTACGATCTCGGCGTGCGTTACATGACGCTCACTCACAATGTGAATCTGGACTGGGCGGACTCGGCCGCCAAGCCGCCGGAACATGGCGGTCTCACCAAGTTCGGTGAGGAAGTCGTGCTCGAGATGAACAAGATCGGCATGCTGGTCGATCTGGCGCACGTGTCCGATGCAACGATGGACGACGCGCTGCGCGTGTCGAAGGCGCCGGTGATCTTTTCGCACTCGTCGGCTCGCGCTCTGTGCGATGTGCCGCGTAACGTGCCCGATACCATCCTGAAGCGTCTGCCGGCGAATGGCGGCGTGGTGATGGTGACGTTCGTCGCCGGCTTCATCGATCCGGAAGTCGCCAAGTTGCAGGTGCCCGCGATGGCCGAGATCGGTCGCCGCAGCCAGGGCAAGTCGGTGGAAGAGGCCGAGAAAATTTCTGACGAAGTCATGGGCAAGCTGAAGCTGCCCAAGACCAGCATCGCCAAGGTGGCCGATCACATCGAGCACATCCGCAAAGTGGCCGGCGTGAAGCACATCGGCCTCGGCGGCGACTTCGATGGCAATTCGGACTGGCCGGTCGGACTCGAAGACGTGTCCAGCTATCCCAATTTGTTTGCCGAGCTGATCCGCCGCGGGTGGAGCGATGAGGACCTGACGCTGCTCGCCGGCGAGAACGTGCTGCGTGCTCTGGCCCAGGCCGAGACCGTGTCACGGCAGCTCAGCAAGAAATAAGGTGAGCGCCGCGAAGGAACGCGGGCATGACGGCCGGGATGCCGGCCGATGGCAGTTCTGGATCGATCGCGGCGGCACGTTCACGGATGTGATCGGCCGCCGTCCCGACGGCGAGCTGCTTACTCTCAAGCTGCTCTCCGAAAACCCGCAGCGTTATCGGGACGCCGCGGTTCAGGGAATTCGCGAGTTACTGCAACTCGCTGCCGATGCGCCGATTCCTTCGGAGCGCATCGATGCCGTGAAGATGGGGACGACGGTGGCGACCAATGCGCTGTTGGAGCGCAAAGGCGATCGCACCGTCTTGCTCGTTACCCGCGGCTTTGCCGATGCGTTGCGCATCGCTTATCAACATCGTCCCAAGCTGTTCGTTCGGCACATTGAGTTGCCGTCGCTGTTGTATGAAGAGGTGGTGGAGATCGACGAGCGTGTCGCTGCCGATGGTAGCGTCGTTCGTTCGTTGGATCTCGCGGCTGCCGAGCAGTCACTGCGCGCTGTCTTCGCTCTCGGTATCAGAAGCTGTGCGATCGTGCTGATGCACGGCTATCGATTTCCTGAGCACGAACGGTTGCTTGGGGCGTTGGCGCGGCGGATTGGATTCTCACAAGTGTCTGTGTCGCACGAGGTCAGTCCGCTGATGAAGCTGGTCTCGCGCGGTGATACGACGGTTGTTGACGCTTATTTGTCGCCGGTGTTGCGGCGATATGTGGAGCAGGTGGCTTCGCAGCTGCCTGGGGTTCGATTGCAGTTCATGCAGTCGTCGGGTGGGCTGACGGATGCGCATCAGTTTCAAGGGAAAGATGCGATTTTGTCCGGGCCCGCCGGCGGCATCGTCGGCGCTGTGCGCGCGGCGAACGAGGCAGGATTCTCGAAGATCATCGGCTTCGATATGGGCGGGACGTCGACGGACGTTGCTCATTACGCCGGCGAATATGAGCGTGCGTTCGATACAGAAGTCGCAGGCGTGCGGCTGCGGGCGCCTATCATGCAGATTCATACGGTCGCTGCGGGCGGAGGATCGATTTGTCGGTTCGACGGCGTTCGCTTGAGAGTTGGACCCGAGTCCGCCGGCGCCGACCCCGGCCCCGCCGCCTACCGCCGCGGCGGGCCGCTGACGGTGACAGATGCGAATGTGTTGCTTGGCCGGATCCAGCCGGAGTTTTTCCCCGCGGTGTTCGGACCGGGCGGCGATGAAAGGCTCGATGCCGCGGCCGTTAAAGCGAAATTTGCCGCGTTGGCGGCGCAAGTCGCTACGTCGCTAGCGCGGCGGCTCGGGCGGGATCAAGTCGCGACGCAGGGATCAAGCGCGACGGTTGACGGCGCGTCTGGCGATGTAGCGGGCGCGCCGGCTCATACTGAGGAAAGCATCGCCGCCGGGTGCATTCGTGTCGCGGTCGAGAACATGGCCAACGCCATCAAGAAGATCTCCGTTCAGCGGGGACACGATGTTACCGAGTACACGCTGGTGTGCTTTGGCGGTGCAGCCGGGCAGCATGCTTGTTTGGTTGCTGACGCGCTTGGGATGCAGACGGTTTATATCCATCCGCTCGCGGGTGTGTTGTCCGCGTACGGTATCGGGCTGGCGGATGTGACGTCGATGAAACAGCAGGCCGTCGAAGCAGAGTTACGCGACGATGTGCTCACCGGCTTGCAGCCCGCCTTCGCCACATTGGAAACCTCCGCCCGCGAAGCCCTGCTAACGCAGGGCGTGCCGCTCGAACGCATTCGCGTCGAGCGCAAGCTCGCAATCAAGTACGCCGGCACGGATAGCACACTGCAGCTGTCGCCCGGCGCATCTGCGGCGACAGCGAGCGGATCACTCCGTTCCGAGCCAGGGCAGAGGGAAAAAATAAACTCTGTGGCTGAGGAAACAAATCAGACGCCGAGTTCGCAGCTGGCTGAGCGTTTCTATGACGAATATCGGCAGCGATACGGATTCTTGATGTCCGGACGCGCACTGGTGATCGAGTCCATCAGCGTTGAGGCGATCGGCGCCTCACATCAGAGCGGATCTCGATCAACGGCGACGGGGATGGGCGCGGCGCTGCCGGCGCCGATTGATGCGCGGCCGGTGTACTTCGATAAAGCCTGGCAAACAACACCATTCTTCGACCGCCCCTCACTCTCACCCGGCGCGAAGCTGCCGGGTCCGGCGGTCATCCGCGAACGTAACACGACCATCGTGATCGAGCCCGGCTGGCAAGCCGAGGTCACGTCCCAAAACCATCTGGTCCTGCGAAGAACAGAGCCCCTACGAAGGGAGCACGCGATCGGCACGCAGGCCGATCCCGTCCTGCTCGAGGTCTTCAATAATCTCTTCATGGCCATCGCCGAGCAGATGGGCGTGACCCTTGCCAACACAGCCACCTCCGTGAACATCAAAGAGCGCCTCGATTTCTCCTGCGCGCTCTTCGACGAAGCCGGTCATCTGATCGCGAACGCCCCGCACATGCCGGTGCACCTGGGCTCGATGGGCGAATCCGTGCAGGAAATCCTGAGGCGCCGAGCGACCACGATGCGGAGAGGTGACGTGTTCGTCCTGAACGCGCCATACGCCGGCGGCACACACCTGCCTGACGTCACCGTTGTAATGCCCGTGTTCATCGCCGATGCCAAGCAGCCAACATTCTTCGTGGCCGCAAGAGGTCATCACGCCGACATCGGCGGCTCAACGCCAGGTTCGATGCCGGCGAACTCAACGCATATCGAAGAGGAGGGCGTGCTGCTCGACAACGTGCCACTCGTCGCGAACGGCGTATTCCTGGAAGCCGAGATGCGCAAGCTGCTCACAGCAGGAAAATACCCGGCGAGAAATGTGGAGCAAAACCTCGCCGACCTGCGAGCGCAAGTGGCAGCGTGCCAGAAAGGTGCCGCCGAGCTCGAAGCGATGGTCCGGCACTTCAGCTTGCCGGTCGTGCAAGCGTACATGCAGCACGTGCAGAACAACGCCGAGGAAGCGGTGCGAAGAGTCATCGACGCACTTCACGACGGTGAGTTCACTTACGCAATGGACAACGGCGCAAGCGTGAAGGCGACGATTCGTATCGACTCGAAATCCCGCTCAGCCACCATCGACTTCACCGGCACGAGCCCGCAACAACCGAACAACTTCAACGCCCCCGTGTCAGTCACGCGGGCCGCCGTGTTGTACGTGTTCCGCACGCTGGTGGATGACGAGATCCCGATGAACGCCGGCTGCTTGAAGCCGCTGAACATCGTCGTGTCGCCGGGCTCGATGCTGAATCCGCAGGCACCCGCGGCGGTCGTTGCAGGCAACGTCGAGACGTCGCAGGTCGTCACCGATTGTTTGTATGGCGCGCTCGGAGTGCTGGCCGCGAGCCAGGGCACGATGAATAACTTCACCTTCGGCGACGGACAGCATCAGTACTACGAAACCATCGCGGGCGGCTCCGGCGCCGGCCCGGACTTCGACGGTACGGATGCAGTTCAAACGCATATGACGAACTCACGTCTCACCGATCCCGAAGTGCTCGAATGGCGCTTCCCCGTGAGATTGGATGCGTTCAGCATCCGACGCGGCTCGGGCGGCGCAGGAAGCCACAAAGGCGGCGACGGCGTCGAGCGTCGCGTACGTTTTCTGAAACCGATGACCGCCAACCTGCTCGCGAATCATCGAATCGTCGCGCCGTTCGGCGTGAACGGCGGTCAGCCCGCGCAGATCGGTAAGAACTGGATTGAACGGGCGAACGGCAGCGTCGAGCACTTCGGCGCCACCCACACAGCGCAACTCGACAAAGACGACGTGTTCGTGATTCAGACGCCAGGAGGCGGCGGCTTTGGCTGAGCGGCCGGCAACAGGCCGGTTGGCGACGGCGAGCATCGTCGGCACGACGCTCGAGTATTACGACTTCGCGGTCTACAACATGCTGGCCGCGCTCGTCTTCAACAAGCTGTTCTTTCCTTCGTTCGATCCGCTCTCCGGCACGTTGCTCGCGTTCTCGACCTTCGCCGTGGGTTATTTGTCGCGGCCTGTGGGCGGAGTGATCTTCGGTCATCTCGGCGATCGGTATGGTCGACGTTTCGTGCTCGTGGCGACGCTCTTGCTGATGGGCGTGACCACCGCGCTGATGGGGCTGTTGCCGACCTATACAACCGCGGGCATCGCCAGTCCCATCCTGCTCGTCCTGCTGAGATTCGTTCAGGGCGCGGCGCTAGGGGGCGAGTGGGCAGGGGCAGTGTTGTTGAGTGTCGAGCATGGCGATCCGCAGCGTCGCGGCCGCAATGCTTCGTGGGCGCAGATGGGCCCGTCGCTCGGCACGTTGCTTGCGACCGGCTCGATCGCCTTGATCACGTTGCTGTTGTCGTCCGAAGAGTTCATCGCCTGGGGCTGGCGCGTGCCGTTCTTCGCGAGCGTCGTGCTGGTCGGGTTTGGTCTCTGGATTCGCATCGGCGTGGATGAGACGCCGTTGTTCAAGCAGATCGAGCGGCAACAGTCCAAAGCACAGGCGCCGATCAGTGAAGTGATACGAGGGCATTGGCGCAGCCTGGTCGTGGCGGGCGGCGTGCGTATCGGGCCCGATGTGTTGTACTCGCTGTCGGTCGCGTTCTCGCTGAGTTACATGACGACGGTGCTCGGTCTGTCACGAACACTGGCATTGAGCGCACTGTCGCTCGGTGGCGCCGTCAACGCATTCAGTATTCCATTGTTCGGTGGATTGTCGGATCGTTACGGTCGACGCGTGGTGTATGGCGCGGGCGCCGTGCTCGGCCTCCTCTGGATGTTTGCGTTCTTTCCGCTGCTCGAGACCCAGCAGCCGGCGCTCATTGTGTTAGCGGTCGTCGTCGCATTGACCGTGCACGCGATGATGTATGGCCCGCAGGCCGCCTTCATCGCTGAACAATTTCCCACTCGCGTGCGATATGCCGGCGCATCGCTCGCGTATACATTGGCCGGTATCGTCGGCGGTGGCATCGCGCCAATGATGTCCACCGCATTGTTACAAAGCTACGGAACCACCCTTGCGGTTTCTTCGTATGCAGCGCTCGCCCTGGCGATCACGTGCGTGATATTGCTGGTGGTACGAGAGCGAGCACGCGATCAGCTCGATTGAAAATAGTTCGGTTGAAGATTCTCCTCGCCGTTGTACTCCGACAACAGGTCGGAACTCTTTTGTCTCAGATTCGTTAGCAGAAGATTGCTGACAAAAGGACCAGACACATGAACACGTTGCGATGGGGGATTCTGCAGGCCCTAGGGTTGACTGTGATCGCAGTCGGCACGGCAATCACACCGAGCGTCGTCGAAGCGCAAGTGACCAGCGCCGTGGTGCGCGGACGTGTGTTGGCAAATGGCAACCCGGTGCCCGCAGGCGTGCAAGTGATTGCGACCAATGCGGAGACCGGCTTCACCAAACAATCGATCACGCAGGACAACGGCTCCTACGCATTGATCGGCTTGGTGCCCGGCACCTATCAACTCAAGATTCAAGGCGAAGGCTATCAACCCACCGCGCGGGCCGTGCGCGTGTCGATCGGTCAAGTGATCGATCTGGATTTGAATGCCATGACCGAGGCGGCCACGGTCAGCGATGAAGTGGTCGTGACGGCCGAGCGGCTGGTCGATATGCGCACCTCCGAGGTCGCGACCAACATCAGCGTCGAGCAGATCGAATCGTTGCCCCAGGGCAATCGCAACTTTCTGAACTTCGCCGCGCTGGCGCCCGGCGTGCGCATCAACGATCGCGACACGGAGAAAACGTTCCAGGCCGGCGCGCTCACCGCGAATGCCGTGAACGTGTATATCGACGGCGTCAGCTACAAGAATCAAGTGATCAACGGCGGGGTGGTCGGTCAGGACTCCAGTCGCGGCAATCCGTTTCCACAGAACGCCGTGCAGGAGTTCCGCGTGATCACGCAGAACTTCAAGGCCGAGTACGAGCAGGCGTCGAGCGCCATCATCACGGCTAAAACGAAGTCAGGCACCAATGAGTTTCATGGCGACACCTTCATCTACTACCAGGACAAGAGCCTGGTCGCGAGCGATGACTTCGCGCGTCCCGGCGAGCCGAAGGCACAGTACGAGCGCAAGCAATACGGCCTGTCGTTCGGCGGGCCCATCATTCAAGACAAGTTGCATTTCTTTGTCGCCTACGAAGGCAACGATCAGGATCGCGCCGAGCGCGTGACACTCGGCAATCCCGCGGCGGCGCCGATCTTCGGTCAGTATGAAGGCTCGTTCGTGCAGCCGTTTCGTGAAGATCTGTTCTTCGGCAAGCTCGATTTCCAGCCCTCGTACAACCAGACGATGGACCTGTCGTTCAGTCTGCGCGATGAGTCCGACATCAAGGACTTCGAAGGCCAGAACAGCTACGAGGCGGCAAACGACATCCAGAACGAAGTGCGCACCATCAAGTTCGGCCACACCTACGATGCCGAGAGCTTCACCAACGAAGCGACGCTGCTGTACATGAAGTACGAGTGGCATCCGACCCCGATCAACTACGATCTGATCGGGCGCGAGTATGTCGGCATCATCCGTATTGGCGGCGGCGCGACCAAACAGAGCATCGGCCAGGAAGTGTGGACGTTCAAGGACGATCTGACCTTCACCGAGTTCGACTGGATGGGCGGGCACTCGGTCAAGACCGGCCTGCGCATCAGCAAGGTCGACTACGATGTCGAGAAGTTCCAAGTCTCCAATCCGATCTTCCGCTACCGTCCCGACGTGGGCGGCTTTGCGTTCCCGGCGGAAGCGGAGTACGGCACCGGCGATCCGGACCTGTCGGGCAAGACCACGCAGTACGGTCTGTACATTCAGGACGACTGGTCGGTCACGTCCAAGCTGACGTTGAATCTCGGCGTGCGCTGGGACTACGACACCGATCTGCTCGGCAAGGACTATGTGACTCCGGCTGCGATCAGAGCGGCGGCCTCTCAGTACGTGCCCGACCGTTACTTCACCGATGGCAACGATCGCGACAGCCCGACCGATCTGTTCCAGCCGCGCCTCGGCTTCTCGTTCGACATGTTCGACGACAATCGCACGGTGATCTTCGGCGGCGTGGGCCGTTACTTCGATCGCGTGCTGTACAACGAGATTCTCGACGAGCGCTTCCGCTTGCAGTGGGGCGTGCGCAAGTTCCAGTTCTCGCAGGACGGCCTGCCGCGCAACGGCCAGCCGACCATCGTATGGAACGATTCGTATCTCAGCGTCGCAGGCTTGCAGCAGTTGATCGCGTCGGGCGTCGCGCCGAACCCGGAAATCTTTCTGATCGACAGCAAGACCCGCATTCCCGAGACCATTCAAGCGAGCCTCGGCGTGCGTCAGCGCCTCGGCGATGACTGGCTCACGTCGCTCACGTTTGCGCGCAATCGCAGTCGTCACGGCTTCACATACATCTTCGGCAATCGCAATCCCGATGGCTTGAACGGCCCGCTGCCCGATGAAGGCTGCTGCGCGCCGGTCAGCGGCAACTTCGGTAACATCCTGGTGTCCAGCGATGCCAAGCAGACCTGGTACAACGGCGTGTACGTGACCCTGGAAAAGGCGTACAGCGAAGCATCGCCGTGGGGTATGACGCTCGCCTACACCTACAGCGAGGCGGAAGAAACGGGCGGCGACCTATTCAGTCTCGACTACCCGTTGGTCTCTGATTACCCCCGCCATCCCACCAGCGGTGACGAGCGTCATCGCATCGTCATGACCGGCATCATGGCGCTGCCGTGGGATATGAAGCTGTCGTCGACGCTGACCTTGGGCTCCGGCACGGGTTACACGATCACGGATCAGTCGCAAGGCACGGGCCCTGGCGAGATCCAGTATCGTTACTACACCGGCCGGCCGGAGAAGCACTCGTTCATCGTGCCTGACGCGTGGGGCTATCGCAGCCTGGATTTCCGCCTGGAAAAGCGCTTCGAATTCGGCGAATCGCAGGCCTTGAGCCTGGTCGGAGAGGTCTTCAACGTGTTCGACTATGAGAACTACGATCCGCGTTCGTACAATGGCAACATCCCGTTTGGCGGGGCGACCAACGAGGCCTTCGGCAAGCCGACGCAGCTGATTGAACCCGGTCGCCGCTTCCAGGTCGGGATGTCGTATAGTTTCTGAGTCTCCCACCAGGAACACCATGGCATTCGTACACGATGAGGTTGCATGACTCCTTCTCCTGGCCACGGCTCGTCTGGCTGCTCGCGGCGGCTCTGTTCGTAGGCGCCGCGGGCGCCGCCGAACAGAAGCCGACGAAACCCAAGGTGCCGGGAGTGGTGGTGGAGCGCTCGCGCGTATTCGATCCGGAGCGCGATGGCGATCCGGTCATCAACAATCTGCAGCGCCGCACCTTCCGCTTCTTCTGGGACACGACCAACAAGCAAAACGGTCTCGCTCCCGATCGCTTCCCGTCGCCGTCGTTCGCGAGCACGGCGGCGGTGGGCTTTGCGCTCACCGCGTATGTGGTCGGGTCGGAGCGAGGCTTCGTGTCGCGCTCACAAGCGCGATTGCGGACGTTGCGTACGTTGCGATTCCTCGAGTCCATGCCGCAAGGGCCGGATGAAACCGGCATGGGCGGCTACAAGGGCTTCTTCTATCACTTCGTTCACATGCACAACGGTCAGCGCTTCGGCACCTCGGAGCTGTCGACCGTCGACACCGCGCTGTTGCTCGGCGGGGTGCTGCTGTCACAAAGCTACTTCGATCGGGACACCAGCTCTGAGCGTGAGATTCGAGAGCTCGCGGAGAAAATCTATTCGCGCGTCGATTGGCAGTGGGCACAAAACCGTCCGCCCACGCTGTCGCACGGCTGGCGTCCGGAGAGCGGCTTTCTACGCTTCGACTGGCGGGGCTACAACGAAGGCATGTTGATGTACATCCTTGCGCTGGGCTCGCCGACGCATGCCATCGAGCCCGAGGCCTGGACTGAATGGATGAGCACGTACAAGGACTCGTACGGCAAGTTTAACGGCCAGGAATTCCTGTCGTTCGGGCCGCAGTTCGGGCATCAGTACTCGCATGTGTGGATCGACTTCCGCGGCATCATGGATGCGTGGAATCGCGAGAAGGGCTACGACTATTTCGAGAACAGCCGTCGGGCTTCGTATGCGCAGCGAGAGTACGCGCGAACCAACCCGATGCGCTGGCGGGGCTACGACAGCGAAATCTGGGGCCTCACGGCCTGCGACGGCCCTGCCGACACCGTGCAGATCTATAACAACGAGGAGCGCGGCTTCTTCACCTACGCGGCCCGAAGCACGGCCTCGATTCACATTCTGGACGACGGCACGATTGCGCCGACCGCGTCGGTCGCCTCGATTGCCTTTGCGCCGGAGATCGCGATCCCGGCGATTCGTGCATTCCGGGCGCGCTTCGGCGAACACCTGTATCAGAAATACGGGTTCCTGGATTCGGTGAACCCGAGTTTCACGTTCGCCGACGTGCCGCTGCGCCATGGCCGGATCGTCGAAGGGATCGGCTGGATCGCGGATGACTATCTGGGCATCGACCAGGGCCCGATCGTCGCCATGATCGAGAATTATCGCAGCGGCTTGATCTGGAGCATCATGCGGACCAATCCGCACATCCGCCGGGGGCTGCAGCGGGCAGGCTTCACGGGCGGCTGGCTCGATGTACCCGCGCCGTCACAACCCAGCTCATAACAAAGCCGTCATGGCATCGACGCCGTTCGTCGCCGGGATGAATCGTCGTGAGGCGATCGCCACGCTCTCGGGCGCGGCGCTCGCGCTCGCGGGTTGCGGCCGTTCGACCGGCAAGAAAGAGATCACGTTCTGGGGCGCCGGTCGGGAAGGAGATATTGCTGCCGAGCTCATTCGTGGCTTCGAGCAAGAGCATCCCGACATCAGCGTGAACGTGCAGAAGATGCCGTTCACGGTTGCGCACGAGAAGTTGTTGACCGCGTATGCGGGCGACACGTTGCCGGATCTGTGTCAGCTCGGCAACACGTGGATTCCCGAGTTCGCGGCGCTCGATGCGCTCGAACCGCTCGACAGCTACGTCTCAAGCTCCCAGGAAGTGAAGCTCGACGATTACTTCGAGGGCATCCTCGCGTCGAACCGGATCGACAAGACGCTGTTCGGCATCCCTTGGTATGTCGATACGCGCTTGCTCTATTACCGTCGCGACCTGCTGAAGCAAGCCGGCTTCGATGAGCCGCCGCAGAGCTGGCCGCAGTGGAGCGAGATGCTGGCCGCGATCAAGCAACTCGTCGGGCCCGACCGGTACTCGGTGCTGCTGCCGTTGAATGAATTCGAGCCGCTTCTGGTGCTGTCGCTGCAGCTGCCGGCGGAGCTGCTGCGCGAGGGTGGGCGCTACGGGAATTTTCGAGGTGAGGATTTTCGGAAGGCGCTCACGTTCTACAACAGCCTGTTCGAGCACAGCTGGGCGCCACGCATGACCAACACGCAGATCTCGAACGTGTGGGATGAGTTTGGGCGAGGGTTCTTTTCGTTCTACATCTCGGGGCCGTGGAATATCGCGGAGTTCAAGAAACGCTTGCCGCCGGCGGTGCAGAACGAATGGATGACCGCGACGATGCCGGGGCCGGAGGGGCCGGGGCTGTCGAGTGCTGGTGGTTCCAGTCTGGTCGTGTTCAAGCAGTCGCAAGTGAAGCCGGAAGCGTGGTTGCTCGCGGAGTATCTGTCGAGGCCGGGAACACAGCAGCGGTTTTATGAGCTCACGGGCGACATGCCGGCGCGACGGAGTGCGTGGCAACTGCCGGCGCTGGTCGAGTCGCCGTATGCGAAAGCCTTTCTCGAGCAATTGGATCGAGTGCGCTCGCCGCCGAAAGTGCCGGAGTGGGAGCGCATCGCCCAGGAGATGCGATTGACCGGTGAGCGGGTCGTGCAGAGAGTGCAGAGCGTCGATGAAGCGGTGGTCGCGCTCGATCGCAAGACCGATGAGATCCTGGCCAAGCGACGCTGGATGCTCGAACGAAACACGCTGCCAGGTACGACATGAAGTGCGCAGCCGGAAGACCCACCCCCTGGCCCCCTCCCGTGTACGGGAGGGGGATCAATTTTTTGGTAGAGCTGCGATGAAGCGTTCCATGGCGGCGTGGTGGTTCGTGGGGCCGGCACTGATCGTGCTGGGGGTGTTCTTTTTCGTGCCGGTGATCGGCGCGCTGTTCATGAGCTTGACGGACTTCGATCTGTACGCGCTCAGTGACTGGCGCAATCTGCGGTTCATCGGCTTCCACAACTACGTGACGTTGTTGCAGGACCCGCTGTTCTGGAAGTCGTTGTGGAATACGTTGTACTTCGTCGTGCTCGGCGTGCCGTTGTCGATCGGCACCTCGTTGGGCGCGGCGCTGTTGGTGAATTCCAAACTGGGGCGGTTCCGCGGCTTCTTTCGAACGGTCTATTTCGCGCCGGTCGTGACCACGCTGGTGGCGGTGGCGGTCGTGTGGCGCTACATCTTTCACACGCGCTACGGCTTTTTGAATTATGCATTGAGCGGCCTCGGCATCGGGCCCATCGACTGGATGGGCGATCCGCATTGGGCCATGCCCGCGATCGTCATTCTCGCGGTGTGGAAGAACTTCGGCTACAACATGATCATCCTGCTGGCAGCGCTGCAGAACATTCCCGAAGATCTCTACGAAGCGGCGCGCATCGACGGCGCGTCGGGTTGGCAGGTGTTTCGGCACATCACGATTCCGGGGATCGCGCCGGTGCTATTGCTGGTCAGCATCCTCACGATGACGGGTTACTTCCAGCTGTTCGCCGAGCCGTATGTGATGACGGAAGGCGGGCCGCTGCAGAGTACGCTCAGCGTGCTGTATTTCATGTACGAAGAGGGCTTCAAGTGGTGGAGCCTGGGCCGCGCCTCGGCGGTGGCGTTCCTGTTGTTCGTGCTGATGTTCCTGGTGACGGCGTTTCAGTTGCGTCTCGGTCGGCAGCGAGGTGATCGATGAAGCGCAGAGGACCGGCGATCATCGTCAACACGCTGCTCATCGTGGGCGCCGTGCTGACGGCGTTTCCGCTGCTATGGATGCTGTCCGTGTCGTTCATGCCGACGGGGGCTGCAAGCACGTATCCGCCGCCGTTGCTGCCGGCGTCGCCGACGCTGGATAACTATCGACAGTTGTTCGCCAATCACAACGCCGGTCGCTACATGTTGAACAGCGCCATCGTCGCGAGCCTGGCGACGGTGATCGCGCTGGTACTCAACACGATGGCGGGCTACGCGTTCGCCAAGCTTCGGTTCAAAGGCCGCGAGCGCATCTTCCAGACCTTGCTCGGCGCGCTGGTCATTCCGGCGCAGGTCACGATGATTCCGCTGTTTGCGCTGGTGAAGCAGATGGGCCTGATCAGCACGTATGGCGGCGTGATCGTGCCGTCGCTCGCGAGCGTGTTCGGCATCTTCCTGATCCGCCAGTACGCGTTGTCGCTGCCCGATGAACTGCTCGAGGCGGCGCGCATCGATGGCGCGAGCGAGGGGAAAATTTTCTGGTCGCTGGTCGTGCCGCTCCTGCAGCCCATCCTCGTGACGCTCGCGATTCTCACGTTCCTCGCGACCTGGAATGACTTCATGTGGCCGCTGATCGTGCTGACCGATCAGAAGCTGCACACGCTGCCGGTGGCACTCGCGGGGTTGTCACGAGAGCACGTGCAGGACAATGAGTTGATGATGGCGGGCGCGGTGATCACGGTGTTGCCGGTGCTGGCGCTGTTCCTGGCGCTGCAGCGGTATTACATCGCCGGCATCCTGGCGGGGAGTGTGAAGGGATGAGGGCTCTGTGCTGGGTAGCGCTGTTGTGGCCGATGTTCGCATTCGCGGCGGAAGAGGTACCTCAATTGCAAGTCCGCTCTCTGGATGAGATGGAGAACGCTGCCGAGTGGAAGTCGCTGGCGTCCGATGGCGTCGATGCCTCGGTGCATAACGCCAAGGGTGTCGAAGGCAACGCGCTCGTATTGGAGTACAACCTCAACAACACCGCAGGCTACGCCGTGGCGACTCGCAAGTTGCCGGTGGAGCTCCCCGATGATTACGAGATCTCGTTCTGGATGCGCGGCGAGGCCGGGCGCAATCATTTCGAGGTGAAGTTCGTCGATGCCTCGGGCGATAACGTCTGGTGGTTCCGACGCCCGAATTTCGAGGTATCCGGCGACTGGCAGCAGATCCGGATCAAGCGTCGCCAGATCGAATTCGCCTGGGGCCCGACCAGCGATCGCACGCTGAAATCCTTCGCGGGCATCGAGTTCGTGGTCGCGGCCGGCAAGGATGGCGGCAAGGGCAACCTGTGGTTCGATCGATTGTCGCTCAAGCCCATCCATAAGTCGTCTCAAGTCGCCAAGCCCACGGTAACGGCGTCGTCCCAAGAGGGCAACAACGTCGCTGCGCGTGTCCTCGATGGCCAGGCGAAGACGGCGTGGCAGAGCGATGCGAGCGGCAACGATCAAACATTACAGATCGACTTGCAGGCGGTGCAGGAGTTCGGCGGGTTGGAGATCGACTGGGCGCCGCAGTTGTATGCGCAGCGTTACAGCATCGAGCTGTCGATCGACGGCAAGACCTGGAACAAGGTGCGCACGATTGAAGCGGGCAACGGCGGTCGTGACTCGCATCTGCTGCCGGAGTCGGAAGCCCGATACATTCGCCTGACGATGCCGAAGCCCGGGCGGGCGGTTGGTATCTCAGAGCTCCATGTGCGGGACCTGCAGTTCGGCGCCTCGCCGAATGCCTTCATCGAATCGTTGGCGAAGGACTCACGGCGGGGTTGTTATCCGCGGGCGTACTACAACGAGCAAACGTATTGGACGATCATCGGTGTCGATGGCGATACCGAGGAGAGCATGCTGTCGGAGGATGGCGCGCTCGAAGTGCGTAAAGGCAGCTTCTCCATCGAGCCCTTCGTGCGGGTTCGCGACAAATGGATCACCTGGGCGGATGTTTCGATCAAGCACTCGTTGGCCGACGACTATCTCCCGATTCCGACCGTCGATTGGAAACATTCCGACGTGCTGCTGTCGACGACGGCGTACAGCATCGGCGAGCCGGGCAAAGGGCGCACTGAGGCGGTTTATACGATTCGCAATCCCACCAAGAGTCGGCGTCAATACACGCTCGCGCTCACGGTGCGGCCGTTTCAGGTGAATCCGCCGGCTCAATTCCTGAACACCGCCGGTGGTGTGAGCCCCATTCGAGAGCTGGCGTTCGAGAACGGCGCCGTGAGCGTCGACAAGGTGGCGAGTGTGTTCCCGCGAACGGCTCCGCAATCTTTCCGTGCGGTGACCTTGGCGGCCGATACGCCGTGCGATTGGCTCGCGGCACCTGGCGGTCCGACGAGAATCATCGATGAGGCGGGCTTCGCGTCGGGTGCGTTGACGTACACGCTGGATCTGTCGGCGGGCGAGAGTCGAGACATCATCCTGGATCTGCCGCAGCACGTTGGCGAACCGCGCAGCGAAGGTAGTATCGGCGAGCGGCAGAAGCAGCTCGCGACCAGTTCGCAAGCGCCGAAGACCAAGGCCGAGGTTGAGCAGCAGTGGCGCGAGAAGCTGAATCGTGTCGAGCTGATTCTGCCGAAGGCCCACCAGGAGCTTTACGATACGCTGCGAACGGCGCTCGCTCACGTGCTCATCAATCGCGATGGCCCGGCCATTCAGCCCGGCTCTCGTTCGTACGAGCGCTCGTGGATTCGTGACGGCGCGATGACGTCGGAAATGCTCCTGCGCATGGGGCACGAGGAGGTCGCAAAGGAATTCCTCGCGTGGTACGCGCCGTATCAGTTCGCGAACGGCAAGGTGCCGTGTTGTGTCGATCGTCGCGGCGCCGACCCGGTGCCAGAGAACGACAGCGGCGGTGAGTTCCTGTTCCTGATCGATGAGATCTACCGTTACACCGGCGATGAAGAGCTGTTGCGCTCCATGTGGCCGGCGGTCGTCAAGGCGGTCGAGTACATGGACAAGCTGCGTCTCTCCGAGCGCACGCCAGAAAATCAGAAGGGCGAGCGCGCGGCGTTCTACGGGGTGATGCCGGCGTCCATCAGTCACGAAGGCTACTCGGCGAAGCCCATGCATTCGTACTGGGACAACTTCTGGGCGCTGGGCGGCTATGAAGCGTCGATCCGCATCGCTCGCGCGCTCAAAGAAAAGAAACAAATGTATGCGTTCATCGAGTCGCGCGATCAGTTCCGCTCGGATCTGTATCGCTCACTCAACACCGCTATGCGCATGCACAAGATCGACTATCTGCCGGGCGCGGCCGAGCTCGGAGATTTCGACGCGACGTCAACGACGATTGCGCTCGCGCCGGTGGGCGAGACGCAGATGCTGCCGCCGAACGAGTTGCACGCAACCTTCGAGCGCTACTGGAAACAGTTTGTCGAACGGCGCACCGACACCAGCTGGGATGCCTACACACCGTACGAATGGCGCAATCTCGGCGCGTTCATTCGCCTGCGCTGGCGTGAGCGAGGCGAGGAGCTGATTGAGTTCTTCATGAACGATCGCCGCCCGAAGGAATGGAACCAGTGGGCGGAAGTCATCGGTCGCGAGCCGCGCAAGAGTCGTTTCATCGGCGATATGCCGCATGGCTGGGTCGCCTCCGACTACGGACGCTCCTTGCTCGATATGTTCGCGTACGAACGGCCGGCCGATGAGACCCTGGTGCTGATGGCCGGTGTGCCCGAAGCCTGGACTCAGAAGGAAGGCTTCGAGGTGCGTAACCTGCGCACGCCGTTCGGCCCGCTGACTTACTCGCTGAAGATCGACGACGATCAGGCCACGCTACACATCGAGCCGCTGAAGCAAATGCCGGTGGGCGGTATCGCGGTCTCCTGGCCCGGCGAGGCGCCGCCCAAGAATCATTCGATCAAGAAGGGCTTCGCGCGCTGGCTCGGCACCGATCTGCGCGTCAGCGAGCTGCCGTTCACCATCGTCTTCCCACGATGAGATCGCTACTCCACCAGCGCCGCGCCGTTGGTGGCGATCACCTTCGAGTAGAAGTGCGCGCTCGTCTTGAGCGTGCGCTTCAGCGTCTCGTAGTTCATATGAACCAGGCCGAAGCGTTTGGAGAAGCCGAACGCCCACTCGAAGTTGTCGAACAGCGACCAGGCGAAGTAACCCCGAATGTCCGCGCCGCGTTGGATGGCGGTGTGGACGGCGGTGATGTGCTTGCGCAGGTAGTCGACCCGCAGCGGATCTTCGAGCACGGGGCCTTCGACCTGCGGCGGATCGAAGAAACAAGCGCCGTTCTCGGTGATGTACACCGGCGGGTTGCCGTACTTGTCCCTGATCCACAGCAACGTGTCGACCAGGCCCTGGGGAAAGACTTCCCAGCCGGTCTCCATGTGGGTGTGCTGCTTTTGTTTCACCGTCGTGGACTTGAGCGGCCACGCGGTGGGATCGGAGCGAACGACGGCACGCGTGTAGTAGTTCACGCCGACGTAGTCGATCGGTTGCTTGATCAGTTTGAGATCGGCCTCCGGCCATTTCGGGCAAGCGTCGCCGAACACTTCGTGCAGTTCTTCGGGATACGAGCCGAGCAGGGCGGGCTCGAGATATTGCCGGTTCATGTACGCCTCGGCACGTCGCGTCGCTGCCAGGTCCGCGTCGGATTGAGACGCCGGATATTTGGGCTCGATGTTCACGACCAGGCCGATCTGGTTGCGCCCCACCGCGCGGTACGCCTGTACCGCCGCGCCATGCGCCATCATGAGATGATGCGCGGCCCGCGGCGCTTCAAAAATATTGCGATGGCCGGGCGCCAGCACACCATGCATGTAGCCGCCATCGGCGACGACCCAGGGCTCGTTCAAGGTCGTCCAGTATTTGACGCGGTCGTCCAGCCGACGGAACACGACGTTGGCGTACTCGGCGAACCAGTGCGCGATGTCACGATTCAACCAGCCGCCGCGATCGTCCAATGCGGCCGGCAGATCCCAATGAAACAAGGTCACCATGGGTTGAATGCCGCGCGACAGGAGCCGGTCGACCAGCCGCTCGTAGAAGTCGAGGCCGGCGGCGTTGACGCGCCCGGTGCCCTCGGGCAACACCCGGCCCCAGGCGATGCTGAAACGATACGAATTCAAGCCCAGCGACTGCATCAGATCGACGTCGCTTTCCCAACGCCGATAATGATCGCAGGTAACATCGCCGGTATCGCCGTCCTGCACGCGACCGGGCGTGTGCGAGAAGCGGTGCCACACACTCGGCCCCGCGCCGTCGGCGAGTGGCGAGCCTTCGATCTGATATGCGGAGGTGGCGCAGCCCCACAGGAAATCCTTGGGGAAGTGAATGCTGGGCTTGGTCATGGTCGGAGTGTAGAGGAGCGCGGGCGAGCGTGGCAGCAGTAAAACTAAAAGCCGTACGTAAGGTTTACAGCAACGGCCATGTCGGCGTCGACAGCGCCACGTTCGATATCGCCGATGGCGAGCTGCTGGTGCTGGTCGGGCCGTCCGGCTGCGGCAAGAGCACGCTGCTGCGTCTGATCGCCGGGCTGGAGGAGGCGACCAGCGGCTCCATCCACATCGGCGAGCGCGATGTGACTTCCCTGGAGCCGCGCGATCGGGATATCGCGATGGTGTTCCAGAGCTATGCCCTGTATCCGCATATGACGGTGCGGGAGAACCTCGGGTTCGGATTGAAGCTGCGCGGTCATTCGGAGGCGGAAGTTGCGGAGCGGGTCAAGGCTGCGGCCGACCGGCTCGAGCTGGAGTCCATGCTCGATCGACTACCGAAGCAATTGTCGGGTGGGCAGCGTCAGCGCGTCGCTCTCGGGCGGGCGCTGGTTCGGCATCCCAAAGTGTTTCTGCTGGATGAGCCTTTATCGAATCTGGATGCGAAGCTGCGCTCGGCCATGCGGACCGAGATTGCCCGGCTGCATCGGTCGCTGAAGACGACCATGGTGTACGTGACCCACGATCAGGTCGAGGCAATGACGTTGGGTCAACGCATCGTGGTGCTCGATCGAGGCATCGTGCAGCAGATCGACACTCCGATGAACATTTATGAGCGGCCGGTGAATTTGTTTGTCGCCGGCTTTCTGGGCAATCCCGCGATGAATTTCTTTCGCGGCTCGCTGGATGCCGGTGGCACGGTGTTGAAGGGCGAGGGCGCCGATCTGTCTGTTCCTCCGGGGTTGCCTGCGGGAAAGCCCATTGTGGTGGGCATCCGGCCGGAAGACTTGCAGCGGGTCGATGGGGCGAGTCCGCCAGGAAACATTCGCCTGGCCGTGCTGGTCGATCTCATTGAGACGGTCGGCAACGAGTCGTTCATTCACGCGAGCGCCGGGGCGTGGCGGATCATTGTGAGATCGTCGCCGTATCATCTGCCGCCGCTGGGATCGACGATCACCTTGCAGGTGGCGCCGGATCGATTGCACTTCTTCGATTCCGATAGCGGGGTTCGGATTGGGCTCGGTGGGGCGGCGTCTGGCGGTTGAGAGCTAACCGGACCGGAGCCCAGCGGGCGTCGCTTCGACGCCGCTGGGCTCGTTCCGTACCAGCGCGGCGCTATGAAAATAAAATCTGCGGCTGCGTTATGAGTCGAGGCCGGGCACCGGGAATTGCTTGCACAGCACTTTCACTTCCTCGTGAATAGCCTCCAGTCTCTTCTGATCGGCCGACGCACGCAGTGCCTGCACGATCCAGCCGGCGACTTGTTTCATCTGCGGCTCTTTCATCCCGCGCGTCGTCAGCGCCGGCGTTCCTAACCGAACGCCGCTCGGCTTCAACGGCGGGCGCGGGTCATCCGGAATCACTTGTTTATTGACCGTGAGCCCTGCCAGATCCAGCGCCGTCTCCGCGACGCGGCCATCGATGTCAAACGATTGCACGGTATTGATCACGATCAAATGATTTTCCGTGCCGCCAGTGACGAGCGTGCAGCCGTGATTCAATAGTTCTTCGGCCAGCACGCGGGCATTGAGCAGCACCTGCGAAGCGTAGGCTTTGAAAGCAGGCTCGGCGGCGAGCTTTAAAGTCACTGCGATGCCCGCGACCGCATTCATGTGCGGCCCACCCTGCATGCCAGGAAAAACCGCCGAATCGATCTTCTGCGCCAGCGACGCCTTGCTCAAAATCATTCCGCCGCGCGGGCCCCGAAGGGACTTGTGCGTCGTGGTCGTCATCACATCGAAACCCGAATCGAGCGGATTCGAAAGCGCGCCGCCGGCGATCAAACCGCCGACGTGGGATACGTCCGCCATGCAGAGCGCGCCGACGGCATCGCCGATCGCCCGAAAGCGCGCATAGTCGACCTCACGCGGATAAGACGAGTGACCGCAAAGAACGATTTTCGGTTTCACCTCGCGCGCAGTGGCGAGCACGGCGTCGTAATCGATGTGACCATCCGATCCCACGGTTTTATAGCGAACGAAATTAAAGATGCGCCCCATGCACGACACCGGTGCACCGTGCGTGAGATGCCCGCCGTGTGAAAGATCCATCGCGAGCACCGTGTCGCCCGGCGCAAGGCAAGCGAAATACACCGCTTGATTCATCGGCGAGCCGCTGAGCGGCTGAACGTTCGCATGCTCGGCGCGAAACAAACGCCTGGCGCGTTCGACGGCGAGCGATTCGATGCGGTCGGTGAATTGTTGGCCGCCGTAGTAGCGGCGGCCCGGGTAGCCTTCGGCGTATTTGTTGGCGAAGACCGAGCCGTTAGTGGCGTAAACCTCGGGGAAGGCGTAGTTCTCGGACGGAATCAGCTCGAGGCCTTCGCGTTGGCGGCGTTCCTCGCCGAGCACGGCATCGAACACGTCGGGATCGGACGATCGCAACAAGTCGAACGAGATCTGCATAGCGGCGCTCCTGTGAAGGGTGGACTTGGTTGCCCAGGCGAGCGGCCGCGGCAGGGAGGATCCCTGCACGCATGCTTCCCGATGGTTGTTCCATCTACGCCAGTCACATGCGCGGAGCCGATGCTACGCCATCGATTTGTTCTTCTGCAAGCTGGCACCGTGGCGTCGTGCGAATGTTTCGGGGACAATCCTCGCAAGCAACGCACTCGACGAGTTAGGGAGCAACCATGCCGATCGACTACGCCAGGATCAAGAGCATTCAGTTCGAGGCCGTGCGCCACACCTACACGCGGCGCGACACGATGCTGTATGCGCTCGGCTTGGGGGTGGGCGCGGACGATCCGACCGATGCGAGCGATCTCAAATACGTTTATGAGAAATCGCTGGTCGCGCTGCCGATGCAAGCGGTGACGCTCGCGGCGGTGCCGATGCTGCTGGCGGATCCGGCATTCGGCATCAACTACAAATTGTTATTGCACGCCGAGCAGACGCTGGTCATGCACAAGCCGCTGCCGATCGAAGGCACGGTCAGCGGTGAGTTCTGCATCGATGAGATTTACGACAAGGGCAAGGAGAAGGGCGCGATCATGTACATGACGCGCAAGATCTTCGATACCGCCTCCGGCGATCTGATCGCGACCATGGGCAACGTGGCGTTCCTGCGCGGCGATGGTGGATTCGGCGGCAAGAGCGAAGGTGCGCCGAAGCCGCGTGCGGTGCCTGCGGATCGCCCGGCGGATCGCTCAGTCACGATGAGGAGCCCGCTCAACCAGGCGTTGGTCTATCGGCTCTCGGGCGATTACAACCCTTTGCACAGCGATCCGGAGATTGCGGGGGTGGCCGGTTTCAAGAAGCCCATCCTGCACGGACTGTGTCATTACGGCATGGCGGGGCGCGCGTTGATCAAGACGCTGTGCGGCGACGATCCGTCGCGATTGCTGAAACTCGATACGCGCTTCACCAGTCCCGTTTATCCTGGCGAGACGTTGCGAGTGGACCTCTGGAACATCAGTGGCGGTGACGCGTCATTCCGGGTAGTCGCGAGCGAACGCAACGTCATCGTGCAAGACTTCGGTCGCTGCGAATATCGCAACTGAACTCGAGACGACTCATCATCATGTTCTCAGCCTGCGGCGTCATTACGCTCACCACCGACTTCGGTCCCCAAGGGCCGTTCGTTGCCACCATGAAGGGACGCATCCTGGCGCGGCTGCCGGAGGCGCGCATCATCGACGTGACGCACGACGTGCCGGTGTACTGGCCGGCGGAGGCGGGCTTCTGGCTGGCGCGGGCCTATGGCTACTTCCCCGAAGGCTCGGTGCATGTGGCGGTGGTCGATCCGGGCGTCGGCACGAAGCGGGATATCGTGGCGGTCGTCGCCAATGGGCATGCCTTTCTCGCGCCGGACAACGGGCTGCTCGCGCCCATCGTGACCAAAGTGCCGACGGCCAAGATCTATCGGTTCGATGCGGCTCATGCGGGCGTTAAGTTCAAGCTGCCGGCGGCCAGCGCCACCTTTCATGGCCGCGACATTTTCGCGCCGCTGGCAGCCGAGATCGCCGGGCGGCGGGCCCAGCCGGCCGACCTGGGTCCGGAAACTCACGACATCGTGCCTTCCTGGGTGGACGAGCCCACGGTCGCCGCCGATCAGGTGGCGGGGGTGGTCATCACCACCGATCATTTCGGCAACCTGATCACAAATATCGACGGCACTTTGATCGAGTCTTTCCGCCGTCCCATGGTCAAAACCGGCGGTCACAGCTTTGCCCTCAGACGCACCTACGGCGACGTGAGCCCGGGCGAGTTCCTGGCCCTCGTCAACTCCTTCGGCGTCGTCGAAATCGCCCGAGCCGAGCAGAGCGCGGCCGAGGCGCTGGGGTTGGGGCGGGGGGCTCCGGTCGTCGTCAGCAACGGCATTTAACCTCAGTCCAGCGCGGCGCACCCCGGACTTGCCGGGGCGAACTATTTGAAGTGCCTGTCCTCCAAGCCATTGAAAACCGCCGCGACTCGTATATAGTCCGCAGGCTTCCGGCCCCGCCGGTTACCGATCTGGTTGATTTGGCTGGATTTTTCAGGAAAGCCCATGGTGGAGAGAGACGACGATCACTTCGATATCGATGATGACTTCGTGGCGGAGAGCGACGAGGACTCGAATTACGAGAAGTTCATCGATTCGGGCGCCCGACGTGCCCGCCCCAACGCCAACGCCGCGGCGAAAAAAGGTAAAGCAGCCTGGAGCAAACTCGAGGATGTCCTGGCTGACCGGCGCTTGAAGAAAGAACTGAACGATTTCGAGGAAGAGGGATAGTAAGGTGCCGCGTTAGCCACTCTGGCTACCGCCCCTGCAGCTGACCTTTCCGGCAAGCTCTCGAGGCCGGAGCCAGGATGGTGCGCGCTGGCCCGCGACCCCGATCCATCCACACACTCTAGAAGAGCTTACAAATGACGATGGCTGATTCCACGCCCGCGGCGTCGCCGTGGGTGGTGCTCAAGTTTGGTGGCACCAGTGTTTCCTCGGTCGCCAACTGGAAAAACATCGCGGCCGTGGTCCGCGACCGGCTGGCCGAAGGGCTGCGTCCGGTAATCGTTCACTCTGCGCTCTCCGGCATTACCGATCGTCTCGAGCAATTGCTCGCGATCTCGCTCGACAGCCACAACACGCTGGGCAACGAAGCGCAGGCGGTGATGAATCAGATCGAGCAGCGCCATCGCGATCTGGCGCGCGATCTCGGGGTCACGCCCAGTCCGGATCTGGAAGAACAGTTCAAACGATTGCGACAGATCGCGGCCGGCATCGCGCTGGTCGGCGAAGTGAGCGAACGCCTGCGGGCTCGCGTCATGGCGCAGGGCGAGTTGATGGCGACGCGTCTCGGCGCTGCGTTCCTCGCGGCTCAAGGTCTGGATGTGCAATGGGTCGATGCGCGCACGGTGTTGAAGGCCGAGCAGCGTCGTAACGCGAATCTGCGTTCGAGCTATCTGTCGGCCACTTGTAACTTCGAGCCCGATCTCGAATTGCAGCGTCGTTGGTCGTCGCAGGGCACGGTGTTCATCTCGCAGGGCTTCATAGCAAGCGACGAGCAGGGCGACACGGTGCTGTTAGGGCGCGGCGGTTCCGACACATCGGGCAGCTACTTCGCAGCGAAACTCGGTGCGCGTCGTCTGGAAATCTGGACCGACGTCCCGGGCATGTTCAGCGCGAACCCGCGCTCCGTGCCGACGGCTCGTTTGCTTCGCGCGCTCGAATACGATGAAGCGCAGGAAATCGCGAGCAGCGGTGCGAAGGTTCTGCATCCCCGCTGCATCATGCCGGTGAAGCAATACGGCATTCCGCTGTATGTCTATGCGACGCAGACGCCCAAGCTCGAAGGCACCGTGATCACGACGCACGGTGGCAACGTTGCCGCGCAGGTGAAGGCGGTCACGATCAAGAAGAACATCACGCTGGTGTCGATGGAGACCGTCGGCATGTGGCATTCGGTGGGCTTCCTCGCCGATGCGTTCCAGGTGTTCAAGGATCATGGCTTGTCGATCGATCTGGTGTCGACGTCGGAGACCAGCGTCACCGTGTCGCTCGATCCGGCCGCGAATACGCTGGATAAGGTCACGCTCGATGCGCTCGTCGTGGATCTCGGCAAGCTGTGCCGGGTCGAAGTCATCGGCCCGTGCGCCGCGGTCAGCCTGGTCGGAAGAAACATTCGCGCCATCCTGCACCGGTTGGGCGATGCGCTCGAGCTGTTCGAAGAGCAGAAGATTTATCTGGTGACGCAGGCCGCCAACGATCTGAACATCACGTTCGTGGTGGAAGAGGAGCAGGGCGATCGCCTGGTCTCGCGGCTGCACGACATCGCGATCCAGAAGATGACGGCGGATCGCGTGCTCGGCCCGACCTGGGAAGAGCTGTACGGCCCGAAGGACAAGGCTGCGATCGATCTGAAGCAGTGGTGGCACGACCGGCGCAACGATCTGCTGGCGTTGGGGCGTGAGCATGGCGCGGCGTTCGTCTACGACCGTGCGACGCTGACCGCCAAGGCGAAGGCACTGCGTGCGTTGCCGGGCATCGAGGGCGTGTTCTACGCGCTGAAAGCCAACTGGCATCCGGAAATCCTGAAGCTGTTCGCCGAGCAAGGCCTGGGCTTCGAGTGCGTGTCTCGTTTCGAAGTCGAGCACGTGATGAAGACCCTGCCGACGCTCGACAAGAAGAAAATTCTGTTCACGCCGAATTTCGCGCCGCGCGCGGAATACGAGTGGGGCGTGCAACAGGGTATCTGGGTGACGCTCGATAACTTGCATCCGCTCAAGGCGTGGCCGGAAGTGTTCAAGGGCCGCGATGTGTTCATCCGCATCGACACCGGTTATGGCCGCGGTCATCACGACAAGGTGCGCACGGCGGGCGTGCATTCGAAGTTCGGCGTGCCGTTGTTTGAAATGGACGAGCTCGAGCGTCTGGTGAAGGCGTCGGGCGCACGCGTGGTCGGCCTGCATGCGCATACCGGCAGCGGCGTGTTCACGGTCGATAATTGGAAGTCGGTGGGTGACACGCTCACGGCGCTCACTCAGCGCTTCAAGGATGTGCGAATCGTCGATCTGGGCGGCGGCCTCGGTGTGCCGGAGCGTCTGGGACAGCAGGGCGTGAAGCTCTCTGAGTTCGGCGAGACGCTGGCGGCGCTGAAGGCCGCGCATCCGAAGCTGACGCTGTGGATCGAGCCGGGCCGTTATCTGGTGGCCGAAGCCGGCGTGCTGCTCGCTCAAGTGACGCAGCTGAAGGGCAAGGGTGAAGTGAACTACGTCGGCGTTGCGACGGGCATGAACTCACTCATTCGCCCGGCGCTGTACGGCGCGCATCATGAGATCGTGAATCTCACTCGTATCGACGATCTCGCGACCGAGGTGTTCAACGTCGTCGGTCCGATCTGCGAGTCGGGCGATCAGCTGGGCAACGATCGCCTGCTGCCGCCGACGCAGGAAGGCGACGTGCTCTTGATCGCGACGGCGGGCGCGTATGGACGGGCGATGAGCTCGACGTACAACCTGCGCGAGCCGGCGATCGAGGTGCTGATCTAACGGTCAGCTGACGTCCCGAAGCAGCTGCCTCGCCTGATCGGTGAGGCGCTGCACGTCCTTGCCGATGACCGGGTCCTTGGTGAGCTCCTGCAGGCGCGTGACGCTGGATTGCAGATAGGCCGTGGCGTCACGCCGATGTTCCTGGCCGAGCATCGCGTGCGCTTTACCGAGACGGAAATTCGTCATGCCTGGAAGCATGCGAATCTCGGCGATGTCGGTCGGTTTCGCAGGCGGCGCTTCGTTGACCAGCTGCAGCGCCCGATTCAAATGGGTCAGCGCCATCTCGGGCTGACCTTTCAGCAGATAACTGTCCCCGAGATGATTCAGCACGTACGCGACGGCGAGCGAGGCTTGCTCGTTGGCGGGATCGACCACCTGTAAATGCTCGACGCGCTCCAGTGCGAGCTTGATCGGCTCCAGCGCCAGATCGGGCTTGTTCAGGTTGTTGTAAACCTCGCCGAGATTGACGGCCGCGAAGGCTGCGCCTCGGAGTGCGGCCGCATCGCCCGGGCTCTCCCGGGCAATTTGCTCGATGTACTGCGATGCCTTTAAGTAATGCGGGAATGCCGACTCGTATTGTTGCGAGCGTACGTAGGCGAAGCCGATGCGGCTCTGAATGAGCGCGATATCGAAGCGTGTGCCGATATCGTTGGGCTGCTCCCGCTCCAGACGCTCGAACGTTTCTTGTGCCGAGTGCAGCGACTCGAGCGCTCGCGGCAGATCGATCGTGCTCAGATTCGTTCCGAGCAACATGTGCGCGGCTCCCGCGAGTCGGTGATCGGAGCTCCTGACGCCGGGCATGGCAACGAGCTTGGTGCCGACCTCGATGGCGGATTCCGCCAGCGCGATCGCTTCATCGAGCTTGCTCTGCGCGCCCAGCAGCTCGCTCAACGAGATATAACTCCGCAGTAACGCGGCCAGGTCTTCCACCGTCTGACTCTGCTCAGCAACCTGTTTGCGCAAGCGTAAGGCATGACGATAGCTTTGCACGGCGCCTTCGGTGTCGCCGAGGTTGGCGCCCAGGTAATCGCCCTGGACATCGCCGAAGCGCAGATACGCCTGCGCCAGCTCACGCTTGAACTCCAGTGAGTCCTGCGATTCGCTCTCCAGCGCGGCGATATGTTTCAGAGAGTTCTCGACCAGCAGCTTGCGGACTTCAGTGGCGCCGGGCAGGTTGACTGCCGCGTCGTAGACGTCGCGCAAATAGGTGTTGGTGAGCTTCCGAATCTCGGCCAGGTGACGCTCGGCACGTGCGCGCTCCGAACGCGCGACGTGCGCTTGCCAAGCGGTGGTGACGACGCCGGTGACGATCGCCACAGCAAACAAACTGATGGCAACCGTCGCGGCTTTGTGTCGCATCACCAGCTTGCGCGTGCGATACATGGGGTGGGCCGGATGCGCGTGCACCGGAAAGCCCCGCTGATAGCGATGTAAATCTTCCGCAAGGTGCTCCGCGGAGCCGTAACGATCCTCGGGCTCCTTCGCGAGCGCCTTCATCACAATGGCGTCGAGATCGCCACGCAGCTGTCGGGCGATGCGACGATACGCAGGCACATTGTTTTCTGCGGCGGCGATGCTGGGCAGGCGAGGTTGACGATCGCCCATCGCCGCGGCTGCTTCCCAACCGAACAACTCGGCCGGCACCTCGAAAGGCAAGGTGCCCGCGAGCAATTTGTAGAGCAGCACGCCGAGCGAATAAACATCACTCGTCGTGGTGATTGGTTCGCCGCGTATCTGTTCCGGGCTCGCATACGCCGGCGTGAGCGCCACGACCTGATTGACCATGGTGTGAGAAGGATCGCTGGATGCGTTGAGCAGCTTGGCGATGCCAAAGTCCAGCAGCTTCACCACGCCGCTCTGAGTCACGAGGATGTTGCCGCCTTTGAGGTCGCCGTGAACCATCAGATGCTGGTGCACGTAACGGACGGCGCCGCACAGGGTGCGGACCAGATCGAGGCGCGAGGTGATGCTCAGCTCGCGCTGTTCGCAATAGGCGTCGATGGGCTGACCCTCGACGTACTCCATGACCAGATAGGGCGCGCCGGTCTCGGTGACGCCGCCATCGAGCAGTTGCGCGATGTTTGGATGACTCAACTGGGCGAGCATCTGACGCTCGTCGCGCAGCCGTTGTAGCAGACTGTGCGTGTCGAGGCCCGGACGCAGCAGCTTGATCGCGACTTCTTTGTAGTACTGATCGTCGTCGCGGGCCGCCTTGTACACGTGGCTCATGCCGCCGCGGCCGAGCTCGCTGACGATGCGATAGTTGCCGAGGCGACGGCCCTGCCAATTCAGCGGCTCGAACGAGTCGGCGAGGCCGGCCCGTTCGACGGCGGGGCGTTCGATGAAACCGAGGCTGCTCTCGTGAGCGTCGAGCAGCGAGCGGACCTGGGCGAGCAATTCGATATCGTTGCCGCAGGACCGATCGAGGAATGCCGAGCGTTCGGCCGTGGGGTGTTCCAGTGCCGAGGAAAACAGGTCCTTGATCTGATGCCAGCGTTCGAGTTGCATTGACGCCGGATTGTAACAATCCTGACGTGGCCGAACGCGGCCAAAGCTCACAAACTCAAGGGGTTCGGCGTCAAGAAAACCGGCAGAGAGGCGGTCTCGCGGAGCCCGGCCGGGCGGGATCGCCCGGCCATGGGCTCGATGGAGCCATTCCTACCGACGGCTATTCGTCGCTCGCCATCATGGAGCGTTGGCCCTCGCGCACTTCCTGCGCCGTCAACGTTCCGTCGCCGTCCGTATCCATCTTGCTGAACATCTGCTTGGCACCGGCAGCGTGCTCGGCGGCGCTCAGCTTGCCGTCGTTATTGGTGTCCATCTTCGCGATCTTTTCTTCCGAGGACATCATCTTGGGCATGGACTTACCCGTGCCGCTCGGATCGTAGGCCTTCTTGTCGGCCATCTTGTCCTCGGTCGGACCGCTCTCGGTGCGTGCCGTCGCATGACCTTTGTCCATCATCGACGCGTGCATGGCGTCCATTTCCTGGGCGGTGACGAAGCCGTCCTTGTTGGTGTCCATCTTGGAGAACATTTCCTTGGCGCCGGCGTCGTGCTCGGCGGCGGTAATCTTGCCGTCGCCGTTCTTGTCCATCATTTTCATGTGATCGTCTTTGCCGCCGCCGGCCAGCGCGACTCCGCACAGAATGCTGGCAACGGCGACGGGAATGAGCCTTGAAGAGAAGGATTTCATGGGGAAGCTCCCTAAGCCTCGAGTACCCATTCAACGTAGCGGCCAAACTCAAGTTCCGGGCCGGTGACAGGCTCGGGCGGCGGCCTTCAGCAACGTCCGACGTGCTGTAAGACGCGTCATTCGCTGAATGACCTGGACTTAATGCCCGCGCGATTGCGCGCTGCAGGCGCGGCCTGTACTCTCGCGCCGTGCGTAGATTTTGCTGGCAACGCTGGACCCCGATTTTCCTGCTGATGGCTCGTCTGGTCATCGGCGAGTTGGGTCATGCCATGCCGATGGCGGCGATGTCGCCGCTCGAGCCCACGACGGTCGGGATGGCTGGCGATCCGGCCTGCGCCGAGCACGATAGTGGCGGCATGGCACATCAGGACGATGTTTCCAACGATGCCGGTACTCACTCCGGCGGCGAGCACGACTGCTGTAAATCCGGCGACTGCGAGTGCCCGTGCCTGCATCTGCCTTGCGTGGCGCTCGATGCGGCCGTCTTGAGTCCTGTCTCGCTTGCCTTGCTCAGCATTCCGCACGGTGCTGAGACCGTCACGTCCCTTCGTCCCTCCAGGCTATTCCGACCTCCCGCCTGATTCTCTTGGCCGATGTTTGCTGAGTGCTCGCCGGTGCCCCTGGGTATCGGTGTGCGCAGGTCGAATATTCGTTCGAGAGAGTTTCATGTCATCGATGCAATCATCGCGAGCGCGCTTGCCGCAGCTCTCGCGCAGGCGTTTCTTACAGGCGGCAGGCGCTGGACTGTTCGTCCTTGGGGCCCATCGAGGCTCCGAGGCCTGGGCCCAGAACCAAGCCCAGACCGTGTTGACGGGCAGCCATTTCGATCTTCAGATCGGCGAGGCCTCGTTCAACTTCACCGGCAACCGACGCATCGGCACCGTCGTGAACGGCCAGATTCCCGGGCCGCTGCTTCGCTGGCGGGAGGGCGACACGGTCACTTTGCGTGTGGCCAATCGACTTGCCGCGCGTAGCTCCATTCATTGGCACGGCATGATCCTGCCGGCGGACATGGACGGCGTGCCGGGCCTGAGCTTCGCGGGCATTCCGAGCGGCGGCGAGTATTTGTATCGCTTCAAAGTGAATCAGGCGGGCACCTACTGGTATCACGCGCACTCGCGCTTTCAGGAACAAACCGGGCTGTATGGGCCGATCGTGATCGAGCGTCGCGGCGGCGAGCGCTTTCCGACCGATCGTGACTACGTCGTGATGCTGTCCGACTGGACCGATCTGGATCCGGAGCGGATTTTCTCGGTGCTGAAGAAGCACAGCGACTATTACAACTTCGGCCGTCGCACCGCCGGCGATTTTTTCGCTGACGTGCGCAAGAACGGTTTGGGGGCGACGCTCGCGGATCGCCGCATGTGGGGCGAGATGCGGATGAATCCGACCGACATGCTCGATGTCTCGGGCTACGCGTACACGTATCTGATGAATGGTGTGACGCCGACAGGCAATTGGACCGGTCTGTTCTCGCGAGGTGAGAAGGTTCGGCTGCGCTTCATCAACGGCTCATCGATGTCGTTCTTCGATGTGCGCATCCCGGGATTGAAACTCACCGTCGTTGCAACCGATGGCGTGGATGTCGAGCCGGTGTCGGTGGATGAGTTCCGCATCGGCGCGGCGGAAACTTACGACGTGATTGTCGAGCCCAAGGACGATCGCGCTTATACGATCTTTGCGCAGGCGATGGATCGATCGGGGTACGCACGCGGCACGTTGTCGCCGAGTCCGGGAATGGAGGCGGAGATTCCGCCGCTCGATCCGCGACCCTTGCTGACGATGGGAGATATGGGGCATGGCGGTCACGATGCGCACAGGGCGCCTCCCTTCGGCCATACGTCGAAGACCGAGAGCGCTGTGGATCACGCAGAGATGGGACACGCGCCATCGGCCGCGGTAGATCATGCAGCGATGGGACACGGGCCTTCGGCAACGGTGGATCACGCGGCCATGGGACATGGGCCATCGACAGCGGTAGACCACGCAGCGATGGGACACGGCCCGTCGGCAGCGGTAGATCACGCAGCGATGGGGCATGGGTCGTCGGCGACGGTTGAGCATCCTGCCACCGAGCGAACGCCGTTGCTCGACATGCAAGTCGATCAGCCCAAGGTCGGACTTGACGATCCCGGTGTTGGCTTGAGAAACAACGGACGCCGCGTGCTCGCGTACGCCGATTTGCGGACCATCGGCGGTCCCATCGACCGCCGTGAACCGGGGCGTGAGATTCAGCTGCATCTCACCGGTCACATGGAACGGTTTGTCTGGTCGTTCAACGGACAGAAGTTCTCTGATGCCAAGCCGCTGAAATTCCGGCTGGGCGAGCGTCTGCGCATCACGTTGGTGAACGACTCCATGATGACGCATCCGATTCACCTGCACGGCATGTGGAGCGAAGTCGAAGACGCGTCGGGCAACTTTCAGGTGCGCAAGCACACGGTGAATGTCCAGCCGGGGCAGAAGTTGAGTTACGCCGTCACGGCCGATGCGCCGGGGCGCTGGGCGTATCACTGCCATCTGCTGTATCACATGGAGGCGGGCATGATGCGCGAGGTGCATGTCGCACCGGGCGAAGATATGGCTGATCACAGCGGTCATGGAGATCACTCATGAGCGCGCTGATCAAATTGCACGTCGCGCTGGCGTTGTTTGCCGCCGTGGTAACGACCGCTGTCGCTCAGGACGAGCGCACCGAAAGCGAACGTGCCCATATTCCACCGGATCCGCCTCAACATGAAATGGGCGACATGTCCGACAAGGAAATGGCGGAGCTCATGAACATGGACGACAGTGCGTCGTTCAGCATGGTGGCGTTCGATCAACTCGAATGGCGTGACAACGATGAAGGCAACGCGCTGTTCTGGGACGGGCGTGCGTGGTTCGGTAATGACTATGACAAGGCGTTGCTCAAGACCGAAGGCGAGCGCGTCAACGGCGACTATGAAGGTTCGGTCGAGCTGCTCTGGGATCGTGTCCTCTCGCGATGGTGGAGCCTGCAAGGCGGCGTTGCTCACGACTTTGGCGAAGGTCCGTCGCGAACGTGGGCGGCCTTCGGTGTGCAAGGACTCGCGCCGTACTGGTTCGAAGTCGAAGCATTGGCGTATGTCGGCGAGCAGGGCCGGACCGCGGCCAACTTTTCCGCGGAATACGAAATGTTTCTGACGCAGCGGCTGGTGTTGCAGCCGAAGTTGGAATTGAAGCTTTACGGCAAGGACGATCCCGCCAACGGCATTGGTTCAGGCTTCAGCACCGCCGAACTAGGACTGCGCGTGCGATATGAGATTCGCCGCGAGTTCGCGCCCTATCTTGGCGTGGTGTGGTCACGGAAATTTGGAGAGACCGCGGACCTCGCGCGAAACCACGGTGACGATGCAGATGAACTGCAGTTCGTCGCCGGGTTGCGAGTCTGGTTCTAACAAGGCACTTGCCAACCATTTGAGAATCGTTATCATCTCTGGCGCTCGCTGGGCTCTCCAGCGAGCCGCCAGCTCTCGGGCCAGCAAACAACAGTCCGCAACGGACGGCTGAGCTTCTGAGTGAACTGGCACCGCTCTCGACGTTGTGGAACGAAATCGTGCGTCCGACAACAAGGGAGTTCCCGCCATGTCCGTTTCCTCTCGCGCATCAGCATCGCTGATGGTTCGTCATGCCTTGCGTATTTGCAGTCTGGCTGTGCTGTCGGCGATGGCGGGCGCGGCTCATGGCGCTGAAACGGCAGAGGCCGGGAAAGCGCTGCCTACCGGCGGCCACACTGGCAATGCCTTCATTGCCACCTGGGACGACGACGGCGACGGTAAAGTCACACGCACCGAGTATGAAACGGTTCGTAAAGCCCGATTCGCGACGACGGACAGCGACCACAACGGCTCGCTCACCGTCGATGAATATCTCAACGAATATGCCGTTCGCCTGGATCGCGATATCGCCGATGAGCGCAACGCGTCGCTGAAGCAAACCGACACGCGCTTCAAGGCGCTCGACAAGGACGAAGACAAGTTCATCAGCCGCGCCGAGTACGACAACTCGGGCGATCGCGCGTTCGTGCATCTGGATCGGAACAAGGATGGTCGTATCACCAAGGACGACGCCGAGCCGGAGGCGAAGGAAGCGCCGCGTCGCCGCTCAATCATCGGTATGCCGACCTCCCACAATCTCGCCGGCATGCTCGAGATCTACGACGACGATGGCGATGACATCCTCACGCGCGCCCAGTACGACGCGGAGCGGGCCAAAGTGTTCGCCGCCACCGATACCAACAAAGACGGCAAGCTCGATCACGAGGAGTATGTGAACGAATTCGTGGCGCGCCTGGGCCAGCGCATCGAAGACCGCCGCCAGGCGCAGCTCAAGCAGGGCCGCGTGCGCTTCAAGGCCATCGATAGCAACGAGAACGGCGACATCAGCCGCGACGAATACTTCGCGATGAGCGCTCGCATGTTCGATCGGACCGACACCAACAAAGATGGCGCCATCACGCAGGACGATCCGCCGCCCGTGCGTGAGCCGCGTCAGGATCGGCGGGCTGTGACGAGCCAAGTGCAAGAGCGCTGAACGCGCACTCACCAACTACACCAACAAACGCCCAGTCAGCGCAGGACGCCAACCAGGCATCGCTTCAAATGCATTCTGTCTGGAGTTTCCCATGCGTACCTCGAGTACCGTTCTGTCACTGGCTGTTGCCGCGACCTTGTTGTCGGCGTTTCGTCCCAGCGTTGCCGCCGAGGAGGCGAAGGCTCAGCAGCTGAACAAGGTCAAAGTCACCGCCGAGGACGAAGGCCGGTCGACGGTTGGCAATGCCAAAGTCGTCGGCGTCAAGGAGCTGGAGGAAGAGCAGGCGCAGAACTTCGAGGACGCGATTCGTTACATCCCGGGCGTGAGCATCGTCGACATGGGACGCTTCGGGGATAACGGCTTCAACATTCGCGGCCTCGAAGGCGATCGCGTGGCGCTGACCGTCGACGGTTTGTCGTTCGCCGAATCCGTGGAGACGACGCCGGCGTATGAGTTCTTTCGCGCGAGCCGCGGCGACATCGATATCGATTCGCTCAAGGGCATGGAAGTCGTGAAAGGTGCTGACTCCATCACTGCTGGCAGCGGCGCGCTCGGCGGCGCGGTCATGTTCACGACCAAGGATCCGTACGATTACTTGAGTCCGGACGGCAACGACAGTTACTTCCGCGTCAAGACAGGCTACACCAGCAGCACCGATGAGCTGATGACCACGGCAACGCTGGCCAATCGCACTGGCCCGGTGGAATCGATGCTGTTGTACACGCGTCGTCGCGGTCACGACGCGGAGTCATGGTACGACTCATCGCCTATCGCGACGGGCTCGGGGCGACGCACGCCCGATCCCATCGACCATGAGAGCGACACCGTGCTCGCCAAGGTCGATTTCCTGATCGGCGACAACCAGCGCTTCGGCCTGGTCGGCGAATACAGTCGCGCCACGAATGAGATCAACAATCTGTCCCGCGTCGGCGGTCCCGGCTATCTGACCCGCCGCGCCGATGACGACAAAGATCGCGATCGCTACGGCTTGCGTTATTCCTGGGACGCCGCCGGGACATTCTTCGACAGCCTCGAATGGACGGCCGATCGTGTCGAGACCAAGAGCCGCGGGCTGACGACGATTCTCGCGGGCACCGGCTGCGTGCCGGTGAATGTGGTGCCGTGCTTGCGTAGTGAAAATCGCGCGACCGATCAGGTGCTCGACCGCACGGCGTTGGATCTCACGAAGGCATGGCGCAGCGGCAGTGTGGGTCATGATCTCATCTACGGCCTGGCGTGGCAGAAGCGCGAAGTCGATTTCGTCGCGGTCGACTCGCGATACATCGGCACCACGCGAGATACGAGTTCTGTGACCGTCGATCCGGATCAAGTGCCGAATACGGATGTCACTTCTTACAGCGCGTATCTGCGTGACAGCCTGTATCTGCTGAATGATCGACTCACGCTGCATGCCGGCGTGCGCTACGACCGCACCGAGTATTCGCCGAACCTCGATGCACAGTTCGTCGATCCGACAGGCTCGGTGCGTGACGTGGAGTTCTCGGCGCCGACGTGGCAAGCCGGTGTCGATTTCAAGTTCACGCCTGAACATTCCGTCTGGGCGCAAGTCGGTCGTGGCTTCCGTGCGCCGACGGTGGGTGAGCTGTATGCGCCGACACAGAGCTCCATCGTGACCGAGGTGGCGACCGGTAACCAGGTTTCGTTGTGGGATTCGGCGTCCAATCCGAATCTGGAATCGGAAGAGAGCTTGAATACCGAGCTGGGGTATCGCTGGCAGACCGACAGCCTTCAGATCGGCCTTTCCGCGTATCGCGACAAGTACACCAACTTCGTCGAGAACGCCGAGTTCATCCTGAACCCGGGCACGCAGTATCGCAGCTGCACCGGCACCACCTGCACTGTCACGCAGGGCAAGGAATATACGATGGCCGCGAACGTCGGCGAGGTGACGGTGAAAGGCGTCGAAGTCGAAGGTCGCTGGGTGATTTCTCAGCAATGGTCGGCGCGCCTCGCCTGGGCTTACAGCGAAGGCGAGAAGGGCAATGGCGATCCGCTGCCGAGCATTCTGCCGGCCAGTGGCGTGCTCGGGATTCGTTACCAATCGCCGACGCAGCGTTGGTCGCTGACGGGCAACGTGACGCATGCCGAGGCGAAGAAGTTGGCAGACGCGGTTCTCACAGAGACGGCGGCCAATGATTTCTTCACGTCGCTCGTGCCGGATTATTTGAGCAACGAGTACACCGTGCTGGACCTGTTCGGCGACATCAACATCACCAAGGATTTGCGTCTCAACGCTGGCGTCTACAACGTCTTCGACAAGAAGTACTACCAGTGGCCCCGCGTGCGCTTCGTGAACGAAGGCACGACGACCCTGTATGGCTACGTCACAGGCGATGGCATCGGGCGCTACAGCGAGCCAGGGCGCAACTTCCGCGTATCGTTGTCGTGGCAGTTCTGAACCAGAGCCGACCTAACCTGCCGCGAGCGTGCGCAACGCCCGCAGCGTCGTTTCTATTTGCAGTCGGCCTAACTTACGCGAGCGCGCGAAAGCGCGCCTCGCAGATTTGTAGCCGACCTTACTTGCCGCGAGCGTGCGAAAGCGCGCCTCGCGCCCCAACCCTCAGCGAGCGTGCGTTAGCACGCCTCGCAACCCCAAGCCTGAGCGAGCGTGCGTTAGCACGCCTCGCGACCCCAAGCCTCAGCGAGCGTGCTTTAGCACGCCTCGCGACCCCAAGCCTCAGCGAGCGTGCTTTAGCACGCCTCGCGACCCCAAGCCTGAGCGAGCGTGCGTTAGCACGCCTCGCGATGTTCTGATTCGTTGAGTATGGAGATGGATTGCATGATTAAGCCTGGCGTTATGTTGGCATTGAGCGCTGCGTTGTTGTGCGTTGGCACGGCGCAGGCGCATTCGCCGTTCTTGCTGCCGAACTTGTTCGATCTCGGCAAGCGCGATCACGTCACCGTGCAGGGGAGCTTCACTGAGGAGTTCTTCTCGCCGGACGTGGTGATGAAGTCGGATGACTATCACGTCGTCACGCCCGCCGGTGCGAAGGTTGCGCTGACTCCGGTGTACACGCGCGATCTGGCGATCGTTGAAGTTGATACGAAGGAGGCGGGCACTTACCGCATCTCGACGGGCAAGCGCGGCGGTCGGACAGCGAAGGCCGCGTGGGTCAACGGCGATTGGAAATTCCTCGGTCCCAAGGACGAAGCACCGGCCGGCTCCAAAATCTACGACGTCACCAGCATCACCATGGCTGAAGTCTATGTAACGCAAGGCAAGCCAACCGAGCAGGCACTCGCGCCGCGTAACACGGGATTGGAATATCGAGCGCTATCCCATCCAAACTCAGCCTTCGTCGGTTCGGACGTGAAGTTTGAAGTGCGGTTCGATGGCAAGCCGCTCGCGGATCATGCCGTATCGGTGTATGGAGCGAAGGCGCTCTCGGCGGATCAGAAGCCGTTTGCCGAAGTGACCACCGACAAGGACGGTCGATTCAGCTTCACGCCGAGCGCACCGGGCGTGTATCTCGCGATGTCGCGTCATCGCCCCACGCCGGCGAAGGACAGCCAGCAGGGCGTGAGCTACACGTATTCGGTCGTACTCGAGGCGACGGAGTAAGCGCTACGCCCGGATGGCGATCTTCTCATCGAACGTTCGCATGGTCTGTTCGATGGTATAGGAACTGAGCACCTTGGCGTGCGCGGCCGAACCGAGCCGCGCACGCAGGGCATCGTCATCGGCCAGGGCGCCGAGCGCACTGACGGCGGCCTCCACATTGAGATTTTGATACACGAGACCCGTTACCTGATGTTCGACGGCCACGGACACCGATGGCAGGCTCGGCACGACCGGCGGCAGGCCGGCGCACATGTATTCGAGAATGGCGAGCGACATCGCCTCGCCGCGGCTGGGATGAAAAGCGGCATCGCAGCCAGTCATGAGTCTTTGCACGTCGCTGCGCTTACCGAGAAAGTGCATGCGCTCGGCAACGTTGAGCTCACGAGCGAGCTTGCGAAATTCGTCGAGATCCGGCCCATCGCCGACATGCACGAAGTGCACATGAGCCGGCAGCTTGGCCAGACAACGCACGGCGAAGTCGACGCCTTTGTATTTGGTGGCACGACCGACGATCAGGAACACCTTTGCATCGGCCGGCAGCTGCAGCTCGCTACGCACCGAAGGGCGCAACGACGGATCGACGGTGAAGGGACGGATGCCGTTGGTCACGGTGACGCAGATGCTGGGATCCATGCGCCAGGTCTCGATGTGACGTTTTGTCACATGTTCGGCCACGGCCAGGCACTGAGTCGGTGACATCACGCGCAGGCTGTTCAATGAAGCTTTGAGCGCGCCTTTCCAGCCTCGCGCGGGTGGCGGATCGCCGGGCACATGATCGTGCACGACGATGTCCTTTACGCCGGCCAGCCGCCAGCGCGCATACAGCGGGTTCAGACCGGTCCAGTCGGTCAGATAGACGTGCTCGATCCGGTGCTGCCGGATGAAGTCGGTCGAGCTCTTGTCGCGCATGTTCTGCCAATGGATCTTGATGCCCGCGTCGGAGATGACGGCGGGTACGGCGCCATGGAGGGGGTAGGCAAGGTGACAGCGGCCGGGAAACTTCTTGGCGAGCACCACCCAGAACTGTTGAATGAAGTTCCAGGCGTAGCCCACGTCCGGCTCGTAGTTGGCGACCATCAACACGTTGCCCATTGCGCTTGCGTCCTCGACCCCGCTTGTTATTCGGGAGGGTATAGCGGGGCTGGCGGCGGATTATAAGGGGCCTTCTGACCGATTACCCGGACCCAGTCGCCTTTTACCGCTTGGCGGCGTGACGCCGCTCCAGTTCCGCGACCACATGGCCCAGGGACAGCTGACGACTCTTCAACAGCAGGGTCAGATGAAACAGCAGGTCGGCGGCCTCGCCGACGAGCTTGTCGTCGCTCTGGGTCACCGCCGCGAGCGCGACCTCGACGCCTTCCTCGCCGACTTTCTGCGCCATGCGAGTCGGGCCATCGGCCCACAAGCGCGCGGTGTAGCTGCCCTCGGGCCGTTCGCTGACGCGCTTCTCGATGACGGACTCGAGCCGCGACAGGAAGGCGAGGTGAGTCGCGGTCGTGCCGATCTCATCGCCAAAACAACTATCGGTGCCGTTGTGACAGGTCGGGCCATCGGGCCGGGCGGTGATCAACAGCGTATCGTTGTCGCAGTCGATCGCGGCATCGACCAGATGCAGGAAGTTGCTGGACGTCTCGCCCTTGGTCCAGAGCCGTTGTTTGCTACGGCTGTAGAAAGTCACACGCTTCTCGCCCAGCGTCTTACGCAACGCTTCGCGATTCATGTAACCGAGCATGAGCACCTTGCCGTTGGTCGCGTCCTGCACGACTGCCGGCAGCAGGCCATCGCCTTTGCCCCAGTCGAAGGATTCGATCTGCTCGAGCTTCATGGCCGGACCTCGATGGCGGTCTCGCGCAGATAGTGCTTGAGATCGGGAATGGGCAGCGCGCCCGTATGAAACACGCTGGCCGCGAGCGCACCGTCGACCTTGGCCTCGTTGAACACGCTCGCGAAATGTTCCTTCGCGCCTGCGCCGCCCGATGCAATGAGCGGCACTCGGCACAACGCACGCACGGCGCTGAGCTGTGCGATGTCATAGCCCTTGCGCACGCCGTCGCTCGCCATGCAATTGAGCACGATCTCGCCGGCGCCACGCTCCTGCACCTCACGCACCCAGTCCAAGGTTTTGCGTGCCGTGTTACGTGTGCGGTTTGGATCGCCGGTGAATTGATACACCTGATAGACCCCTTCGACCGTCTGACTGTCGATACCGATGACCACACATTGCGCGCCAAAGCGTGCGCTCAGTCGGTTGATCAATTCAGGATCGGCAATGGCAGGGGAGTTGATCGACACCTTCTCCGCGCCTTCACCGAGTACTTCCTCGGCGTCGGCGACGCTGCGAATGCCGCCGGCCACACAGAAAGGAATATCCAGAATACGCGCGATACGACGGATCCAGCTGCGATCCACCGTGCGTCCGTCCGGGCTCGCGGTGATGTCGTAGAACACCAGTTCGTCGGCGCCTTCGTCACGATAGCGCTGTGCCAGCTCGAGGATGTCGCCCACGACCACGTGGTCGCGGAAGCGCACGCCTTTGACGACCTGACCGTCTCTTACATCGAGACAGGGGATGATGCGTTTGGCAAGAATGGCCGCAGCTCCTCAGGTGAAATCTTGTTTTCCAGCAGCGCTTTGCCGCTGATCACAGCGGCGACGCCGCATTCGCGCAGGGCGATCAGGTCACGCGCGGTGGCGACACCGCCGGACGCTTGCCACTGCAGCTCGGGAAATCTTCGCACCGCGTCCGCATACAGCTCGAAGTTCGGGCCGGTGAGCGCGCCGTCTCGGGCGACGTCGGTGCACAGTACGTGAGCGATGCCGGATCGCATATAACGTTCGACCAGTGCCCACAGATTGACGCTGCTCGTCTGTTGCCAGCCGTGGGTTGTGAGCATCGGCAGGCCCGAGTCATCCAAGCGCACGTCCAATGCAAGCACGATACGCGTCGGATCGACATCCGACAGCCAGGAAATCACCACGTCGGGTGAATTGATGGCGACGCTGCCGATGACGGCGCGTTCCACGCCCGTATCCAACAGCGCTTTGACGCGCTCCAGCGAGCGCAGACCGCCGCCGACTTGGAGTTTGAGCGAGCGGTCGCCGGCGAATTTCACGATTGCATCGCGGTTCGCCTGGGTGCCGTCCTTCGCGCCGTCGAGATCGACGACGTGAATGCGTCGCGCCCCGAAGGCACGATAGCGGGCCAGGATTTCGGCCGGATCGTTCGAATACACCGTCTCGGCGGCGAAGTCGCCCTTGAACAGGCGGACACAACGGCCGTCCTTGAGATCGATGGCGGGGATCAGCTCCATGGTTTTTTCAGTGAGTCGGTTGCAGTTGCAGGAAATTACGCAGCAGCAATGAGCCGATGCGCGCCGAGCGTTCCGGGTGGAACTGCGCGCCAAACACATTGCCGCTCTGGACCAGAGCGGAGAATTGCTCGCCATACGTCGCGGTCGCGACCGTCAGCGGGCTGACCGGCGCCGAATAGCTGTGCACGAAATAAACATGATCGCCGGGCTGGATGTCTTTGAGTAGCGGCGAGCCGGGCTCGAACTCCAGCTGATTCCAGCCCATGTGCGGGACCGGCAGATCGTCGCGATCGGCGAAGCGTCGCACGCGTCCGGGCAGCAGTCCGAGACAGGGCACTTCACCTTCCTCCGACGATTCGAACAACAGCTGCATGCCAACGCAGATGCCGAGCATGGGCTGTCGCAGCTTGCGAATGGTATCGACCAGGCCGGGAATCTTCTGCAAGCGGCCCATGCAATCGGCCGCGGCGCCGACGCCGGGCAGAATCACATGCGAGGCGGCGCGAACCTTTTCAGGATCGGTCGTGAGCTCGGAGGCCACGCCGAGTCGATCGATGGCGTAGCGGAGGGAGGCGATGTTGGCACCGCCACTGTCGATGATCGCGAGCTGCATTACAACGTACCCTTGGTGCTGGGCAATTCCGTGTCCGTGATACGAAACGCCTGGCGCAATGTACGACCGACGCCTTTGAAACAGGCTTCGATCATATGATGAGTGTTCTCGCCTTGAACCTTCAGATTGATGGCCGCGCCCAAGGTCTCCGCCAGTGAGCGGAAGAAATGGGGCACGAGCTCGGTGGGCAGCTGACCGACGGAATCGCGACCGAACTGACCTTCGAACACGAAATAGGGGCGACCCGACAAGTCGATGGCCACCTGCGCCAGCGCTTCATCCATAGGCAGCAGGAAGCCGTAGCGATGAATGCCGCGCTTGTCGCCGAGCGCTTGTTTCAACGCCTGGCCCAGGGCGAGCGCGCAATCCTCGACGGTGTGATGTTCGTCGATGTGCAGGTCGCCCTTGCAGGTGAGCTGCAGCGAGAAGCCGCCATGCTTGGCGATCTGCTCGAGCATGTGATCGAAGAAGCCGAGCCCGGTCTCGATATGAATCGGGGTCTCGCGATCCAGATTCACTTCGACCTTGATGTCGGTTTCTTTGGTCTTGCGAACCACCGTCGCGGTGCGAGCCTTCGCAGTCAGACGGGCGGTAATCTCAGGCCACGTGTCGCCGGGTGTTTCGTCCGTACGAACGCGAATGCCTTGAATGCCGAGATTGGTCGCGAGCTGCAGATCGGTCTCACGATCGCCGATGACATAGCTGTGCTCGCGATCGATGGGCGTCTTTTTCAGATAATCGTCGAGCAGGCCGGTCTTGGGCTTGCGGCACTGGCAGTTGTCGGCCGGCTTGTGCGGGCAGATGAATTCTTCGGCGAACGTGATGCCTTGTGACTTCAGCAGCTCGCGCAGGAATTCGTGCGGCTCACGGAACGTCGGTTCAGGAAAGCTCTCGGTGCCGAGGCCGTCTTGATTGCTCACCATCACGAACGTGTAGCCGGCATCGCGCAGGCGTTGCAACCCTGCGATCACGTCCGGCACCAGCCGGAACTTCTGCAAGCTGTCGATCTGTTTGTCCGCCGGCTCCGTGATGATGGTGCCGTCGCGATCGATGAATAGAACGCGCTGGCCGCTCATACCGGAACTCCCGATGCCTGGGTCACGCCGCGGATGAGTCGATCGTTCTGATCGGGCGTGCCGATGGAAATGCGCAGGCTGCTGCCGAGGCCGAGCTGCGAGCGAGGATCGCGAATGATCAAGCCTGCTGACAATGCGGCGCGCAGCACGGCGTCGGCATCGACGCAGTCCACCAGGATGAAATTGGAGTGACTGGGCCACACTTCGCGAATCAGCGGCAGCGAGGCAAGCGCCTCGGAGACACGCGCACGCTCAGCCAAGATCATCTCGATCCGCTTCTTGGATTCGGCGACGTGCTGGTCATCCGTCAAATGCAACACAGAGTCGATGGTGTGGGTGGGCAGTGCGTACGGCGTGATCACGCGGGCAAGCAGACTGATGATGTCTTCATGCGCGATCAACGCACCACACCGCGCGCCAGCCAACGCATAGGCCTTCGACAAGGTGCGCAGGATCACGAGGTTCGGGAAGCGCTCCAGGTCCTGCACCATGCTCGGGGCATTGGCGAATTCGATATACGCTTCGTCGACGACGACCAGCGATTTGTTGCTCAACTGCGCGCACAGCACTTCGATGGAAGCGCGATCGAGCAGATTGCCGGTGGGGTTGTTGGGCGTGCAGACGAAAACAATTTTGACGTTCTCGCGCCAGGCGGCGAGGACGACCTGCACATCCAGTTCGAAGCCACGCTCTTTGATCAGCGGCACCTCGATGACGCCTGCGCCTTGAATGCGCGCCGAGACTTTGTACATGCCGAAGGTGGGCGGGCAGATCAGCACGCTGTCTTCGCCGGCGCGACAGAAAGCGCGAACCAACAGGTCGATGCCCTCATCGCTGCCGCGGCCCGCGATCACGTTCTTCGGCGAGGTTCCGTACAGCTTGGCCAGATGTTCGATGAGTACATCGGGCTGCGGCTCGGGATAGCGGTTGAGACCGGCATGCGATGCGTCGCCGTCGGCCCGCCAGGGCATTTCATTGGCGTGCATGCGCTCGAGCGTCGGTTCCCAAGCCGCGTGTTGATACGGCTGCAGCGACAGGATGTCGGGCCGTGCGAGATTCAGGATCGGGTTCATGTGGGATTCGCGAGTTGGCGCAGGCGCACTTGCACTGCGTTGGCGTGTGCGTCCAGGCCTTCGAGGCCGGCGATGGTGATGGCGGTCGGGCCGAGATCGCGCAAGCCGTCGGCGCTCAGTTCCTGCACCGTCATGCGCTTCTGGAAATCGACCAGCGACAGGCCGCTGTAGGCACGGGCAAAACCATAGGTCGGCAGCACGTGATTCGTGCCGCTGCAGTAGTCGCCCATTGTTTCTGGCGTGTATGCGCCGAGGAACACCGAGCCGGCGTTACGAATGTTGGGTAGCCAATCGCGAGCCTTCGCGACCTGCACGATCAAATGTTCCGGCGCGTAGGCGTTGCTGAGCTCGAAGGCGGAGTGCAACGAGTCGACGAGGAACAAACGTGCGTGATTGATGGATTCACGCAACGTGCTCTCACGACCGAGGCGGCGCATCTGCGCTTCCAATTGCTCCAGCGTCGCTTCGGCGAGCGCACGTGAGGTTGTGACCAGAATGGCTTGAGCGTCGGCGCTGTGCTCGGCTTGGGCCAGCAAGTCAGCGGCGACGAATTCGGCGTTGGCTTGGTCGTCCGCGATCACCAGCACTTCGGAAGGACCGGCCGGCAGATCGAGGGCTGCGCCATCGGGATCGTTGGCCGCGAGGATTTTCGCAGCCGTCACCCAGGCACTGCCGGGGCCGAACACTTTGTCGACCTTTGGAATCGACGCTGTGCCGTAGGCCATCGCGGCAATGGCCTGCGCGCCGCCGACTTTGAATACACGCTCGACACCGCACAGCCTTGCGGCAACCAACACCGCAGGATCAGGCGTGCCGTCTTTGCGAGGCGGCGTGCAGATGATGCGGGTGGGGCAACCGGCGATGCTGGCGGGGACGGCCAGCATGATGGCGGCGGAGGGCAGAGGTGCGACGCCCGCGGGGACATACAAACCGACCGCATCGATCGCGCGGAAGTGACGTTCGCAGATGACGCCCGGCGATGTTTCGATTCGCAGCGGATTGCCGAGCTGTGCTTCGTGGAAGCGACGCACGTTGCTGATCGCGCGTTCGAGGGCGGCGCGCTGTTCGGCATTGAGCGACTTTTCGGCGGCGGCGAATTCGGCGGCGTCGGCTTCGAGGGACGTGAGCTTCACGCCGTCGAAGCGTTCGGTGAATTCGAGCAGCGCTTGATCGCCGCGAGCGCGGACGTCTTTGATGATCTCGCTGACGCGTCGATGCAAGCCGTCGGTATCCGCCTGCGCCGGCCGCCGCAAGGCAGCCCGCCGTTCATCCGCGGAAAGACTCGACCACTCCAGCAACGACAAGCTCACGATTGACCTCTCTGGCTAAGGTTGGCTCAGGCCAACATCTTCTCAACCGGCAACACCAGGATCGCGCTCGCGCCCGCACTCTTCAGGCTCTCGAGCGTTTCCCAGAACACGTTCTCGCGACACACGGCGTGCACGGCGACTTTGTCGGCGTTACCGTCGAGCGGCACGATGGTCGGCGACTCGCTGCCGGGCAGGAGCTTGCGAATATCGGCCAGCTTCGAGCGCGGCGCGTGGAGCATGATGTATTTGCTTTCCTTCACCTGCTGCACGCCGTCGATGCGCATCGTCAAACGATGGATCCAGTCCTGCTTTTCAGGGGACACCGGCACCGGCGTGGTGATGATCGCGGCCTGGCTCTCCAGGATGGTCTCTGCTTCCCACAGGTGATTGGCCAGCAGCGTCGAGCCGCTAGATACCAGATCGCAAATGAAATCGGCGCGGCCGAGGCGAGGCGCGATTTCCACGGCGCCGGACAAAGTCACGATCTCCGCCTGTACATCTCGCTGACGCAGATAGCGGCCGAGAATGTTTGGGTACGTGGTGGCGATGCGTTTGCCGTTCAAGGAACGCGCGTCCTTGTATTCGACACCATCGGGCACAGCGATCGACAGGCGGCACTTGCCGTAGTCGAGCGTCATTAGTTGTTCGAACAGCGGCGTTACACCTTTCGCCTGGAAGGCGAGGCGTTTCTCCTCGATGACGTTGATACCGACGATGCCGAGATCGCACACGTCCTGTTGCACGAGATCGGGGATATCGTCGTCGCGCACGAACAGCAGATCGAGCGGCATGTTCTCGCCGTAACACATCAGCTGATCTTTGCCGCGGCTGTACTTCAAGCCGCAGCGGACCATCAGGTCCAGCGAGTTTTCGGTGAGGCGCCCGGATTTTTGCAGGGCGACTTTGAGACGGGTTGCTTTGTCCATCATGGTCGGACGCGCCCTGAGTCGGTGGAACGGGTGTCGGTGGAATCTTTCATGCGTTCGGCGGCCAAGGTGTATCCGCCATTGCCGTTGAGCAGGTAGCGCGCGACGCGACCGATGGTGGTCACGCTGACGCCGGTCTGTTTGTGAATTTCCCGGTACGGCACTCCTTGCTGGAGCAGGGCCACCACAGCCCATCGATCCGCGAGCGCCTGCAGTTCCGCCGGCGTACACAGGTCGCGAAAGAACGCGCGGCATTCATCGATGCTGCGTAAGGTCAGGATGGCGCCAAACAGCGCCCGTTCCGCGAGCGCCTCCTGGCGCGGCGTCAATGCCCGATGGTCTTTCATGGTGCCCCGAATCTATTGAAGGGCCGGTACGAGGAGAAACTGTACTAGTGCATTAGTACGTTAATACATTAGTGCGGTTAGGGGCAAGCCCGTGACCGGCCTGGAACCGCTAAGACGAAGAAATCGCGGTGGTTTTTTTCGTGACGCAGGTCGGCAACCGGCCACGGGTTTCTTGACCGAATCTGGCGGTTGACTCTAGACTCCCGGCTACTCATCGAGACCGGCTGAGGGTCAGGCCCTTTGAAGCCGGGGCAACCGTCGAGACTAACCATCTCGAAAAGGTGCCAACTCCTGCGGGGAGACTCCATTTGGAGCCCCGACAGATGAGTTGCTGTTGCAGCTGCTCGCATTGCGCGGGCGGTGGGGCACGGCGACCTACCCTCTACGGACCTCCGTGGGGTTTCTGCGATGAGCGAAACCTGTTCAGTCCCGGCCTTCGGTCGCGGTACTGAAGTCGATACGGAGTGTTCGATTCATGAATGCTGTGCCCGAGCGCACCTCTGTGGCTGTTCACGAGGGCGTGCTGGAGCTTGACCGAGCCTTGCCGCTGCATTTTGGCGGTGAGCTCAAAGACGTCCGAGTCGCGTGGCGGCTGGTCGGCAATCCTGCCGCGCCGGTCATTGCCGCGCTCGGCGGTATCTCAGCCGGTCGCGCTGTCGTCGACACCCCCAATGAAAAAGGCTGGTGGAGCGACATCATCGGCCCCGGCCGCGCGCTCGACAGCAGCGGCTATCGCATTCTCGGCATCGATTTTCTCGGCGGCAGTGGCGGCAGCACCGGTCCGCGTGCCGGGCAAAATGATTTCCCCTCGATCGCTTCTCAAGACCAGGCCGAGCTGCTGCGTCGAGTCCTCGAGCATCTGAAGCTCGGGCCCTTGGAAGCGATTGTCGGTGCGTCGTATGGCGGCATGGTCGCGCTCGCGTTCGCCGAACGATTTCCCGATCTAGTGAAGCGCATCGTCGTCATCAGCGCCGCGCATCGCTCTCATCCAATGTCGACCGCCTGGCGCAGCGTGCAGCGCGCAGTCGTTCGTTACGCAGCCCAAAACGGGCAGGGCGCCGAAGGCTTGCGCCTGGCGCGGGCGCTTGCGATGGCGACCTATCGCAGTCCCGCTGAATTCGAACAACGTTTCGCCGGCCCGGCGACGCGGGTCGATGGACGTTTCCAATTCCCGGTCGAGTCCTATTTGCTGTCGCGTGGCGATGCCTACGCCGCCGCCTATATTCCCGAAGCTTTCGTGTGCCTGTCGGAATCCATCGATCTGCATCAGGTCGACCCGGCCAGGATTCGCGTGCCCACCTGGCTGGTGGCGGTCATCGAGGATCAGCTCGTGCCGCTCTCGGACATGCGAATGTTGAGGCAGTCGGTCAGCGGCCCCGTGCAGCTCGCCGAATTCTCGTCCTTGTATGGCCACGATGCTTTCTTGAAAGAGACGCAGGCACTGCATGAGGTGTTCACCCGTGCACTGTCGACTACCGGAGATGTGAAATGACCTGGCGCCCTTCGGCCGCGACTCGCGCAGTCCGTGCCGCTCTCGATTCCGATCCTCAGCACGGCGCGGTGGTGCCGCCGCTGCATCTCACCTCGACGTTCTCGTTCAAATGTTTCGGCGAGAAGCGCACCTACGACTATTCGCGATCGGGCAATCCGACGCGCGACGCGCTGGGCGAGGCGATTGCATCACTTGAAGGCGGTGCTGGCGCTGTTGTGACGGCCTCCGGCATGGCCGCGGTTCATCTGGCGTGTCAGCTGCTGTCGCATGATGACCTGCTGATCGCTCCGCATGATTGTTATGGCGGCACGCATCGCTTGTTCAGCAATCTCGCGCGACGCGGACAGCTGCGGGTTGAGTTCGTCGACCAGACGGATGAGGCCGCGCTGACGGCAGCGCTGGCTCGCAAGCCGAAGCTCGTGTGGGTGGAGACGCCCAGCAATCCGCTGCTGCGTATCGTCGACATTCGCAAGGTCGCTGAACAGGCGCATGCGATCGGCGCCTGGCTGCTGGTCGATAATACGTTCCTGTCGCCGGTGTGGCAGCAGCCGCTGTCGTTGGGCGCGGACTTCGTGTTGCATTCGACGACCAAGTATCTGAACGGTCACAGCGACGTGGTCGGCGGCACGATTGTTTCTTCCACGCCGGAACTACACGAGCGTGTGGTGTGGTGGGCGAACTGTATCGGCGTCACCGGCGCTCCGTTCGACAGCTTCATGACGTTGCGAGGCATTCGCACGTTGCATGCTCGTTTGAAAGTGCACGGTGACAATGCGCTCCAGATTGCGAACGCTCTGAACGATCACCCGGCGGTGAAGAAGGTGTATTACCCCGGCTTGCCCTCGCATCCTCAGCACGAGCTGGCAAAGCGCCAGCAGAGCGGCTTCGGGGCGATGCTGAGCTTTGAACTGCGTGGCGGTATTCCGAATGTCTGCGCCTTCCTGGAAGGGCTGGAGACGTTCTCACTGGCGGAATCCCTCGGTGGTGTCGAGAGTCTGGTCGCGCATCCCGCGTCAATGACTCACGCGGCAATGCCTGCTGACGCTCAGCGTGCCGCCGGCATCAGTGAAACGCTGCTGCGAATCTCGGTGGGCATCGAATCGGTGGAAGATCTGCTCCAGGATCTGCGTGCTGGATTGGACCGCGCCGCCGCCGTTAAATAACGATACAAGCGCGGCCAACCTCGGTACTCTTGGCCCTCTCGCAAGACAGGGCCAAATCCGGATGAGAACCAGGGTCACCGAGCTGCTCGGCACGCGCTATCCGATCATTCAAGGCGGCATGCAGTGGGTCGGCACTGCGGAGCTGGCATCAGCCGTCTCGAACGCCGGCGCACTTGGCATTCTCACTGCGCTCACGCAGCCGACGCCCGAAGATCTGCGTAAAGAAATCGAGCGCTGCCGGACCATGACGGATCAGCCGTTCGGTGTGAATCTCACGATTCTGCCGGCGATCACACCGCCGCCGTATGCGGAATATTTGCAAGTGATCATGGACAGCGGCGTGAAGATCGTGGAGACCGCCGGCAACAATCCCAAAGACTTTATCGGCAAGCTCAAGGAGCACGGGATCCGGGTCGTGCACAAATGCACGTCGGTGCGGCACGCGTTGTCGGCGGAGCGGGCGGGCGTGGATGCGGTCAGCATCGATGGCTTCGAATGCGCCGGCCATCCGGGCGAGGACGATATTCCCAATTTGATTTTGATTCCGGCCGCCGTGCGTGCGTTGAAGATTCCGGTGATTGCGTCTGGCGGAATTGGCGACGGGCGCGGCATGGCCGCGGCGTTCGCGTTGGGCGCTCACGGCATCAATATGGGCACGCGCTTCATGATCACCAAGGAAGCGCCGATTCACGACAACATCAAACAAGCCTTGGCCAAGGCCGGCGAGCGCGACACCAATCTGATCTTCCGAACGATGCATAACACCGCGCGCGTGTTCAAGAACGCGATCTCGAACGAAGTGGTGGCGATGGAGAAGAAGGGCGCGAAGTTCGAGGAAGTGCGCCCGCTCGTTGCTGGCGTTCGCGGCAAGCAGGCGCTCAGAGAAGGAAACATCGACGGCGGCGTGATCAGCGCCGGCATGGTGATCGGATTGATCGACGACGTGCCGAGCTGCGCCGACTTGGTCGAGCGCATCGTGGCGGACTGTCGCGCGTATCTGCGTGCGGCGTCGGAGCTCGTGGCCTAGGCCTTTGGCCATGGACATCCGCCTGGCCTCCGAGAAGGCCCGGATCGGGTTCGTATTCGGAAAAATCGGCATCGTCCCGGAGGCCTGTTCCTCCTGGTTCCTGCCCCGGATCGTCGGCATCCAGCAGGCACTGGAATGGGTCTATACCGCGGATATTTTCGATGCCGAGGAGGCCCTGCGGGGCCGGCTGGTCAAGGCGGTTTATCCGTCGGATCGGTTGCTCGAGGAGGCCCGGAAGCTGGCCCACCGGATTGTCGACAATCGGTCGCCGGTGGCGGTCGCCCTGGCCCGGCAGATGCTGTACCGGAATTCCGCGCAACCCCATCCGTGGAGGCCCACCGGATCGACTCGCTGGCGATGTTTCACACCAGTGTCGGGGATGGCAAGGAAGGGGTCCGATCGTTCCTGGAAAAGCGGCCGCCCCGGTTCGCCAGCCGGGTCAGTGCCGATCTGCCACTCTTTTATAAGGAGTGGACCCGGGGGCCGGAGTGACCTGCCTGCAGGGCAGGTCGGGTGGGAAAGCTGTAGATAAAAACAGGCCGGCGCTAGGCCGGCCTGGGATGTGGCAACTTAAGACTTACGTCGTGGCGGCATCGGTTTGAGCCGATACCGGCCTTGGGGACTAACCCGACACGAGTCCCGTTTCCACCAAAGACACCTCGACCGTAGTGGTCGAGACATGGAGATTTGCCCGAAGGCGGAAGCGGCGGAAGAGATCGAATCCGTCGCCTGGGACAGATCATAACCGGTTCGCCCGGATTGTGGTCAAGATTATTCTGCGACCGGACAAATTTTTTCTTGGCTAATAAAATCAATAACTTACGATTTTACTTCAGCAGCTTGGCCAGGACCGCGTCACCCGCCTGAGCGGTGCTTGCAGCCCGCTCGCCGGCGGCAATATCGGCCGTCCGGACGCCCTCGGAAATGACATTTCGGACCGCCGTTTCGACCGCCTCGGCCTCCTTCGGCAGGTCGAGCGAGTGACGCAACAGCATCGCGACACTGAGGATGGTGCCGTACGGATTCGCGATGCCCTTGCCCGCGATGTCGGGTGCGGAACCGTGGATGGGCTCATACAAACCGAGCTTGCCGGCACCGAGCGACGCGGACGGCAACAAGCCGAGTGAGCCCGCGAGCATCGACGCTTCGTCGGTGAGAATGTCGCCGAACATATTTTCAGTGAGCACGACGTCGAAGTGCGCCGGTTTGCGGATCAACAGCATCGCCGCCGAGTCGACCAGCTGATGCTCGTACTTCACGTCCGGAAATTCTTCATTCAGCACTTTCTCGACGGTGCTGCGCCACAGCCGCGATGTTTCCAACACGTTGGCCTTGTCGACCGACGTGATGAATTTGCGGCGGCCTCGCGCGAGATGGCCGGCAACGCGCGTCACGCGAGTGATCTCATCGACGGAGTAGGTGCACAGATCGCTTGCCGAATTCTCTGTGCGAGTCTTCTCACCGAAGTAGATGCCGCCCGTCAGTTCACGCACCACCATGATGTCGGTGCCTTTGAGCACTTCAGGCTTGAGCGGTGAGGCGTCGAGCAAGTCGGTGTGCAGAGAGACGGGACGCAGGTTCGCGAACAAGCCGAGCGCCTTACGCAGCGCGAGCAGACCTTGCTCGGGGCGAATCTTGGCGTTCGGGTCAGACCACTTCGGACCGCCCACCGCGCCCAGTAACACGGCGTCAGCAGTGCCGCACGCGGACGTCGTTTGCGTCGGCAGTGCGCTCTGCGTCGCGTCGATCGCGGCACCGCCGATCAGATGATGGGCGAACTTGAAATCGTGTCCGTAACGGCTGGCAATCGCGTCCAGCACGCGCACGCCCTGTTGAGTGACTTCCGGGCCGATGCCGTCGCCGCCGAGTACTACGATGCTTGCTTGGGTCATGGAATTAGAAGTGACTGGTGACTAATGACTGGGCGGATCAGAACGCGCGAGACGCTTCGTAACGCTCGATCGCCGGCGCTTGTTGCAGCAGGAAGCCGAGCTCGTCGACGCCGTTCATCAAGCACACGCGTGCGAAGCCCTCGATGGGAAATTTCGCAGTCGCACCGGTCGGCAGTGTGAGCGTGGTCGATTCGAGGTCGAGCTTCACATTCACACCGGGATTGTTCATCAGCCACTCGTGCGTCTTGTCATCGACGACGATGGGCAGCAGGCCGTTCTTCAGCGAGTTGTTACGGAAGATGTCGGCGATCTCGGTGCTGATGACGGCGCGGAAGCCGTAATCCAGCAGCGCCCAAGGCGCGTGCTCGCGCGAAGAGCCGCAGCCGAAGTTGCGACCTGCGACGAGGATGTTGCAGCCGGCGACTTCGGGCTTGTTCAGGATGAAATCGGATTTCACCGCGCCATTCGCGTCGTAACGCCAATCGGCGAAGGCTTGTTTGCCCAGGCCTTCGCGCGTCGTCGTCGTGAGGAAGCGCGCGGGAATGATCTGGTCGGTATCGATGTTCGTCACCGGAATGACGACAGTGCGAGACTCGATCGTGCGGATGGGTTGCATGGTCGGGCTCTTTAGTGAGGAAGGTAGGCGCGCGGGTCAGCGATCTTGCCTGCAACCGCCGCAGCGGCCGCTGTAGCGGGGCTGGCGAGCAGCGTGCGTGCACCGGCGCCCTGGCGGCCTTCGAAGTTACGATTGCTGGTGCTGACCGTATATTCGCCACGACCGGCGGTGTCGCCATTCATGCCGATGCACATCGAGCATCCCGACTCGCGCCATTGCGCGCCGGCCTCGGTAAAGATCTTGTCGAGCCCCAGGCGCTCGGCTTCACGCTTCACCTGCTGCGAGCCAGGCACCACGAGGACGCGAACACCGCTCGCGACCTTGCGGCCTTTCAGCACGTCCGCGGCAAGCTCCAGATCGGACAGTCGTCCGTTCGTGCAGCTGCCGATGAACACGACCTGGATGGGCTTGCCGACCATCGGCTCGCCACCGTTCAGGCCCATGTAGTTCAGCGCCTTCGCGTGCACGGGATCGTTTGCGACCGTGGGCACGGTGCCGCTGATGGGAACCACCATGCCGGGATGCGTGCCGTAGCTGATCATCGGCTCGAGCTTGCTCGCATCGATGCTGACGACGCGATCGAACTTCGCGCCCGGATCGGTTTTCAATTCACGCCAGCGCGCGACCGCTTCGTCCCACGCTTTGCCTTGCGGCGCGAAGCGACGGCCCTTGAGATACGCGAACGTTGTTTCATCCGGTGCGATCAGACCGGCACGTGCGCCGGCTTCGATGGACATGTTGCAAACGGTCATGCGCTCTTCCATCGACAGCGCCTCGATGGCCGGGCCGCGATATTCGATGACGTAGCCGGTGCCGCCCGACACGCCGATCTCACCGATGATGGCGAGGATCAAATCTTTCGCGGTGACGCCAGCGCGCAGCTTGCCGGTGACTTCGATCGCGAGCGTCTTCGGTCGACGCTGTAACAAACATTGGGTTGCGAGCACGTGGCCCACTTCAGTGGTGCCGATGCCGAAGGCGAGGGCGCCGAACGCACCGTGAGTTGCGGTGTGGCTGTCGCCGCAGACGATGGTCTTGCCCGGCTGCGTGGCGCCAAGCTCAGGACCGATGACGTGCACGATGCCGCGAGTGTCGCTGCCCAAGCCGTGCAGCTCGACGCCGAATTCACGGCAGTTCTTCTCGAACTCCTTCACCTGGCGAGCGGCGGACTCGACCTTGATCGGCACGCGACCGAACACTTCGTCGGGATCGGTGGGCGTGGAGTGATCCATCGTCGCCAGCACCCGATCGGGTCGACGCACTTTCAGGTTCTGAGCACGCAGCACCGAGAACGCCTGCGGCGAGGTAACTTCGTGAACGAGGTGCAGGTCGATGTACAGCACCGCCGGGGTGTCGGCGGATTCGGGGACGACCTGGTGCTGTTCCCAGACTTTTTCGAACAGGGTCTTGGCAGTCATGGCTAGACCATTGAGCAATGGTGAAGCGTGCAGGATGCCAGGATGGAGCGGGGGAGGCGCTGACGATTGCCGAAGGGGGCATCGTCGCCAGCGATGGGGGCACCGCCGTTGCGGCGGCGCCCCGTCGAATCAAACGTTTAGGCGCCTACCGCCTGCTTCGCGCCGTCCTCACACCGTTCCAGCCAGCCCCATTTGTCGGCGGTCTTCCCCGTGAACAGGCCGAAGAAGGCGGTCTGAATGGCTTCTGTGATTGGGCCGCGCTTGCCGGCGCCGACGGTGATCTTGTCCACCGAGCGTACTGGAGTGATTTCAGCGGCAGTGCCCGTCATGAAGATTTCGTCGGCGAGATACAGGAACTCGCGCGGCAACGGTTGTTCGCGGACTTCGAAACCATGCGCACGCGCCAACGTCACGACGGTGTCGCGCGTGATGCCTTGGAGGATCGAGTTCGCGAGGCCCGGGGTATAGATCACGCCGTCGCGGATTACGAACAAATTCTCGCCAGCGCCTTCGCTGACGGTGCCATCGACGCCGAGGCCGATGCCTTCGGCAAAGCCCAGTCGCTTCGCTTCCATGCTGATCAGCTGACTCGACAGGTAATTGCCGGCTGCCTTGCCCAGCGCGGGAATGGTGTTCGGTGCGAGACGCTGCCACGATGACACCATCACATCGACGCCATTCTCCAGACCTTCCGAGCCGAGGTACGAGCCCCACTCGAAGGCGGCGACGACAGTGTCGATGGGCGGAGCGATCTTCGGCGCGACGCCGATCTCACCGTAGCTACGAAACGCGAACGGCCGCAGGTACGCACCCTTGGTGAGGCCGTTGACGTTGATGATCTCCTTGCACGCGGCGCTGATCTGGTCCTGCGTGTAGGGAATCTCGATGGAATAAATCTTGGCCGAGTCGAACAGTCGACGCGTGTGATCCTTCAGACGAAAAATCACCGGGCCGTTCGGGGTCGGATAGGCGCGCTCGCCCTCGAATACCGTCGAGCCGTAATGCAGCGCGTGGGCCAGTACGTGTACCGTGGCTTTTTCCCAGGGCACGAGCTTGCCGTTGTACCAGATGTGTTTCGCTGCATTGATGGGCATGTCGACTCTCCTGTGGGGTGTCCGTAGCCGAAAACGGCGCCCGAAGGCGCCGTTTTCATTGACGAACGTTTGATAGTTACGCTTTCTCTTCCTGCAACCAGGGCATGCGCTCACGCAGCTTGGCACCCACCTTCTCGATCTTGTGGGTGTAGTCCGCCTTCATGAGCTTGTTGTACTTCTTGCGGCCGCTGTTGTTCTCGGCGATCCACTGACGGGCGAATTTGCCGTCCTGGATTTCCGTGAGGATCTTCTTCATTTCCTTCTTGGTGGACTTGTTCACCACGCGCGGGCCGCGCGTCAGATCGCCGTACTTGGCGGTCTCGGAAATGAACTGATGCATCTTGGTCAGACCGCCTTCGTGCAGCAGGTCGACGATCAGCTTCAGCTCGTGCAAGCACTCGTAGTAAGCGACTTCAGGCTGATAGCCGGCTTCCACCAGCGTCTCGAAGCCCTTCACCACCAGCTCGGTGGCGCCGCCGCACAGCACGGCCTGCTCGCCGAACAGATCGGTCTCGGTCTCTTCGGCGAAGGTCGTGGTCAGCACGCCGCCGCGAGTGCCGCCGATGCCGTCGGCATAGGCGAGGGCGATCGCTTTCGCCTGCTTGTTGGTGTCCTGATACACGGCCAGCAGCGACGGCACGCCGCGACCCTGCTGATACTGACGACGCACCAGGCCGCCCGGGCCCTTCGGCGCGATCAGCACCACGTTCAGATCCTTGCGCGGCTTGATCTGCTTGAAGTGGATGTTGAAGCCGTGCGCGAACAGGATGGTCGCACCCTGCTTGATGTTGCCGATCACGTCCTTGTACAGATCCTTCTGGGTGAGATCGGGCGTGAGGAACGCGATCAGGTCGGCGCCTTTCACGGCTTCGATCGGCTCGGCGACTTCCAGGCCGTCCTTCTTCGCCTTGGCGAAGCTGTCACCCGACTTGCGCACGCCGACGACGACGTCATAGCCGCTGTCTTTGAGGTTGAGCGCATGCGCGCGGCCCTGGCTGCCATAGCCCAGGATGGCGATGCGGGCCTTGGCCAAGGCCTTTTTGTTAACGTCTTTCTGCGAGTAAATCTGCGGCATTTCGCTCTCCGAGTAAAACAAGCTAAAAACAGCGTGTGTGTTGAAAGAAATCTGTATCTCAAAAACGAGCGAACCCCGCCTCGGGCTGGCCGGTGCGGGGTTCGTGTGGCGAATCTCTATCCTGTGGTGGTCAGACGCCGGTCCCGCACTCGACCCGCCGCAGCAGGCCGGAGACGACTACACGCTCTACTACAATGATCGAAGCGATCATTGCGAGGCCGACGATCTCGGCGGAAGCGTGCGTGACAGCGGGCATGGCCTAACTTGTAAACGACGGGTAAATGAGTCGGTCGCGTCTGATTTGGTGCGTGAAAGCGCGCAAATGGCACCATACGGCTGCGTAACTTGTCAAGCAGCGCTACACTTGTGAGCGCTGCGTCACGATGTGACCGGCCCGTGAACCTCCCCAAGTTAGCTAACGATCGCCGCCACCGTGACCACCATTTCCATTCCTTTGCACCTGCTCCATGAAGATGAATTCGAGCAGTGGCGGGCGGCTCAAGATGAGCCGGTGCGCAACTGGGCCGCGACTCACAGCTTCAAGGCCGAACGAAACAAAGTGCTGTTGCTGCCGGGCCCGCAAGGTCGGCCGGTGGCTGTGATTGCCGGTCTCGGTAAGCACAATCCGCGCGAGGAGATCAGCTACTGGATTGGCGCAGCTCTGGCCGACCGGCTGCCCGACGGCCAGTACCATCTGGCGAGTGCCTTGCCCGCACGAGCCGCGACTCAGTTCGCTGCCGGTTGGGGGCATGGTCAATATCGTTTCGAGCGTTACAAGCGCGGCGGTCCGCAGCGCTCGGTGCAGTTGCAGCTGCCTGAAGGCGCGGATGCCTCAGAGGTGGAAAGATTGAAATCCGCCACTTCCCTTGCGCGCGATCTGGTCAATACACCGGCCAACGACATGTCACCTGAAGCGCTGGCGCAAGTGGCCATCGACGTCGCTCGCCGTCATGGCGCACGTCATCGCGTCATCATCGGGGACGACTTGCTGAAAGAACGCTTGCCCGCCGTGCATGCGGTCGGGCGTGCGGCCGCCGTCGCGCCGAGGCTCGTCGACATCGAGTGGGGCGATGCCTCGAAGCCGAAAGTCACGTTGGTGGGCAAGGGCGTCTGTTTCGACACGGGCGGCCTCGACATCAAGCCCGGCGCCTCGATGCTGTTGATGAAAAAAGACATGGGCGGCGCCGCGGTGGCCCTGGCGCTGGCACAGACCATCATGGATGCGAAGCTGCCGGTGCGATTGCGCGTGATTTTGCCGATGGTGGAGAACTCGATCTCGGGGAACGCGTTCCGTCCCGGCGACGTGCTCGGCACGCGCAAGGGACTGACGGTCGAAGTCGGCAACACGGATGCCGAAGGGCGCTTGATCCTATGCGACGCCCTGGCGCTGGCCGACGAAGAGCAACCGGACCTGCTGATCGACACCGCGACTCTGACCGGCGCGGCGCGAGTGGCGCTCGGACCGGAGTTGCCGGCGTTGTTCAGCAACGACGACTCGGCGGCCGACGACGTCTTGCGAGCGGGCGTCGCTGAATCCGATCCGCTCTGGCGCATGCCTTTGTGGCCGGGTTACGACGATGAGCTGTCGAGCAAGATTGCCGACGTGAACAACGTATCCACATCGGGCTTCTCGGGCTCCATCATTGCGGGACTGTTCCTGCGTCGTTTCGTGAGCAATGCCCGCACCTGGTTGCATATCGATCTCTATGCCTGGAACAACAAGGAACGCCCGGGCCGACCGGTCGGCGCGGAACCGCACACGATTCGTGCGTTATATGCTTTCCTCAAGCAGCGATATGCGCGTTGATTGATGGTTGCCAGCTCTACCGCCAAGGTGGCCGACGCCGCCTCGATCACGCCCCGGCACCTGGTCCTGCTGGTTCTGATGAACCTGGTCTGGGGCCTGAACCTGATCGCCTCCAAGATCGGCGTCGCACAGTTTCCTCCCATCCTGTTCACGGCGTTGCGCTTCGGCGCGCTGGCGTTGTTGCTATTGCCGATGTTGAAAATCCATCGCGGCCAGATGGGTAATTTGTTCCTGGCCGCGATGCTGACGGGGCCTGCGGCATTCTCGCTGTTGTTTCTAGGCGTGTATTACGCGGAAGACGCGGCAACGGTCGCGATTGCAAGTCAGATGGGCGTGCCGTTTTCCACGCTGCTGTCGATCTGGCTGCTCGGTGAGACGATTCGATGGCGTCGTACGCTGGGCATCACGCTCGCGTTCGGGGGCATGGTCGTCATCAGTTTCGATCCGCGCGTGTTTGCGTACTGGGAAGGGCTGGCGTTGGTCGTGGCGTCGACGTTTTTTTCCTCGCTCGGTTTGATTTTCGTGAAGCGCCTGCGCAACATCAAAGCGCTGCAATTACAGGCTTGGATCGGGGTCGCGGGCGGCTCGACGCTGCTGCTGTTGAGCCTGTTGTTCGAACAAGGTCAGATGGAAGCGATCCGGGCGGCGGACTGGAAGGCCTGGACGGCGCTCGCGTTCACGACGTTGATGTCGAGCTTGCTCGCGCATACGGCGTGGTACTACCTGGTCAGCAAATATCCGGTGACGAGCCTGTCGCCGATCACGTTGCTGTCGCCGCTGTTCGGTATTTTCTTCGGTGTGACGTTGCTACACGATCAACTGACGCCGCGCATGTTGCTGGGTGGCGCGGTGACGTTGATTGGTGTGTTCATCGTCGTGATGCGTGAGAAGAGGCTGGTCGATACCGGCACGTAAGCAATCGCGAGTGGCGCTCGCGCGCCCTCGCAGCTATCGCCGTCGCTTGCTCGATGGCGCGCCTGGTCGTGCCGCCGGTCGTCCTGACTCGGGCTTCATGAAGTTCGCGATCTCCTCTGCATCGACAGGGCGCGACTCGCCGGGTGCGAGTCCTTGCAGCGACCACGGTCCCACCGACCATCGAATCAATCGAAGGGTCGGCAAGTTCACCGCCGCCGTCATGCGTCGCACCTGACGATTCCGGCCTTCGCGAATCGTGAGCTTCAGCCAGTTCGTCGGAATGGCCTTGCGAAAACGGATCGGCGGATCGCGCGGCCACAATCCTTCCGGCTCGTCGATGCGCTCGGCGCCCGCCGGTAAAGTCATGCCATCGTTCAACTTCACGCCTCGGCGCAGCTGGGCGAGGGCGTCGTCATTGATTTCGCCTTCGACCTGCACGAAGTAAGTTTTCTCTTGCTTCCAGCGTGGGTCGGCGAGCTTGGTTTGTAGCGGTCCGGAGTCGGTCAGCAGCACCAAGCCTTCGCTGTCGTAGTCGAGTCGACCGGCCGGTCGCATCCCAGGCGCGTGCACGAAATCACGCAGCGTCGCCTTGCCGTCCTCACTCGTGAACTGCGTGAGTACGCGGAACGGCTTGTTGAGCAGGAGCAGGGACATTAAATACTTTCGGCGCTCGTGCGTACAAGATCGATGAATCTCTGCACGGCCGCGGCATTTTCACCATGTCGACACGCGAGAATCAGCGGCGCGGTGAGCTGCGGCATGTCTTCGAGCTTGCGATAAACGATGCCGTCCATCTGCAGTCGTTGCAACGAGGCTGGCACGATCGAGACGCCGATGCCGGCGGCCACCAGATTCAAGGTTGAAATAATTCGCGGCGCTTCCTGTCCGACGCGAGGGCTGAAGCCCGCGCTTCGGCAAGCGGCGATGATGGTGTCGTACAGGCCCGGGCCGCCGGGGCGTTTGTAAAGCACGAATGTTTCTTTGGCGAGCTCGGACAAGGGCAGCAGCACACTGCGACTGAAACTGCTGCGACGAGCGAAGATGTGACCGGTCGGCAGGGCGACCAGCATTTTCTCTTCCAACAAATGTCGCACCGTGAGCCCGACCACATCGGCCACGGGCGAGCGAATGAACGCCGCATCGATCTCTTCGTTGTGCAGCCCCTGGACCAGCTCGCTACTGCCGCTCTCCTCGAGCACCAGCGAGACCAGCGGCGCCGCTTCACGAAACGCGCGCAACACTCGAGGCACGAATGGGTGAAACGGGGCAGAGCTGGTAAAGCCGACGACCAGCCGGCCTTCCTCGCCGCGAGCCGTTCGACGGGTGGTCGCGACCGCCCGATCCACTTGATCCAGGATGACCCGGGCCCGATCCAGAAAGGCGAGCCCGGCATCGGTCAATTCGACCCCGCGCGGCTGGCGACGGAACAGCTGGGCATCGAGCTCCTGTTCCAGGGCTCGGATCTGCATGGACAGCGGCGGCTGCTGAATCCCGAGCCGTTCAGCCGCCCGGGTCATGTGCTTTTCTTCAGCCACAGCAATGAAGTAGCGCAGATGTCTGAGTTCCATGGTGAGATATTTATCAGATATCGGTGGCTAACTCACCATACATTTTACCCACATCGAGGAACCCGCCGAGGTGAAGATCCGTACAATGGGCGGATGAGCAAGCCATCCGCCCGCAAAGCGCCCGCCAAGATCTCCCCCAAACGCGCCGAGCCCATCTCGATTCCCCGCACCCACAAGAGCGCGCCGCTCAAGCAGCTCGCGCTGACCGATGACGCGCCCGGCAACGGGTTGTGGCCCTCGGATGGTGAAGTCTTCGATCGCACCTGTACCGATTGCCCACGGCTGGCGGAATTTTTGGAGGAGGGGCGAAAGCAATACCCCGACTATTACTGCGCGCCCGTCGCTCCCTTCGGCGATCGCAAAGCTCGCTTGATCATCATCGGTCTCGCGCCCGGATTTCACGGGGCCAATGCGACAGGCCGCCCATTCACAGGCGACTACGCCGGTGTGCTGCTGTATCAAACGCTGCACAAGTTTGGATTTGCGAACAAGCCTGAATCGATTCATCGCAATGACGGCTTGAAGCTGATCGATGCCCGCATCTCGAATGCAGTGAAGTGCGTGCCGCCGGACAACAAGCCGTTGCCGATCGAGATCACGACCTGCAATCACTATCTGCAAGCGGAGCTCGCGAGCGCGCCGAAGAATGTTGTATTGCTGGCGCTAGGCTCGATCGGGCACAACGCCGTTCTGCGCACGCTCGGACTGAAGGCGAGTGAATATAAGTTTGGCCACGCTGCGGAGTTCAAACTGCCGGGCGGACAGTGGCTGATCGACTCGTATCACTGCAGCCGCTACAACACCAACACGCGACGGCTGACTGAGGAAATGTTCGAGGCGGTGTTCGCTCGAGCCAAGGAATTGATCCGAGGTTGAACTGGCCAGAGCGCTCGAGACGATTCACGCGACCAGCGCTCCATAACTACGGATTTCGCTCACTGGGGCTCGTTCGCACCAATGCACTGGTATTGAACACTGACTGTAGCGTTCAGGCAGTTTCCGTATGCGTTGTACTGGTGGCATTGCGTCTTTTGGCCACCGAAGGCTTCGGCATCGGAGTAACCCCACGCCTAGCAGCGTTGCGCGGCCGCAGTGGCGCCTTGCCTGAAGTCAACTTTCGGTGTTTCGAACATGCCGACGTTATATGACAGCTATGGTTCCGTCGGAGCGGCTGCCACCAGTCGGTACTCACGTCTTTTGCACGGCGCACGCTGGGAGCGTGGCGACGAGTGCCAGGGCTACAAACGATTGTTTCATCGGGCTTCCTCAAATTAAGTCGCTTGGACGGCGCATCGGGCCGACTGATCGAGCGCTTGTATCAGATCAGACACGCAGTGCAGTCCGTTAGGAGTAACTTGCGCTGGATCAGCACGAATTCTGGTTCCGGTGCTGAGGTACCAGTGCAGGATAGAGGAAGTCGGTTAGCTATGGAGAGACGAAATCCGCAACGCGCGATTCTATAGCCAGTTCTTCCTCCGCCTCGCGCAGGGATACCAGAATGTCGTCGACGACCCCCTGAACTACGGCGAGGCACTCGTTGAACTTGCCTTTCGTTATCGCAAAGTCCCCTAATTTCGTGCGCTTTTCAAGGGAGTGTGTGGGCAGAAATTTGGACATGCCCGGGCGTATCACTCTATGGAACGATCTCCTGATGATGAGGTCGGCCACGAAGCCTTGCGTTCCGCTGATTTGGAAGCTGCAGGAGCCAAGGGATTCTGGTGGCGATACCGGTACGATTGTTGTGTGGTCCAGAATCTTGGCGGCGGTGTTGGCGGTAATCTTGGTCTGAACCGAATCGATGCCGAAGTACTGCAATGCCATCTGTGCCGAGGGCACGTAGAAGAATTTGAGATAGCGGAGTCGATCTATTTGAGACAGGAACTCTAACTCCTGCCGCCATTTTAGCCACTTGCTGGAATTCACACCCAAATAGAATTTCCGAGCATTGTCTTCGGACGTGCTACTGATAAACGCCGCCGCGTGGAATTCGACGACGCTCTTGTGGATGAAGTGGCATTCGAAGCCCTCCTGCAGCATCAGACACGCTACTTTGGTCATGTCGTGAATGAATGCGTCCGTGACGCAGGATATTCCGGTCGCTCCCGATGCTTGCTCTAAAAGCGCCCTTAAGGTCGAGTCCTTGAGAACGAGTTGGTCCTGTCGTCGCGCCGCGTAACAAAAGGCCTCGAATAGCTTCCTCAAGTCAGAGTCCGCTAGGCCGCTTTCTCGCTTGCGACGAAACCCCGGCTTGTTCTTGTCATGCCGTGTCAGCAGGGTAAAGAAAATGGCGTCGTAGAACTCGGAGAGCGATGTGGGAATTTCCTGGCGCGAGTTGTAGACCATGACGAGCAACGTCAGTAATAGTGGCGTCGTCAACAGCAATTTTATTTCGGCGTTGCTCTTCTCGATCGCGATCGCGATTTCATCGACGCGTGCCTTTTCTGGCACGATTCTGGCGAGAAATGCTCGATGATCGCGCGATGTCAGAGGGGCCAGCTGATACACCCTGAAATGCGGTGAGCGTTCGATCCCGCTGTCGGGACGCGAGGTGATGACAATTTGGAGCGTCGGATACTTCTGTGACAATGCTTCAATTTCCGAGAGAACATGGGTGATCGACCCCTGTTCGACTTCATCGAACGCATCCAGCAAGAGGACCAGTTTGCCCGATTCCGCCAAGTAGTCGAACATGGGTTCATCGCAGGCGATCCGATACAGTGACACGGCGCTGATGAGAAAAGCTTTGAAGCACAAACTGGGGTCGTAACGACGCAACTCGACGAAGATCGGAATCCTTTGGGACGCGGCCAGTTCTTTGACGCAGAGGTAGCGAAGAAAAATCGACTTGCCCTGACCGACTGTGCCCTGAATAATGAAGTTCTCTCTGGCTGAGACTGCAGCCACCGATCCAATCTGGCATGTTGTCTTGTCGATGATGAGCCTTGATGGGTAGTAGAAGCTCGTGAGTGGCACCTCCTTGTCGATGCGCCACATCGTTTTGACTTTCTGCACCGATTTGATGGACTTCTGGATTTCCTTGAGCTTTTCAGGCGTAGCGAGCGAGCGAAGTTTGCGCCGGATGGCATCTTTCGAGGCAGCGTAGAGATCTTCGATGGGCTTCTTCAGCGCGTTGGCAGCCACGCTGGTGACCAGAATACTTCCCATGGGCTCCTGTCTCGGTAAAGCGCACATTCGAGAGACAGAGACCGGTAAAGGATGCTGGCTGTACTCCTGAGAGGTGGAAAGCTGCCACGGTGGTCAGAAATGCCTGGGCAGCACGGACCGGAAGTGGAGTACGTCCACAAGGCGCAGGCGGCAAAGGTCATGCTGCCGGTCGCTTCTTCGGACCCTATCCGAGCGCACTGGCCACGCGCGAAACCAGCCTGCTCCGGCTGTGCAGCGCTACCTTGTTTGCCGCAGAGCCGGGTAGCGAGCCCGGCTCTTCTTGGAATAAACTTCCGATGACTTACCAGACGAACTTGACGTTCGCGGCCAGCAGGTCGACGTCTTCTTCGTTGGTCTTGTAGCGGCTCGCTTCGAGGCCCACCGACCAGCGAGTGGCGAACGTCCAGTCGCCGCTGATGCCGAACAGAGCATCGGTGCCATCCGGCTTGAGCGTGACACGCTGATTGCCGAACGTGGCGCGCTGTTCGCTTTCCCACTTCCACACGCCGGCGCGGGCGGACAGCGCCAGCGACGGAGTGAACGGATAGCGATAGCTCACGCTCGCTTCGTAGCCCGAAGGCGCAACCGGCAGCGCCGCGGCCAGGGCGTGCGCATACGTCGCTGCTTGACCGGCAGGCACGCTTGCGCTCGCGGAGGAGGACACTTCGCCGAGATCGGTGTAACCGACTTCCACGCCCCAGTGCTGAGTCAGGCGATAACCCGCAAACACACGATACGCATCGCGGTTCGTGTCGCCCAGGTCGATATTGCTGCCAGTGAAGCCCCAAGCTTGCAGATCGGCGGCCACATCGCCGCGCTTCTGTTCACCCTTGGCCTGGCCGAACGTCGCGCCAACATACGCCTCCGGCGCTTCAGCGTTCGCGCGGCCGACCATCACGCCGGCGACGAGCAGAGGAAACATGCGACGAGCGAACACACCGAGCGCGCCGATCAGCAGCATCGGCCAGCCCATCGCGCCGCCGCCACCCTTGGACTTCGCCACGACGTCGACGTTTTCGTTCGCGAGTGTGAAGCTCGCGTTGATCGTGCAAGCGCCGGTGATTGCGCCGGTCGTATAGGTCGAGCCCGACAGTGAGCCGCCGCAGCCGGACACCGAGTCGATGCGATAGCCGCTGCTCGGCACGATGTTGAAGGCCGCCGTTTGACCGCTGATCACCTGCGTCGTGCCCGGATTGATCGAGCCGTTGGAGCCCGCGTTGGCAGTGACGGTGAAGCGTTGAAACACGTTGACAGTGACCGCTGGCGAGGTCGACCGACCATTGCCAACGTCGCCGTTGTAGACGGCTGCATACTGTTTCGCTCCAGCCGTGAGGCCGGTGAGCGCACAGGTTGCAGTGGTGCCGGAGAGCGCCACGCCCGTGCAGCTCGCAATCGCGGCGCCGCCCTCGGTGAAGTCCACCGTGCCGGTCGGCGAGCTGCCCGTGACTTCCGCAGTCAACGTGACATCGTCGCCAGGTTCAAGATCCGTCGAGGTCGCGGACAGCGCAGTCGTCGTCGCCGGGCGAGGAGCGATGCCCGCGCCGTTAGCAGAAACCACGCGGTTGGCGCCGCCGAAGTTCATCGCCACCGAGCCCGACACTGCGCCGGCTGCCGACGGCGTGAATGTCACAGTCACGGTGCAGGTTCCGCCGACCGCGATCGTGCCGTTGCAGTTGTCGCTGGTGGCAAAGCCTGCCGTAGGAACAATGGACACGACCGCCACGGGCACGCTCGCGACGCTGGTGAGCGTGAGCGTCAAGATCGAGTGATCGCCCACATCGACGTTGCCGAAGTTCAACGCGGACGGCGAGACGTTCACGTCGTACTCGATCAGCGCGCTCTCATACGTGCTCAGATAAACCTGATTGGCCTTCTCGTATAGGAACAGGATGTCGCCGTTGATGTTGTTGATCGCGGCGTTGGCGCGAGTCGCATTGGTGACCACGGTGGTCGGCGGGCCAAAGGTCGCGCCCAGATCGTTGCTGTGCTCGAATTTCAGGTCATTGGTGCCCGCTTCGAGATAGCCCGAGACCACGTTGCCGAAGATGTCGGCCGACAGCGAGCGGGTGGTGCTGCCAGCGGTCGCGTTCACCGCCAGGCTGGTGTAAGTGGCCGTATCGATATCGAAGCGTTCCAGGTTCGTGCCCGAGCCCGCCATGAAAATGTAGCGTGCGCTGTCGGTGATTGACAGAGCGCCGACCGAGTAGGTCACCGATGTGCCGGTCGAGATGGCCGCGGTGAACGTTTGCGCATGATCGGTGCTCTTGAAGTAATAGACCGAAGGATCGTCGACGACGGCGATCACGTCATGCGTCAGGTAATCGACGAAAATATCTGCGAAGGCGTAAGAGCCGCCGGTCGATGTCGGAGCGAAGCTCGCGCCATCGTCGGTGCTGCGGTAAATGGCATTGCCGGCCTGGGGAATGATGTAGACGTAGTCGCCATCGACCGCCATGTGAGCGGCGCCCGCCGCACCGGCGGTGATAGCGGTGGAGAACGTCGCTCCGCCATCGCGACTGATGGCGTGCACGGCATCGCCGCCCTTGATCCAGGTCACATGCAGATCGCCGTCGTTGGCGATCGCGATCTCGGCTTCGCCATCGACCGGGTCCACCTGGACGCTGGGGCCGAAGCTCTGGCCGCGATTGATGCTCTTGGCGATGCGAATGCCGTTGGTCGCGCTACGGAACAACGCATAGACCGTGCCGTCGGCGCCGACGGCCAGTTTGCGTGACGTGTTGGAGTTCTCGAGGTTGTTGTCGGTGCCGATGTCGCTGACCGGAACGTCGAGATGCAACGGCGACGGGTTGAGCGCAGCTTGCGCGCTCGTGAGCGTGAGTAGGAGTCCCGCGCTGATGAGTGCCGCGCGGAGCAATGAATTCGACATGGGAAAAAAACATTCCTTTGAGCGGGGTTCGACGGCGGCGAATATAGGCAGTGCACCAGTGTCAGAATGACGACTGCTCCACAGATGTCGTGATGAGGCGACGTTTTCGCGGTGGAGGAGACAACGCAGGTTGTCGCGTATCAGATCGTCGCTGAGTGGGGCGCGTCGACGTCAGGGTTGATGCCAGGTCTCGCGACAGGATTGGATGAACGTCCCGCAAGGCTTGATCGTATCTGGCGCGAGGGGCGTCAGGCCCCGGGAGCGAAATGCCTGACCAGCGCTGACCGGCTTCATCCTTTAAAATGGCGCCATGACCGGTTCACCGAGCCCCACCTTCGACTCCAAGCTGTTCCTGGCCAACGTCAGCCAGCGCCCGGGCGTCTATCGCATGATCGGGGCCGATGGCGAGGTGCTGTATGTAGGAAAGGCGCGCAACCTCAAGAACCGGCTGACGACGTACTTTGTCGGCAAGGCGCAGGCGGCGAAGACCATGGCGATGGTCTCGCAGGTGGCCAATGTCGAAGTGACGGTGACGGCGTCGGAGACCGAGGCGCTGCTGCTCGAGTACAACTTGATCAAGCGGCATCGGCCGCGCTTCAACGTCACTCTGCGCGACGACAAGAGCTTTCCGTACCTCTACGTCACGACCGAAGATGAATACCCACGGGTCAGCTTCTATCGGGGCAGTCGGAAGCTGCCGGGCCGCTTCTTCGGGCCCTATCCGAACGCGCGGGCCACGCGCGAGACCATCCTGCTCCTGCAGAAGTTGTTCCTGCTCCGTCCGTGCAGCGACACCTTTTTTGCCAATCGCTCGCGGCCCTGCCTTCAGCACCAGATCAAGCGCTGCTCCGGCCCCTGCGTGCGGCTGATCTCGCCGGAGGAGTACCGGCAGGACGTGAACGATGCGATCAAAGTCCTGGAAGGCAAGGGCGGTGAGCTGATCGACGATCTGGCCCAGCGCATGGAGCAGGCGTCGCTGGCGCTCGAGTTCGAGAAGGCCGCGCGTCTGCGCGATCAGATCAATGGCATCAAGGCGATCCACTCGACTCAATCGGTGACGCGCAACGCCACCGAGGACATCGACGCCGTCGCGCTCGTGTCCCATGGCAGCGATCACTGCGTGTCCATCGTGTTCGTGCGCGGCGGGCGCAATCTCGGCAGCAACAACTTTTTTCCGAAACCGGGCATCGCGGAGGCGGGCGAGTTGCTCTCGGGCTTCCTCGCTCAGTACTACCTGGGGCGCGAGGCGCCGGGCGAGATTCTGATCAACGAGCAGATCGAAGACGCCGACACGCTCGAACAGGCATTGAGCGAGCGCATGGAGCGCACGGTCCGCATCCGTCCGAGCGTTCGCGGCGTGCGGGCGCGTTGGCTGGAGATGGCGCGCACCAACGCCGAGTTGGGCGTGAAGATGCGCCGGGCGACCGAGGCGACGAGTGTCGAACAGCTGCAAGCGATGCAAGAGGTGTTCAATCTGCCGAATCCGCCGGGGCGTATTGAGTGCTTCGACATCAGTCACACGATGGGCGAGCGCACCGTGGCGTCGTGCGTCGTGTTCGGTCCGGAAGGCCCGATCAAGAGCGACTACCGGCGCTTCAACATCGAAGGGATTGCGGGCGGCGACGATTACGGCGCCATGCGCCAGGCATTGTCGCGACGGTATGCCCGCATCAAGAAGGGTGAGGCGCCGACCCCCGATGTGCTATTGATCGACGGCGGTCCGGGCCAGTTGGCCCAGGCCACCGAAGTGCTCAATGAGCTGGAGATTGAGAACGTGTTGATCGCGGGTGTGGCGAAGGGCGCGGATCGCAGGCCGGGTCAGGAGCGGCTGTTCCTGCCAGGGCACGAGCTGCCGACCGTGCTGCCGCCGGATTCACCCGCGCTCCACTTGATCCAGCGCGTGCGCGACGAAGCGCATCGCTTCGCCATTACCGGTCACCGGGCGCGGCGGGGCAAGGCGCGGACTCAGTCCGTCCTGGAGACGGTGCCGGGGCTCGGGCCGCGCAAACGGAGGGAACTGCTGCGTCAGTTCGGCGGTCTGCAGGGGGTGACTCGGGCGGGAATCGACGATTTAGCCAAGGTGCATGGCATCGGTCGTAAGCTGGCGCAATCTATCTTTGACACATTGCACGCGAATGGCTGAAAAGTCCTTACAATTCGTCCCAGTGACTTTTCCCATCGCGAATATCCTGACTGTGGCGCGGATCATCATGATTCCGCTGGTGGTCGTTCTCTTTTATATGCCGGAGCATTGGGCCAAAGCGGCCACCGGCTGGATTTTCATTCTTGCCGCCGTCACCGATTCGCTCGACGGCTATCTGGCGCGCAAGCTCGGCCAGATGTCCGCGCTCGGCGCGTTCCTCGATCCGGTGGCGGACAAGTTGATGGTCGCCGTCGCGCTGATCCTGCTGGTCAGTTACGACCCGCCGATGCTCCAGTTCATCAAGTTCGATCCCCACACCTTGATCACGCTGACCGCGGCCGTGATCGTCGGCCGCGAGATCACCATTTCGGCGCTTCGTGAATGGATGGCGGAGATGGGGGCGCGCGGCAAGGTGGCCGTGTCCTCGATGGGCAAGCTCAAGACCATCTTCCAGATGACCGGCCTGTCGATGATGCTGTTTCGCGAGGATGTGTGGTTCATCCCGGCCTTCGAGCTGGGCTTTTACTGCCTGGTGGCCGCCGCGGCGCTGACGTTGTGGTCCATGGTGGTTTACCTACGGGCCGCGTGGCCGGACCTGATGCGGTCGGGCTCGAGATAAGAAGACTGGAGGCTCGGGCCGGAATCGAACCGGCGTAGACGGCTTTGCAGGCCGCTGCATAACCACTTTGCTACCGAGCCGTAGGAGTGGGTAGGAGTGGTGAAACCCCAGCTCCCGCCGCTGCCGCCACGACCTTATCGACGTTCTAAGTTGCTGGCGGCAGTGAAGAAATTGGAGCGGGAAACGAGGCTCGAACTCGCGACCTTAACCTTGGCAAGGTTACGCTCTACCAACTGAGCTATTCCCGCGTCGCGTCCGGCGGGCGTGGCCACCGGAGAGGCCGCTATTCTAGGGTCGAGCCGCCAACTGTCAAGGCGGTCCGTGCACTTAGCACAACTTTCTTTCACTCCGTTGTCGTACTGCTCAAGTTGGCGGGAGAGTCAAGGTGGCTGCGATGCCCAGTTGCCGTTTTTCGTCTGCCCCACAACTCCTCGTAGCGCCAGCCGGTGAGGTCTTCAACGATGCGTCGGCTCTGTGCATCGGGCACGGGATCGGGTTGCTCTTTGAAGCGCGCGATCTCGCGCATCAGTACTGCGTGCGTGTCGCGATCGAGATGGAAGCGCAGGGAGACGACCCAGCCGAAGGCCAGTAGCGTCAGCGTGCCTAACGCGAGCATCAGCACGATGGTCTGCACCGCTTGTGGCGATTGAGTCGTGTTGCCGGAAATGAATCCGCCGGCTTGCAAGATGAAGCCGACGCCCATGACCGCGGCCGCTTGCGAGGTCTTGCGAATGAAGGTCATGACGCCGGCGAAGGCGCCTTCGCGACGGCGGCCGGTGACGATCTCGTCGACGTCGGCCATGTAGTTATAGGTGTTCCAGGGAATGTAGTTGAGCCCGCCGCGTCCCAAACCAGCGATCAGCACGGGCACGTAGATCCACCACGTGGGCACGGGATGCATCTGATAGAGCACCACGAACCCGAGCACGGCGGTCCCGTACAAGCCGACAGCGATGCGGTAAGAGGGCGCGGGATGCAATCGCAGGCACATCGGAATGAACGCGGCGACGGCCAGCAACTGGGCGAACGCCATCGTGCCCATCAAGTTCGATGCGATGACGACGCTGCCGCCGATCGCGAACACGATGAAGTAGGTGAACACGGCGTTGAAGATGTCCTGGCTGATGTAACCGCCGAGGTACATGCCGAGGTGCAGTCGAAAGGCGCGGATGCGCAGCGTTGCGATCAAGTCGGAATACAGTTGTGTCAGTCGTCGCAACGGCGATTGATCGCCATGCTCGAGGGCGATGCTCTCGATCTCCTCGCGCGGCCGCTCCCAAGTGAACGTGAACACGGCCAGCGCGACCAGCATGAAGATCACCGAGAAGATCACGCCCAGATAAAAGAACGTCTCCGCCGAGCTCTTGCCGAACGCTTCGATGATCCGGCCGGGCAGCACGCCCGCGAGGATGGCGGCGACCTGACCGCACAGAATGCGAGCCCCGGCGAACTTCGCCTTGACCTTGTAGTCGGGCGACATCTCCGCAGCCAGTGTCTCGTATGGAATCAGCTCCATCGCATACACGACCTCGAAGAACACGTACGTGACGAGGTAGTACCAGAAGCTCATGCCGTCGATCCACATCAGCGCGAAGCTGGGCAGCAGCGGCACGGCGAGCAAAATGAAAAACCGCCGACGGCCGAAGCGTCGACCGAGGGAGGTGCGATGGAAATGATCGGAGATGTAGCCGATCAGGGGGCTGGCCACGGCATCGAACAGCCGCGCGATCGCGAAGATCGCGGCGGCTTGCACGGCGGTGAGACCGCAGAAGGTCGTGTAGAAGAACAGGATCCAGCCGCTGATGACCGACATCGCGCCGGCGCCCAGGAAGTCATTGCTGCCGTAGGCGACGTAGTGGCCGAACCGAACCGTGCGTGTGGCCATGCGGGTCAGATGCGCGTGCGCAGGTATTCACCCAGGCACAGCATGGCCATGGCTTGGCCGTACGGCATCGGTGTGAGCGGGATCTTGCGATAAAACTCCAGATCCGAGCCCATGGCCGTGCCGAAAGAAACATTGCGCAGCTCGCCGTTGTCGGCGATGTTCTCGAGCACGCCTTGAACCGCACGCAGGCCGGTCTCCAGATATTTCTCCGGCAGATAGCGCCGGCGCACCGCCTTCAGAATGCCGTACGCGAAGCCCGCCGTCGCGGAGGCTTCCAAGTACGATGATTGATCGTTGATCAGCGTGTGCCACAGGCCACTGGCGTCTTGATGTTTCTGGAGTGTGCGCACCTGGGCCTTCAACGTATCGATCAGGAACTCACGAAGCGCATCGCCCGGCGGCAGGTTCAGCATCTCGATGAACTCGGGAATCGCAATCGTGACCCAGCAATTGCCTCGGGCCCACAGCGCTTCGGCGAAATTGTGCCGGCCATCGAAGGTCCAGCCGTGAAACCACAACCCCGTGCGGCGGTCGTGAAGATATTTGACGTGGAGCAGAAACTGCCGGCGTGCCTCTTCGAGATACTGCGGTCGTCCCAGCACCTGGCCGATGCGCGCCAGCGGCAGCACGCACATCATCAACGTGTCATCCCACAACTGCTGGGGATTTTCTGAGTTGAAGACGATGTGTTGTAAGCCGCCTTCTTCGGTGCGCGGCATGTCGTGCATCACCCATTCGGCCCACGTGTCCAGATAAGGCACGTAGGTCGGATCGCGGTATTGCTCGTAGAGATTCGCGAGCGTGAGGAACGGCGCCACCGTGTTGACGTTCTTGGTCGGCGTGCCGGCGGCGAAACGATCGCGGAACCAGTCCTTGATGACTTGCAAGCAGCGCGGATCGCCGGTGAGCTGGTAGTACTGCTGGATGCCGTACAGCCCGATGCCATGCGTCCATTCCCAATCGTTCCAACCCTTGGTGTCGATGACGCGGCCGTCGTCGAGCTTCAACAGGAATTCGCCGGAGGAATCTTTCAGATCGACCAGATTGGAAATCAGCAGCTGAACGGTGCGATGCAGGCGCGCCGTGTCGTAGTCGCGAAGCGGAACGGGCATGAAACTTACCTTCAATCGAGATGAAACATGGGCACGAGGGGCCACTCGCGCGGTCGCAGATCGGCGTCGGTTTCCATCAGCTCCGCCATGTACAGCCACCAGCGCTTCATGACGGGATGGTCGGGCAGTTCCTCGCGCCGATGCCCGGGGCGCAGCTTGAGCACCGCGAACAGCTGCAGCGTCTTGGGATCGAGGAAGATCGAGTAGTCGTGAATGCCGGCCTCGTGCAGCGTTTCCTTGAGCTCCGGCCACAGCTCGTCGTGGCGCCGCCGGTATTCATCCACCCGGCCGGGCTTCAGCTGCATCCGAAAGGCGATGGTCGTGGACTTGCCCATGCGTTACCTCTGACTCAGGACCAGCAGCGACTTGGCGGGCAGCTCGATCTGCAGCCGCTCGCCGCTCGCTTTGAGCGTTTTGAAGGGAACCGGGCGCACAGTATCAGGAGCGGCGAAGGTGTTGATAGCGTCGGTGGTGGCGGCGGTCAGAATCTGCCCTTGTAGCGCCTTGCCAGCCTGACCCGGCAGGCGCAGCTCGACCGTAGCGGCACGGTGCGGATCCAGATTCGTGAGCGCGATATGCAGCGCACCGGCTTTATCTCGCGCGGCTGTGGCATGCACAGCCGGAACGCTCTCGCTGTCCAGTCGGTACTCGGCCGTCGCAATCTCCACCGGAACATGAGTGGCACCTCGAAAGGGCTTGTACAGGGCGAACGCATGATAGGTCGGGGTCTTCAGCATCTTCGGCCCGTCGGTGAGGATCATGGCCTGCAGTACGTTCACCATCTGCGCGATATTCGTCATGCGCACCCGCTCGGCGTGACGGTGAAAGATATTGAAATTGACGGCCGCGACCAGCGCGTCGCGCAGGCTGTTCTGTTGATACAGAAAGCCTTCGTTGGTGCCCGGCTCGACGTCGTACCAGGTGCCCCATTCGTCGACCAGTAGCGCCACGCGTCGCTCCGGATCGTAGCGATCCATGATCTTGCTATGGTTGGTCAGGATCTCGTCCATTCGCATGGTGCGCGTAAAGGTCGACATCCATTCCGATTCGGGAAAGCGGGTGGCCGCGCCTTTTTCCTTCCACGCGCCTCGGGGCAGGGTGTAGTAGTGCACGCTGATCGCATCCATGTGCTTGGCCGCTTCGCGCATCAACACTTCGGTCCATTCGGTGTTGCTGCCGTTCGCGCCGCTTGCGATGTGCTGAGGCTTGTTATCGCGTGGGGTTTTGATGAAGGTCGCGTACTGGCGATAGAGATCGGCGTAGAACTCCGGCCGCATGTTGCCGCCGCAGCCCCAGGTCTCGTTGCCGACAGCGAAGTAGTGCAATCGCCAGGGCTTGTCACGACCGTTCGCCCGACGCAGTTGTGCCAGCGTCGAGTTGTTGTCGGCCGTCATGTACTCGACCCACTCGGCCATCTCCTGCGTGGAGCCGGTGCCGACGTTGCCATTCACATAGACCTCGGCGCCGATGAGCTCGGCGAAGTCCATGAACTCGTGCGTGCCGAAGGAGTTGTCGTCGACGACGCCGCCCCAGGTTGTATTGATGCGCGTCGGTCGCCGATTGCGCGGACCGATACCGTCGCGCCAGTGATATTCATCGCCGAAGCAGCCGCCGGGCCAGCGTAGCACTGGAACGCCGAGCTCCTTCAATGCCGCGAGCACATCGTTGCGCAGACCGCGCGTGTTCGGAATCGGCGAGTTCTCACCGACCCAGACACCTTCATAGATGCCGCGGCCCAGATGTTCCGCGAACTGACCGTAGATGCCGGGATCGATGACGCTGCCGGACTGATCGGTGCGGACCGTCACGCTGGCTCGCAGCGCTTCCGCCGCGGTGGCCGACAAAGAAACCAGGGACAATAGAAACAAGGTCAATAAACGAATAGTCATATCGCGTTCTTATCCAGGGGTCGGAAACCCGGTTGCGAGACGGCGCGCAGCGATGAAAGGGGGCTGCCATGCTGCGCACCGCCTCGAACCGTACTCACAATCGCGCTCGCACTCCGAGAAAGTAGCGCGACCCGTAAGTTTCGTTGGCAATTCGTCGCAACTCGGTGTTGTGCTCGATGCGCTGGTCGCCCAGCAGGTTGATCGCTTCCACGAACACGGTGATCTCCGGCAGGATGTTGTAACTGACCGAAGCATCCAGTGAGCCGAAGTCTTCGTTGAACTCGGGAAGGGCGCCACGGCCCGACGCGCTGATCAGCCATTTCTCGCGCCAGTTGTACGAGGCGCGAGCGCTGAAGCGATCGTTCTCGAAATACAGCGAGTAGTTGTAACTGAGCCGGGACAGACCGGGAAACGGCAGGATTTCACCGGTGATGATGTTGGGGCCCTTGAAGCCTTTGTCCTTCTGGTAGGTCACGTTGGCCAATGCGCCGAAGCCGTTGAACGGTTGCGGCAGGAAGTCGAAGGCGTATTGCGCACCGGCCTCGATGCCGTTGACGGTCACGTCATCGCCGCCGTTGACCGGCAGAACGACCGTGTATTCGTTGCCGGAACTGTCGCCGGGCGAGCCATCGACTTCTTCCGAGAACGACTTGTTGATGACGAACTCGGCGATCTCTTTGCGGAACGCGGTGGCGGAGACGAAGCCGTCGCGCGAGAAATACCATTCCAGGCCCAGGTCATACTGGGTCGCTTCATAAGGCTTGAGCTCTGGATTGCCACGCGAACCGGTGAAACCCACGCTATCCAACGATCTGCGCAGCGCCAGCTGGCTCGGGTTGGGACGTGCGAGCACTTTGCCCGCCGTCATGCGCCCGACGAGGTCGTCGCTCAGGTCGAAGCGCAGGTTCAGCGAAGGCAGCCATCTCTTGTAGCCGCCGTCGTGGGAGGCGCGAGGGAAAGTCACAACGCCCGGTGCGTGCCGGATGCGGTTGTATCCCGAAGACATCGTTTCGGTGTCGACATAGCGCACGCCCAGCGTGCCGCTGATGGGAATGGCCAGCCCGTCGAACTTGAACGAGCTCTGCAGATAAGCTGCGTTGGTTTTTTCCTCGACTTCCCAGGTGTCCAGGTAGTTCTGGAAGCTGTTGTTGGTTTCGGTGTTCGGATTGAACCCATGCACGTCGATGTTGCCCAGGCCGCTCGCGGCGATGGTGGCGTTGTAGGTGGCATCACCATTGTCGTTCCAATAACGAATGCCGTTGAAACCCAGATCGCCGGTGGCAAAGAAGCGCACGTCGTTGACGCCCGAGTTGTTGTCGATGATGTCCCGGATCACCGACTGCGCCACCGGAATGCTGATGGTCGAGCCGCCGCTGGAGATGCCGGGACGGCTGGTCAGCTGGATCGTGCGCTGGAACAGGATGCTGTCCATCGTCAGCTCACGCACTTCGAAACCGGTCTTGATCGAGGTGAGCCAGTTAATCTCGGGCTGATACTCGACGTTGAATTGGGCGCTGGTCTCTTCCTGAGAGTTGGTTCGGGGATTGAACACGGCCGTCAGGTTGTTCACGGCATCGCCCGTGGTGGTGTCGATGCCAGGGAAGGTGAAATTCGGGGCGCGCTCGCTGTTGTTGTAGTCAACGATTGCGCGCGGCACGCCGAAGATCGTGGCGGTAGAGTTCTTCTCGTCGTTTTGTACTTCGGCGGATGCGTAGGTCACACGGCCGTCGAGCTTGAAGGCGCCCAGATCCCATTCGCCGCCGAGCGCCGTCGTGTACTGCTCGCGCTCGAGCGAGCCGCCGATGTTGCGATAGGCAAGATCGGTTTGAAACAGCGGGTGTGGAATCACTTCCAGGTGAGTCACCGTGTTATCGGGCCCGACCACGCTGTTCGCATAATCGATCAAGCCGCTGGCGGCACTGAGCTGCATCAACATGCTGCTCACTTGTTCCTTCGCCTTGGCATAGGTGCCTTCGGCGAACACCTTCACGGCTTCGTTGGGCGCCCATTCGACGATCCCGAGGAACGCCGGTCGCTTGGTTTCGCGACGATCGAGCGAGTAACGCGGAATCTCCGGAATCCAGTCGTTGGTGCCGTCGCCGTTCACATCGGTGCCGCGGCCGGGCGTAGCCCCCGAGCCCGTTGGCGTCGGCGAGCGACGCAGCCAACCGGTGGTGCGAGCGTTGTGACTATCGAGATGGCGCTCTTCGTACGTCGCCGCGCCCAACAAGCCCAGCGTGTTGTTCAGGAACGTGCGACTGCCGATGATGGCGAGCTTGGGGTCGTACTCCCGGGCGAGATCGCTGTAGACCATCTGCGTGGAGCCTGCGAGATAGGGCTCGGCGCTGTCGAGCGGTCGACGTGTGACCACTCGCACGGTGCCGCCGATGCCGCCTTCGGTCATCTCGGGGGTCGAGGATTTGAAAACTTCCAGGCGCGACACGAATTCGACCGGCAGATCGCGGAAGTCGACGTCGCGACCGCCACCGACGGTGAGCGACAGCGCCGTGACGCCATTGATCTCGACGCGATTCAGGCCGGGCTCGGCGCCGCGAATGCTGACGCCGCGACCCTCGCCATCCTGCCGGCTGATCTGTACGCCCGTGATGCGTTGGAGCGCTTCACCCAGATTCTTGTCGGGGAAGTCGCCGATGTCTTCGGCGGAAATCGCATCGACGACGGTGATCGACTCGCGCTTGACCTCGAGCGAGGAGCGCAAGCCGGCACGAATGCCGGTGACGACGACTTCCTCGAGCTCGCCCGATTGAGCGCTGATTGCCGGTGTGGACCATCCATGTAAGAACAACACGGAGGCGGCCCATGCCCACGGCGCACGCGTTGCAGAGCGTGGACCGCGATATCCATAGATATTCGCCATGTAATCCCCCAAAACTCGTGCCTTTTCTGTCCGTCGACGCGCCTGCGAGCGCGCGACGGTGCTTTAGTCAGCTCGGGCAAGCATCCGTGACACCGGTAACAATCCGGCACGACCACCGGCCACCCGTTGCTAATATTTGCGCTAGTTTGATCGAATTTGCAATCATTTGTCAGAGAAATCGTCTTTGCAACGCAAAAGACCGGCTGTATCGATCAATTTCAATCGTGGTCGGGCCTGAATGACGGGGGATGGGATGACACAGGGGATTTCACGACGGCAGTTCATTGCCGCCAGCGCGCTGGCATCGACCGCGATCGGCGGCGCGTCGAATGCGCAACCGACGACGCGCGGGTCGAATGCGGTCCTGGCGGATCAAACATTCGAGCAGGGTGCGTGGTGTCATTGGTTAGATGAACGCGCGTCAGACGTCGCGACTGGTGTGACCTGGGGCATGCCTTGGCCGCGTAGCAAACATTCGCCGCGCACGCCGTTTGCTTTGCGCGATCGCGATGGCAAGCGCGTGCCTCTGCAGACCTGGCCGTTGGCGTATTGGCCGGATGGCTCGTTGAAATGGACGGCGCATGCGATTGCGCCCGATGTGACTTTGACGAGCACCGCGTTTCAAATCGAGCCCGGCCAGAAAGGTCCGGCGCCAACGACGGCATTGAAGGTCAAGCAGGACGCGGGGACGATCGAGGTCGACACGGGCGTCATGACTTGCCGCGTATTGCGGAATGGCGCGGTCTGCATCGATTCGATCCGTCGCGGTGGCAAGGACTTGCTCACCGCGGGCCGCTTGATTGCGCTTCGACAGAATATGCCGCTGGAGGAGGCGGACTCGACCGTCAGCGTGGAAACATTCGAGTCGATGATCGAGTCGGCCGAGATCGAGAACGAGGGGCCCTTGCGCGCGGTGATCAAAATCACCGGCCACCACTCGCGCCCGAAGGGACGTCGCTGGTTGCCCTTCACGCTACGGCTGTATTTCTACGCGGGCGCCGACGATGTGCGCGTGATTCACACATTTGTTTTCGATGGCGAGGAGTCGCGGGATTTCATTCGAGGCCTGGGCCTGCGGTTCGATGTGCCTCTGGTGGATGAACTCCACAATCGACACGTCCGATTCGTCGGCGAGAACGATGGCGTGTTCGGCGAGGCCGTGCGCGGCTTGACCGGCTTGCGTCGCGATCCTGGCGTCGAGGCGCGTCAGGCGCAGGTCGCCGGGCGCAAGGTGACGTCGATCGGTCCGAAGGTGGCGGATGGACTCGAATTGATTCCCGCCTTCGGCGACTGGACGCTGCTGCAACCCACGGCGGATTCCTTTCAGATCCGCAAGCGGACGGGGCTCGGTCATGCGTGGCTCGACTCGAGCCGTGGCGGTCGCGCGTCCGGATTGGGATATATCGGTGGGCCGAGCGGCGGCGTGGCGTTCGGCATTCGTAACTTCTGGGAGAGTCATCCGGCGCAGCTGGATATTCGTAAAGCTCGCACCGAACGTGCCGAAGTCACGATGTGGCTCTGGGCGCCGGATGCGCCGCCGATGGATCTGCGCTTCTATCACGACGGGCTGGGTCAGGAGACGCACGAGAAGCAACTCGAAGGTCTCAATATCACTTACGAGGATTATGAGCCCGGTTTCGGCACGCCCGTGGGCGTCGCGCGCACCAGCGAAATGCGGTTGTGGTTGCTCGATGCGACGCCGGTTCGCGAACGTTTGGTGCAGCTCGCGGCGGCGGTGCGTGCGCCGGCGGCGATGGTCGCCGTGCCACAGACGTTGCATCAGGCTGGTGTGTTTGGTGGCACGTTCGCTCTGCCCGACCGATCCAATGCCAAGCAGGTGCGCATCGAAGAGCAGTTGGATTTTCTGTTCGATTTCTACGAGAAGCAGCGGGATCAGCATAGCTGGTATGGGTTCTGGAACTATGGCGATGTGATGCATACCTACGATGCGGATCGTCACACCTGGCGCTATGACGTTGGGGGTTATGCGTGGGACAACTCCGAGCTGTCTACTGACATCTGGCTTTGGCTGTATTTTCTTCGAACGGGGCGGGCGGATGTTTATCGATTCGCCGAGGCGATGACGCGTCATACCGGCGAGGTCGACGTTCATCATTTGGGCAAGTTCGCGCCGCTCGGGTCGCGGCACAACGTCATGCACTGGGGCTGTAGCGCCAAGCAACTGCGCATCAGCACGGCGTTGAATCGTCGCTATTACTACTTCCTGACGGCCGATGAGCGTATTGGCGAACTGTTGCGGGAGCAATTGGAGGCGGCGCGCACGCTTCGGACGGTTGTTCCAGAGCGGAAGTTGCCCGAGGCGCAGGATCGTGTTCGCGAGAGTGCGGACGGTGATTACGCGCGACTCGGCTTCGGGACGGACTGGGGTTCGATTGCTGGCGCGTGGCTGACGGAGTGGGAGAGAACGGGGTCGCGTGAGATGCGTGATCGGTTGGTTGCGAGCATGCGATCGATTGGCTCGCAGCCGCGAGGGTTCTTCACCGGCGGCGGGCGTATGAATTTGCGGACCGGGGCGTTCGATATTTCCAAGGATCAGGCCCTGAATGTTTCGCACCTCAGTGCGGCGTTTGGATTGCCGGAGGTGTGTGCGGAGTTGATCGAGTTGCTGAAGATTCCTGAGTTTGAGCGGGCGTGGGTGCAGTACTGCACGCTATACAACGCGCCGTCGGAACAGCAGAAGGCGGCGCTCGGTGAGAGTCTCGGTGAGCTGAACTTGGGGCAGGGACATTCGAGGCTGACCGCTTACGCAGCCAGGATGAAACGAGATCCGGCGCTGGCCCGGCGAGCGTGGGAGGAGTTTTACGCGGGACGCGCGGGGTTTGCGCCCGATCAGCGATTTGAGACGCAGAGGATCACCGGGCCGGCGGTGATGAATGCGGTGGATGAAGCCGCGTGGGTGTCGACCAATGCGACGGCACAGTGGGGATTGGCGGCGATTGAGTGCCTGGCGTTTACAGCGGACCTCAGCTGAGCGGGTCGCGCCTACGCTGTCGCGTGGCGCTTCTTTCAGGCATAGGAAAGGACCGCTTGCAGACGTAACAAAGGATCGCGTGGTCACTCTGCGCGACGCACGCGATCCTCACCAGCCGAATCAGCTCTTCCGCCCGATCCTCAACAGCTGTCCGTCCGCCGCTTCAGTCACGACGTACACGGCCCCATCCGGGCCTTGCTTCACATCGCGAATGCGGCTGCCGCGATCCTGCAGCAGCCACTCTTCGCCGACCACCTTGCCATCCTGCATCTGCAGACGGACGAGCTTGGTGCTGCCCAGGCCGCCGACGAACAGATTGCCTTGCCATTCGGGGAACAGGGCGCCGTCGTAGAACATCATGCCGGAGGGGGCGATGACCGGGTCCCAGTAGTAGACCGGCTGTTCCATGCCTTCCTTCGCGGTGATGCCCTCGCCGATTTTCGGGCCCGCATATTCGATGCCATAGGTGATGACCGGCCAGCCGTAGTTCAAACCGGCTTGCGGATGATTCAACTCATCGCCGCCGCGCGGACCATGTTCGATGGTCCACAGTGTGCCTTGTGCATCGAGCGTCGCGGCCTGGACGTTGCGATGGCCATAGGACCAGATCTCCGGCTTGGCATCGCTGCGACCGACAAAAGGATTGTCGCTCGGCACGCTGCCATCGGGATTGAGGCGCACCACCTTGCCGAAGTGGCTGTTCAGATCCTGCGAGTGCACGCGCGTTTCGGGGAGCGAGCGCTCGCCGAGCGTCAGGAATAATTTGCCATCGGGTGCGAACACGATGCGCGAACCGAAGTGCAGTTTGGAATCCCAGGTCGGCATCTGGCGGAACAGCACTTTGACATTCTCGACGCTGCTCTCATCCGCCGATATCACGCCCTTGGCGAGCGCGGTGCCATTACCGCCGTCGCGCGGTTCGGCATAGCTCCAATAGATGGTGCGATTGGTGGCGAATTGCGGATCGAGGGCGACGTCGAGCAGGCCGCCCTGGCCCTCGAAATAAACTTTCGGCAAGCCCTTCAACGGCGCCGAGACCTTGCCGTCCTTGCCGACGATGCGCAGGTTGCCCTGGCGCTCGGTGACCAGGATGCGCTGATCCGGCAAGAATTCGAACGACCAGGCGCCGTTCAAGTCTTTCGCGACCACCGAAATATCCAGCGGGAATTCGCTCTTGATGCCGGGCGCACGCGTCTGACCGGCAAACGCGGGCTTGAAGTCCGTGCCATTCGGCGGCCGGGTCTCGAGTGGTGATCCGGCAGCGGTGGGTGGTGAGGCCGATGCAGCAGGGGTACTCGCATCCGCCACGGGCGGCGCAGCCTCGCGCGAGCAGGCGGCACACAGAGCCAACAGCGACAGAGTGGCCGCTTTCAGCAGCGATGAATGCTTATACGTCGGATGCATACGTTGTCTCGCAATGTCTCGTTGGTTGAAGTGGCTGGGCATGTTGCGGAGTATATGCGCTATCCTCGGCCCAATGAGCGCCTCCACCGTCGGATCGCTGCCCAAAGCCTGGGCTTACAGGACACCGCTATACGCCGTCACTGTGATCGTCGGCGCGTGTCTGTTGTTCCTCGTGCAACCGCTGATCGCGAAAATAATTCTGCCCTGGTTCGGCGGCACATCCGCGGTGTGGAGCGCGGCCCTGGTGTTCTTTCAGGCCTGCGTGCTCGGCGGCTACAGCTATGCCCACTGGCTCACGACGCATGTTTCGCCGCAACGGCAAAGTCTGATTCACGGCGCATTGTTGATCGTCAGTTGTCTGATGATGCCCATTCTGCCGGCGGAGTCCTTCCGGCCCGAAGGCGGCGGCGAACCGGCGCTACAGATCCTGCTGCTGTTGACGGTGACTGTGGGCTTGCCGTCGCTGATGTTGAGCGCCACCAGTCCGTTGCTACAGGTCTGGTACATGCGTCGAACGGGCAGCGAGCCGCCGTATTGGCTGTTCGCATGGTCCAACGCAGGCTCGCTGTTGGCGCTGCTCAGCTTCCCGCTGTTGCTGGAGCCTGCCTTCACCTCTCGCACGCTCGCGTTGGGATGGAGTGCGTTGTTTGTGGTGTTCGCCGCGCTGTGTGTCGGTCTCGCGTATCTCAACAGCAAACAAACTGTGTCGCAGGCGGTGGAAGTTGCCGAGCCCGTCGCCAAGGCAAACGACGCTGCGCCGACGGTGGGGCGAATGGTGTTGTGGTTGTTGCTGTCGGGATGCGCGTCCGGATTGCTCGTCGCGGTCTCGGCAAATCTCAGTGCCAACGTCGCGCCGATTCCGCTGCTCTGGGTGGTGCCGCTCGCACTGTACTTGTTGACGTTCATCCTGGCCTTTGGCAATCACCGGGTCTATCACCCGACCTGGTTCTTTCCGCTGGTGGCCCTGTCGCTGGGCGGCCTCGCGTATCTGTATATCAACCGGCTGGAGAACTGGCCGATTCAATATGTGGTGCCAGCGTATCTGCTGAGTCTGTTCTTCATCTGCATGGCCTGTCATGGCGAGCTGGTGATGCGTCGGCCGACAGGGCGATACCTCACGCGGTTCTACTTGATGATTTCTCTGGGTGGCGTGATTGGTGGCGCATTCGTTGGCTTGATCGCGCCCAACATCTTCCACACATACGTCGAGTTTCCGCTGTTGGTGGTGTTGATTGCCGAGCTGTATGTGATGCTGCAATGGTATCGGCGCGGCGCGCGTCGCACGCTGTGGCTGTTTCGTATCGTGATGATCCTCGGCGTGCTCACGTTGATGGGCGAGCTGCTGCGGGCGGAGTACCAGGATCGCCGCGAGAGCGTGCTGGTGCAGAGAAACTTCTACGGCACGCTGAGCGTGCAGGACGATCCGAGCTCCTTCGAACTGGCGCGTCGTTATTTGATTCACGGCACGATCAGTCACGGCTACCAGTATTTGCACGAGGAGCTGCGCCGTCTGCCATCCTCGTATTTTTCCAAGCACTCCGGCGCCGGGCTCGCGTTGACGGCGCTGCAATCGGAAGGGCCGGTGCGGATGGGCGTGGTCGGCCTGGGCGTCGGCGTGATGTCAGGCTATGTGAGAAACGGCGACTACGCGCGCTTCTACGAGATCAATCCGGCCGTCGTCGATATTGCAGACTCGTACTTCACGTTTCTGCCGGCCGCAAGGAAAGATGGTGATGTGAAGGTGCTACTCGGCGACGCGCGGTTGACGCTGGAAGATCAGTCGCCCCAAGCGTTCGATCTGCTGGCCATCGACGCTTTCTCGAGCGACGCCATCCCGACGCATCTGCTCACGCACGAAGCGTTCGAGCTGTACTTCAAACATCTGAAACCCGATGGCGTGCTGGCCGTGCACATCTCGAATCGATACATCGATCTCGTGCCGGTGTGCGCGAGATCCGCCGAGCACGTGAATCGATCGGCCCGAGTGGTGCGCAGTATCAGCGATGGCACTTACGACACCAGCATCTGGGTCGTCGTGACCTCAAATCAGGAATTGCTGGCTCGGCCCGAATTCCAAAACGCCAATACATACAAGGCGACCGCGGCCCCGTCATTCCATGGATGGACGGATCAATACAGCAGCGTCTGGCCGCTGATGCATCTTCGGGGCACCGCGCACGCGACCGTGGCTAAGTAGGTTCGCGCACCGGGGCGGGAGTCGGGCGACTGTCCAGACGGACCGCGTTACGCAGCGAGTCGAGCAGGCGTTGCCAGGAGCTGCGACGACGAACCTGCGCCGGCAAGCCGAGGCGATCCCGCATGGCGCCGAAGATCGCGTCCGGCACGCTGATGCGACAGGCTTTTTCCAGGCCTTGGAAGCCGGGCGAGGAGTTCGCTTCGCAAATCCGAAAGCCACCGTCGTCGAGCAGGATGTCGACCCCGGCGACGTCCAGGCCCAGGACAGTTGCTACGCGAACCGCGAGTTCGGCCATCTCGGGTGGCGGCTCGAACGCCGAGCCCACGCCGCCCAACGAGATGTTCGATTTGAAGCTGCCGTCGGTGGAGCGACGCTCCATCGCGGCGACGGCGCGACCATTGATCACGAGCACGCGCACGTCGCGGCCGTGGCTCGCCTTCACGTACTCCTGAAAGATGAAATCGGCGCTCGACTGCGCGCCGTCGAGCAGGGTGGCGAGATCGTTGAACTGTTCGCGATTCGCACACAGCAACACGCCATTGCCGCGAGTACCACGCAAAGTTTTCACGACCACCGGAAAGCCCAGCTCGCGCTCGATCACGTTCACGTCGACAGGAAATTTACCCAGGATGGTTTTTGGAATCGGCAAGCCGGCGCCGGACAGGATTTGCAAAGTTTGCAGCTTGTCCGCGACCGCTTCGACCGCGGCCGGGCTGTTCACCATCGCGATGCCCTGGCGCTCGAAATGTCGAAGCACGGCCAGCGTGAAATAGCTGGTCTCGCTGCCGGTGCGCGGAATGATCAAGTCGGGCTTGGGCAGCTTGCGACCTTGATAAACCGCGGACCAGCCTTCGGTGGAATCGACGATGAGCTCGAAATCACGGGGATTGAGCACGTCGAGGCGAATGCCCGCTTGCGCGGCGGACTGCTGGAAGCGGAAGACTTCCGCTGCTTCGGGAACGTCGCGACGAAGTTCCCGATGGAAAAGAAGCCAGCAATGCATGCAACGGTCCTCGTCATTGAGGTGAACAAACTCGCATGCTGCCCGCGCAAGCGCGGCATGTCCATTTCAGAGTGGTTACAGATTTCGCGTGTCGTCGACGACGCGAAGACTGTTGATCACGTCGCGCACACCAGACAAGCGCTCGATCAAATCTTCGGCATGCCGTTTCTGCATGCGAGAGCGCACCGTGCCGGTCAGTATCACTTCGCGATCTTTCACCATCACTTCGATGTCGCTCGCATCGATGTGATCGTCGTCAGTGAGGCACTGACACACATCCTCCTTGATGCGCTCGTCGGAGCGACTATAGCCGCGCGGTCCCATACCGCTGAACTCGCCGCGAGGCCGGCCGCCATATACCAGCTCGTCGAACTGCTCGCTATCGGCCTCGCTGCGCCAGGGCGTCGTCGGCAAGCCGAACTTCGAGCCGAAGTAATCGGAGTCGTAAGTGGAGCCGGCACGCGCGAGCGGATGATCGCCGTAGAACGGATTGTTGCTCGAGCCGCCGTATTCGACGTGGCGGCGTTCGTCGTCGAAATCCCGGTACACGTCCGAGCCGTAACGGGCGTCGGCTTCCTCGTGCCAGGATTCGCGCGACAGCGGATCCAGCGGATAGCGGGTGTGCTCGTCACGATGACGACGGCCCCCGCGAAACAAGTCTCTCAATGCCATGGTCGTGTCCTCGCACTTCGGTGATTTCCCGACGGCTGCGCGCACAGCGCAGCTCAGCAAGGAACAAACGGGTTGGCCTTTCAGCGGTTCCCTGCGGAATGGCGCAGCAGGACCTCATCGTAGATTTCTTTCAGCCGGGCCGCGCTCACACGCTCGTCGAAATTTTGCACGACGTGCTCGCGTCCCTTAGCCGCTTGCGTGCGGAGAGCTTCAACATTATCGAGCGCTGCGGCCATCGTTGCGCTCAGCGAGCTGATCGAGTCTTCGCTCGCGAACATCAAGTACGGCAGAGCGCCGTTCGATTCATAAGCCTTCAACCGATTCGTCAGCACCGGCACGCCGCACGCCAGGCTCTCGAGAAACGTGACCGGGAAGGCGTCCATGTGGGGGAAGTTCACCGTGAAGTCGGCGGCGACGAACAGTCCAGGCTGTTGTTCATAGGGCATGCTTCCAACCCAGCGCACCCGCGACGCGATGCCAAGCGCTTCGGTTTGCTGTTGGAGAGATGCGAGCGATGTGCCGACGCTGTGGCCGAAGGTTCGCATGATCAGATAGGCGCGCTCGCGCGCGGCGGAGGGCATGCCTGCGAATGCGGCGATGATCTCGCCCGGTCGATATACAGCGCCGAGTTGTCGCGCCGACAGGAAGACGAGGGCGTCGGGTTCGATCTGCCATCGCTGCCGCCACTCGGCGCGTTCCTTCGCGAAGTCAGGATGGAAGAGCTTTGTGTCGATCCCGATCGGCAGCGTCGCGGCCGGAACTCGGGTCCCAGCCAACAGATTCGCGGTGGTCGCGCTGTCGTCCGCGTCGACGATGAGCAGATCGAGCGCACGAAGGGCGGCGCCGATACGTTGCCGTGTTCGATCGTTCGGGGCCGCTTGGGCCGGCACGTTCAAGTCGCTGCCCCAGGCCGTTGCGATCAACGGGCGACCGCCCGCGAGACTCACATCGAGCACACGCTCATCCAGCCACTGCACGTGACAGAGATCCGCGTTGGCCGATACCAAGAGTGGTTTGAGACGCCGTTTGTGGAGAAACGATAGCGCTCGGGTCGTCAGCAGTCCGTCGAGACGGCGCATGCGTCGCGGATACTTGCGCTGGTCGACGCCGGGAACAGGTTGCGACTGCGCGCCGGCGTGTTCGATCAGCGTCACCTCGCAGCCTGCCAGCTGCAACAGCCGCAGATAGCGTCGGCAATGAATATGCATCTGGCCGCCCTGCCCAAACGGGGCGGCAAACAGGATGACTTTCACTCAACTGCACGCAGGATGTGCGTGATCTCGTCGACCTGCTCAGCGCGCAAGCCCGGATGCATGGGCAAGGTGATCGCGCGGCTCGCGAATTGATGCGTCAATGCCAGCGGCTCGGGAAAGCGTCCCCGGAAGCCGCTGAATTCCAGGATGGAAGGGTAGTGCATGCTCGATTGTATGCCCGCTTCGCGCAGCGCATGGGCTGCGTTAGCGCGCATCTCGGCAGAAGCCGCCACCGCGACCATCAAATGACCGGAGGAATGTTCGATCTGGTCGGCGAACACCATGGTCCAACGCTCGGCGTCCCGCAGTCCCTCGCGATAGCGTGCCAACAATTGCTGTCGCCGTTGGTTGCCGGCAAGGAGTTTCGCGAGTTGCACCCGGCCCAGGGCGGCATGCAACTCATCGAGACGATAGTTGAAGCCCGCCAGCGCGATGTCATAGGAGCCCGGCCGGCCGTGGTGACGTTCCCAAGAGGAGCGCGTCATGCCATGACTGCGCATCATCTGGATGCGCTCGCCGAGATCGTCGCGGTTGGTCACCAGCATGCCGCCTTCGCCGCACGCCAGATTCTTGTTGGCGTAGAAGGAAAATGTACCGAGATCGCCGATGCTGCCGGCCATGACGCCGTGAGGCTCGCGGCCCTGCGGATCGTGATAAGCGGCGCCAACCGCGTGGCAGGAATCTTCGATCATGGCCACGCCACGTTGCTTGCACAATTCTCGCAGCTCACTCATGCGGGCGAGATTGCCGCCGTAGTGCATGGGAACGATGGCTTTGGTCCGGGGCGTGATGAGTCGTTCGACGTGCCCGGGATCGAGGGTGGGTTCGGCGAGACTGCAAATATCCGCGAACACTGGCGTGGCACCGGCGAGCAAGGTCATGTTCGCGGCGGCGACGAAATTGATCGCGGGCTGGATGACTTCATCGCCGGAGCCAAGGCGAATCGCATGCATTGCCAAATGCAGGGCGGCGGTGGCGCTGGAGACGGCAAAGGCGTGGCGGGCCGACTGCATCTGCGCGAACTCACGCTCGAACGCGGCCACTTCAGGACCCATGGACAACCACTTGCTGGCGATGACCCGTTGGGCGGCCTCAGCTTCCTCGACGCCGTAGTCCAGCACGGATAACGGCACGCGCCAATCAGTCAAGTTTCGGTACTCCCCGCGCGTGCCAGAAACTATTAATTAGAGATAAAGGGCAGCCGCGCGCTCACCGCCCCGTACGCGAAACGCTGCGAGTGCGTGCTTTGTTTCCTCACGGCGCGTCGATGTGCGGTTCGGGAAGATAACTGGTCGTTATCGGCGGCTTCTGAGGAGGATCGGTGACCAGGCTGACCGTGGCGACCGCGGCCGCCAGCAAGGCCAGGAGAAACAAGGCCCAGTGGCGCCATCGCCAGAGGCGCCGAGCCCATTCGGCCGACACCGAGCCGGCGCCCAGGTCCCTGTGCAAGACTACTCTACCGAATGCCATCGCCACTCCTGCGGTATTCGTCTTTCAGACGCCGCTGGGTTGAGATTCAGGACATCGACATGTATTGAGTCATCGTAGTCGTTGCGATGCCATACGGGGAAGCGACAGCGCTACTTCAACAATCCCTGTGGCAAAGCCGCGAACAAGCGCAACGTGCTTTGGAATTTTCTCAGCCCCGGGCCGGGCAGCTTGTAGCCTTCTCGATAAGCGCGAAAACCGGCACGCGCCTGGCCGGCCTTCATCAGAGAGATCGCGGTGTCGAGCTGCGCTCTACCAAGACGCTCCCGATACGGCCCCACATCGCGCTCGCGAGTCACATGCGGCGCGAGGGCTTTCAAGCCGTCGAGGCGTTGCACGGCCAGGTTGCCTGGATCGAGCGTGGCTTTGCAGTCGTGCCGACGCACGATGGCGAGAATGTCATCGGTGAACACGACCATGCCTTGCATGAAAGCCTGGAGCGCGAACATCGTATTCGCGCCGAGCCCCAAGCTGGGTTCAAAACGCAGTCCTTCGATCGCGCTCCGTCGGAACATCATCACCTGCAGGTAGGCGGGAATGTCACTGCAGGCCACCAGCGCGCCGAAGGCCCGGTCTTGGGGAATGCGACCGTGTGCGTTGGGCGCGTCTTTCAACAGCACCGGACGTTTGATCTCGGGATAGTGGCGAAACTGATCGCCGAGCATCTTGCCGGTCGCCTCGTCGAGGTGCACGAAATTGCTGAAGGCGCAGGCGATGCCCGGGTCTTCGCCAAGATAGTCATGCATGCGCTCGACGAAGGTGGGGCTCCAGCGATCGTCGGGATACAGAAACGTGATGAATTCGCCGCGGGTCGCTTCGAGGCCGACGTTGCAGGCAGCGGCGAGGCCGGCTTGCGGCTTGCGGATGTACTGAATCCGGCGATCTTTGTAACGAGCGACGACTTCCGCCGTATTGTCGGTGGAGCCGTCGTCGACGATCAGAATCTGCCCGACCGGCAAACTCTGGGCGAGGATGGAATCGAGCGCTTCGGCGAGGAAAGGACCGCCGTTGTGACTGGGCACGATGACGCTGACGGACGCTGGGGCGGGTTCGGGCTTGGACATGCGTGCATTCTACCTGCGCATTGATGGCAGGCATCAGCGATGGCGATGATTGGGGCTGCGCTCGGGTGGCTCGCGCAATGCTAGGCTGGAACAAATTCCAGCGAATCGGACCCCATGAGCCGCGCCATCGAGCTTCGCTCCCTGCTGAATCGTACGCCGCTGGGTGCTTTTCGCTGGCAAGTGGTGTTGTCGTGCTGGTTGATCGCCGTGCTCGACGGGTTCGATGTGCAGTCGATGGCGTTCGTGGCGCCGGTGCTGGCGCCGCTGTGGCAGATTCCGAAAGCAGTCATGGGCCAGGTGCTGACAGCCGGCGTCGTCGGATTGCTGGTCGGTTCGCTGCTCGCGGGCCGGCTGTGCGATCGTTACGGTCGTCGGCCCATCCTGCTCGGTGCCGTGTTGCTGGTCAGCGCCGGCAGTCTGCTGTCCTCGCTCGCAGCGGATGTCACTCAGCTCATTGCCACCCGCGTTGTGACTGGCATTGGACTCGGCGGCGTCACCGTTGCCTGTCTCGCACTCACTGCCGAATACGCACCCGATAACGCTCGGGCTTCGGTGGTGACGGCCATGTATGTGGGCTTTCCGATCGGCGGCAGTCTCGCGGGCCTGGTGGCCGCGCCGTTGATTGCCCAATTCGGCTGGCAAGGCGTGTTCGTGCTTGGCGGGCTCGCGCCGCTGCTGCTCATTCTGGCGTTGTGGCGATCGATTCCGGAGTCGCTGCGATTCAGTGCGCTGGCGGGCGAGGCGCCCGAACGAGTCGGTGCCATCCTGAGCCGGATCGCGCCCGATTATTCCTATCAACCCGGCGACCGATTCGTGGTGGAGCAGGCACCGGCAGGACGAGCGCGGCTGTCGCAGTTGTTCTCTGACGGCCGAGGCTTGGGCACGGTGCTGTTCTGGTTCATCTGTTTCGCGAATCTGTTGGTGCTGTACCTGCTGATCAACTGGCTGCCTTCCATTCTCAAACAGGCGAACGCGTCGCAGGCCGCGGCCAATCTGGCGGCAGTGATGTTCAACGTCGGCGGCATCCTCGGATCGGTGGCGCTTGGGCGGGCCGTGGACAAGCTGGGTGCGGTTCGCACGTTGACGGTGGGCTATTTGCTCGCGGCCGCGACGGTGTGGTTGCTGGCTCGCGCGGATGGAGGTTCGATCCTGGCCATCATCGCGCTCGCCGGTGCAGGCGTGATGGGAGCGCAGTTCTGTGTCACGGCGGTCGCGACCACTTTTTATCCCACTGAGATTCGTTCGACCGGCGTCGGTGCAGCATTGGGCTTCGGACGCGTCGGCTCGCTCGCCGGGCCTTTGTTGGGCGGCTGGGCGCTGGGGGCGGGAATGGCGCCGGCGCAGATCTTCGTTTCGCTGGCCGTGCCGATGTTGGCCTGTGGCCTGGCGACTCTGCTATTGGCGGGGGCCTTCGGTGCCCGCCGCGTTGTCGAACAGCCGGGCGTCGCATAGGATCGAGGACGGTGTTACCCGACCATGCGACGTCATTGGGAATGAACGAGCACCTCCGGCGATTCAATCTCAATCTGCTGCCCATCCTCGACGCGCTGCTCGACACGCGCAATGTGACGCGCGCGGGCGAGCGGTTCGATCTCACGCAGCCGGCGGCGAGCGCCGCGCTGGCCAAGTTGCGTGCGGCCTTTGGCGATGAGTTGCTGGTGCCGGTCGGTCGCGATCTGCGCCTGACGCCCAAAGCCGAGCGTATTCGCGAGCCGGTCCGGCAACTGCTGGAATTGCTCGAGACGGCGTTTCAATCGAACGACCTGGATCCGGCGGGCTGGTCCGGCGAATTCATCATGGCGACGGCCGATGCGGTAGCCGCCCTGGTGTTGCCGAGCCTGATCGACAAGCTGGACAAGGTTGCGCCGGGGCTGACCTTGCGAGTCACCAACATCACCCGCAGCTCGGTCTCGAACCTGCGCAGCGAGGACATCGACATGATCGTCGCGCCTCCGCAGATCATCGACGACGCCGCGCTGATGTCGCGTCGTTTGTTCAGCGATCGTTTCGTGGTCGTGCACTCCAAGGATCATCCGCCGCCGCCACAGCACGAGCTGAGCGAGTATATGAAGCGCGGCCACATCGCGACCGTGATCGATGCTCCTCATATCGGCGGGCCGCCGCGCAGTTACTTCAGTGCTGAGATCGATCAGTTACGCAGCACGCAGCGGAATGTCGCGGTCGTGCCGTACTACTCGTTGCTGCCGCTGCTGGTGAGCGGCACGTCGCGACTGGCGCTGGTTCAGGAGCGGCTAGCGAAACGGTTGATGGAATTCCTGCCCGTCTCCTATGTCGATCCGCCGTCGCCGCTGCCGCCGCTGGATCTGCATATGTTCTGGAGCCCGAAGTACAACGACGATCCGCGTCACGTGTGGTTGCGTAACTCTGTGTTCGAGGCGTGCGAGCCTTATCGCACCTGAGCGGATCGCGGAATCGACAGCGCCGGCACCGCGACGTTCTTGCTCATGCGCGGCTTGGTTCGATAGCTTGCAACCTGGCCGAGCACGGTCTGCACATCCCGGCCCGCACCGAGCACCGTATCGATCGCGGCATTCGTATGTTTGAAGAAGCCGTTGATCGGGTCGTCGAACTCGCCCCACAACAAATGAATACGATTCCAGGCCGGCAATGAAGCGTCGCGATGCACGACCTCGAGGCCTTCGAGAATCTGCACCTGATAACTGTCGCCCTGACGCACCAGCTGCGCGCCGACCGGGCCCATGACTTCCTTCATGAACTGTCGATAGTCGAGCCAGTGCGCTGCGGGGATGTCGATATATTCGATAGCTGCGTGCTGATTCGACGGCCACTCGGCGTAGCGGGGCGAGGGCACCGGGATCGCTGTGCCGGCCTGCGCGGGACGTTGCAGGAGCTCGTTCGATAAATAGTCGATGCCCTGACTGGCGAGGTTTGCAACCGTGAGGCCATGAGCTATCTCGGCTCGAAGTACCTCCTCGGAACTGGCGTGCTCACTCAATTCCAACAGGATGAAATATTCCCAGTCGCGCACTGTCTGCGACGAGGTCTGCAGATCGACGTCGCCGACTTTACGAAGCGTCTGCACCGAGGCAAGCAGGCAATCCCGATACAACTGTCGCCAGACGGGCAAGGCCGTTTGCGACAACAACTTGGTGAACTGAGTCGGGGAGAGCCCGGGGGCGTCGAAGGTTTTCGCGATGAACAGGTAGCGACGATCCGCGTCGGTCATGATGATCGTTCCGTCAAGCCAGTGCGGCATCGACTAAGCAGTGGCAGTGGATCCGGGCGCCATCGAGTAGCGGCACGGGAGCATCGAGGGCGCTCAGTAGCGGCGAGAAGTCGGTGGTGGCGAGCAGCAGTGCCTGCGCACCCTCGTGGACTTGTTGAAGTAACAGCTGCTGTAACGTTTGTGTCGAGCGCTCGGTCAACGCGCCGGCGGCGAGTTCGGAGAACACGATTCGATCCAGCGCTGCGTGCATGTCGCGAGGCGGTGGCATCAGCTGCGCACGGCTCAGGGTGCCGAGCTGGGACATTAGTGCCGTGTCCTGCAACGCATAGCTCGTCGCCCACACGGCGATCCGTTCGTAGCGCGCACTGCGCACGGCCGCGCCGATCGCCTGAGTGAGATCGACGAAGGGCACGGAGCTTTGGTGCAAAGGACGGGCATAGCGATGGCCAGTGAACGAGGCGATAGCGAGCAAGTCCGCGTTCGCCGCGCGCAGATCCTCGCCCGCATGAAACATCACTCGCTCGAGCGTGGGAACATCGTCGGCCTGTTTCAGCAGCGGCTCGAGATCCAGGCTGCGAATGATCATGTGCGCGCTGTGATGGCCGCCGAGCCGACGGCGCACCTCCAGATTGATGTAACGGTAGTAATCCGCGGTTGCCGCCCACGAGATGCCGCCGATCAGGCCGATGCGCTTCATCGTCGAGGTCACGGCGTAGCTCGTTCGGGGAACGACGTGATGACCCGACGTAACAGCGTCACCGGCGCGTCAAACGCAACGGCGCCGGTGAAGTTGAAAACACTGTTGAGCCACACCAGGACCAGATCCCGCTGCGGGCACACGACCAGGAAGCTCGAGCCGACGCCTTGATGACCGAAGCAGCCCGACACGCCGGCCATGTTCAACATGAGCTGCGCGCCGTAGTCGGGAGCGGAGGCGAGCGCCGGTTGCGTCGAATACGCGACCCAGCCTTCGGGAAGAATACGCTGGCCATTCCACACGCCATCGTTGGCAAACAAGAAGCCGATACGCGCGAGGTCTTCCGCGCCGATGAACAATGTGTGTCCGGGTGTGAAATTGCCGGCGGGGTCGAACTCGGTCACAAACTGACGAGCGCCGATGGGCTCCAGCAGTTGCTCATGCAGAGTCTTGAGTAGCGGCGCTCGCGTGCCGGCCCCGATCTTCGCCTGCAGCAAGCCGCCCAGCAGTGTCGCGGCGCCCGTGGAATATTCGAAGTGAGTGCCGGGCTGAGCCTCCAAGGTGCGCGCGGTCATGTAGCGCTGCTCATCCATGCTGCCCGCGCCACCGAAGAACAGTTCATACCCGTTGTCGCCAGGCGCCCAGAACTGCTCGTCCCAGGACAGTCCGCTGACCATCTTCAACAAGTCGTCATAGGTGATCTTGCCGCGGGCATCGCCGGACTTGCGCCACTCGGGCAGGTTCACTGCCTCCTTGACTTGCAGTTTGCCTTCGCGAACCAGCAAGCCCGCGAGCAAGTTGTTCTGAGTCTTCGCAATCGAACCGACGTAGAAGAGGTTGTGCGCGCTGTAACCGGGCGCGTATCGGTCGGCGACGACTCGACCGCCGCTCACAACCACTGCAGCTCGCGCGAAGCCCTGGAGCGGGCCGGTCGCCGAGAATCCCTCCGTCAGGATCGCATCGAGTTGTTTCGTATCGACGCCGGCTGGCACCGTTGCTCTCGGCAGCGGATCGGAGTCGGGGGACTCGGCAGGAGTTGCGTTGGTGGATGGGGGCGGTGCTTGCACGGTCGTCTGCGTCACGCAACCGCCGCCATCGGCGAGATAGCGCGACTGTGCGAGCACCCGTTCGCCTTCGAGCAGTTGCACCCAGCCGCCATCGACGGTGCGTGTGATATCCAATCGTTGCTTGTTGGACGTGAGCAACGGCGGTGCCGGGTCGGGCGAAGCGTAGCGCCAGATGGCGGAGCGCCCGTCGGCGCATTGCTCGAGCGACATGCGCTGGACAAACACGCACGAACAAACGGTACGAGCCTTGAGACGAGCGAGATCGGCCGGCGCCATCTTGCCCAATTCCAGGGCACTCGCGTGACCGGCGGTGAGCAACAGACCCAAGCTGGACAAGGAGGCGAGGCGACGCATGTGAAATCCCGTAACCCGATGCACCGAAATAGTAACGGCCACCGGCCCGCTCGTGCGCTCATACCTGCCATCAATGCCGGCGCATGGTTGCCCTGGCGGCACTGTGCAAGTCTCTCGGCACACAACATTGGCGGGCTGATTCGTCAGCCAGCGCCATAGGGGAGAGGGTCATGCGGAAGCGATCGTTGACGCCCGTATTGGGCATGGGACTGCTGTGTGCCACCGCGGTCGGTGCACAGGAAGCGGATTCACTGGGGCTCGAAGAAGTCGTGGTGACCGCGCAAAAGCGCGAGCAGTCCATCCAGGAGGTGCCGATCAGCGTCACGGCGTTCAGCGCCGAAGACATCGAGCGCAACCGCATTCGCGGCGTCGCCGACTACGTCGAGCAGACGCCGAACGTCTCGTATCCGGACACCGGCGAGATGGGCTTCAGCCAGGTCGTGATCCGCGGCCTGCAGAACTTCGGCGGCAACGTGAATGCGTTCGGTGTGTATCTCGATGAGTTCAGTCTGGCGCCCTCGGGCCTGCAGATCAGCATCGATCCGGAATTGCAGGACGTCGATCGGCTCGAAGTGCTGCGCGGTCCGCAGGGCGTGGCGTTCGGACGGAATGTGATCGCAGGCGCGGTGAATATCACTTCCCGCAAGCCCGGCAACGAGCTCGAAGGCGATGCCCTGATCGACTATGGCCGCTACAACACCCATCTGGTGAAAGCCGGCGTGTCGTTGCCGCTGGTCCAGGATGTGCTCGCCATGCGCGTGACGGGTTTCCACAGCGAGTCCGATGGCTTCATCGACGACCTGGGCCCGGGCAACAACACCAACGATTACGAGAACTACGGCGGGCGCGTCGCGTTCCGTTTCACCGGCATCGACGGGCTGACGGCCGATGCGGCGGTGACGTTGTCACGCAAGACTCGAGGGTTGCCGAGTGCGGTGCCGGGGACGGATCTGCCGCCGGACTCGTTGTTGTTCGGTCCGTTCTTCGGCGCCGAGGTGCCGTTGGATGGAGGCGAGGGCCGCTGGCCGCAGAATCGCGACAAGGTCAGCACCAACTTGCCGACCGAGCAATCGGTCGACACGAACATTTATCAGCTGCGGCTCGCCTACGACTTCGGCTCGGCCTCGCTGGTGTCGGTCACCGGCAAGATCGAAGCGGACTATGACTATTACGGTGAAGCCGACATGACGGCGGGCGACTACACCTACATCGACGAAGTCATGGGGCTCGATTCCTTCAGTCAGGAGCTGCGCCTGCAATCGAACTCGGGCGCGCGTCTGAACTGGTTGCTCGGGGTGATTTACTCCGAGGATGAGAGCACGCAGCTGGAATCGTTCGGCGGCGGCGTGGATGGCTGGGCCGGCATCAATAACATCGTGACCTTCGTTGCGAATCCGGCGCGTCAGGCGCAGGAGCTGGCACCGCTGCCGTCGTTCCCGTTGGTTCGCTCGCCTCTCAATAGCTTCGGCGGCGATACCGAGAGCGTGAGCAAAGCGGCCTTCGCCGAAGTGGGCTACGAGTTCACCGATAAGTTCAGCTCGATGCTCGGCGTGCGTTACACCCGCGATCGCATTACGACCGACTTCCGTCGCTTCGGCGACTTCTCACCGCCGGGCTTGCTCGCAGGTGTGCTCGAGCCGTTCTATTTCACCGCCAAGGGCGAGACGACTTACGATGCTCTGACCCCGCGGCTGACGTTGCAGTACAAAGCGAACGATTCGGTGAATTTGTATGTGAGCGCTTCGGAAGGCTACAAGTCCGGCGGTTTCAACGCACAGGCGGCGGCGTTCGCTGCGGACATCGATGCGTTCGACTTCACTTACGATCCGGAAAAGGCCTGGAACTACGAAGCCGGCATCAAGACGCAGCTGCTCGACAACCGCCTGCGGTTCAACGCCGCGGTGTTCTATATCGATTGGAAGGATGTGCAAGTGTCCGCGTTCGATCTGGAGACATTGAGCAGCCTGACTCAGAACGCCGCCAAGGCGACGGCGCGCGGCGTTGAACTGGAAATGCTCGCCATGCCGATGCGCGGACTCACCGTCAGTGCCGCGCTTGGCTATCTCGATGCGACCATGGAGGAGTTTCGCAATGCCGTGGTCGATGGCGATGTCGTCGACGTGTCCGGCAACGAGCTGCCCTATGCGCCGCGTTGGAGCGCGAGCGCCTCGGCTCAGTATGAAACGACCCTCGGCGCCTGGCCCGATGCCACCGGCTTCGCGCGTATCGATTACAGCTTCCGCGACAGCCAGTACGATGACATCGGCAATCGCGTGCGCGACGAGCTGCCGTCGTACTCGCTATGGAATCTGAGCGCCGGTGTCACCAAGGGCAGCTGGCGAGTGGCCGCTTACATCGAGAATCTGTTCGAGAGCGAATATCACCTGAGCCCGAGCGACGTGCAGGACCGCCTGCCGTTGAGCGGCGATCTGGTCGACGTTCATCCGCGCATCTACGGCGTCACTGTGAGCTACCAGTACTGATCCTCAGGCCAGTGACGCCCCGGTTAAGGTGACGGCACGGCCGGGGCGAACGCTCGTTCCTGCGTTTCGATGGAAGGAATGAACTTCGGAACGATGCGCGCCTTCGCTCGCTGCTCAAACGCGTAACCCGCCGAGAGCAGCACGTCCTCGGACCACGGTGCGCCGATGAAGGAAATGCCCAGCGGCAAGCCCTTCAACTCACCCATGGGCACGGTGAGATGCGGATAGCCGGCCACCGCGGGCAGAGAGGTGAAGGAGCCGGGCGAGCGCGTGCCATTGATCGAATCGACGCGCGGGGCGACACCGGTGCTCGGCGCGACGATCAAATCCAGCTGATGCTCGGCCAGCATCTTCATGATGCCCTGGACACCGGCGAGCCGTTTGCCATCGGCACGCGCCGTCATGTACTTCGCATCGCTCAGCGGTGGCATCGCGTTCGCTTTCTCGAACGTATCCTGACCGAACAACGCCAGCTCCGCCGGCGTCTTCTTGTTGAACTCGATCAGCTGCTCCAGCGAGCGCACGCCGATCTTGGCAGGCGAACCGGCGAGATAGGCGTTGAGGTCGGCTTTGAACTCGGCGTGGAGCACGACGTCTTCGGCCTCATCGAGCCCCGGCAGGTCCGGCAGCTTGATCTCGATCAGCGTGGCGCCGCCTTCTTTCAAGTGATTGAGCGCACGCTCGTACACCGGCGTGACATAGGCATTGCGGCCCGGCGGATCGAATCGCAGGACACCGATACGCTTACCTTGCAGCGCTGTGGGCACGAGGCCCTTGGTGTAATCGGATTTCGCGCAACCGGCCGACGGCGGATCGCAAGCAGGCGCGTCGCCTACCAGCGCGGCCAGAAACAGTGCCGCGTCTTTCACGTTGGTCGCCATTGGACCCGCCGTGTCCTGACTGTGCGAGATCGGAATGATGTATTTGCCGGAGAGCAGACCCAGCGTGGGTTTCAAGCCGACCACACCGTTCATCGCCGAGGGACAGATGATGGAGCCGTCGGTCTCTGTGCCGATGGCGACCGGCGCCAGGCCCGCTGCGACAGCCGCGCCACTGCCGGCGCTCGAACCGCAGGGCGTGCGATCGAGCACGTGGGGATTCTTGGTCAAGCCGCCGACCGCGCTCCAGCCGCTGGTCGAGCTGCGCGAGCGGAAGTTGGCCCACTCACTCAAATTGGTCTTGCCCAGAATGATGGCGCCGGCGGCACGCAGGTTCGCGGCGATGGGCGCATCCCGACGAGTCACGTTGCCGATCAAGGCCAGCGAGCCGGCGGTGGTGGGCATGGGATCGGCGGTTTCGATGTTGTCCTTCAAGAGCACGGGGATGCCGTGCAGGGGACCGCGCGGCCCTTTGGTTTGCAGCTCTTTGTCGAGGGCGCGGGCTTGATTGAGCGCGTCGGGATTGATGGCGATGATGGAGCGCAGTTGCGGGCCGTTACGATCGATCGCGTCGATGCGCCGGGTGAAGGCCTGGACCAGCTCGACCGACGTGGTTTTGCGCGCGTCCAGATCGGCGCGCAGCTCGCTCAACGTGCGAGTGTCAGGCTCATCGGCCGCGTGCGCGACGCCAGCGCCCATCGACAATGCCACCACCATCCCCAACGAAAGACGCAGCGATGCCCGCAGGCTTCCCTTCATCGACAGCATTCTTGGTTTCCCCGTGCCTGGATTGGCTTTGTCGGGCAGGTATATCCAACCTGCCGCCCGGCCACAAGCGGCGCGAGGCCCGAACCGACAAGCATATGGCCCCCGGGGCAAAGTATCGGTGGCGACAGCCGGTATGCTCGCGGATCTTCTGTATACAAAGCGCGGGGATCAGCATGAGAACAACCAACCTGGCCACCGCGGTGGCTGCGACCATTCTCTGTGCCAATGTCGCGGCAGCCGACGTCGATCGGACTCAGCGCGTCGATCAAGTGTTCAAGGATTGGGCGCGCACCGACGGACCGGGGTGCGCGGTCGAGGTCAGTCAGGATGGCAATATCGTCCTGGAACGCGGCTACGGCATGGCGGATCTGGAGCAGGGCGTCGCCGTCCGCCCGGACACGGTATTCAACATCGCCTCGCTGTCCAAGCAGTTCACCGCCGTGTCGCTGCTGTTGCTACAGGAGCAGGGCAAGCTGTCGCTCGATGACGATGTCCGCAAGTATGTGAGCGAGCTGCCGGACTACGGCAAGCGCATCACGTTGCGTCACCTGGCCAATCACACCAGCGGTATTCGCGATCTGCCGTCGGTGCTCGCGCTCGCCGGCTGGAACTGGCTGGACGCGGTGCCTCCCCAATATGCGATCGATGTCATCGCCCGTCAGAAACATCTGAACTTCGAGCCCGGCAGCAAATATTCCTATAGCAACTCCGGCTACTACTTGATGGCCGTAGTTGTGGAGCGAGTCAGCGGCCAGCGCTTCAGCGAGTTCACGCGCGATCACATCTTTCAGCCGCTCGGGATGTTGCATTCCCGGTTCTATGATGATCGTCGGATGATCATGAAGAACCGCGCCATCGGTCACGTGAAGTTGCCGGGCGGCGGTTTCGGCGTGTGGCGCCCGACGTATGAGATCGTCGGCGATGGCGCCTTACTGACGACAGTGCAGGACATGGCGTTGTGGGATAGAAACTTTCTGTATCCCAAGCTCGGCCGCAATCCTCAGCAACTGATTGCCGACATGACTCACGTCGGCACGCTCAATGATGGCAAGAAGCTCGACTACGCGCTCGGATTGGTGATCGAGGACTATCGCGGTCTGCCCACGGTGGGACACGGCGGCAGCGTGCCCGGCTACAACACGTTCATGCTCCGATTCCCGGAGCAGAAGTTCGCCACTACGATTTTGTGCAACGTCGGCGGCGGCCCGGCGCGCGTGGCGGCCAAGGCAATCGCCGATATCTATCTGGAGGGCAAGTTCACGGAAGGACCGCAGCCACCGAAACCGCGTGAGGAACCGAACGTTCCGCCGCCGGCCGACCGTCAGCCGACAGTCGCGGAGTTGAAAAAGCTCGCGGGTAGTTATTACAGCGGGGAGCTGGATGCGAAATACACATTGAAGGTGGTCGGCGAGCAGTTACAAGCGGTGGTGGGCTATGAGGCGCCGTTCGCGTTGTATGCCGTCGATGGCCGTCGCTTTTATAGCAAGCAGCACGATGTGACTCTGACCTTTGGCGGCAAGGGCTTCGAGCTCGGCGCGGATGAACTTCAGGGCATAAAATTCGAGCGCGCGGCGCGCCGTTGAGGAAGCTGATCGACGCGGCGATTTGCGCACGCCGCGTCGAGGTTGGCGGCCGGCAAGAAGTCGGCTAGTTCATCTCCGGGATCCCATTCCGAGATCCGCGTCACATATTCATCCAGCCCTTCAGTGCGCGACGTCACAGTTGGCAGTCGATCCGAGCCTGCTCGAGCGCGACGATACCGCGACTGTCAGTGTTTCCCCTGTACAGCAACGCGACACTAGCGCGACATAACCTGTCAAGACATAGTGCGGCCCAGCTCGAGCAGCAGCCCGGGTTGACGGTTCAAGGAGCAGCGATGAAGCGCATTGTCTTGGCAACGGTATTGTCAGCAGGGTTGGCTTGCACGGCGCACGCCGGCATGGTCTCGGTGGGATTCAACGATTTCGATGCTTCGCCCGAATTCTCGTACGCCAACTATCAGAGCGCAGGCTCGATGGAGCCCTGGCAGAAATGCGCACGCTCCTATGGCAGCTCGGCGGTCGCGATCTCTTCGGACACGCTGTGCACCTATGAGACCAACTATGCGCGTGACTATCCGGACGCGCTGCTGTCCGACCGCGCGATCAACGATTCGGGCCTGCTGACGGCCTACGGTCCGTTGCAGATCACCGCGGATGGCGAGTTCACGCTCTCCAGCGTCGACCTGCTCAGCGGCTTGAACAATCCCGGCATGTCGTTGCGCTTCGATGCTTATTTGAACGGCGTGCTGACCTCGAGCTCGGATGTTTATTTCCCGGCGGCCGATCCGTCCAACTACGCCGCGTGGGTCGGCGGGCAGAGCTGGCTGTTCGGTTTCAACGGCGCGAATCTCGGCGTGATGGATACGCTGATCATCTCGGGCATTCCTGGCATCCGCGGCGACGGCAAGTTCTTCCTCGACAATCTGGTGGTCGACGCCGCCAATGTTCCTGAGCCTGGCACGATGGCCTTGTTTGCTGTCGGCGGCTTGGGCCTGCTGGCTCGCCGCCGCCGCAAGACCGCTTAACTTCCCAACTTATCCGGATCGCGCCACACGCGCTCGAAAGGCAATCGCCAGGCGCGTGGCGCGATCAGTTGATGGATCGCGTTCGGTCCCCACGAGCCTTGCGGATAGGGTCGGATCGGCGTCGGGTTCTCCAGCAGCGCTGTCGATAGCGCCCACAGTCGCTCGATGCCCTCGGCGTTCGTGAACAACGTGCGATCGCCGCGCATCGCATCCAGAATCAGACGCTCATAGGCCTCCAGCACGTCGCCGATCAGCCCCGTGTCGCGCATCGCGAATTGCAGGCTGAGCTTGTCCAGTTGCATGCCCGGCCCGGGGCGCTTGCCATAGAAGGACAATGACATCTTCGACTGGTCGGCGAGATCGAAGGTGAGGTGATCGGGACCCCGCTCGCCAATCCCGGAGCCAGCGGGAAACATACTCTTCGGCGGCTCGCGGAACGCTATCGAGATGATGCGCTGGCCCTCGGCCATGCGCTTGCCGGTGCGCAAATAGAACGGCACGCCGGCCCAGCGCCAGTTGTCGATGACGCATTTGAGGGCGATGAAGGTTTCAGTCTCGGACTGCGGATTCACGCCTTCCTCGGAGCGATAACCCGCGTACTGGCCTCGGACAACATCGCTTGGCTGAATGGGGCACATGCTGCGAAAGACTTTGTATTTCTCCTCGCCGATGGGAATCGGCTCGAGGGACGTCGGCGGCTCCATCGCGACGAACGCCAGAATCTGGAACAGGTGCGTGACCACCATGTCGCGAAACGCTCCGGTCGCCTCGTAGAACGAGGCGCGGGTCGCAAGCCCGATGCTCTCGGGCACGTCGATCTGGATGTGATCGATGAAATTCCGATTCCAGATCGGCTCGAACAAGCCGTTGGCGAAGCGGAACGCGAGAATGTTCTGCGCCGGCTCCTTGCCGAGGAAATGATCGATACGAAAGATCTGATCTTCCTTGAACACTTCGTGCAGACGGCGGTTGAGCTCGACGGCGCTCGCGAGGTCCACGCCGAACGGTTTTTCCATGACGATGCGAGCCCGATCGACCAAGCCAGCTTCGCCCAGCATTCGCACGGCGGATAACGCAGCGTTGGGCGGCACACTGAGATAGTGCAGACGACGGCTCTCGCCGGTGAACGTCGCTTCGGCTTTTTCGACCGCGGCCTTGAGCGCCGCCGGTCCCGCACTGAGTGGCACATAGTCCAGACTGTTGGCGAACTCCTGCCATTCGGCGTCTGCGACGGGACGGGCGGAAAACTCGGAGAGCGCCTGCCGTGCCAGGTCGCGAAAGCCATCGGAGCTCAGCTCGTCGAGCGACACGCCCACGATCCGACACCCCGGGATGAAGCCGACACTGGTCAGATGAAACAGGCCGGGCAGCAGTTTGCGTCGGGCGAGATCGCCGGTCGCGCCGAACAGCACCACGACCTGCGGAAAGCGCGGACCCACGCCAGGAGGAATTTTCGCCATCGAGCTCGTCCGAAACGAAAAGCAGCGGGCAGCATAGCTCACTGAGCGCGGCTGCTGATCGCCACATGCCACAGCACGTACGGCCTGGCCGCAGACATTTGTCGGCCGATTCGCTAGATTGCACCCATAACTCGCCGGTGCACGGAAACAGGGCGTAGAAAATGCCCTAAACGGGGGACCAGTCATGCCGCGCAATCGCGCCGCTTACGCCATTTTGTGGGGTGGGCTCATCGCCGGGCTCATCGATATCAGCTACGCGGTCGGCTTTTCGGCCACGCGCGGCGTGCCACCTTCGCGCATCCTGCAATCGGTTGCGAGCGGCTTATTGGGCTCGCCGGCGTATCAAGGCGGCCATGCCACCGCGACCCTCGGCCTGATCCTGCATTTCGTGCTGATGATGATCATCGCCGCGATCTTTTACTTCGCCAGCACCCGCCTGCGGTTTCTGGTGGAGCGGCCGGTGGGGTGGGGCGCGTTGTACGGTTTCCTGGTGTACTGGGTCATGAACCTGGTGGTCCTGCCGCTCTCGGCCTTCCCGAGTCAGGTCAAGTTCGTCCCGATTCTGCTGATCACCAGCCTGATCGTGCATGCCTTCGGCATCGGCGTGCCGATCGCGCTCGCCAGCCGCAAGGCCCACGCGATGTGATCTATCGCACAGGTCGGCCGATTGCGGCCGGCCCGGATTTGGCAGCCCGCGGGGTCGCGGCCGATAATTCGGGGCTGGCGCGTTAGTCGGAGACCCTGGTCCATGATTGCCTGGCGCGAAAAGTTTCGTGCGCTGTCGCTGCATTTCCTGATCACACTGGGCATGGCGGCACTCGCGGCCGCGATGATTTTCTTCGTATGGTTCCCCGATCCGTTCCAGACCCTGATGGGCGGCACCAAGCTGTTTCTGCTGATCGCCGCCTGCGATCTGGTGCTGGGGCCGCTGACCTCGCTGGTCATCTATAACAGCAAGAAATCGCGTCGCGAGCTGCTGTTCGATTACAGCGTGGTCGGTGCCGTTCAGCTGGCCGCATTCATCTATGGCGTCGTGGCGATCGCCCATGCGCGTCCCGTCTACGTGGCGTTCGTGCACGATCGGTTCGAAGTCGTGCTCGCCGACGATCTCAAGGACGCGGACTTGCAGGCGGCCAAGGATCCTTCCTATCGCACCATTCCGCAGTGGGGCCCGCGACTGATTGCCACCCAACCGCCGACCGACGTCAAGGAACAGAACGATCTGGTCTTCCAGTCGTTGAACGGCAAAGATCTGCAAGTGATGCCTCGCTACTACGTGCCGTACGAGGCCGCGCAGGAGCGCGTGAAGCAGCGGGCGAAGCCTATGGATGCGCTCTACAAACATCATCCCGAGGCCCGACAAATGGTCGCGGACGCCAAGCTGAAGCTCCCCGAAGCGGAACTGCGCTGGCTGCCCATCCGCGGCAAATTGTTCTGGACCGTGCTGATCGACTCGAACGGCGGACCGCCGCTGGCGTATCTGCCGCTCGATCCGTACGAGTCCTGACCTCGGATCGTTTGGTTATTTATTAATACGATGTTATCGGCGTAACCGGAGTATTGGCGGCACAGCACGCCGCCTCGGGTAACAACTGTGCCGGAGCGGTGACTGAGTCACAACCGCTTCGTGACTGATCCGTTGACCGTTCAGGTCATAGATTGCACACCGCCCTCAGGGAGGGGCGCGGTATGCGGTCTCATCATATGAAACATTGGTTGGGGTTGGTCACGGCGCTGAGCAGCGGCGTGGCTCTGAATGTTCCTGCGTTCGCTCAGGATGCCAGCGGCGGCTCGGGCTCGGCCGAGCGCGATCTGGAGGAGGTGGTGGTCACGGCACGCAACCGCTCGGAGCTGTTGCAGGAAGTGCCGATTCCCATCTCGGTCGTGAGCGGCGCCACGCTCGATCGCGATCGCACCTTCACCGTTGCCGAGTTGAGCCAGCGTGCGCCCGGCCTGACTGCAACCACGCCGAATGCGCGCCGCTCCGGCATTTCGATTCGCGGCATCGGCAAGACCAGCGGCAACGACAACATGGAGCCCGCGGTCGGCGTGATCGTCGATGACGTCTTCCTGGGGCACGTCGGCATGACCTATCAGGACTTCACCGATCTTGAGCGCGTCGAGATCTTGCGCGGTCCGCAAGGCACGCTGCTCGGCAAGAACACCTCGCTCGGCGCGATCAAATACACCAGTCGCGCGCCGTCGTTCAGTCCCGAGACCAAGCTCGAGCTCGAAGGCGGTCTGAGCACGGAGTCCTATAAGGCGCGGGGCTCGTATTCCAACGCGCTCGTCGACGATCTGCTGGCGTTTCGTGCGTCCGGCTTCTACGACAATCAGGAAGGCGATATCGAGAACGTCGCCAACGGCGGGCACTGGCACGAGCGCAATCGCTATGGCGGTCGCGTGCAGTTCCTGCTTCAACCGAGCAGCACGTTGTCGGTGAAGTTGAATCTCGACGGTGCCTTCACGGACGAGAACAGCAACACCAAGCCGTTCATGGTCGATCCAACGACGTTGAACGACGGCTCGGTGCGCGCGACGACGTACACCACGCGGCTCGCCCGCGATTACTTCGGCGGTTACACGCCAATCATCGGCTCGTGGGACAAGATCGAGCTGGACATGGCGCGGCCGTTGATTACAGACAATTACGGCGCGTCCGCGGTTGTGACTTGGAATGCAGGCCCGGTGGAGCTCACGTCCATCACGGCGGCCCGTTGGTTTCACTTCGATGCCAAGAACGATCAGGAGCAGACCCGGTTTGCCATCGCCCGCAGCGGCACGCTGGTCGACACGCGCCAGATCTCGCAGGAGTTCCGACTCGCTGGCGACATCAACGATCGCATCGATTATCAGACCGGCATTTATCTGTTCAACATCGATACGGACACGACCAGCCGCAATACCTATGGCGCGGATGCCGGTGCGTTCTATGCGAGCGATTCGCAGTATCGAACCTTGAACACGGTCGCTGGCCGGCAGCTGTTGCAGGCGTCGTTGCGCGATGTGTTCTCGGTGACCAATCAGCAGCCGGTGTCGGACAGCGCCGCGGTCTTCGGCCAGGTGAACTGGCATCTGACCGAGCGTGCCAGCCTGACGCTGGGCTTGCGTCAGACCTGGGAGTACAAGACCAACGAAGTCTATCGGCGCACGACGCTGCTGAATGGCTCATCGCTGGTGTCGACCGGCAATGCCACGGCCGATGCGATTCGAGCGGCGCAGGCCGGCGCGGACTACGGCGTCATTGAAGGCCAGCGCATCAAGGACGACTCCATTGCGTGGTTGATCAATCCCAGCTTTCAGCTGACCGATGACGTGCTGGTGTACGCCTCCGCGAGCGCCGGCGAGAAGTCCGGTGCGGTGGCCTTCGATAACAATGGCGGCATCGCGAACGTCGAGCCGGAGAAGTCGTTGAACTTCGAGGCCGGCGTGAAGAGCCAGCTGTTCGAGAATCTGCTGACGTTGAACGTGAACGTCTATTACACCCGCGTGCGCGACTATCAAAACGTCACGAGCGAGCCCGATCCCACCTCACCAACAGGCTTCAGCTCGCGACTCGGAAACATTCCGGAGATCCGCGCGGTCGGCACGGAGTTCGATGCGGCGGTTCGAGTCACGGAGAATTTTCAGATTACGGCGGGCGGTGCATACAACGAGGCCGAGTACACCCATTGGTCGACGGCGACGTGCCCGCGCTCGTTCCCCTCGACGGTGGCGGTGTGTAACAACACGGGTCGTCAGATCGTGGGTGCACCTCGTTGGACCGGCATCGTCGGGTTCGATTACCAACTGCCGCTCGCGTCCGGGTTCGGCGCGCATTTCTTCGGCAATCATGTCTACCGCTCCAGGCACAACCTGGAACAGCTGCTGTCGCCTTATGGCGAGCAGTCCGGCTATTCGCTCACGGATCTGGGCGCGGGCATCACCCACGAGACGGATTCAGCGAAGTACGAGCTGAGCATCGTCGCGAAGAACGCGTTCGACACCCAGTACACCACCAGCGTCAACGATTTCAGCAACAGCGCGCCGGTGGGCTACGACGGTATCGGTCCGCGTCGCTACGTCGGCGTGATTTTGCGCTCCAGCTTCTGATTCATCAGGGAAACACATGAAGACGATTCGCTCCTGGCCGTTGGCCGGTTTGTTGATTGCGCTCGGCGCCCAGGCCGATGGATTGGTCACACCCGCCATCGACGGGGTCGTGGCCGCGGGTACGGCCATCGTGCTCATCAAGGAAGATTTCAAAGGCACCGAAGGGCCGATTGCCTTGCCCGATGGCTCGGTGGCCTTCACCGAAGGTCAGGCCAATCGCATTACTCGCATTGCCGCCGACAACAGTGTCTCCTCGTACTTGGAGAACTCGGGCGGCGCAAACGGTCTTGCATTCAACTCGGCCGGTGAGCTGATTGCGGTTGTGACTGCGAAGCCGGGTATTGCCGTGTTGGCGCCGGCCGGCAAGGAGCGAGTGCTCGTGGATCAATACGAGGGCACTGCGCTGAACCGACCGAACGATCTGGTCGTCGATAAGAAAGGCGGCGTGTACTTCACCGACCCGGGCGCACGTCCCGAGGCGGGCAAGCCTGCGTCTAAGACTGCGGTTTATTACTTGCCGCCGAAAGGCGCGCTCAAGCAACTGGCCACCGATATCGAGCGTCCGAATGGCATTCAGCTCAGTCCGGACGAGAAGACGCTGTATGTCGCCAACACTTTTGGCGATCACGTCCTCGCTTACGACATCAAGAAAGATGGCTCGGTGGGCGCGCGTCGCAATTTCGCCAAGCTCGACGGTGTGACTCAGAACGATATTGGCGGCATCACCAGTGGCGCCGACGGTCTCGCGGTCGATGCCAAGGGACGTTTGTATGTGGCGTCGGCGGCCGGTGTGCAGGTGTTCGATTCGAAAGGCGCGGCGCTCGGCACGATTGCGTTGCCGAAGGCTCCGCAGAATCTCGCCTTCGCGGGCGAGGGCAAGAAGACGTTGTATGTGGTGGGTCGGGGTGCGGCTTATAGGATCGCCGTGCTCACACCGGGCTTTGCGGGCCGGGTGAAGTAGGGCCCTTACTCGAAAGGCCGCGCGATCATATGACCGCGCGGCCAATTCGAGCCTCGGAGCTCATTCCTTCGCCGGACGGCACTCCTTGTCATCGCGGTCGTGACCGCGGTCATCCCACCGATAGTCGTACTTGTCCTTGTCCTTGCCCTTACCCTTGCCGTCGTCATCGCACTTCAGCAGCGGCGCGGTGTGGAGCACGATGAACTCGTTGTTGTCCGGCACCCCGAACTCACGACCGGCCGAGCCGGGGTAGTTGTTGTCGTTGATCACCAGCAAGCGATTGTTGTCCAGGATCAGCACGTCTTCGATGGTGGTGAACGGGAAGGTGAACACGTTCTTCGCCTTGCCGTCGGCTGCCACGTCGCGTGGATCGTAGATGTTCATCAGGTCGGCCACTTCCTGCTTGATCAGGAAGCCGTTGGCGTCGATCTGCTTCAGGTCGATCTTGTAGATCTTCTTGAAGCGGGCCGGGCTGGTGAAGCGCGGATCGCTGGCATCGCCCTGGCCGCTGTCACGCTCGATGATCAGGAACTGCGTGTCGGTCAGCGCGGTCATGTCGCCGATCGCGTTGCTGGCGCTTTCCATCGGATAGGCAAAGGTCTTGCCGGTGTACTTGCGATCCTTGAGGCTGAATTCGTTGATCAGCAGGCGTGTGCGCTCCGAGTCGCCGGTGACGGCCTTCTCGAGCAACGGATACAGCTTGGTCTTGCTGGCGTTCAGCGCCATGCCTTCGAAGCCGCCGGAGTCGGCGAGGTTTGCAGCCAGGGTGCGGACCGGATTGCTCACCGCCTGGATCAGCGGATTGATCTCGGTGCCGCCGATCGTGCTGGGCAGCTTGCGGAAGTTCGGCAGCGGGATCGGGGCTTCGAGCACGCGGCCCTTGGAGTCAGTGTGAATCAGATACGGGCCGAACTCATCGCCGAACCACAGCGTGCCATCCGGCGCGCGGCGGAACGATTCGATGTCGAAGTCCGAGCCGGTCAGCAGACGGTTCGCCTTGATGGACGCGTCGACCGGGATCGCGGCACCGCCGCCCACCGGCGTGCTCGGATACACGGTGCCGTCGGCGACGATGGCGAATGGCACCTTGTTCCACGGGTCGCTCAGCGTGATGAAGCTTTCGGAGGTGAACGCATCGAGATTGTCGCCCGTGAAACGATTCACCGGGGTCACCGTGCCGTCTTCGAAATCCGGGCGCACGGTGTAGACACGCAGCAACGCGTCGTTGGAGTTGGCTTTGTTACCGAAGCCGTTATCCGCCATCACCATATAAGTGCCGTCGTGCGGACCGGGCAGCACGGCCGAGAAGCCCTGCACGGGTTGCTTGTTGATGAAGGGCGTGGCGACGCCGTTGCCGCCGGTGGCGAACTGACCCGATGTTGGGCCGGTGGAAAAGCTGGCGCTGGGCAGAACCGCTCGCTCGAGCAGTTCGGCGGCTTGTACGGTGGAGGCTGCGGCGCCCATGGCAAGCAGCGCCATGGCAGTACGCAGAGGGTGGTTCAGACTCTTCATGTTGTGTCGACTCCGGCGCGCTTACGCGCCGACCTTCGACGCGTTCTTAAAGAGCGGCGGCGACATAATCGGGGGGTGATATTTCTGTTCGATGACCGGAATGAGACGGTTCTTCGGTTGCGCGTGGCAGCCCCAGATTCCCATCCCAACCGGCCGTCGCCGTGTAACAGCGACTGACCGTCCAGGTTACACGGTGGTCACGCCGACCCCGCAACGGTCACCGCGGTCACGATTCGACCCGCTTTCGGTCGTCGCCAGGTTAGAAATCGATCACATAAGGTTGCATGCAATTTAAATAACGACACGGCATTTCGCCGCGAGCGCCTGCGTCGCTAGATTGCGCCGCCCGTAGGTCTTTCGAGGAAGAATTGCCATCATGCGTCGCGTCTCTGCTGCGGCCTTTGTTTCTTTGTTGAGTGTCAACTCGATTTCGACAGTGTACGCACAGGATGTGGACGCCAACGGAGCCGGTACGGATGCCGGCGTGATCGATAGCGTGGTCGTGCTTGGCACGGCGCGTGAGAACACCACTGCATTGACCAGCACCGCGCCGGTCGATGTCATCACTCCCGATCAGCTGCGTGAGACGGGTGCGGTCACCGTCAATCAGGCGCTGTCGAAGTTGCATCCTTCGTTCAACTTCCCGCAAGGTCAGAATGCGGTGAAGGGGCAGGGCGTGCGCTCGGCGTCGCTGCGTGGCGTGGGCCCTGCGTACACGCTGGTGCTGGTCAACGGCAAGCGTCGTCATTTGTCGGCGCAGCTTTCCGGCACCGATCCTTGGCCGGCGGCGCAGGTCGTCGACATCAACACCATTCCGGTGAATGCGATCGAGCGCGTCGAAGTCCTGCGTGACGGCGCCGCCGCTCAGTACGGTTCTGACGCCATTGCAGGCGTCATCAACATCGTGCTTCGTAAAGATTCCTCCGGCGGCTCGCTCGGCGGTCGTTATGGCGGCTACAGCGACGGTGGCGGTGAGACGCACCAGTTGTTGGGTAACGCCGCGACTTCAATCGGTGAAGACGGCTTCATCAACGTCAGCGTCGATCGCTTGAAGAACGACAACGTCGATCGCAGCGAGGCCGACTGGCGTCAGCTGTTCCCGAACGGCGATTCGCGCAACGAGACGTTCAACAAGGAGTACGGCCAGTGGGGTCAATCCACGCGTGACAACTGGACCGCGTTGATCAATGCCGAGATCGGCTTGAGCGACAGCGTGCGGGCTTACGGCTGGGTCAACTACTCCGATAAGTCGGCGCTGAACTACGTCAACCCCGAGCGCATCGTCAAAGCGAACACGCGCGTGGCCTCCGCGACCGATCCGACTCGCGTGTCCGAGACCGCGGTCATTCCGGTGTATCCGAATGGCTACCAGCCGTTCATGACTTACGACGCCGAGGACATCGCGGCCGTTGCCGGCGTGCGCTATGAAGGCGCATCGCTTGGCGATCTGGACTTTGCAGTGTCCTTCGGTCAGAACGAGACCGGCCGCACCACCGAAAACACCATCAACCCCAGTTACGGCCCGGACAGCCCGACCAGGTTTTATCTCGGCTCGTGGAAGAGCCGCACCACCAGTGTGACGTTGGATTACACCAAGGACCTGGAGATTTCGGGCCTGCAGTCCTCGGTGCTCTCGTCCGGTGTGTTGTATCGACATGAGTATTGGGGCACGGCCGATCTCGGCGATGCGGCGGGTTACACCAGTGGTCCGCTCGCGGGTCGCACGATCGCGTCGCTGTATGGTGCCGGCGGTATCTACAACCAGTACGCATCCCTGTTCCCGAGCGTGAACTTCGCGGCTGATACGTCGGTGGTGGGCGCGACGGGTTCGTCGACCTCGGGCATCAACCCGATCGATGCCGGTTCGGTGACGCGCAATGTGTACGGTGGCTATGCCGGCATCGACTTCACCGTGTTCGACAAGCTGGATCTCGGCTTGACCGCGCGCTTCGAGGATTACTCCGACTTCGGCAGCACGACCAACTATCGACTGACCGGTCGTTACGAGTTCATTCCTGCCGTGGCCTTGCGTGGCACGTTGAGCAGCGGCTTCCATGCGCCGAGCCTGGCGCAGTTGGGTAACCAGTCGACCGGCTACACCAGCACGTTCACCAACAACGGCTCGAGCATTCTCACGCCGGGTCGCACGCGTCTGTTCCGTTCCAACGATCCGCAGGCCGCCGCCTTCGGCGCCAAGCCGTTGGATCCGGAAGAGTCGACCACGATCTCGCTGGGCCTGGTGCTACGTCCGACGAGCAGCAGCTCGGTGACCATCGACGCGTATCAGCTGGACGTCGACGATGTCATCACGATCACGGACACGATTCAGGGGCCGGCGGTCACGTCCGCGTTCAATGCCATCGGCCTGACGGGTTACACACAGGCGACCTACTACTTGAACGCCTGGGACACGCGTACGCGTGGTGTGGATCTGGTCGGCCGCCAGCAACTGAAGCTGGCGGGCGGCACGCTCGATCTGACCGCGGCGGCAAGCTTCCTCGATACCGAAGTGGAGCGCTTGAATCCGTTCACCAACATCGGCACCTCGCCGGTGATTGGCGCCTCACGCGTTCGTGACGCCGAAACCGGCATCCCGAAGAACAAGTACATCTTGAACGGTCGCTACAGCTATGGCGCCTGGTCGGTGGATCTCACCGGCACGTACTATTCGAGCTACACCTATAACGTCGGCGAGACCCCGGGCCTGGCGACCGCGAACGGCAACATCGATCAGGAATTTTCGCCGGAAACGTATTTCGATCTGGGCTTCGACTACGAGCTGCTGCAGGGCTTGCGCCTGAACCTGCTGGTGCAGAACGTGTTCAACAAGTACCCGGAGAAGTACGTCAACGGCAACCGCTCGAGCGGCATCAATCCGTACTCGTTCATCGCGCCCAACGGGGCCTCCGGTCGCTTCATCCAGGGCGGCGTGACCTTCTCGTTCTGATCGGAAGCAGCAACATGAGCAAAGCCATCGTCAAAACATTTCTGTCCGTGCTTACCGCGGGCTACTTGCTGGCGGGATCGAGCCAGGTCTCCGCGCATCATGCATTCGCGGCCGAGTTCGATGCCGACAAGCCGCTGGATCTCAAAGGCAAGGTGACCAAGATCAAGTGGGTCAACCCGCACAGCTGGCTGTACTTCGATGTGACCGATGCCAAGGGCGCCGTGACCAATTGGGGCGTCGAGTTCGGGGCGCCGAATCAGCTGGCGAAGATTGGTTTGAAGAAGACCGATGTCGCGCCGGGCACCGAAGTTCACATTCGCGGTTATCTCGCGAAGAACGGCGGCCCGTACGGCTATTCGGTGATCGTCACGTTGCCCGATGGGCGTGAGTTCCAGACCGGCGGTGCGCAAGACGCGCCGTCGGCCCGGACCGCGAGCCTGACTCAGTGAGGGCAACGATGCGTTCAGTGATGACAGCCCGAATCGCGGTTGTGTTGGTAGGTGGGTTGCTGGCCGCTACGCTGGCAACCGCCGCACCGAAGATTCCGCGACTGAAGAGTGGCAAGCCCGACTTCTCCGGCATCTGGGAAACCACCAGTGCCGCGGAATATGACCTGGAGCCGCATTCCGGTCGCGCCGACGCTCCTCCGAGCGCTGGCGTGATCGATGGCAAGACCATTCCCTATTTGCCCGCCGCCTTGGAGCAGAAGAAGAAAAACTTCGCTGCCCGTGGCACGGAAGATCCGCGCTTGAAGTGCTGGACCCTCGGCACCCCGCGCGGCATCTACTATCGCGAGCCGTTCCAGATTTTCCAGCGCGATCGCGACCTGACCTTGCTGTTCCAGTTCGGTCATTCGGTGCGCACCATTCATACGAACGGCACGTTGCATCCGGAGGTCACGGACAACGAGTTCTACCTCGGCGATTCGCGCGGCCGTTGGGAAGGCGACACGTTGGTGGTTGATGTGACTGACTTCAACACCGAAACGTGGCTGGACCGCGCCGGTAACTTCCACGGCCCGAAATTGCACGTGGTGGAGCGGTGGAAGTTCCTCGATGAGAACACCATCGAATATCAGGCGACGCTGGAAGATCCCGAGGTGTTCTCGCGCCCCTGGACGTTGAGCGTGCACTTGAACCGGCATCGCGAAAAAGATTTCCAGCTGATCGAGAACTACTGCTTCACGCTGGGCTACGACAAGTTCTACCCGGTGCCGCAGCAGGGCACGACCGAATGATGGCTCAGAGCATGAAGACGAAATTGTTATTGACGGTCGCGACGGTGGCGGCGGTGCTCGCTGGGACGCAGGCTGACGCGCAACAGCCGCCACCGGGCGCGGGCATTCAACGTGAGACGACCGTGCCGAAGCTCGAGTCGGGCAAATGGACCGGCAAGCGACTCGCCGACGGCCAGCCGGATGTGGAAGGGCATTGGTCGAACACCATTGCCAATCACAACAACTGGACCGATCCGCAAGGCGGCGTGCCGGGCGATCCCAACCCCAGGGCCAGGCCGAAGACGCAGCGTTCAGAGCGTGCGCCGAGTCGGGTCAGCGATCCGCCGGACGGTGAGTTGCCGTTTCAGCCCTGGGCGCGGGCGGTCCAGCAGGAATATCTGAAATACTTCCACGACCCGATCAAGGAACAATACGTCGAGCCGCTCGCACGCTGCGCGCCGGCCGGTGTGCCGAAGTCATTCACGTGGCATGGCTACGAAATCCGCCAGTTCCCGGGCTATGTGGTGTTCCTGTTCAACTCCGGTACGCGCGTCATTCATCTGGATGGCAAGCCGCACTTGCCTGAGAACATCAAACTGTGGAACGCCGACTCTCGCGGCCGCTGGGAAGGCAACACGCTGATCGTCGATGTCGCGAACAACAACGCCAAGGCGCGCCTGGCTCGCACCGGCGAGTTCTTCAGCGAGAACGCACGCATCGAAGAGCGCTACATCTTCAACAACGAAGGCACGCGATATAACTACGTCGCGACGGTCACCGACCCCACCGTGTTCACGCGGCCGTGGACAGCGACCATTCCAGCGCGGCGCTTCACGCTCGAAGACGAGCCGGATGGCTGGCACTACGAGGTGGCCCTGGCGAATCAACCCGCGGGCAAGCCGCCGCTGATCGAGCGCTATGAGCGCATCTGCGTCGAGAACAATGGGCCGTTCGGCAACGTCGCCGTGCTCGGCGCCAAGTAAGGAACAGGCTCATGTCTACGTTATATGCATTGGCGGAGCAGATCGAGGCGTCGGCGATTGGCGTGGCCATCGCCGAGTCGCGCTATGCCTATCCCATCATCGAGGGCATTCATCTCATCGGCCTGTCGGTCTCGGTGGGCTTGATCTTCCTCACCGACCTGCGCCTGATGAATCTGTTCATGAAGAAGGTGCCGGTGATCGACGTGCTGCGTCATCTGCGACCGTACGTCATCGGCGGCTTCATTGCGGTGTTCATTTCGGGCGGACTGCTGTTCTGGTCGGCGGCGGCACGCATGCTCGACAGTCCCGCGTTCGTCGCGAAGATGATCTTCATGTTCTTCGCGGGGCTCAACGCGCTGTACTTTGAGTTGGTAATCGCGCAGCGGGCGCCGGTGCAGGAGAGCCATCCGGTGCTGCCTTCGAGTGTCGCAGTGGCTGGCGTGGCCTCTTTTGGGCTGTGGACTCTGGTCGTGGTGTGCGGCCGATTGATTCCGTATCTGCCGACGTGGGGCTGAGCCATGACGACGACTGACATCCTTTCCTGGCTGCAAGACAGCGCGCTCGCTCACACGATCAGCAAGACCGATCATCTGGTGGGGGCTGGGCTGCAGATCATCCACGTCATGGGGCTGGTGGCTTTGCTCGCCTCGCTGGTGCTGATCAGCCTGCACCTCGTGGGTCTTGCGTTCAAGAATCAGCCGATTACAGACATCGCCAAAGAAGCGACCAAGCTCGTGTGGGTAGGACTGACGCTCACGGCGCTGAGCGGCACCTTGATGTTCATCGCCACGCCCAAGCTGTATTTCTACAATCCGGCATTCCGCTTGAAGATGATTCTGTTCTTCGTGGCGGTGATCGTGCAGCTGGCGTTGTTCCGTAAGACCGCGAGTCAACAGGAGCCGTCGCCGGCGTTTGCTCGCGCCAGCGTGGGTATCTCGCTGGCCGCGTGGTTCAGCGTCGCGATGGCGGGCCGGATGATCGGCTTTATCTAGAGGATGGGCAGCTCGAAATAGAACGTCGAGCCCACGCCCAGCTGAGTTTCGAACCCGAGCACGCCGCCGTGGTGCTGGATGATCGCGCGGCTGATGTTCAGGCCCAATCCTGAGCCGCCTTTGCGATTGGTCGCGGTCCAGTTGGCCTGCGCGAACTTTTCGAAAATGTGCGGCCGGAACTCTTCGGGAATGCCGTCGCCGCGATCGGTGATGTTCACCCGGATGCTTGCATCCGTGCGAGTTACATGCACGTCGATCGTGCCGCCCGCCGGCGAATGCTTGACCGCATTCGAAATCAGATTGGCCAACACCTGCATCAAGCGATCGGCGTCGGCGTGCAAAAAGGCCCGGGGCAGGTCGGAGCGCACGTCGATCTTGACTTGATACTGATCCGCATACGGTCTGAGCTCGACCGCCGCTTGCGTGACCAGTTGGTTCAAATCGAAGTCGGTGCGACGATAGGCAAACGCGCCCGACTCGATCTTCTCGATATCCAGAATGTCATTGACCAGACGATGCAGTCGATCGGCGTTGCGATCGGCAAGCGCCGTCAATGCCTGAGCCTTCGGCGGCAGCTCGCCCGCGGCGCCGGCGGCAAGAATTCCGAGCGCGCCGCGCAGTGCCGTCACCGGCGTGCGCAACTCATGACTCACCATCGTCAGGAACTCGGCTTTGCCGCGCTCGATGTTCTTGCGCTCGGTGATGTCCTGGATCTGCGAAATGAAGTACAGCGGTTTCTGCTTGTCCCACACCAGCGACACGCTCAAATGCGCCCACACCGCATGACCGGTGCGATGTAAATAGCGCTTCTCCAGTTGATAGGTGCGAATCTCCCGAGCCAGCACCCGGCGCACCAGGAGCAGATCGGACTCCAGATCGTCGGGGTGCGTGATGGCTTGGAAGGTGGTGCGCGTCAGCTCATCGGCCGGATAGCCGAGCATGTCGCAAAGAGACTGGTTGACTCGCAGCCACTCACCTTCGGGCGAGACCAGCGCAATGCCGATGGGCGCGTTCTCATAAGCTTCGCGAAACAATGCCTCGCTACGAGTCAGCGCTTGCATCGCTCCGCGCAGCGCCGCCGATGTGCGCCGTTCTTCCATCAGCGCCATCACCTGGCGCGACAGGGCGAGCAGGGCGTCCTTTTGCTCGGGCTCCAGGTGTCGCGGCTCGCGATCGATCACACACAACGTGCCCAGTGCATGACCGTCCGCCGATACCAGCGGCGCGCCCGCATAAAAGCGAACGTGCGGGTCGCCCGTGACATAGGGATTGGAGGAGAAGCGATCGTCGGTGCGTGCGTCGACGACCGTGAGCACTTTATCCGGCTCCACGATGGCATGCGCGCAGAACGCAAGCTCACGCGGGGTTTCAGTACCGTCGAGACCCACTTTGGATTTGAACCACTGCCGGTCCTCGTTGATCAGTGTGATCAGCGCCATGGGCGTGCGGCAGATCCGGGAGGCGAGCAGCGTGATGTCGTCGTAGCGCAGTTCCCGCCCGCTATCCATGATCTCGTAGGACTGCAAAGCCCGCAGTCGCGACGGCTCGTTGAGCGGAATGGGAAAGCGGAAACTGTCAGACATGTTCATTCTTCGGCCGAGGCTGCCGTGCCATGAGGATCCGGGCTAGCGCGCATTGCTGAACTGAGAGGCCGTTCACCTCAAGTCAGGGATTGCCGAAACACCCCCGAGTGACGCGGATCACGCTGCCTGCGAGGCAGAAGTACACGCTATATTTCCGACCCCACCGTTGGGAGGGAATTGCCTTGTTGTACGGAGCCATCGAGGGCGGCGGAACCAAGTTTGTGTGCGCGGTCGGCCGCTCGTCCGAAGACGTGCTCGACAGCGTCGTGCTGCCGACGATCCAGGCCGAAACCACGTTGAGAGCGTGCGTGGAGTTTTTCAGCACAGCCGAACAGAAGTTCGGGCGGATCGCAGCGTTCGGCTTCGGCTGTTTCGGACCGATCGATTTGCGGTCTCACGGGCCCACGCACGGACACATGCTCGCGACTCCGAAGCCTGGTTGGTCCCGGGTGGATTTGCTGAAGCCGCTCACAGCGCGCTTCGACGTGCCGATCTCGATCGATACTGACGTGTCAGCCGCCGCATTGGCGGAATGGAGGCTCGGCGCGGGACGCGGGCTGGGCTCGATTGCGTATGTCACGGTCGGCACGGGCATTGGCGGCGGTGTCGCGCCTCACGATCTGTCGACGCCGCGGCTCATGCATGCCGAGATGGGGCATATCTCCGTGCGAAGGGATGCGCGCGAGCAGGATTTTCCCGGCGTCTGTCCGTTCCATGGCGATTGTCTGGAAGGCCTCGCGAGCGGTCCCGCCATCCAGGCGCGCTGGGGTTGTCAGCTCGACGCCTTGCCGCCCAACCACGAAGCGTGGTCGATCATCGGCGGTTATCTCGGTCAGCTGGCCGCCACGATTGCGCTCATGGTGTCGGTCGAGCGAGTGGTCTTCGGGGGCGGCGTGATGGCCAATGGCCTGCTACTCCCTCATATCCGCGAGGCGGCGGCCAGCTCGCTCAAAGGCTATCTCGAGCCGCTGAGTCATCCCGGCGCGCTCGATACATACATCTGCGCTCCCCAGTTGGGAACGCGCGCCGGGATTGCCGGCGCGTTTCTGTTGGCGGAGCGGGCGCTCGCGACGGCTCGTTGACGTCAGGCCGGCGCCACGTCGAATTGATACGAGGTGTTTTGCGCCGAGGGTCGGGTCGCGAAGGTTTTGCGAAAGGCCTCGAGCTTGGAGTACGGCTCGATGGGCAACGTCTTGCGAAAGTGCAGATGCTCGATCATGCAAAACAGCGAGACCTCGAACAGGCTCACCTGTCGCGATGCTGGCAGCGCATTGAGCGCGTCGGGCAGGTGAGTATCGAGCCAGGTCAGCGCACCTTCGAACCCGGTCCGCGCTTTCTCGAAGTAAAGATTGTCGGCCGGCAGCTTCGCAACCAGGGTGCCGAACACGATCTGCACCTGCGCAGTCATGCAATGCCAGACCAGTTCTTGAGCATTCCTCGACACTGGGGGCCGGAGCTGTTCGGGCCACACGATGGCGGTGGATTTATGCGCGTGATCCGCCAGTGCGCGGCAAATATTCTCAGTGCCGAACACGACGTCGTCCCCGATGCGCAGGATGGGCAGCTTCAGCGCCGGGTTGTCGGCGTAGCTCGTAGGGGTTTGTGCCGTCATGTCGTAAATGGGATCGATGTCATACGACAGGCCGAGCTCTTCAGCGAAGATGCGCGCGATGCGGGTGAAATGCGAGCTGCGTCGCCCGACGATTTGCAATGAGGTCATGCGAGTTCCGTGATCGACTTCAACAACTCGTCAAAGCTACGACGCTCGCCATAGAAGAATCAACAGTCCGCCTTCCTTGTTAAGGGTGATGTCTTATACGGATGCGGGTGGCATACCCGCAGGACATTCAGGGATTCTCCGCGCTTTATCCAACAGCGTTCCCGGCCGATACGTACCGTGGAGCCGTAGGACTAAGCGATGGACCACGATCAAAAATTTTCGATGAGCGAGCTGCGAGTGGATGGTGAGATGACCATCTATCGCGCCACCGAGGTCGCGCAGACCTTGTTCGACGCCGTGCGCGCACAGACAGGCGATGTGGGCCTGGATATGTCGGACGTGACGGAGTTCGACACCGCGGGCTTGCAGCTCGTGTTGATGGCCCGGCGCATGGTGGAGGCAAGCGGTAATCGCCTCGAGGTGGTACAGCCCAGCGAATGCGTGCTCGAAGTGCTCAAGCTGTGCAACGTCGCCCTCAATAACAGCGAAGCACAGGCCGCATCATGACCGACGCCGCGTTACCTACTTTCATCGCGGAAAGCCGCGAGCTGCTGCGTGAGATGGAAGCGGCCTTGCTCGAATGCGAGCAGGGCGAGACCGGCGCCGAAGCCGTCAACTCGATCTTCCGCGCGGCCCACACGATCAAAGGTTCGTCCGGCCTGTTCGGTCTGGACGGCATCGTTGCCTTCACTCACGTCGTCGAAAGCGTGCTGGATCGCGTCCGCGCGAACAGCTTGCAGATGGATCGCACGCTCGCGGCGATCCTGCTCGAATGCCGCGACCACATCGAACACCTGGTCGATGCGGTCGCCGACGGCAAGCCCGATGACGTTCAGCTCGCAACCAAAGGCGAGAGCCTGCTGCAGAAGCTGAGCGCGCGTGCCGGTGGCCCAGCCACCACACATACGACTGCTTCTGCGGCTGCCGCCTCTGCTTCCGTTGTGCCCCCCGCAGGGCAGCGGTGGCAGATCACGGTGCAGTTTCATACCGAGGTCCTGCGTAATGGCATGGACCCGTTGTCCTTCATTCGTTATCTGAGCACGCTCGGCGAGATCGTTGAGTTGAAGTTGCTCACTGAGCGGCTGCCCGCTGCGGAAGAATTCGACGCCGAGGCTTGCTACCTGGGCTTCGAAATCGAGCTCGCGAGCAGCGAGACTCAGCAGCGCATAGAAGGTGCGTTCGAGTTCGTGCGCGAGGATTGCACTCTGCAAGTGCGTCCGAAAGCGCCGGCGGCCAACGAATCGTTGGCCGAGAAGCGCGAGTCTTCGGACATCAAGGAGACCAAGGCCGCCAAGAGCAGCGATCGTTCGCTGCGTGTCGATGGCGACAAGCTCGACGCGCTCATCGACCTGATCGGCGAGCTCGTGACCGCGGGTGCCACCACGACGATTACCGCTCGCAAGGCGGGACTCTCGGAATTGAATGAATCGACGCTGCGCCTGGCGCGGCTCGTCGAAGAAGTGCGCGATCAGGCGTTGAAGCTGCGCATGGTGCAGATCGGACCGACGTTCTCGCGGTTCCAGCGCATCGTGCGCGACGTGGCGCGCGAGATCGGCAAGGAAATCCGGCTCGAGATCGGCGGCGCCGAGACCGAGCTCGACAAGACCTTGATCGAGAGCATCACCGATCCGCTGACTCATCTGGTCCGTAACGCCATCGATCACGGCATCGAAACCGCCGAGGTGCGTCGTAACCGCGGCAAGAACGTCGAAGGCGTGGTGCGCCTCGATGCGTATCACGACTCCGGCTCGGTCGTCATCGAAGTGGCCGACGACGGCGGCGGCTTGAAGCGGGAGCGCATCATCGCCAAGGCGATGGAGCGCGGCTTGATCACCGATGGCAGCTCGCTGACCGACAGCGAAGCGTTCGCGTTGATCTTCGAGCCGGGCTTCTCGACGGCGGAGCAGGTGACCAACCTGTCCGGGCGCGGCGTCGGCATGGACGTGGTCAAGCGCAACGTCAATGCGTTGCGTGGCACGGTCGAGCTCGACAGCAAGGAAGGTCAGGGCACGACAGTGCGCATTCGCCTGCCGTTGACGCTCGCCATCATCGACGGCTTCCTGGTCGGCGTGGGCGGCTCGTCCTTCGTGATCCCGTTGGAGCTGGTCGAGGAGTGCGTCGAGCTGGGCGATGAGCATCGCTCTTCGGACGGCGACCAGCGTTACATCAATCTGCGCGGGCAAGTGTTGCCGTTCGTCCGCCTGCGCGAAATGTTTTCTATTCGATCGTCTGCTTCGCGTCGGGAGAGCATCGTTGTGATCCGCTCCGGCGGCAAGCGCATCGGCATCGTCGTCGATGACTTGCTCGGAGAAATGCAGGCGGTCATCAAGCCCTTGTCGCGGCTGTTCAGCCGGATTCGGGGCATCGGCGGTTCGACCATTCTAGGAACGGGACAGCTGGCACTGATACTGGATGTGCCCAGCTTGCTCGACCTGTGCCTGAACACGCGTCAGGTCCAGGTAGCGCCGCGCCGCGCACTCACGGATTGATTCATATTGGAGAGGTCATGTTCAGGAATTTGAAGATAGGGATCCGGCTCGGGCTGAGCTTCGCGCTCATCCTGATCCTGCTCGGAGCAGTCACATATATCGGTATCGACGGCTTCAAGCTGATGAAGGCTGGCACGGACGACATCGTCACCAACCGGACCCCGAAGATGGAAATGGCGCTGGAGTTACAGCGCAATGCCGAGACGCTGGGCCTCGTGGCCCGCGATCAATTGCTCGCCACCGATGCCAAGCAGCTCGACAAGGCCGTCCAGCAGATGCTCACCGTGCGTGAGCGCAATGCGAAGATCGTCGATACGTTGACCTCGACGGTGAACTCCGAGCGTGGCAAGGAAAAGCTCGCTGCTGTGGTTCGCGCGCGTCTCGAGTACGCAAAGGCGCAGGACACGATGGTGGAGCTGTTGCAGGCGGGCAAGAAAGAAGACGCCGCGCACTGGCTGCGTACCGACCAGCGCGAAGCTCGCGAAGCCATGACGGCCGCGACCGATGCTTATTTCGATCATGAGCGCGCGTCGGTGAACGAAGCCGGCCAGGCCGCGGAAGAAACGTACATCGAAGCCGGCAAGATGATGATGACCGGTGCCGGAATCGCGGCACTGCTCGCGCTCATCGCCGGCGTGTGGGTGACATTGTCGATCACCCGTCCCATCGGGCTGGCGGCTTCGGTCGCCAATCGCATGGCCGACGGCGATCTCACCGCGCGGGTCACCGCCGACTCGACCGATGAGGCGGGCATGCTGTTGCAAGCGATCAGCATGATGACCGAGCGGTTGTCGCAAGTCGTCGGCGAAGTGCGCTCCTCGGCGGATACGTTGACGAGTGCGTCGGAAGAAATGTCGGCGACCGCGCAGTCGCTGTCGCAGGCTTCGACCGAGCAGGCCGCGAGCGTCGAGGAAACCTCGGCGTCGGTGGAGCAGATGACGGCGTCGATCGGCCAGAACACCGACAACGCCAAGATCACCGATCAGATGGCGAGCAAAGCGGCCTCCGAAGCCTCCGAAGGCGGCCAGGCCGTGCGCCAGACCGTCGAGGCGATGAAACAGATTGCCCAGAAGATTTCCATCATCGACGACATCGCTTATCAGACCAATCTGCTGGCGTTGAACGCGGCGATCGAAGCCGCTCGCGCTGGCGAGCATGGCAAAGGATTCGCGGTCGTCGCCGCCGAAGTGCGCAAGCTCGCGGAGCGTTCGCAAGTGGCCGCACAGGAAATCGGCGAAGTCGCCGGCTCCTCGGTCGAGCTCGCCGAACGCGCCGGCAAGTTGCTCGATGAGATGGTGCCCGCCATTCGCAAGACCTCCGAGCTCGTACAGGAAATCACTGCAGCGAGCCAGGAACAGTCCTCAGGCGTGGGCCAGATCAACACCGCAATGACGCAGCTGTCACAGTTGACACAACAAAATGCGTCGTCGAGTGAAGAACTTGCTGCGACTGCCGAAGAGATGAGTAGCCAGGCGCAGCAGCTGCAGGCCGCCATCTCCTTCTTCAAGGTCGAGGGCGGGAAGTCGAATGCGTCGTCCAAGCCGGCGACGAAGTCGGCGACGCGCGTGAGCCGGGTGCCCTCGAGCTGGGCGCCCAAGTCGCCGGTGGAGATGCCCGTAGCCGCGGTCGCGATGGCGGCCCACGCGGGCAACGGCAAGGCGAATGGCAACGGCCATGACCATAGCGTGACGATGGATCAGTTCGTGCGCTTCTAGGAGCAGACGATGACAAACAATACTGTCGCCAAGGCGGACGACGCCGAGCGCCGGCACGACCAGAACCAGTATCTGACGTTCGTGCTCGGGCGCGAAACGTTCGCGCTCGGCATCCTGTCGATCAAAGAAATCCTGGAGTACTCGGCGCCGACCGAGATCCCGATGATGCCGGCGTTCATTCGCGGTGTCGTCAATCTGCGCGGCGCCGCCGTGCCGGTGGTCGATCTGTGCGCGCGTTTCGGTCGTCCGAGCGCGGCGGTGACCAAGAAGACCTGCGTCGTGATCATCGAGACCCGCGTCGAAGACGAAAGTCATGTCATCGGCGTCGTGGTCGATGCGGTCAACGAAGTGCTGGAAATTCCCGATAGCGAGATCGAGCCGGCGCCGAGCTTCGGTGCGTCGATCCGCGCGGACTTCATTCAAGGCATGGGCAAGGTGCGTGGCAAGTTCGTGATCATCCTCGATGTGGACCGCGTTCTGTGCGTCGAAGAGATGGAGCTGCTGACGCACGCGGCCGCCTCGGGCGAAGTCGTGCAGCCGGCCGCATAGGACCGATATTGTGCAAAACGTTGTGAAATTGTTCAGTCGAGCTCGAAGCGCGCAGCCGGCACAGGCCGAGACCCACGCTGCCGACGCTGTGTGTATCCAGGCTCTGCCGATCTGGACCAAGCAGGTCGAGACGGCGCGCGTGCAGTCCGAAGAAGCCATCATCGCGCTCAGCGGCCGCTTTGCCGGTATCGTCAATCGGCTCGACCTGGCGCTCGATGCTTCTCAGCACAACTCCGGCGGCGCGGATCTGTCGCAAGCGCTGGACGAGGGCCGACGCGAGCTGGCGCAAGTGATGAATGCTTTGAATGAGATTCATAAGAGCCGCTCGACGCTGGCCGAGCAGATCCGCTCCCTGGCCGCGCACAGCAGCGAGCTGGCAAAGATGGCGAGCGAAGTCGAACAGATCGCGTTTCAGACCAACATGCTCGCGCTCAACGCGGCTATCGAAGCGGCGCACGTGGGCGAGGCCGGTCGCGGCTTCGCCGTCGTCGCTCACGAAGTTCGCAATCTTGCCACGGCCTCGCGCGAGACCGGCAAGGGCATCACGCAGAAGATCGCACTGGTCAATCAATCCCTCGAAGAAATCATCACGACCAACGAAACCGTCTCGGCGCGCGAGGGCGAGGCGCTGCATGACTCGGGCAATCGTATTCAAGGCGTGCTCGGCAAGTTCAGCGACATGAGCGAAGGCCTGGCGCGCTCCGCCGAAGATCTGCGTCGCGAGAGCGGTGCCATCAAAGGCGAGATCGAGGATTCGTTGGTGCAGTTGCAGTTCCAGGACCGCGTCGGCCAGATCATGGCGCAGGTGGTGGGCAGCATGCGCGACCTCGATGAGCGTGCGAGCGCCGTGGCTCGCGGCGAACAGCAGCAGATCGACACTGAAGCCTACATGGCTCAGATGGTCAGCTCGTACACCACCGACGAGCAGCGCAGAAATCATCAAGTGACGGCGGGCAGCGTTCCCGCGCCGACCCTGAAGGTGCAGGGCGGGTCGGATGTCGAATTCTTTTGACGGAGTAAATGGTAATGGCTAAGCGAATCCTGATCGTCGACGACTCCGCCTCGGTGCGGCAGGTCTCGAACATCGCGCTGACCCGCGCGGGCTACGAAGTCATCGAGGCCACCGACGGCCAGGATGGACTGGACAAGCTGGCCGGCAAGATCAACCTGATCATCAGCGACGTGAACATGCCGCGCATGGACGGCATCACGTTCCTGAAAGCCGTCAAAGCTCACCCGAATTACAAATTCACGCCGGTGATCATGCTGACCACCGAAGCCGGCGAGGACAAGAAGAACGAAGGCCGCGCGGCGGGCGCCAAAGCGTGGATCGTCAAACCGTTTCAACCTCAGACCATGCTGGACGCGGTCGCCAAGCTCTGCCTGGCCTGAGCGCGTCCTCGAGAACAAGAACTGGAGATTGCAATGCTGTCGAATATGCGGATCGGTCCTCGATTGATCGCGGCCTTCATGGTGCTGGTGCTGATCAGCATCGTCATCGGCGCGGTCGGCCTGTATGGCGCGGGCAAGATCGATAACAAGGCCGAGGAGCTGTACACCAAGGAGTTGATGGGCCTGTCGCACATCAAGGAGGCGAACATCAAGCTGATCGCCATCGGTCGTGCGCGCTCCAACTTCCTGCTCGCGACCAGCGAAGCCGAGCGCGACAAGCATCTGCTGTCCATCAAGAACAACTCCGCGGACGCACTGAAGGCGATGGAAGAGGCGCAGCCGCTGTTCATCTCCGACCGCGCCAAGCAGCTGTTCACGGATATCGGCAAGACCTGGGCGGAATACGACGCTGAAATGCAACGCGCTCTCACGTTGGCTGCGAAGCAGCCGCTGCAGACGCGCAGTGAGGACCTGGTGCGCTCGCTCGATATCGTTCGTCAGCACGCCGATCAGCTCGACGCGATGATGGGCGAGCTCACCGATCAGAAAGAAACGCGCGCGGCACAGGCGCTCGAAGAGACAGGCGCCGTCTACACGGTGAGCCGCAACTGGATCATCGTGACGCTCGCGGTCGGTGTGGCCATCGGCATCATGCTGGCACTGATCATCAGCCGCGGCGTGACGCGTCCGCTCGGTGTCGCCGTGCAGGCGGCCAACCGGCTCTCGAAGGGTGACTTCTCGGTTGCCATCGAATCGGATGCCAAAGACGAAGTCGGCGACATGCTCCGTGCGATGCGCGACATGGTGTCCGCTGCCGGTGGCAGCATCGACGATGTGTCGCGTGTGATGCGCGCCATCTCCGAAGGCGACCTGACCAAGACCATCGACAAGCAGTACGAAGGCGTGTTCAACGAGATGAAGGAGTACGCCAACAGCACCGTGCTGAAGCTGTCGATGATCATCGGCGAGATCAACACCGCCACCGATGCCATGTCGAGCGCGTCTCAGCAGGTGAGCACGACGGCGCAGTCGTTGTCGCAGGCCGCGAGCGAGCAGGCTGCCGGTGTCGAAGAGACCAGCGCGTCCATCGAGCAGATGACGGCGTCGATCTCGCAGAACACTGAGAATGCCAAGGTCACCGACAGCATGGCCCGCAAGTCCGCGGGTGAGGCGAGCGAGGGTGGCGAGGCGGTGAAGGCCACGGTCTCGGCGATGAAACAGATCGCGCAGAAGATCAGCATCATCGATGACATCGCGTATCAGACGAACCTGCTCGCGCTCAACGCGGCGATCGAAGCGGCTCGCGCTGGCGAACACGGCAAGGGCTTCGCGGTGGTGGCGGCTGAAGTGCGCAAGCTCGCCGAGCGCAGCCAGGTGGCGGCACAGGAGATTGGCACGGTCGCGATCAACAGCGTCGAGCTGGCCGAGCGGGCCGGCAAGCTGCTCGATGAGATCGTGCCGAGCATCACCAAGACCTCGGACCTGGTGCAGGAAATCTCGGCCGCTTCGCAGGAGCAGGCCTCGGGCGTGAATCAGATCAATGCGGCGATGACTCAGCTCAGCCAGACGACTCAGCAGAATGCGTCGTCGTCCGAAGAGCTGGCGGCGACCGCTGAAGAAATGAGCGGTCAGGCCGAACAGCTGCAGCAGACGGTCGCGTTCTTCCGAGTTCAGGGCGGGGTGTTCAGCTCGGGCGCGAAGCCGCGTGCCAAAGCGCCGACTGAGAAAGCCACGTTGAAGAAAGGCGCGGCAGCGACGGTTGGCAATCTGGCGCTGGCTGCCAGCGACCCGGACCTCGGCAACTTCGCCAAGTTCTGATCGATCTGTAGCTCATAGCCCATTGGATAGACGACTGCGCCGATGACGACTGCCATTACCGACAAGGAGTTTGCACTTTTCCAGCGCTTCATCTACGACGCGGCCGGCATCACGATGTCACCCTCGAAGAAAGCGCTGGTGATGAGCCGACTGTCCAAGCGGCTCGACCTGCGCAAGCTGACTTCGTTCGCCGAGTACTTCAAGGTGCTCTCGAGCGGACAGGACGCGCAGGAAGTGCAGCTTGCGATCGACCTGCTGACCACCAACGAAACTTACTTCTTCCGCGAGCCGAAACATTTCGATCTGCTGCGTGAGCAGGCGGAGCTGGCGCGCGGTCGCGGGCAGCCGTTTCGAGTGTGGAGCGCGGCGTGCTCGACGGGCGAGGAGCCCTACAGCATCGCGATGGTGCTGGCGGCAACGTTGCAGAACACGCCGTTCGAAATCCTCGGCTCGGATATCAGCTCGCGCGTGCTCGATCGAGCGCGCACCGGTCACTATCCCGTGTCGCGTACGACGCATACGCCGAAGGCGTATTTGCAACAGTTCTGTCTGCGCGGTACCGGCGCCCAGGAAGGCACGGTGCTGGTCGACCGGCCGCTGCGCGATAAAGTGCGGTTCATGCAAGTGAACTTGAATACGACGCTGCCCAAGCTCGGGCCGTTCGATTTCGTGTTCCTGCGCAACGTGATGATCTATTTCAGCGCCGACACCAAGCGTCAGGTGGTGGAGCGCGTGTTGTCGACCCTCAAGCCCGGCGGCTATCTGCTGATCGGACACTCGGAGACCTTGAACGATTTGAATGCATCGGCGGTGGCGGTGGCTCCCTCGATCTATCGCAAGCCATGCTGAACACGCGTCCCCTTCAAGCCAGCCAGCGGCGCGTGCAGGTGATGATCGTCGACGACTCGGCGGTGGTGCGCCAGGCGTTGACCGAAGTATTGAACGCGGATCCCGGCATCGAAGTGCTGTGCGCCGTGGCGGATCCATTGCTCGCCATGGAACGCATGAAGGCGAAGTGGCCGCAGGTCATCGTGCTCGACGTTGAAATGCCGCGCATGGACGGACTGACGTTCCTGCGCAAGATCATGGCCGAGCGGCCGACGCCTGTGGTCATCTGCTCGACGCTCACCGAAGCGGGGGCTGCCACCACGCTGGAAGCGCTGGCGGCAGGCGCGGTCAGCATCGTCACCAAACCCAAGCTCGGGCTGCGTCGCTTCATCGAAGATGCGTCGGCGGATCTTGCATCCGCAGTGAAGGCAGCCTCACATGCGAATGTGAGCAAGCTGCGCGCGTCGGCGCCTCGCGTGATGGAGCCGCAACAGGCGCTCGGCGTGCCGCCGAAGTTCAGTGCCGATGCGATCCTATCGCCCAGCGGCCCGAAGGCGCTTCAACAGACCACCGAGCGCATCATTGCGATTGGCACGTCGACCGGTGGCACGCAGGCGCTGGAGCAGGTGCTGACGTGTCTGCCGCGCGTGAGTCCGGGCATGGCCATCGTTCAACACATGCCCGAGAAGTTCACCGCCGCGTTTGCGAGTCGTTTGAACAGTCTATGCCAGATCGAAGTGCGCGAGGCCAAGCATGGCGATCGTTTGCTGCCGGGTCTGGCGTTGATTGCGCCCGGTGGCAAACACATGATGCTCAAGCGCAGCGGCGCGTATTACTACATGGAAATCGTCGACGGCCCCCTGGTGAATCGTCACCGCCCCTCGGTCGATGTTTTGTTTCGCTCGGCGGCCAAGTGCGCTGGTGCGAACGTGCTCGGCATCATCATGACTGGCATGGGCGATGATGGCGCTCGTGGCCTGAAGGAAATGCGCGATGCTGGCGCGGCCACGATTGCGCAGGACGAGGCGAGCTGCGTGGTGTTCGGCATGCCCAAGGAAGCGATTCGCATGGGGGGCGCGCAACGCGTGCTGTCGCTCGGCGACTTGCCGCGCTCCATGCTGGACTTCGGGGCCGGCAAGCGAATAGAAGGGAAGTAACATGACCGCGTCGCCCGTGCCGATTGCTTCCGTGCTGATCGTTGACGACAGCTTCGTGCAACGTGGCCATGCGGTGACGATCTGCGGCGAGCTGGGCATCGGCAGGATTCACGAGGCGAGCAATGGCCGCGAGGCGTTGGCGCTGTTGACCGCGATCTCGCCGCGACCCGAGCTGGTGATCGTCGATCTGGAAATGCCGACGATGGATGGTCCGGAGTTCCTGGTGAAGCTGCAGGAGCTCGGTTTCGATATTCCCGTGATCGTCGCTTCATCGCGCGAGCGGGCATTGATCGATACGGTTCGCGAAATGGGCGGTGTGCTCGGCTTGCACGTGCTCGCGGCCGTTCAGAAGCCGCTGCAGGCCGATGTTCTACGGCACGCCATTCAAAACGCGGAGGGCAGGGAGCTCAGGCGTACGTCGCAGCGAGTCGATCTGGGCGTCGACGCCACCTCGTTGTCAGACGCACTGGAGCGCAGCGAAGTCTACGTTCACTATCAACCCAAGGCTGACATTCGCACCGGCATCGTCCGCGGCGTGGAAGCTCTGGCGCGTTGGAAACATCCCACCATGGGCCAGGTGCCGCCGGATCAATTCATTCCGGTCGCCGAGCGCAGTCAATTGATTCATCGCCTGACCATCGATGTGATGAATCAGGCGATGCTGCAGAACGCGGCGTGGCGGGCTCGCGGTTTGCATTTACCGGTGGCGATCAATCTATCGCCGACACTGCTCGAGCGCTCCGACCTTGCGTTGGAAATATCGTCGTTACAGCAGTGTCACGGGCTCACGCCGGATCAAATCGTCATCGAGATCACGGAAAGCTCGCTCGTCACTCGCGTCGGCACGGCATTGAGCGTGCTCGCGCAGTTGCGTCTGCGAGGCTTCGGATTGTCCATCGATGACTACGGCACGGGCTTCTCGTCCATGCAACAGCTCGCGCGAATTCCTTTCACCGAGCTGAAGATCGATCGCAGTTTCGTGCGAGGTGCGCCGGAGCGCGAGAGCCTTCAGGTGATCCTGCGCTCGGCCATCGATATGGCCAACCGGCTCGGGCTGGTCACCGTCGCCGAGGGCGTCGAGACGCTGCAGGAGTGGCGCATGCTGCAGGAGTATGGCTGCACCCTCGGTCAAGGCTGGCTGATCGCCAAGCCAATGTCCGGCGAGGACATCATCGGCTGGATGAAACAATATCGCGTGCAGGCCGCGCAGCTACGCGCCTAGGGTTGCCTCCGCCATTCCGCTACACTACGCGCCGATTTTCCATTCGGCTCGTAGGCAATGCCCGATAGCTATCAGATCCAGCGTCGACAATTGCTTCAGGCAATGATGGCCGCGGCGCTGCCCGCCGGCCTGGTGTCCTGTTCCAATCAAGCCTCGGCGGGCCCGCTGGTGGTCGGCGGCCTGCCTGTCACCTGTAATCTGACGCTGCCGGTGGCCTGCGTCGCGCAGGGCCAGAGGGCGGGCGCCGCCGGCCCGGCCTTCCAGTACAGCAAGTACAGCGGCTGGCCGGAGATCAAGGAATCGCTCATGGCCGGGCGGATTCAGGCGGCCTACATGCTGGCGCCGCTGGTCATGGACCTGGCCGACAAGAAGATTCCGGTGAAGATCGTGTCGCTGGGCCATCGCTCCGGCGCCGTCATCATGGTTCGCACCGATTCCCCGTATCAGAAGTTCCGTCAGCTTGCGGGCAAGCGCATCGCCATTCCCAGCCGGTTCGCGGTCGACTTTCTGTTCCTGCGTAAGATGCTGGCGCAGGAAAACATGACGCCGGCCGAGATCGAGATCGTCGAGATGCCGCCGCCGGACATGCCTGCCGCTCTGTATGCGAACGCAGTCGACGCCTATTGCACGGGTGAGCCGTTCGGCGCGGCCGCTCAAAGCGCGGGCTATGCGCGGCCGTTGCGCATGACGCGCGATGAATGGCGCAACTACATCTGTTGCGTGCTCACGGTGCGTGAGGAATTGATTCAGACGAATCGTCCGCTGGTGCAGGACCTGGTCAACTATGTGCTCGGCGCGGGGCAGTGGCTCGATCAGCAACAGGGCAATCGCGACAAGGCGGTGCAAATCGCCGCCGGCAAGCAGTACTTCAATCAGGATCCGAACATCATTCGTTTCGTGATGGAGAATCCGACGGACCGGGTGACCTACGGCGATCTGCGCATGATCCGCGCCGAGTTCGAGGAGCTCATGCAGCTGTCGATCGAGGCGGGCACGATCAAACATCCGATCGCCTACGAAACCTACATGGATGAGAGCTTTGCCAAGGCGGCGCAGGCCGCGACCATCAATCTTTGATGCTCGCCATGAAACATCACGGACGCGTTACTGGCTGGCTGACGGCGATGGTTGTGTCGCTGAGTGCGATGTGTGCGGTCGCGGCCGATCGCCCAGCGCTCAAGGCCGGTGTGTTCGAGCCGCCACGCGCCGCACCGGAGCTGTCCTTGGATGCGTCGAGCGGCGGCAAGCTTGCGCTTGCGAATTATCGGGGCAAGGTCGTATTGCTCGGCTTCGGCTTCACCTCGTGTCCCGAGGTTTGCCCGACGACGCTTGCGACCTTGGCGCAAGCTCGCAAGCGACTCGGCGCGCAGGGTGAACAGTTGCAAGTGGTGTATGTCACCGTCGATCCTGAACGTGACAATGCGGATCGTATGCGCGCCTATCTGCACGGCTTCGATGCAACCTTCGTCGGCGGCACCGGCACGCCCGAACAGCTCGCGGGCGTTCGCAAGAATTACGGCGTGATGGCGGAACGCAAGCCGTTCGGTAACAGCTATACCATCGCGCATTCTTCCTCGGTGTATGTGATCGACCAGAAGGGGCTGCTTCGAGGGATGATGCCGTACGGGCGATTGCCTGATGATTACGTGCACGACGTTCGCGCGTTGCTGAGCGAGTGAGCTCGCGAGTGATGAGTGCGCCATGAGTCGCCGAGGCTGGCTATTGATTGTCGCTATCGGCTTGGTGGCCGGCCTTGGCTGGGCTGCATTGGCGCCCTTGCCGGTGCGTGCAACTCGCGAGCAACCGTTCGTCATTCCCGAGGGCACCTGGCAACGACGGAGGTCGGGCGATCCGGTCGATATCCTGCCGCAGCACATTCGTCTCACGCTCGGCATCAACGACGTGCTGTTGTTGAAGAATCAGGATACGGTGCCGCAGACCTTCGGCCCGGCGCTGCTGATGCCCGGCCAGAGTTTTCGCTTGCCGTTCGAAGTCGCCTCCGACTATCAATTCGCGTGCACCGCGCATGCGAGCGGACAAATGACTATCATTGTCGACCCGTTTCCCGCCTCACCCTGGGGCAGGCTGCGCTGGCGGGCCCTCAAACTGGCGGAAAGCTTCGGTAACAAGACGCATGAACCGACGACGTGATTTCGATCTGAGCGGTTTCGCATGAGCAGACTTCGGCAGTCCCTGCCGGGCATCGCGATCATTGTGTTGCTGATCGCCGCCTGGTGGATGAGCGTGATCGCGACTCGGAGCGTGATCTTTCCGACACCGTGGCAAGTCGTCACCGGCACGATCGAGCTGATTCGCGATGGCACGTTGTGGATGCATATCGGCGCATCGTTAGGCCGCGTCGGCGCCGGATTTTCTCTCGCTGTGATCGTCGGCGTGCCGCTCGGATTGTGGATGGGCTGGAGGCGCGGCGCCTATGACACGCTCAATCCGCTGTTTCAGATCCTGCGGCCGATCTCGCCGATTGCCTGGATTCCCATCGCGATTCTCTGGTTCGGGGTCGGCAATGCCTCGCCGATCTATCTGATCTTCATCTCCTCGGTGTTCCCGATGATCGTGCAGACGGTCGCGGGCGTGCACACCATCGAGAAGCGCTATCTGCGCGCGGCCGAGAACTTCGGTGTGTCGCGCTACAAATTGTTTACTCAGGTCGTGATCCCGGCGGTGCTGCCGCAGATCATCGTCGGCATGCGCATCGGCCTGGGGGTGGCCTGGCTGGTGGTCGTTGCCGCCGAAATGATTGCGCTGCGCTCCGGGCTCGGCTATTTGATCATCGACTCGCGCAATGCCGGCAATCGTTACGATCTGGTCATCGCGGGCATGATCATCATCGGATTGATCGGCTTGCTACTGGATGGGCTGATGCGTTTGTTGGAAGGATTGAAGATCGTGCGGTGGCGCTATGCCCACTAAGATCGAAGTCGCAGGGCTGCGCAAGAGCTTTACCACCGACAAAGGCACGCTCGGCGTCGTCGACGAGGTGAGCTTGCAGGTCGGCGACGGTGAGTTCATCGCCATCGTCGGGCCTTCGGGCTGTGGCAAGTCGACGTTGATGCGCATGATCGCGGGCTTCATCCCGCCGGATTCCGGTCGCATCCTCATCGACGGCGTCACTCGGACTCAACCCAGTCCGCAAGGCATCCTGATCTCGCAGCACGGCTCGGTGTTTCCGTGGCTCACCGTGCAAGAGAATCTGATGTTCGGCCTCAACGGCACCGAATCGGCCAGCGAGAAGATCGCCATTGCCGATCATTACGCCAACATCGTCGGCTTGAAGGGCTTCGAAGGCAGTTACCCGCACGAGCTGTCCGGCGGCATGCTCAAGCGCGTCGAGATCGCCCGCGCGCTCGCGGTGAAGCCCGCCATTCTTTACATGGACGAGCCATTCTCGGCGCTCGACGCGCTGATGAGCTTACGGATGCGCAATGAGCTGCTGAAAATTCTCGGGCAGGAGCGGCACACGGTGTTGCTGATCACTCATGACGTGGAGGAGGCGATTCATCTCGCCGATCGCGTGATGGTGCTGTCGCCGCGACCCACACGCATTCAGGCGACGTTCGATGTGAAGATGCCTCACCCGCGCAAGCTCACGAGCCCCGAAGTGCAGCAGCTGCGCGTCGCGATTCTCAAGGAGCTGGGCGTGGAGAGCGAGGACTAGCTCATCTTGATGCGAGGGCCGCGGCTGTCGGCCTCGTGCATGCCGACGAACGTGCCGTTGTTCTTTTGGCAGATGATTCGCATCAAGGTCGCGAAGCGGATGCTGGTGTACTGGGGCGCGAGCGGCGTCACTGGAAAGCCGATGGCGTGAATGCGCACGCGGCGTTCGCCGGATTGATCGGTGCGATTGACCATGTCGACGGTCTTGACCACCGTGTCGACCGAGGGGCCGGTGAACTCGTCCCCGAACACGTACAAACTGATCTTCTTGTCCGCGGCCCAGTACGTGCGGATCGCGCTGACGATGCCTTGCGAGGGGTTGGATGCGGAGAACGCGTTCCAGGTGCGCAGGCGGTCGAGCACCATCTTGCGCGCTTCCGGGCTGTCCGTGATCCACTTGCCCTGATAGCCGGGAAACATCGGCGTGCCGACGTCGTTGGTCACCTGAATGCCCTTGAGATGCGGATAGATGTTCAGGATCTCCTGCATGCTCTGGAGCATCATCGGCCAGGCGTAGTTGAACATGCTGCCGGACGTGTCGATGACGAAGACCACGTACTCGCTGTCGATGGGCACGCCGCCGACGATGTCGCCGTTCTGATGCTTGAATTCCGGGCCGGCGTACAGCCGTTTCATTTCTTCAGTAAGTTTCTCCCGCGCAGCGACCAGCTGTCCCTGGATCTTGTTGGCGGCATCGGAGTCTTTGGTCGACGCCGAGAACTTGCCGCGTAGCGCACTCAGGTCGCCATACAAGCGGGCAATGCGTGCCTTTTCGTCCGCCAGCTGCTCCTGCTGGGCTCGTAGATCCCGGTTCAGGATTTCACTCTCGCCGCGAATGTCCACCAGCTGATCTTCCAGATTCAGAATGCGTCCATGCGCCGCTTGCTCGGATTCCTCGATGGCGGGACTGCGGACGTTACTCAGCACGAGCAGCAGGATCACCGAGCCCAGCCCGCAGGTGATGCAATCCAGGAAGGAGATGCTGAACACCTCCGTTTCGCGGCGGACGTGACGACGTGGCATAGGCGTCAGGGCCAGTCCTTGGCTGGCATCATGAATTCGCCGCCGCTGTGGCGCGCGGCGACCCAGAACGCGCTGGCGGCTTGCGGATCGCCTTCGAAGGGCAGCAGGACCACGCTCAACGGCACATTGTGAGGATATTTCGCCATGGCCCGCTCGAACAATTTGTAGCGGCCGTCGCCATCGATCATCTTTCGGATCACCGGCGCGGCGGCTCCCTGCGTGGGCAGCCCGTCGGTGATCAGAATCACCCGATCCGGTGCCGGTGTCATGGCGTTGATGGCTGCGAAAGCGTTCTCGAGGCTGGTGCCGTCATTGGGAACGAGCTCATGCAGCGCCTTCAGGGTCGCGTCGAGCGCATCGGCGTCGTTGCCGTTGAGCCATTTGCCTTCGCTGGCTTTCATGAGCGGCCACGAACGAGTGTTGAAGGCATACACCTGAAACTTGCTGGTCTCGGGAATATGCGCCGCAAGCCATTCGGTGATGGCGAGCGTGCGTCGCCATTTGTCGGCCGCGCGCTTGTGAGCATCGGACATGTTGCGCAGTCGCAGGACGTTGACCAGCGTTTCATCGAGCATGCTGGCGGACGTGTCGATCAAAAACAGAATGCGATCGCCGCGTACTTTCAGGCCGGTGAGGTAGTGGCGGTTGCCTTCACCTTCGAAGCCGCGGATGCTCATGCCGCGAGGGCCGGGACTGTGTGCTCCGCCTTGGAGCCGCCGTTGCCCTTCCTCCATCGATTTCAAATCGGCTTCGAGGCGCGCGATGTCTTCGTGCTGAGCCAGTGTTTGCTTGTCGGAGTCGGCCAGCTGCAGCTTGGTGTGCTCGATCTGTGCGAGCACCCGCGGCGCCAGGCCTTCGGTGCGGACGCGCTCCGCTTGGGTTTGTTCCAAGGAGTTGCGCAGCTGGACCAGCTGCTGATCGCCCTCCAGCACCTTCTCTTCGAGCTGACTCACCTCAGCGTCGCTGGAGCGCTCTTCGGTGATCCTTCGCAAGCCGCCTTGCGCATTGATCAGCGTATAGACCAGCACCACCGACCCGAACGCGCAGGTGATGCAGTCGAGAAACGACATGCTGAAAACTTCGGTTTTGCGGCGAGCCATGGCAAGCCTTCGGGAGCACCGACGACGCCAGATCTACTCGCGATGGTAAGAACCCCGCAGCCGGGCGGGATGAAGAGTTGCTTAAGATTTCGTAACGAAGGGGCGGGGAGGCCGCTAACGCATGCGTCGTAGCATGTCGGCCAGGCTGTCTTCGGACAGCGAGGCAATTTCCGACAGGATGGGCTGCGTGTTCACACCGGCGGCACGAGCGGCCTCATAACTCTCCTTCAGGCCGAGCATGAGATCGCGCGGATCTTCGATGCCCCAGCGGGCCGACACCTCCAGCAGATGCATGCGAAACCCTTCCGCCGTGCTCGCGGAGTGGGGCACGTGCGTTGCCCAGGCGAACGCTGAATTTTCTCGCAAGAGATTTCGAATGGCGGCTCGCTGCGCGTCGGTTCCGGACGCGTACGCATCGAGCAGCGACATGAGTAGCGTTTCGGCTTCCGCACGGATACCCGCATCGATCGTTGATTCGCCAACAGGCTTGAGCTTCTCGTTCAGTTGGCGGGCGAGGGAGATGAGTCCGGACTGAGGCATCAGCGATTCCCTGTCGATGCGATCGTTATGTCGTGTGTGCGCGGCAATGAGTTAAGTAGATACCACATGCATGCTGGAAAGTGTGAATGTTGCCGAGAATTCGCTGCGCACCAACTCAAACAATCCGGCCCACTTCACTTATTGGCTGGGCCATGCGCGCTTCTTCGCAACAGGGTTTTACGCTCATCGAACTGATGATCACGGTGGTCATCGTCGCGATCCTCGCGACCGTGGCTCTGCCGAGCTACCGTCAGTACGTGATTCGAGCGAACCGCGCGGCGGCGAAGGAGGCGATGATGGACATCGCCAACCGCCAGCAACAGTTTCTGCTCGCTCATCGCGGCTACGCGGATAAGACCGCCTTCGTGGCGACGGGTTACACGCTGCCGCCCGAGGTGAGCAGTCATTACACGTGGACCATGGCCCCGATTGCGGGCCTCGGCGCCCGGCCAAGTTTCCTGATCACCTTCACTCCCACCGGATCGCAGGCCAGCGATGGCGCGATCACGCTCGACAGCCAAGGAAGAAAGGCGCCCGCCGAGAAATGGTCGCGATGACCGCGGCCGGATCGACTCATTCCACCCAGGACGGCACCTCGATGATCGAGGTGCTGGTCACGGTCGTCATCCTGGCGATCGGCCTGCTGGGCCTGGCCGGACTGCAATCCCGTCTCGGCGTCTCGCAAGTGGAGAGCTATCAGCGTGCGCAAGCTCTGATGCTCTTGCAGGACATGTCGAGTCGTATCGCGACCAATCGTGCGCATGCGGCCAGCTATGTCACAGGCACCACGCACCCGCTGCCGAACGCGGGCGTTTGCCCGGTGTCAGTGGACACACGCGCTGAGATCGACGCGAATCAGTGGTGTAACGCGCTGCTCGGTGCGGCGGAAATCGAGGGCGGCAGCAAAGCTGGCGCAATGATCGGAGCGCGGGGCTGCGTCGAGGCGCTTTCCGCCAACGAATATTTGATCACGGTCGCGTGGCAGGGGATGGCGCCGGTTGCGAGTCCTCCGGCGACGCTCGGGTGCGGCCAGGGCGCTTATGACGATGAGCAATGCCCGGGCGATCTGTGCCGACGCGCCGTCACGACTCTCGTGCGTATCGCGGACCTCAAATGATGCGCTCCGCTCACAGAAACATTCGATGCCTGCAGGCCGGCTTGACCTTGGTCGAGCTGATGGTCGCCATGACCATCTCGCTCATGGTGCTGCTGGCGCTGGTGAGCGTCTACGTCAATCTGGCCCGCGCCAACGACGAGATGGCGAAGAGCAGCAGCCTGATCGACAACGGACGCTCCGCCCTCCAGCTGTTACAGAATGATCTGGTGCACGCCGGCTATTGGGCCGGTTTCGTGCCGCAGTTCGACGATCTGACGTTTGAACATGTGCCCGCCGATGTGCCGACCTCGATCCCGGATGTGTGTCTGGACCCGGCATCGTGGACGGGGGCGTACAAGACCAATCTGATCGCCGTCCCGGTGCAAACCTCGGATGTGCTGCCTTCAGGCACAGGCTGCATTTCGTTCCCCGCACAACGCGCGGGCACCGACGTGATCATGATCCGGCATTTGGAAACGTGCGTTCCTGGCGGACTGAACTGCGACACCGACACCGCAGGGCGGTTGTATATGCAAACGAGCATGTGCGCGGCCGAGAAGAACGCCGGGACCGTGATTGGTGCTACTTCGAACAGCATTGTTCTGGACAGTCACGCATCGACGAACAACGGTGCTTACACCGGCGTCACTCTGCGCATCGTGAGCGGCACCGGTATGGGCCAGCTGCGCAATGTCACCACATATGTGGGCAGCAGCCGAACGGCTACGTTCGACTCGCCCTGGACCGTCATTCCCGATACGACCTCCGTGTACGCGTTCGAGTACGCGTTGGGCAGCAGCGCGTTTCCTTTGCACCGGCGCGATTGCGTGGGCACCGGAACGCCGGCGAGCTTGCCGATCACAGGCGGAACGCTGGCGGACAAACGTCGCTTGATCTCAAACATTTATTACATCGCGGATCTGCCTCATCCGGACGGCGGCGGGCGCACTGTGCCGACGCTGATGCGTTCGCAACTCGACCTCTCCGGTGGCGCGTTGGTGCAGCGAGCGCCGGTGAGATTGCTCGATGGCGTGGAAGCGCTGCGCGTTGAGCTGGGCATCGATAACACGGGCAAGACGGGTGCCGCGGTCAACTATGCCGAGGCCGTGCACTGGGAAGATGTCAGCACCAAAATGCGGCCGACGAATCGTGGCGATGGTTCGCCCGACGTGTTCAAACGTTGCACGACCGCCGATCCCTGTACCGCCGACGAGCTCATGAACGTCGTCGCCGTGAAGCTCTACGTGCTGGCGCGCAGCCGCGACGCATCGCAGGGCTACACGGATAGCAAGGTTTATTGCTTGGGTGAGCCCGATGTCGATGGTTCCTGCCCGGCAGCCAACACCATCGCGGCCGCCAACGACAACTTCAAGCGCCATGTCTTCACGACCAGCATGCGGCTCACCAATATCTCTGGCCGCAGGGAAACGCCCGAGCCATGAACACGCCTTCGTTATCTTCGGCCGGACGGCAGCGGGGCGCCGCTTTGGTGGTGGGCCTGATCCTGCTGGCGCTCATCACCATCATGGTGGTCAGCGCCTTCAACTTGAGCAGCACCAACGTGCAATCCGTCGGCAACATGCAGCTGCGCGATGAAGCGATCGCGGCGGCCAATCGCGGCATCGAGCTGGTGATGAGCTCGGCTTTTACCGCGGCGCCGGCGGCGCAGACCGTGGATGTCGATATCGACAACGACGGCACCATGGATTTTCACGTCGATTTCGCGAGACCCACTTGCGTCAGCGCCGAGCGGATCGCCGGCGCCAGCGTACCGCCGAGCAGCTTGTTTCTCGGCTCATCGTTCGGAGTGACCACCAGCAACGCTTATCGAACGGTGTGGGATCTGCAGGCCGATGTTTCGGCATTCGATCAGGGCACGGTTGCCCATGGCACGGCGGTGCACGTCCATCAAGGCGTGCGGGTGCTGCTGACTGAAGTTCAGTACAACGCTGTTTGCAACGTGTGAGCACCATCATGACGCGGTCCCTGAAGTGGTTCATCGGAATGCTCGCCGCCAGCGCCTGCTGGAGCGCGGCCGCCGAGGATATCGATCTGTTCATCGGTGCCCAGGCCAGCTCCGGCGATCAGCCGCAGGTGTTGTTCATCATCGATAACACGGCGAACTGGACGCAGGCCTTCGACAACGAGATGGCCGCTCTGCGTAATGTCTTTAACAGCCTGCCCGCCGACAAGGTGCAGGTCGGCGTCATGTTCTCTGCCGAGACCGGCAGCAGCGACAGCAACGTGGCTGGCGGCTACGTGCGCGCGGCGATCCGGCCGATGAACACGGCCAACAGAGGTTTGTATGCATCGATGTTCTCCGCGATGGATGTCGGTAAGGACAAAGGTAACGGCGGTCAGTCTAGCCTGGTGATGGCCGAGGCCTATCGTTATCTCAGCGGCGGTCAGGCGCGCTCCGGTAATAACAAGGCGAAAGCGGATTACACCGGCAACACCGGCTCGGATTGGTCGAACAGCGCCACGACGGCTGCGTCGAAGGCGGCGATGAAAGCGATTTACGCGCTGCCCGGCAACGCACTGAACACGAAAGCAGCGATCACTTACAACGCGCCGGGCGGCGGCTCGGGTTGCACCAAGCGGTTCATCGTCTATCTCAGCAACGGTCCGTCGCAGGACAACGCGTCGATCATCTCGACCGCGAACACGATGTTGCAACAGGCGGGCGGTAACACCACCGCCATTGCGCTGCCGATCGCAGGCTCTCAGGACAACGTCACGGACGAGTGGGCCCGTTTTCTCCACGACCGCATGGGCGTGATCACCTATGCCATCGAAGTGAACAAGAAGACCAGCGGTCAGGGACCGGGCTGGTCGTCCTTGCTGGAAAACATGGCGCTGTCCAACGGCGGCACGTACCAGGACGTGAGCAGCCTGGATCTGGAAAAAGCGATCCGGGACGTGCTCGCACAGATCCAGGCGACCAACAGCGTGTTCGCCTCGGTGAGCTTGCCGTTGAGCGCCAGCACGCAGGGTACTTATCTCAATCAGGTGTATGTCGGTCTGTTCCGCCCCGATGGCACGGCGCTGCCACGTTGGGCCGGCAACTTGAAACAGTACAAGCTCGGCTACAGCGGCAGCGACCTGCGATTGCAGGATGCTCTGAGCGCGCCGGCGGTCGATACCACGACGGGTTTCGTCCGGATCTGCTCCAAGAGCTTCTGGACCAGCCCCAACAAATATTGGAACTTCCGCGCTCAGCAGTTCGAGGACCAGGAGGGCTGCGCCGTCGAGAACGAATCGTTCCCGCCCATGAGCTCGGATTATCCGGACGGCAAGTTCGTGGAGAAGGGCGGCCAGGCGCAGCTGCTCCGAGCGACGCCGAATGCGAATCGGCAACTCAGCACCTGCACCGGCTTCACTTGCTCCTCCGTCACCAGCTTCAACATCAGCAATGTCACGGCCGCCATGCTCGGTGTGACCGATGACACGGAACGACAGAAGATCGTCAACTGGGCTCGCGGCCAGGATATCGACGACGAGCATACGACTGATTCGATCACGCCCACTGCTACCACCTCGACTGCGATGCGGCCCTCGGTGCACGGGGACGTGGTGCACTCGCGGCCTGTGGCGCTCAACTTCGGTACCGATTCCAGTCCCAAGGTGGTGGTGTTCTACGCCGCCAACGACGGTGTGTTCCGCGCGATCAACGGCAATCGCCCAGGCGCCACGAGCAGCGATGGCAAGATCGACGGCGTGGCGCCCGGCGGTGAACTGTGGGGCTTCGTGCCGCCGGAATTCCACAAGCAGTTCAAACGGCTTTACGACAACGTCATTCCGGTGAGCTTTCCGAATGTGACCACCGGCTCGCCGGAACCGAAGCCTTATGCCATGGATGGTGCGATCACTGCCTATCGCGCCGGCTCGAAAGCCAGCGTGCTTGCGACCATGCGACGGGGTGGCCGCGCTGTTTACTCGTTCACCATCGATGGCAGCCATCCGAGCGATATCAAGCTGGCGTGGAAGATCGGTTGTAACGATTCACAATGCACCAGCAGCGACTTCAACGAAATCGGTCAGACCTGGTCGCCGGTCAAGCCGTTCACCGCGAAAGGCTACAGCTCGAGCGGCACGCCCCAGCAGTTGCTGATCATGGGCGGCGGCTACGATCCCTGCGAAGACGCCAAGCCGAATACCTGCACTTCGAGTAGCAAAGGTCACAAGGTGTATGTGCTCGATGGCGCCACCGGTGCTGTTCAACGCAGCTTCAACACCGACCGAGGCGTGATTGCCGAAGTGGCGGTCGTGCCGGATCTCACGACGGGCCTGGCTTTGTATGCTTACGTGGTCGATCTTGGCGGCAACGTCTATCGCATCAACATCGGCAACGACGCGCCCGCCGACTGGACCATGACGAAGATCGCGTCGCTCGGCTGCGATACCGCGAGCGCGAGCTGCAGTTACAACCGCAAGTTCATGTTCGCCCCGGACATCCTGCTCGATAACGGCGCGTACGTGCTGTTGCTCGGCTCGGGCGATCGTGAGAAGCCGCGCGAGTATGTGAGCACGACGCAGAATTATTTCTTCATGCTGAAAGACAAGCCGCAGGATGCCACCTGGCTGACGACCGAGTCGGGCAATTGCTCGGCGGCCGTGCTGTGCTTGAGCTCGCTCACGCCGATCCTGGACTCGCAGACGCCCACCGCCGATCAGCTGGCTGCGAAGAAAGGTTGGTACCTCGGCCTCAATCCCACCGAACAGGTGGTGACCGCCGCGATCACGATCTTCGGCAATCTCACCTTCAGCACGCACGAGCCGGCGGCGGCTGCTCCGGGAATGTGTAGTGCGAACCTTGGATTGGCGCGCGTGTACAACGTTTCCTATTTGAATGCCGGGGGCCAGAGCAGCAACCACGAACGCTCGCAAGAGCTGCCGCCCGACATCGGCTTGCCGCCTTCACCGGTGGCGGGCCTCGTGACTCTCGACGATGGACGAACCGTGCCGTTCTGTATCGGCTGCACGTCGGACTCGCCGCTGGAAGGCAGCGAACCGAAGGTCCCGCCGTCGAGCATTCCGGCGCAGCCGAAGAACCGCGTGTATTGGTACATCGAGCGCTAGCGTCATGCGACTCCCTTCCGAACGAGGCTTCACGCTCATTGAACTGCTGGTCACGTTGTCCATCGCGGCCATCCTGCTGGCGATCGCGGTGCCTTCGTACAGCGGCTCGCGATTGAATAGCCAGTTGCGCGCGTCGTCGAACGATTTGATCGGCAGCATCAATCTTGCCCGCAGCGAAGCGATCAAGGGCGGGACGTCGGTGACTCTGTGCGCTTCCTCGGATGGCCTGACGTGCAGCGGCGGGTGGGGCAATGGCTGGGTCGTACTCCGGGGCGCCGACGTACTCCACACCGTCAGCGCCATCCCCGCCGGCTTCCAGCTCACCGAATCCTCCGGCACCGTGACCCTGCAATTTCAGTCCACCGGCGTCGATGCGACTCCTGCGGTGTTCACGTTGTGCCGCTCTAGCCCTAGTGTTGGGAGTCAGGAGCGGGTCGTCAGTATGGATGCGACGGGGCGTGCGTTTGTTCGGCGGACGAGTTTGGGGGCTTGTTCGTAGCGCGACCTGATTCCGTGGGCCACGGCGCGTTCGCGCCTTCGATACATGGCCGCATTAGCACAAATCCAGAATAAGAAAGCAGCTCATCGCTGAGGTATTGCCGACTTTTTCACCCTTCGTTGCCGCGAGCAGCATGTGACGATCCATGCCTTGCCGATACAAACCTTGTGTTAACTATGGTTGACGGCGTGTGATCTATGGTTTACAGTCACCATGCTCGAAATATTCAGGTCGGAAGCATTTGATCGCTGGCTCCGCGAACTGCGGGACCGCCGTGCTCGAGCGCGCGTTGAGGCGCGGATCCTGCGGTTGTCGCGCGGTAATCCCGGCGATGTAAAGCCGGTAGGCTCGGGCGTAAGCGAGATGCGAATCGACTACGGTCCGGGTTATCGCGTGTACTTCACGCGGCGGGGCCAGTTCGTGATTGTTCTTCTGTGTGGCGGTGACAAGCACACGCAGGACGCGGATATCGAGCGTGCGATTGAGATGGCGGAAGACTGGAGCGCTTAACCATGGTACGCAAGAAAGAGAAGTTCGCGCGTTACGACGTTGTCGACTACCTCAAATCCGAAGAAGACATCGCTGCGTATCTCGAAGCCTGCATGGAAGAGGCGGGAGATGACGCTGCGTACATCGCCGCGGCGTTAGGAGATATCGCTCGTGCGCGCGGAATGGCGCAGCTCGCGAAGGACACGGGCATCTCGCGCGAAGGGTTATATAAGGCGCTTTCGCCGGATGGCAATCCGAGCCTCGCAACCGTGCTCAAGGTCGTCAAAGCATTGGGATTGAAGCTGACGCCGAAGGTTGCCTGAGTCACAAAAAAACATCGGACCAGCGGCCAGCCGCGGACACTATGCTGTACCACTACACAACGCCGGCCGGGCTGCTCGGCATCGCCGAAAGTAAAACGCTCTGGGCAACGCACATTCGATATCTCAACGATTCGACTGAGTACCTGCATGCCGTCGACGTGGCGAGAAAGGTGCGTGCAGATTCGCTAACGATGACTGACGCCAACGAGCTCAGGTATTTCGACTTCCTGCTGGGCAAAGAGACGCCGGGCAGGGATTGGATGGAGAATCACTGGACCGATGATTATTTCGTGGTGTCTCTGTCCAAGAGCCAGGACCGTCTGAGTCAGTGGCGATCGTATGCGGGGCGCTGCGGCTACTGCGTTGGCTGGGACGAAAAGGCGTTACGAACGTTAGCCGAGCGCAACGACTTTACGCTCGAGGAATGCATTTATGATGAGGAGCGGCAGCGCTCCCTGATCCTGCCGGTTCTAAAGAACGCGCAGGCTCGGTGGCAAGCTCACCCCATTGAGCTACCGCCGGACCCTCTGGAGTGGATTCCCACGGACTCGGAGTTCGAGACTTACTGGGGCCTCGCCAATATGAAGCGCGAGTTCGACCAGGAATTCTCGCGTGTTGCCACGGTGTGCAAGCACCCTGCTTTTGTCGAAGAGCAGGAATGGCGTTTGGTTGCCGGGGTGGCGTTAAAAGGCACGAGCAAGCATCGACAGCCGAAGCTCAGGCCGGGACATACGCAACTGATACCCTATGTCGAGTTCCAGTTCGATCTGGATCTCTTTGCGCGTACGCCCATCCAGTTTAAAGATGGCGGTACCGTCATGATGGGCGGGCTGGAAACCGTGGTGTATTGCGGGCCCAATCCGGAGCCCGCGTTGGCTCGACGTTCAGTTCATAGGGCGTTCCGCGATTGGCACATCACGAGTTGCCTTTTCTCGGCGGCGCCTTACCGCGATTGGAATGTCGGTTAGCGGCGGAGCATGTCGATGCGAACTGTCATTGTGGTGGGGGCGGGTGCAAGTCAAGAGTGTGGCTTGCCCATCGGTAGCCGGCTCACGCAGGATATCGGGGGGCTACTCAATTTCAGTTATGACGGCTGGCGCCGGCAGTCCGGAGACGAGTTGATCGCGCTGGCCATTAACAAGAAGACCAACAGCGTTCCGGAGTACTACCAAGCGGCGATGGACATGAGCAAAGCCATGCCGCTTGCCATGTCGATCGATAACTATCTCGATGCGCATGCGGGCAATGTGCAGATCGAAACTTGCGGAAAATTCGCGATTGTTCGCGCGATCCTGCAGGCCGAGAGCGCGAGCAAATTATTTATGGGCGATGGCCGGGAGATGGATTTTTTTCAGCTGAAAGACACGTGGTATGTCGCGTTCTGGAGGCTGCTGGCACAAAACAAACGCATCGACGATCTCGCAGTCTGCTTAGATAACATCACCTTCGTCATCTTCAACTACGATCGCTGCGTAGAGCACTTCCTGTTTAATAGTATTCAAACTTATTACCGCGTTTCGCGGGAGAAGGCCGCGGAGATCCTCCAGCACTTGAAGGTGTTTCATCCCTACGGATCGGTTGGCGCGCTACCTTGGAGCGACCGGAGCGGGATTGCCTATGGAGCGACGCCGAGCCCAGATCAACTGATCGCTCTCGCGGAGCGCATCAAGACGTTCACCGAAGGCACGGATCCGGATTCGAGTGAGATCGGTGAGATTCGCGCGCAATTCAGCGATGCAACTACGGTGTTGTTCCTGGGCTTTCACTACCATCCGCAGAATCTGGAGCTCCTCCAGCCACCGGACACGGCGGCTCATCATGGACTCGATGTTCACTACTACGGGACCGGATACGGGCTGTCAGATGCTGACCGCGATAGCGTAGTGGACGATCTGGCCAAGCTGACCGGCATCGAACCCGAGGCCGTTCATATCGCAAAGCTCAAATGCGCGCAGGTCTTTCAAGAGTTCAGCAGGACGCTGCTCATCTGAAGGAATGGTGCCGGGACCGGACTAGAATTTCGAGCAGAAATTGGCTTTTTTACAGTCCTTGGTAATACCAAAAGAACAGCTATACCCCCAGGAATACCCCTGCACTAACTCCGTTGCGCCATAAGCGGCCCCCGCCGGGACGGCAATCCCGACGAGGGCCTACCAAGCCACACCTTACATGAGGTGCAACATGGGTTCGCAACCCGACCATTCTACCGGCCGGTGCGCCGGATTGCGCTCCACGCGCTGTACTCGTCCCCGGACAATCCGGGGTGAGCTGTGCTTTCTCGCCCTGTCCCAGCGAGAAGCCCGACTGGCCGTGCAGATCCGGCGGCTACGCCGCGAAGGGGGTGTCGCATGAGCCCCCATCAGGAGACTGCCGTCGGCGAGGTTGGCATCGATGGGGCGCAATCCCTCTCCGAACGTATCCACGGCGTTCGGACCGATCTGCGTGACCTCACGGCCATCGTCGACATAGCTCGCCGTGCAATCAGCCCCGACGAAGATTGGTGTCTGCATCACGCATTGGAGCGCGTGGTCGACCGCCTTGGCGGGGCCAGTATGGATTTAGAACTCATCGGACTGGATGCGCACGAGCTTGGCGTGTTCAAAGGCGGTGCCCAATGAGCGGAGGAAGGGCCAGGGCAGGGCTCGAACGCGCCCCACAACAGCCGCTCCGCCAGATCCAAAAGACACTGGCGGTCGCTCAGTGCATCGAAATCGCTGCCGACCACGCAGACAGCCAGATCGATATCGCGGACGCCGTGGGCGGGCTCGTAATCCTGCTAACCGCTACCGCGACGATGCTGGATCAGCCGAGGGATGCGCCATGAGTGCCGCAGGCGCCGAATCTCGCGCCTACTTCCGAGCCCTCGGCAAGCGGATCACGACGCTGCGAAAGTCACAGCAGATGACACAAACGGAGCTGGCGCGAGCGATCGGAGTGAGTCCACAGGCAGTTTGCGCTTACGAGATCGGGGAACGTCGCGTCTCGGTACTCCTCTTGGCCAGGATTACGAAGCTGTTCCCGATCACCGCCGACAAGCTGATGGGCATGGAGGAGGCGGCGCCTGTTCCGAAGCGGCGACTGTCCTGGAGAGCTATGCGGCACGCTGAACGATTGCAGGCGCTATCCAGAACACAGCAGCGCTTCGTCGTCAGCATCATCGATGTGCTAGAAGATCGTTCGCCGCCGAGCTGATCGAACACGTCGTCATGGATCAGCCCGCGCTGCTCTGGGCTGCGGGCTCCTCATTCCATCTGGGGTACGACGGTGTTCTTGACTGCGGGCATTTTGTTCGCCTGATATGGCCTCCCGTCGCGAATGCTTTTCTTTTCCCGACAGGGTTGGGCTCATCTGTGTATACACTCGTTGACATTGGTGTATACGACTGTTTACACTGCCCGCATGTTCGAAGTCATCGAATCCGATGTGTTCCAGGCTTGGATGTCTGAGCTGCGCGATCAGCAAGCACGTAACCGAATCGCAGCTCGCATCACTCGTCTGGCGCAAGGGAACTTCGGCGACTGGAAGGCCATCCAGGGTGCCGTCAGCGAGATGCGAATCGACCATGGGCCGGGATATCGCGTGTATTTCACGCGACGCGGCGCAAAGTTGATTTTACTTCTGTGTGGTGGTGACAAGCGAACGCAGGCGACCGACATCAAGCGGGCGCTCAAGATGGTGGATGAACTGGAGGACTGACCTATGGCTACAAAAGCTCGATCGAAGCCTCGCGCGAAATCTCGCGTGAAGGATGCATTGCCGGCAGGATATCGACGTTGGGATGCGGCGAATTACCTCAAGAGCGAGGAAGACATGGCCGGCTATCTTGAAGCTGCGATGGAAGAAGCGCCGGACGACCCGGCATACATCACTGCGGTGCTGAATGACATTGCCCGCGCTCGCGGCATCATGAAACTCGCAAACGATGCAGGCATGACGCGCGCAGGTCTGTACAAGGCACTGGCCCCAGGCTCGAAGCCTTCCTTCGAGACGGTCGTAAAGATCAGCAAGGCGCTTGGCTTGCGATTGTCGTTGAAACCGGCAGCCTGACGGCGGACGCGCGGCGCGGGGAGTGTCAGCGTTCATTCCATCCAAACTTGCGAGGGTGTTCGCGATCAGTCGATGGAACTGGTCGGTGGGTCGAGATAGCCCACCAGACGAAGGAGGCTTGGCCATAACAAGTCATCCTTGCGCTCTTCGATGGCTGCCCATCTCGCGTTGATCCGCTCGAAAGTCCTCCGGCGCATTCCTTTTGGGCGCGCACCGTCCTCGGTGAGCTTTGCCTCCAGCTTTCGCTGAGCGCGCCAGCAGCGGTCAATCGGACTTTCTCCTTCCGACGCATACACGAGCCGCTGGCACACACGGCATGCAAAATTGCCGCGACGAGAGATCCCAAAAAGCACCAAACACAGACGGCCGCACTCAGGACATACGAACCAGCTGCGACAGCCACCAAGCGTGCAGGGCGTCTGCGTCAGCTCAACCCGGCACGCAATCGCCTGCGGTCGGCAGCCGCTAGGTGTCCACGTGTAGTTAAGCAGGATCGCATCCGGGATCGTTCGCACACCGATGCTGGCAATCCTCTCTTCGTCCCGAAACCAGTACCAGTCAAAGCTCTGGCCGGCGGCAACGCGACCTTTCTTCGTGAGCTGCCGAAGATCGAGCCGCAACATATGTTCGCACTTGCGACGCCAGCCGGGCCGACCCGCGTTGTATCGATATCCGCCACGCATAGCGGCTCCTATGAATCACAAATCACTTGGGCATCCGCGTCGTGATCGCTCTTTGAATCAACACCTAACTCCCTGACTGAACTTCCATTTCGATAGCTGTCTACGTCCGAGTCGTTCAATACGCGGATGACGATCAACGGATGGATGTGCAGCAGGCTGGAAATGTCGCGAACCTTCAGCCCGCTGCCAGCCAGCGAGACGATGCGTTCAGAGGTGCTGCGCATCGATCGCACGTCGTTCGTCATGCCTGCGATCTCCTGCGGTCAATGTTCCCAGATGAGGATGAAGGCAGAGTGCCAGTTTGCTGCGCCCTGGCCAGACTCTTAGAGTATTCCCGACCATCGGTGTGTACTTGGGGCGATTCGGGGGTGAAATCGGTGTGTAACTAGGGTGTGTTCACACCGACTATCGGTGTGACTGTGCCCCGACCATCGGTGTGTAATTCTGCCGATGGCGCGCTCTGCCACTTCAGATACGCATGCGTTGCTGGTTGCGGATAGTCGAGGGGCTGGCCGTCTCGGTAGTGAATGGGCCACCACGTCACTGCCCACAGCGTGGGAATCTTCCGCAGTCGCATTCCCTGGCGAGTGCGAACGATCAGCCCGCGATCCTCAAGCAGCCGAAGCGAGCGATAAACCGTCTCACGCGATGCCATCCCGAACTTCTCGGCATACGAGTCGGTGCACATCATCGTGCCGTTTCGTTCTCTGGGCTTGCCAATGACCAAGATCGCTAGGACGCGGAAGGCAGCATGGGGTGCGGTCTTCAGCGCCTCACTCATCATCACGCTCTCGGGGATGCGAGCGAAGTGTTCCTTCTCGACGGCCGATTTCCTCCTCGGCATGTCAGCGGCGCTCTGCCACAACGATCGGCACGACGTAGCGGCCGATGCGCCTTAACTCAACGCTAAGCCCCACGGTGCGAAGCTTTTCTGTGATGCGCACCCTCGGTCGAATTGGTGCAATCTTCGCGATGCATCTGCCGCCGTCAGCCCCGCCGGACTGGTGCACGGCGTCGTGGGTGCGCATTACGCCCCCGACTTGCCGGCAAGGGGGCGGGACTCAATCCATTTCTGGATTTCATCTTCGCGCCAAGCGCTGGCGCGTTCACTGATCTTTCTCGGGCGAGGGAATAGCCCGGCATTGCCTAGTCGGTAGATGCTGTCGCGGCCTAGGCCGGTGAGTTCGATCACCTGGGGCAGGCGGAGCATGCGAGGGGTCGTCGTCATCGCTTTCCTCCCTGGATGCTACGCGCCGCTTGCGGATGCGAGCGGCCGGCACCAGTTGCAAGCGATGCTATGGACCCGATGGAGCAAGGATAGGCGCGAACGTTCGCGCTTGACCGCCGGAGTCGTTCGCGGGCTTGTACTAAGTTGTTGAGGAGAAATTATTCGCCGAGCGCGAACCACTATCTCCGGGGACCCGGCGGAAGATCGGGTGGTCGCAACGCCTGCGCAAAGACTTCCGCAACTCGATCTGGGACATTCCGCTCCAAAAGCCAGGACTTGACCTGGGTATTAGTCGGCGCAGTCGATGGATCGCTTGGGTCGTACAGCCTCCAGAATTTCTCAGCCGCAGCGACGAGCTGTTTCAGAAGCGGTGTCTCATGGTTGCCCCAGGGCCAAGGGCCACTCGAACTCGCCTGCAAAACAAGCTTGTCGCGCTCCTCGTTCAACGTCTTTATTGCAGCCTTCTGTGAATTTATTGTTTCAGCGAGCTGATCGATAGTGGCCATGCATTGACTCAACGTTGCACCTTGGCTGTCCGCAACGTCCTTCCAGTCGGTCAACTGAATCCCTCGCTCTTCAAGCGCCGCCACCAGCCGGTGGGGTATCGTCACTAGCTTCGTGCGCTCCACCCATCGTAGGAACTCGCCAGGTGGAGTGCGAACCTTCAATCCACTGGAGCCCGCTCTCCGCGTGTGTTCCGCCAATGTCACGAGGTCGCAGAATAGCTTCGCCACCTGCGATACATTGATGTACGGCTGGATCATCTTTGAGTTTACGACGCGTGGGTCGCGATCTAAAGCAAGCGCTATCCTTTCGTCGATCGACCAGTCAGGCCAAACACTCCAGTACGAAACGTCCGCCAGTGCGCCTGCTTGGTTGAAATGAAACTTGGCTTCTTCGGCAATCCGGCGCTTTTCAATAAGTTCTTTCGCCTCACGGACCTTCGCGGATAGTTCTTCGTCGGACAGACTTTTCAGTTCAGCTCCGTACTCCGCCAGCGAGATTCCAAGTTTGATTGCGCGTTCCTTCGTGGCCGCTTGCTCGGCAGTTAGTCGATTGGGAAGACAGAGGGCCTTAGCTCTGAGCCGAGGGTCATCACGCAAATTCACTAGGAACGAGATTGCGTGACTGCGGTCACTCTGAGTGTCATCGGAGTCGGACATTGCGCACCCCTGCGCCCACCCCTAAAGAACACTGCGCCAATCGGGCAGGGTTCCCCGACTTTCGGTAGCGAGCCTAGGCGCAGCGCTTACCCGTATTAATATCGACTACCTGACCGCTCGCCTTCAGCCCCTCAAGATAGTCACTCCAGCCCTGCATCATCTTCCGACGTTCGGCCAAGCGTTCGGCACGATTGTATGCAGCTCGGACTTTGTTTCTTTCTGCATGCGCAAGCTGCAACTCGATCAGATCGGGATGCCAGCCTTGTTCATTGAGGCAGGTCGAAGCCATTGAGCGGAAGCCGTGCCCCACCATCTGTTCCTTGCTGTAGCCGAGGCGACGAAGGGCGGCATTGATGGTGTTGTCGCTGATACAGCGAGCGGCACTTCGCAGGGAGGGGAAAAGGAATTTGCCGTCGCCAGTGATCGCCTGAAGCTTACGTAGCACCTCAACTGCCTGAGTCGAAAGTGGAACGATGTGAGGTTCGCCCATCTTCATGCGTGCGCCAGGGATGCGCCACTCGGCTTTGTCGAGATCGAATTCCGACCATTCGGCGGCCCTCAGCTCGCCCGGGCGGACGAAGACTAGAGGGGCGAGTCTCAGAGCGGCGGCAGTCGCGGGCTGTCCCTGATATTCGTCAATGGCGCGCAACAGTTCGCCGATCTGCTGTGGGTCGGTTATAGCCGAGTGATGCCTGACCGTGACAGGGGCGAGCGCGCCTCGCAGATCGGCGGTGGGATCGCGCTCTAGTCGGCCGGTGGCTACGGCGTAACGCAGGACGCGGCCGGCGAGGGCGCGAGTGCGGTGTGCTGTCTCAAGCTTCCCTCGTGACTCCAGCCGGCGGCAGACTGAAAGAATGTCGGCAGCCTTGATGGTGGCTATCGGTCGCGAGCCCAGATACTTCAGCAGCCAATCATCAAGAATCCATCGAGCTTTTGAGAGAGTGCGTGCACTCATGTGCTCACGCCGAAGTTCAATGTATTCGTCAGCAATGACAGCAAGGGTATCCGCCGTCGCTTCACGTTCGGCTCTTTTCTTTGCCGCTGGATCGATGCCATCGGCAATCAGTGACCGGGCGTCATCGCGTTTCTCGCGTGCACGCTTCAACGACACTTCGGGATACGAGCCAAGCGCGAGGAGCTTTTCCTTGCCGTGAATGCGGTACTTCAGCCGCCACAGCCGTGAGCCCGTGGGCGTGACGAAAAGAAACATCCCTTTCTCATCGAACCGCTTGTACGCCTTCGGCGCGGGCTTCGCGGAGCGCACCGTTGCTTCAGTGAGCATTGGGGGTATTTCGAATCCCAGAATTTAGGATACCCCTTCCGTATACCCCCACGCGTGCTATGCTGTCAACGGATGACAGCGGACGGTAGCGGAGCGTTTCGCCCTGGAATTTACGGTGTTCTGTTGTGTCTGTGGCATCTTCTTCGGATGCCTTCAGATGTAGAGATGGTGCCCGGGACCGGAATCGAACCGGTACGGAGTTGCCCCCGAGGGATTTTCGTACTCACTACAGCTTTCGCTGCGAACGACCGATTCCGCATCAGCCGCTCTTTGGAGTCTGGACTTTCTCTTTGTCGTGTCCCGCGCATGTCGCGGAAGTTAGACAGGGGCCGTCAAGTCTCTACACTTTCCTGGCAAGCCAGGCTTAGCTCGGGATTGCAGGCACGCGTGCGAAGCGTGAGGCTGGTTCCCCGAATTTGACCCCATTCACACCGGCCGTTTCCGAGCCGGGTGCTCAAAATTTTAAGTCCCTTGCGTCTACCAATTTCGCCACCCGGGCACGGGCGGGACCGACATTGTAAGCCACTCGAGGGCAGCATGCTAAACTGCCGGCACACATACCAATACTCGCAGTCCAACTAGCGACACCCAAGCATGCTTGCACAGGTCGCTGCGACTTCGCCGCAGCCGCAATTAGAAGCGCGTGCCGTCCATCTCTGGCGCGGCGAAAAACACCTGTTACGCGGCGTGTCCTTTGCCCTTTACAGCGGCGAGCTGCTGCAAGTCGTGGGGCCGAACGGCGTGGGCAAGACCAGTCTTTTGCGCTGTGTGGCGGGGCTGTTGCCGACCGAGCAGGGCGAGATCGTCTGGCAGGGGCAGGCGCTGTCAGCCGGGCTCGATGACTTTCATCGGGAGCTGGCGTATCTCGGCCACGTCAACGGGCTCAAATCCGACCTCACGGCGCTGGAAAACCTGCGCTTCGGCGTGGCGGTCCGGCGGGGCGTCACTACGGAGGAGTTACGCGAAACCCTCCAGTTACTGCACGTCGAGTCTTGCGCAGACTTACCGGTGCGCTCGTTATCGGCGGGGCAGAAGCGTCGGGTCGCTTTGGCCCGCATCATGCTGACGCGCGCGTCGCTGTGGATTCTCGACGAGCCCATCACGAACCTCGACAAAGCCGGCATCGCGCTGTTCGAAGCGCGGATCACCGAGCATATGCGAGCCGGCGGCATGATCCTGACGGCGGCTCATCAGCTGCTGCTCCAGGGCCAGCCCGGCGTGCGCACCCTGGAGCTGCGCTGATGCAGTCGTCCGTTCAGACGACGCCCGGTTTGGGCAAAATCCTGATGCTGGTGCTGGCGCGCGATCTGCGGCTGGCCGTGCGCCATTGGGATCAGGTGCTCCAGCCGCTGATCTTTTTCGTGATCGTCACGACGTTGTTCCCGCTGGCGATCAGTCCCGCGCTGGACGAGTTGCGCAAGATTTCTCCGGGAGTGGTGTGGGTCGCGGCCATGCTTGCTTCGTTGCTGGCACTTGAATCGCTCTTCAGGCCCGACGTCGAAGACGGGACCATGGAGCAGTGGGTGCTGTCGGGTCAGCCGCTGTCCCTGCTGTTGCTGGCGAAAACCGGCACGCACTGGCTGCTCACCGGGCTGCCGTTGGTGTTGATGGCACCGATCGTGGGAACTGCTTTGGGAATGCCGCAGTCTGTATGGCCGGTACTGGCGGCAACGCTGGCCCTGGGGACCGGATCGCTGTCCGTCCTTGGAGCCATCGGTGCCGCTCTTACGGTGAGTGTGCGGCGGGGAAGCGTGCTGCTAGCGTTGCTGGTGCTGCCGCTGGAGATGCCGGTGCTGATCTTCGGTGCCCGCGCCGTGGATCTGGCCATGCACGGCGAACCGGTGGCCGGTCCGTTAAACTTGCTGGCAGCGCTGTTGTTGTTCTTTGTCAGCCTCGGGCCCTTCGCCATGGCTGCCGCCATGCGGATCAGTGTGGAGTCCTAACAAGCTATGTGGCTGTGGTTTCACAAGCTCAGCTCGCCGCCTTACGCGTACCGCACGGCCGGTCGGGTGCGCCCGTGGCTGTTCTGGCCGGCGGTCCTGTTGATGATTGTCGGCGCGGTCGGCGGGCTGGTGCTTGCGCCCGAGGATTACCAGCAGAAGGATGCGTTCCGCATTATTTACGTCCATGTGCCGACCGCGATCCTGTCGTTATCGATCTACACCGTGATGGCGGTGGGCGCGGCTGTCGGCATTATCTGGAGGATCAAGCTGGCGCATGCGGTCGCCGCGGCCTGCGCCCCCGTCGGCGCTTGGTTCACGGCGGTGTGCCTGGCGACCGGCTCCATCTACGGCAAGCCCATGTGGGGCACGTGGTGGGAGTGGGATCCGCGCCTGACCTCGGAATTGATCCTGCTCTTCTTGTATCTGGGCTACATGACCCTGCGAGCGTCATTTGACGACACGCAACGGGCCGACCGGGCCAGTGCGATTCTGGCCATCGTCGGTGTGGTCAATGTGCCCATCGTCAAATACTCGGTGGTCTGGTGGAACAGCTTGCACCAAGGCCCCAGTATCTCGAAGATTGCCGCCCCCTCGATCGAAGGGTCCATGCTCTGGCCGTTATTGGTCATGCTGCTGGCCTTCGGTCTGTATGTCGGCGCGGTGGTCTGCGACCGCCTGCGGGCGGAGATTCTCCGGCGTGAGCGGAACGCCAGCTGGTTGAGCGAAAGCGTTGCCTGATCATGAACTTGAAAGACGTGCTTGACATGGGGGATTACGGCGTTTACGTCTGGTCCTGCTATGGGCTGACGTTCGCCGTGCTGGTGCTCAACCTATGGCTCGGGAAACGCTCGCTGGCCGAGCAGGTACTCAATGCCAGGCGCCGCTTGAAGATGTCTGAATCGATTAGCCCGGAGTCGCCATCGTCATGACCCCACGTCGCCGCCGTATGGTGCTGGTTGCACTGATCGTGCTGGGCGTGGGCTCGGCCGCCGCGTTCGCGCTCACTGCGTTCCAGGACAACCTGTTGTACTTCTATTCGCCGTCGGATGTGACGGCGGGCAAGGCGCCGACGGATCGCGTGTTCCGCGTCGGTGGCATGGTCCCCGAAGGCAGCTTCAGTCGCGCTTCCGGCAGCCTCGAAGCGCATTTCATCCTCACCGACTATGCGCACGAGGTGAAAGTCAGCTACACCGGCGTGCTGCCCGACTTGTTTCGTGAGGGGCAGGGTGTGATCGCGCGCGGTCGCATGGGCGCCGACGGTGTGTTCGTCGCCGAGGAAGTGCTCGCCAAGCACGACGAGAACTACATGCCGCCGGAAGTGGCGAAGACGCTGAAAAAGCAGCATGAGAAGCCCACGAACAGCGGGCCGTTGCCCACCACTTAGGAAGTGACATGGCCGCCGAACTCGGACACTTCGCGCTGATCCTGGCGTTCTGCCTGGCGCTGCCTCAGGCCTTTTTCGGTTTGATGGGCGCGCACTGGCGTCGTCCGCACTGGATCGCGCTCGCCAATCGTGCGGTCGCGGGGCAGTGGGTGTTCACGCTGTTCTCGTTCGCCTGCCTCTCGTACGTTTTCTATCAGAACGATTTCTCGGTGCTGTACGTCGCGCAGAACTCCAATTCGGAGCTGCCGACGTTCTATCGATTCGCCGCCGTGTGGGGCGCGCACGAAGGCTCATTGTTGTTGTGGTTGCTGGTGCAGGCGACCTGGGCGCTCGGGGTCGCGGCATTCAGCGGCAACATGCCTCAACAGATGACGAGTCGCGTGCTCGGCGTGTTGGGCGTGATCGGCGCCGGCTTCGCGCTGTTCATTCTGCTGACCTCGAATCCGTTCCTGCGCTTGTGGCCGGCTGCGCCCGATGGCCGCGATTTGAATCCGCTGTTGCAGGATCCTGCGTTGGCGATTCATCCGCCGATGCTCTACATCGGTTACGTCGGCTTCTCCGTGCCGTTCGCGTTCGCCGTCGCGGCGATGCTCGAAGGCAAGCTCGATTCGATGTGGGCGCGTTGGGTGCGTCCGTGGGCGACGGTTGCCTGGATGTTTCTGACCTGCGGGATCGCACTCGGTAGCTGGTGGGCGTACTACGAGCTCGGTTGGGGCGGCTGGTGGTTCTGGGATCCGGTGGAGAACGCGTCGTTCATGCCGTGGCTCATCGGCACGGCGCTGATTCATTCGTTGGCAGTGACTGAGAAGCGCGGCTTGTTCAAGAGCTGGACGTTGTTGCTGTCGATCACGGCGTTCTCGCTGTCGTTGCTCGGCACGTTCCTGGTCCGCTCCGGCGTGATCGAATCGGTGCATGCGTTTGCGAGCGATCCGGGCCGCGGCTTGTTCATCCTGTCGTTCCTCGGCGTATGCGTCGGCGGGGCCTTGGGTCTGTATGCCTGGCGGGCGCCGTTGTTTCGTTCGAAGGCGGGTTTCTCGCCGGTGTCGCGTGAGTCGTTCCTGCTCTTCAACAACATTCTGTTGGTGGGTGCGACCGCGGTGATCTTGATCGGCACGACCTATCCGATGTTCATGGATGCGTTCGGGCTCGACAAAGTGTCCGTGGGGCCGCCGTACTTCGAAGCGATGTTCCTCGTGCCGATGCTGCCGATGGTGTTCCTGCTCGCGCCGGGGATGCACGCGGCGTGGAAGAAGACATCCTTCGAGTCGACCAAGAAAATTCTCGGCGTGCTGTTGATTGTCGCGATCGTGTTGGCGCTCGTCGTGTCCGCGGGCGTGTATGGCTGGAAGTCAGTGATGACCGTCGTCGGTCTGACGGCGGCGTTCTGGGTGGCGGGTGCCGCGTTGGTCGATCCGATCAGCCGCTGGCGTAAGGGGCATTCGCTGCCGGCGAGCATCATCGGTATGAGCGTCGCGCACTTTGGTCTCGCGATGTTCATCGTCGGCGCGACCACGGTGGAATCGTACAAGCAAGAGACCGACCTGAGCCTGAAGCCGGGACAGTCGACCGAGCATGCGGGCTTCACCTTTACCATGACTCAGCTGAGCGACGTCAAAGGTCCCAACTACGAAGCCATTCAGAGCGAAGTGGTGATCACGCGCGACGGCAAGCAAGTGGCGGTCGTGCATCCGCAGAAGCGGGTCTATCGCGTGCAGAAGAACGCCATGACCGAAGCCGGCATCGATGCGCACTGGAATCGCGATCTGTTCGTCGCCATGGGCGAGCCGCTGGGCGACAACGCCTGGAGCGTGCGCCTGCAGTACAAGCCGATGGTTCGATTCATCTGGTTGGGCGCGGCGATCATGGCGCTCGGCGGATTGATCGCCATCTGCGACCGGCGCTATCGCAAGCGCGTGACCGTCGATGAAGGCGCCGCTGCCGCAGCCGGCGCGAAGACGGCCTGAGCCCGCGACCGCATGCTTAAATATCTCGTTCCTATCGGACTGTTCGCTGTGCTCGTCGGCTTTTTGTATTTCGGCCTGGGCCGGGACAAAGAGACGTTGCCGTCGCCGCTGATCGGCAAGCCCGCGCCGATTTTCGAGCTGACGCGCCTGGACGATCCTACGAAAACTTTCTCGAACACCGAGTTCGCCGGCAAACCCTATGTGCTGAACGTCTGGGGCTCCTGGTGCGTGGGCTGTCGGCAAGAGCACGGGGCCTTGCTGGAAATCGCACGTCGAGGCGAAGTACCGATCGTCGGCTTGAACTACAACGACGAGCGCCCGGCGGCGCTGAACTGGCTACAACAGCTGGGTAATCCCTACGTCGTGAACGCCTTCGATGGCGAAGGTCGCGTCGGCATCGATTGGGGCGTGTACGGCGCGCCTGAAACCTTCCTGATCGATGCGAACGGCAAGGTCATCAAGAAACATGTCGCGCCCCTCACGGTGGAGATCTGGGAACAGGAGTTCGTGCCGCTGTTGCCGCAGGCGAGGGCGGTGTCGCCATGAAACAGCTGTTATTGACCGCGACCCTCATTTTGTTCGGCTTGCAGGCGTTTGCCATCGATCGCGCGCCCGCGTTCGACGATCCGGAGATGCAAGCGCGTTACGAGCATCTGGCTCGTGAACTGCGATGCCTCCAGTGCCGTAGCGAGAGCATTGCCGATTCCAACGCGCAACTCGCGACCGATCTGCGCCGGCAGCTGCGTGAGCTGATGGCGGCCGGCAAGAGCGATAAGGAGATCATGCAGTACATGACGGATCGATACGGCGACTATGTGCTGTACAAGCCGCCGGTGTCGCCGCGCACCTGGCTGCTCTGGGCGGCGCCGGCATTGCTGGTGATTGGTGGCGGCATCACGGCGGCCATCGTGATCTCGCGCAAATCCAAGCTCTCTGACACCGATCCCGACGATCCGGGCCTGGGTGACTCGTGACCGCTTTTATCATCGTCTGCGTCGCCATGCTGGTGGCGGCGCTGTTGTGGATGGTGTTGCCTCTGGTGCGCGCTCCGAAAACGGGCGACTCGACGGAGCTCGCGTCCTATCGTTCCGAACGCCGGTTCTCCGGGATCGCTGTGGCGCTGCTGGTACCGGTGCTTGCCATTGTCATGTACGCCGGTCTCAGCAACTGGGACTGGAAGGCGGTGCAGATCGAGACCACGCAAGCGGCCAACATAGAGCAGGCTGTCAGCGGGCTGGAAGAGAAGCTCAAGCAGAATCCGGACAACCTCGATGGCTGGATCATGCTCGGTCGCTCGTATGTGGCGATGAGCCGCTATCCGCGCGCGGCCGATGCGTTTCAGCAGGCGTATGACCTGTCGAAGGGCCAGAACGTCGAAGTGCTCATCGGGCTTGGCGAAGCGCTGGCGCTGACCGATGAAGCCTCGCTGACGGGGCGGGCCGGCCAGCTCTTCGATCAGGCGCTGACCATGGCGCCGAATCATCCCAAGGCGCTCTGGTACGGCGGTGTGGCGGCCTTGCGCCAGGGCAACTTGCGCCTGGGGCGGGACCGCCTGCAGATGCTCATGGCGCAGAATCCCCCCGAAGAAATCCGCGGTGTGCTGGCCCGGCAGATCCAGGACCTCGATGAGCAGTTGGCGGCTTCCGGTGAAGGGGCAGCACCTCCCGCTCAAACGGCTCAACCCTCCGCAGTGCCGGCCGCAGGCCGTGCAATACAAGTATCCGTCTCTTTGTCACCGCAACTGCGCCAGCAGCTCAGCGGCCCCTTGCCGCTCTTTATCCTGGCTCGGGACCCGAGTGCCGGCGGGCCGCCACTTGCCGTGCAGCGGCACAGTTCCGACTCGCTGCCGTTGAATGTGACACTCTCCGAAAGGGATGCGATGATTCCGTCCCGCTCCATTGCCACCGTGCCGAAGGTGGTAGTTGTTGCACGGTTGTCGCGCTCGGGCGCGCCTCAGCAGCAAAGCGGAGACTACTATGGCGAGGCCGAATATGAATTCGGCAAGAACAGCGGGCCGTTGACTATCATCATCGACCGCGTCGTGCCTTGAGCCTCGCCACCGTCATTGCCCTTTAAGCTCGTTCGATCGCTCATTGATGTCAGCACCGACCAAGATTTCTTATGCCCGCCGCCCTTCGATGGTGCCTGCGTACGCGCGTGTGCTGCTCGGCAAGAAGCCGTACAGCGCGCCCGAAGGCACGGTGATCGAGCCGGTCGAGCTCGAAGCGCGCAAGGTCGTGCTGTCGGCGTCGCATCTGCGCAGCTATCGCGAAGTGTGTGCCGTGCCGGCTTCGGCGACCGGGTTGCCGCCGGCCTATCTGCACGTGCTCGCCATGCCGCTGCACATGCAGCTGTTCGTCGTGAAGAACTTCCCGGTGAAGGTGCTGGGCCTGATCCATCTGCGTAATACGATCCGCGTGCTCGCGCCGGTCGATGAGCGCGCACCGCTGCGTCAGCGCGTGTATTTCGACACCATGCGGCTGACCGACTTCGGCCAGGAATATGACTTCACCACCAGCTACGAGCAGAACGGCGTGCTGGTGTGGGAAGAGATCAGCACGATGTTTGCTCGCGGCACGTCGGGCCCGAAAGAGGGCAGCAAGCGTCCGGTGATCGAGCGCTCGAATCATCCGGAGACGGGCACGCACACCGACTCGGTCGAAGTCGCGGACAACACCGGCTGGCGTTACGCGCGCGTGTCCGGCGATTTCAATCCGATTCACCTGACCGCGCGTACCGCGCAGATGTTCGGCTTCAAGCAGGCGGTCGCGCATGGCATGTGGTCCATGGGCCGGTGCCTGGCCGCAGCCGCGCCGCATATTCCGAACATGAAAATTCAGATCGACACGCAGTTCAAGCTGCCGGTCTACATTCCTTCGCAGGCGCTGGCTCGCACCTGGGCGGTGCCGGGCGGCGCCGATATTTCGATGTGCACGATGAAGGGCGACCGCTTGCATCTGGCCATGCAAGTCCGCGCGCTTTGAGAGGACAGACGATGGATTTGCTGGAAGGTATTCAGTCGCGGACGTCGCCGTTGAAGCTCGCGGCGCCGGCGCCTAGCGCTGCGCAGGTGGAGCAGATCATTCGGGCCGGCACGCGTGCGCCGGATCATGGACGGCTGCGTCCCTGGCGCTTCACCGTGCTGGAAGGTGCCGCTCGCGAAAAGCTCGGCGAAGCGATGGCGAATTCTCTGCGCACGCGCGTGCCGGGCTCGCCGCAGGAGCATCTGGATGCCGAGAAAGCCAAAGCCATGCGGGCGCCGGTCGTCATCCTGGTCGGCGCGAAGATCAGCAAGGGCAAGATTCCTGAGATCGAGCAGGTGTGTGCCACGGCCGCAGCGGTGCAGAACATGCTGCTGGCCGCACAGCAGCTCGGGTTCGGCGCACAGTGGAAGACAGGCGCGGCCGCCTACGATGCGGGCGTCAAAGCACTCTGCGGGCTGGCGCCGGAAGATCACATCGTCGCGATCGTTTATCTCGGCACGGTGACGTCGCCCGGTCCGCTCGTCGAAGCGCCGGTGGACATCAAGCGTCTTTGATTTCGGCCAGTTTGCGGGCGAGCTGTTCCAGGTTGAACGGCTTGCCGATCAAATGCACGCCGGGATCGAGCACGCCGTTGTGCACGATGGCGTTGCGCGTATAACCGGTCGTAAACAGCACTTTCAGATTCGGTCGCCGCTGGCGCGCTTCGTCCGCCAGCATGCGGCCGTTGATCTCCGGCATCACCACATCGGTGAACATGATGCTGATCTCCGGATGCTGATCGAGCAGCTGTAGCGCCGCCGCCGCGCCGTTCGCTTCCAGCACGTTATAGCCCAGCTCGTTGAGCGCTTCGACGCTCACGTGACGCACGCTCTCTTCATCCTCGACCACCAGAATGGTGGTGCCTGCGCCCGACAGCGCCGGTGTGAAGCGGGCATTGGCCAGAATCTCTTCCGACGGGCCGTAGAAGCGCGGCAGATAGATTTTCACCGTCGTGCCTTGGCCGACTTCGCTGTAGATCTTCACGTGGCCGCCGGACTGATGCACGAAGCCGTGCACCTGACTCAAGCCCAGGCCCGTGCCTTTGCCGACGGATTTGGTGGTGAAGAACGGATCGAACGCTTTCTGGATCACATCGGCCGACATGCCGCAGCCGGTATCGGAGACCGCGATCATCACATACTGACCTTGCGGGATGCCGGCGTGCTGAGCGGCGTAAACATCGTCCAGATGCGCATTGCCGGTCTCGACCGTGAGCTTGCCGCCGTGGGGCATGGCGTCGCGAGCGTTGACGGCGAGATTCAGGATCGCGCTTTCCAGCTGATTGGCGTCCGTGTGCAGCTTCCAGAGTCCGCCTGCGAGCACGGTCTCGGTACGAATCGTTTCACCGAGCGTCCGATGCAGCAGGTCGGACATGCCCGCGACCAGTTTGTTTGCATTGATCGGCTCGGGCCGCAGCGGCTGCTGGCGTGCGAAGGCGAGCAGGCGCTCGGTTAGTTGAGCGGCACGCGAGGCGCCGTCCAACGCGAAGGAAGCAAACCGCTGCACATTCGAGTCGCCGCGCGCCAGACGTCGCAACAGCATGTCGAGGTTGCCGATGACCACGTTCAACATGTTGTTGAAGTCGTGTGCGATGCCGCCGGTGAGCTGGCCGAGCGACTCCATCTTCTGCGCCTGACGTAACGCTTTCTCGGCATCGCCGCGAGCTTCGATCTCGGCCTCGACGCGTTGCTTGAGCGTCTCGTTGAGATTCAACAATGCCTCTTCGGCCTGCTTGCGCTCGGTGATGTCGATCACCGAGCCGATATAACCTAGGAATTGGCCTGCGCCGTTCAGGCGGGGCGAGGCGGCGTCGATGGCCCATCGATATTCGCCGTCGCGCCGGCGCAGGCGGTATTCGATGCGAAATCCTTTGTGCCCCGTGCTCGATTCCATGAAGGCGCGTCTTGCCGCCTCACGATCCTCGGGATGAATGGCGTCGGTCCACCCGAGGCCCAGCCCTTCCGCCTCGGATTGCCCGGTGAAGTCGTACCAGCCCTTGTTGAGATAAGCGCACTGACCGTCGGCGCCAGTGATCCACATCATCACCGGCGAGCTTTCCGCCATGTTCCGGAAGCGCTGCTCGCTCTCCGCCAGCGCCGCCATGCTCTCCCTGCGCACGTTCGCGAGCTTGAGGTTGGCATGCACGCGTGCGGTCAGCTCGCGGGCCGAGAAAGGTTTGATGAGATAATCGTCGGCGCCGGCATCCAGTCCTTCGATCCGGGCTTCTTCGCCGGCGCGTGCCGACAACATGATGACGGGCAGATCGCGCAGCTGCGGATCTTCGCGAATCGCTTTCAGTAAACCGAAGCCGTCGAGCTCGGGCATCATCACGTCGGTCAGCACCAGGTCCGGCCGATGGGCGCGAATCGAGGCGAGGGCGGCGGCACCGTCGGAGACGGCTTTGACTTGCAAATGTTTGCTCAGTAGTCGCGACACGTACTGGCGCATGTCGGCATTGTCATCCGCCAGCAGCAACCGGGAGCCTTCGACCTGCGCGAGGTCATCGCTCGCGGCATCGTCGTGATATTCCTGTAAACCCACGCCGTCATTCGATAGCCACGTCAACGCTTCCTGCACGAAGGCCCGCGAGCGTTCACCGTCGCCGCTGCGCTCGGCGCTCGCGTCGTAAATCTGATCGGCCGGCAGATGGTGTGAGCCGAAAGGCACGATGACCGTAAAGGTCGTGCCTTCGTTCACGCGGCTTTCCGCGTGGATCTTGCCGTGATGAAGGCGCACCAGTTCCATGATCAATGCCAGGCCAATGCCGCTGCCTTCGTGCGTGCGACTCTTCTGTCCCTCGATGCGATGGAAACGCTCGAACAGCTTCGGCAATTCTTCGGGCGGCACGCCGACGCCGGTGTCTTTCACGGTCAGCTCCGCGCCTTGCGGAGTGGCACGCAGGCGCACTCGAACGCCGCCCTCGAACGTGAACTTGAATGCATTGGACAGCAGGTTCAGAACGATCTTTTCCCACATCTCCCGATCGACGAAGACGGGCTCGGGCAAGGGCGAGCAGTCGACGATGAGCTCGAGCGACGCGCGAGCGAGTGCCGAACGGAACGTGGACGCCAGCTCCGCGGTCAGCATCGCAAGATCGACCGGCTGAAACTTCGCCTTCGTGCGGCCCGCTTCGATGCGCGAAAAATCCAGCAGCGTATTCACCAGCCGCAACAGTCGCAGCGAGTTGCGATGCGCAGTCTGCAAACGTTCCTTCTGTGCCGCAGGCAGCGAGGCGTCCGCGTCGGCGAGTGCATCTTCCAGCGGCCCCATCATCAGCGTGAGCGGCGTGCGGAACTCGTGACTGACGTTGGAGAAGAACGCGGTCTTGGCGCGATCCAGCTCCGCCAGCTTGTGTAGACGGTCACGTTCTTCTTCGACGGCGCGGGCGTTGTGAATCGCGGTGGCGACGTGACTCGCGATCAGGTTGAAGAACGTGCGGTATTCCTCGTCCAGACGGCGAGTGGGATTCACGCCACCGATCAATACCGCGGTGGGCTGATCCTGACCGCCAGACATGACCGGCACCAGCACCGCTTCGACGATGGGACGTCCGGCAGGCCCCAGCGGCAGCGACTTGCAAGGCTCGATACGGACGGATTGAGGTTGGCAGGTTTCCACCACCTCTTGCACCGGCCACATCGCGCTCTCGGCATCGAGATCCAACACCGGTGCCGCGCATTCTTCGTCGTCACTCGCGACCCCGGCGCTGCGATTGAGGACGGCCCGGCGATGCACGGGATCGATCCAGTAGAGCAGGGCAAACGGTACGTCGTCCGGATTTTTCGCGAGCGTGTCGATCGCCGAGGTGCAGGCGGCGTCCACTGAGCGTTCCACCAGTGCTTTAGCCGCAAGTTCCGACAACGTGCGCAGCCGGCGGGCGTTGAGCACTTTGTGTGTGGTCTCGGCGCTCGGGCAGAACAGGCCGGCGACGCGGCCGGTCTCGTCGCGAATCGGACTGTAAGAGAACGAGTAGTACGTTTCTTCGAGGAAATCGCCGCGGCTCATGAACAACTGCACGTCGTCCACAAAGCTCGCCTCGCCATGCTGAAACACCTTGTCGGCGAGCGGCCCGCACACATCCCAGATCTCAGCCCATACCTCCTCGGCGGGACGGCCCAACGCGCCGGGATGCTTGGCGGGGCCGAGCACCTGAACGTAGGCGTCGTTGTACAGAAAAGTGGCGCGCGGTCCCCAGCTCATCCACATCGGATGACGGGAGTCGAGCACCAGGCTGACCGCCGTTCGCAGGCTCTGCGGCCAATGTTCGAGCGGACCGAGCGGGGTCTGGGACCAATCGAAGGCACTGACCTGGCGGCCCAGTTCACTGCCATTGTTGAAGGTGAGAGGGTTGGAGGGCGCGGCGGACGGCGGCATCAGAATCCTAGTTATCGCCTGTTCGTGAGCTACCAGCACAACAGCGGTTGTACTTACGCGGTTCCATCGAGGGGCGAATAAGAGGCCCTTTTTTCATGGCCTCGGGTCGGCAGGACGCCGACGCGAACGGGGCACTACGCGGCCGAGGAATGCCCGGCGGGCCGCGCCGGGCGGCCGTCGTAAACCCAGCGTTGGAGCGCCTTGCGAATATCCTCCACGCTCACCGGCTTGCTGAGGAAATCGTCCATTCCGGCAGCAATGCATTTGGCACGGTCGTCGGCCATGGCGTTTGCCGTGAGCGCGATGATCGGCACGCGCCGATCCTGTTCGAGCGCACGGATCTCGCGAGAGGCGCTGTAACCGTCCAGCTCCGGCATGAAGCAGTCCATGAAAATCACGTCGTAGTGCAATTGCCTCGCCATCTCGACCGCCTCGCGTCCGTTGCAAGCGAGATCGATCCGGCAGCCAAGCTTCTCAAACATGCGCTTCACCAGCAGGCGGTTGACCGCGTTGTCTTCAGCGACCAGCACGCGAGCGGTGCCATGTTCCTCGATCGCTTCTGCGCCAATGATGGGCAACTTGGCGGTTTGATCGCCATCGGAGGGCGGGGCGGTGGCCGTGGGCTCGACCCGCCAGGCGGCGCGCAGGGCATCGAGCAGTTGAGCGGGGCGAACGACGGGTTTGCTCAACAGCACCGTGCAACCGGCGGCGACGCAAGCCTCTGCAGCCGATCGCTGACTGCTGGAGATGAGCATGATCATCGCGGTATCGCCCAGGTCCGCGTGACGCTTGATATGAAGCGCGAGATCCAGACCATCCATCTGCGGCATCATGAAATCGATCAGCGCGATGTCATAAGCGCGTCCCGCGTTATGAGCTGACTGGAGCATCGAGAGCGCGATCTGCCCGGAATCGGCGCAGGCGTGATCCACGCCCCACAGCTGCAGCTGTTCGCTCAGCAAGCGACGATTCAACTCGTCATCGTCGACCACGAGGATGCGAAGTCGGGATAGGAACGAGGCATCGCCGCACGAGACAGTCGGCGTGTCGCTCGCAGGCGCCGGCAGGCTGAACCAGAATTGCGAGCCTTTGCCGAGCGCACTGCTGAAGCCGATCTGACCGCCCATCAGTTCCACCAGGCGCTTGCCGATGACCAGGCCCAGGCCGGTGCCGCCGAATTCGCGCGTCGTCGACGAGTCGGCTTGTGAGAATTGCTGGAACAGCAGCGGCTGTTTTTCCTGCGGGATACCGATGCCGGTATCGGTGACGGCACAGCGAATGAACGCCGCGCCAGACTCGCCGACGATGCGATCCACCTCGATGAGCACATGACCGCTGCGAGTGAACTTGATGGCGTTGCCGACGAGATTCAACAACACCTGACGCACGCGACCTGGATCGCCTTCGAGCATGGCCGGCACATCGGGCGCGACCCGGATGCCGATCTCGAGGCCTTTCGCATGCGCCTGATGCGCAAGGAGCTCCGCGACTTCCTCCGCGGCGCGGGCGAGATCGAACGGAATCATCTCCACGCGCAACTTGCCAGCTTCGACCTTGGAGAAATCCAGAATGTCGTTGATCACGTGGAGCAACGATTCGGCCGAGTGGCGAATGATCTGCACGTGCTCGCGCTGATCCTTGTCGAGCTCGGTGTCGAGCAGCAGGTTGGTGAAGCCGAGCACGCCGTTCATGGGCGTGCGAATCTCGTGGCTCATGTTGGCCAGGAAGTCGCTCTTGGCTCGGCTCGCCGATTCGGCGGTCACGCGCGCCTGGTGCAGTTCCTCCGCCTGTCGTTCGCGCTCGGCGATCTCCGCTTCGAGCACGCTGGTCCGGCGCAGCTCCTCGGCTCGCTTCGCTCGCTCGGTCATCTCGGCTTCGAGCGCGATCGTCTTGCTCTGAAGCGTGTCGGCCATTTCGTTGAAGGCGCGGGCCAGCTCGGTGGACTCATCGCGACCGATCACCATCGCCCGCGCCGATGACTCGCCCGCGGCGATTCGTCGCACGACCTGGGTGAGATTGACGATGGGCCGCGCTGTGCGACGAGCGATGAAGATGGCCGCGGCCGCGCAGAAGACGAGCGCCAGTGCGACGAGCCCTGCAATTTGGAAAAACATCCCGCGCAACGGCGCGATCACGTCCGCATAGTTGGCGACGGTGACGACGCGCCAGCCGCCTGCGCGATTGGCGCCATACGTCGGCAGTCGGGTGAACGCGACGAGCATAGGCACATCCGTGTTTCTAATGAGCGCCCACCCGGCGTCGTCGCGGGCCATCCGTTCCAGCAAGGTCGGATTCGCTTTGAGCACCGATCGCAGCGGCTTGTCATCGCCCGAGGCATGCGAGCCGAGCAGCTTGTCGCCGTCGAGCTCGATCAAGTAGGCCTGTCGTTCGGCCGAGGCTCGTTTGCTGATATCGCGTAACATCTCCTCGAACGGCGCATCCAGCAGTTCGGCGACCATCACGCCGCCTACGTGATTGTTGGCATCGCGCACGGTGATCATGAGATAGAACGCGGAATCATCCGCGTCACGCTCGTGTGTGAGACTCACGAGCTCCGCTGAACCGACCGGACGTTGCACGACACTTGCGAAATTCGCGCGCAGTCCAGCGGTGAACTCGAACACCGAATGGCCGACGTCGGTCGCATCCGAGGAAGACACCACCTGGCCCTGCAGGTTGGTCAGATAAATCCGCCGCATGTAGGGATAGACGTAGGTGAAGTTCTGTAGCCGCGCTGTCATTTGGGAGCGCGTGTCTTTGTGAATGACCGGGTCGTCAACCAGCAGATACATGCCACGCACGGCATCCAGAAGCAGATTGTCGACGGCACGTGCGGTAGGAACGAGGCTGTCTTGAAAGCGGGCGGCCACCAGCTGCTCGGTGTGCAGCTTCATCATGGGATACAACGCGCCGACCGCGACGGCCAGCGATATCGCCGTCATTCCCAACAGGGCGGTGAGAATTTTTCGGGTGAGCGTCATTGCCGCAAGCTCACTCGAGTGCCCGGATGAAGCGCGAATCCAGGTGCGCCGGGCTGTCCACGCGGCGCGTGACCAGGCCGCGATTCAACATGAAATCGTTCATCCGGCGCCACGAGCCATGCAACGATTCGAAGCCCGCAGCGTACGAGAACGCTCGACTGTTATCAGCGAGCCCGAGTGTCCGATCGGTGCTCAACAAACCTTGCACGTACGGCAGCGGCTCGTTCGCCAGTCGCGCGACGATGGCGCAGGACTCATCCGGATGCTCGCGGATGTAACGTTCAGCGCGCTTCCAGACTTGCGCCAGCGCTTCCACTTCACGCGGATGTTGCTCGATGAAATCCCGTCGCAACGTGAATACAGAGTAGGTGAGGCCGGGAAAGTCCGCGGCGGAGAAGATCTGGACGCCGCCGGCGGCCTTGGCGTCGGTCACAAACGGCTCCCAGACCAGCACGGCGTCGATGGTGCCCGCGGTGAATGCTTTGATGGCGTCGTCGCCGTTCATGTCCAGCAGGTCGAACTCATCGAGAGCCAGATGATCGCGCTCGGCGACCACCGACAACAGATATTCCAGGTAGGTGCCTCGATGCAGAGCGATCTTCTTACCGCGCAGATCCTGCAGTCGGCGGATGTTGGGCTTGGCGATCAGCGCCTCAGCCGCCTCGGAATAATCGATGGCGATGATGCCCACCAGATCGTTGCCTGCGGTCACGTGCCGCACCAGGTCGTACTCGGTGAAGCCCATGCCTTGCAGCTCGCCGGAATTCACCTTCTCCATCGACTGGAAGTATTTGAGATTCACGTCGACCCGTTCGACATTCAAGCCGGCGTCGTTGAACCAGCCTTTTTCCCACGCGACATCGATCCAGTAGCTGCCCGGCCATAGATAGGTGGCGAGGCGGATGGGCGCTGCGGAGAGCGGTTGCGGCGGCGCCGGAGCATGACAGGCTCCGGTCACCACGCAGGCAACAAACATCGCTGCCGCAGCCGCGAACGAAGCGCGGCCGGCGGTCACAAGCGACTTGAAGGCCTGGAACATCCGCGTGATCACGACCTGAGCGTCCGTCGACTGGTTGCCGGGATTTCTCATTCCGAACAGCGGCGTGTTTGACGGAATCTTGAGCAGGTAACAGCTTGGTCGGGCGCTACGTCACGAACCTCGGCCCGACTAGGGAAATGCCTCAGGGGGAAACTGTGCGCTCGGTCACGTAAGCGGCATCGGCGTATAATGCGCCGCGTCCACACCCGCGCCATTCCTGGGGATGCGAATGACTCTGACCTTGGCCGATATCCGCGCAGCACACACCCGCATCAGGGATCGCATCCATCGCACGCCCGTCATGACCAGCGCAACGCTCAATGAGAAGGCCGGCGCCCAGCTGTTCTTCAAATGTGAGAACTTGCAGAAGATCGGCGCCTTCAAGGCGCGAGGCGCGACCAACGCCGTTGCATTGCTCTCCGATGAGGAAGCGAAGCGCGGGGTGGTGACGCATTCATCGGGCAATCACGCAGCCGCCCTGGCGCGTGCGGCCAAATTGCGAGGCATCCCGGCTTACATCGTGATGCCGTCGACCTGTCCTCAGGCGAAGGTGGCCTCGGTGCGTCGCTATGGGGCCGAAGTGATTCTGTGCGAGCCGACCTATGCCGCGAGGGAAAGCAACGCGAAGAGCGTGGTCGAGCGTACCGGCGCCGTATTCATTCATCCGTTCAACGATCCGCGAGTGATGGCGGGGCAGGGCTCGCTTGCGTTGGAGTTGCTGGAGGACGTTCCGGATCTCACCGACATTCTTTGTCCGATTGGCGGCGGCGGCCTGATCAGCGGCGTGTCCACGGCCATCAAGAGCATCAATCCGGAGATTCATGTGTTCGGGGTCGAGCCCAAAGGCGCCGATGACGCTGCCCAGTCCCTGGCGGCGGGAAAGATCATTCCTTGCACTTCGCCCAACACGATCGCCGATGGCCTGCGCGGTTCGCTGGGCGAGCTGACGTTCGAAGAGATTCAGCGCCATGTCGACGGCATCGTCACGGTCTCAGAGGAGGAGATCGTCCATGCGATGCGCGCGATCTGGGAAGTGATGAAGATCATCGTCGAGCCGTCCGGCGCAGTGGCCTACGGCGCGTTGGTCGATGGACAGCTCGATGTGCCGGGTCGCCGGGTCGGCATCATTCTCACCGGCGGCAACCTGGACCTCGACACGTTGCCCTGGATGACGCCGGCTACAGCGTAGCGGGGCCTTCGATTCGCCCGAGCTTGGTGAAGTAGCCGTTGACCTCGAGCACGATGGTCAACGGCGTATCGCTGAGATTGCGCCAGTACCAGCCGTGCATGCCCGTGAACGGCGCCACGAACGAGCCGTGCGCCGTCTGGCTGCTCTGTACGGTTTCGTAGCTGCGGAAATAGTTCTTTGGCCACTCGCCCTCGGTGGGCTCGCCATGGAATTCATAATAGACGGCGCCGGGTCCTTCGGTGCTCCACGAATACAGCATGGGTTCGCCGATCGCGAGCTTCGCTTTGTACTCGAGCTCTTCGCGCGGCTGAACGTTGATCTCGATGCGCACCGTGCGAGGTTTGCGCTCGTGCGCGTGCATGATGCTGGCTTGCATCTGCGCATTGCTCTCGGCATAGCCCATGAGTTGATAGCCGACGAGCGCGAACCCCGCCGCCATCAATAGCACGTTCGCAACCTTCGCCTGCCGGGGGAAGGCAGCGATCGATCGCCAATACTTCATGACGATGAGCATGGCGCTCAAGGCCAGCACCTGACCGAGCTCCACGCCCACGTTGAACGCCAGCATGTTCGGCACCAGCCCGTCCGGCGATAACGAAAAATCCTGCAGCTTGGTGGCGAGACCGAAGCCATGAAAGAACCCGAACACGAGCACCGCGGCCTTGGGGTTCGGCTGCACGCCGAACCAGGTTTGAAACGCGCCGAGATTGTCGAGCGCCTTGTAGACCACCGAGAAACCGATGATGGCATCGATCACGTAGGGATCGACCTTGAGCCCGCTCAGCACGCCGAACAATAGCGTGACGCTGTGACCGATCGCGAACAGCGTGACATACGCGGCCACTTCCTCGAGCCGATACAAAAAGAAAATCACGCCCAGCAGGAACAGCAAATGATCGTAGCCGGTGACCATGTGCTTGGCGCCGAGATACATGAACGGCAGCAGCTGCAGGCCGCTGGTGGTCTGCAGGAACGCTTGATCTTCGGGTGCGACGTTATGCGCCAGCGCCTGGCTCGCGAGCAGACAGAGCACCAGCGCGAACGCCGAGCGCACGGACAATGACCTACCGCTTCCCATCAGGCGTCGGTGTGAATATGTACTTCGCATGACAGTCGGTGCAGGCCTGATAGATATCCCCAGAGGCGGCGAACAGGGCCTCGGGATCTTTCACTTCGGTCGCTTCGATGGCGGTTCTCGCCGCCGCGCTCATCGCACGGGCCTTGGCATTCCAATCGGCCACATCCTGGATCTGCGAGTTGCGGCTGCGGCCTTCGATCATCAGCAGATTGCCTGCCTCGAGCACGGTGACCGCATTGTTACGGACAGTGTTCCATTCCTCGTCGGTGCGCGGCTGCACGTTCTCTTCACCCTTGTCGGTGACGATGCTGGCGACGGCGCCGAAGACCACTTTGGAACTCGGATCGATCATCCAGCTCATCAATTGTCGCGTGTCAACCGAGGTGTCGAACGGAATCGCCCCGGTGACGGTGCCTGGCGACGCGACCGGCGCCGGTTTCCCGCAAGCGGCCTGGAGCAGACAGCTGGCGAGCACAGCCGCCATCGTTATTGTTCGCATGGGCGCTATCGTAACGCACCGATGCTCTCGGACGGTCAAGAATTGCCTGGGACGCATGATCGATATACAGAACGGACGAGGGTGGGGACTGTCGTCACGAAAGTTGGGTTTCATCAATAATCCACCAAGCCCAACAATCCGTGCCAGAGGCGCCGCGCCCAGACCTGCCGTCTTCGCATGCCAGGCTCGTTTCCATGCGGCAATACCAGGGCTTCGCGCGATCGGACGAGCATCGTCGCACCATCCGCATGCATTCGGCGCGGTGATCCGTTTCATCTCTCGTTAGCATCGCGCGGACTCTCGCAGCGATTAACTGGAGGCGTGCCATGGCTGGTGGGTTTGACGACGAGAACGGCAAGTTCCGCGTGTTGATGAACGAAGAAGAACAATATTCTTTGTGGCTGGATGGTATGGAGATTCCTCGCGGCTGGATCGACACCGGCGTCGCGGGCGATAAAAAGACCTGCCTCGATTATGTCGGCAAAGTGTGGACGGACATGCGTCCCAAGTCGTTACGCGTGTGGATGGAAGAGCACGCCAAAAAGACGGCCGCCGAGTCCGCCGAAACAGCGACTCCCGAGGCATGACGTCGAAGGCGCTGGTCTCTCTGCTCTGCCTGCCATGCGGGGGCGCCAGCGCCGCGATCTACGCGCGCTGGCGTCTGCACCTGCCGCGATGGATTCATCTGGTCCCCGTCGAGCTGCCCGGTCGTGGTGCACGAGCCGCCGAGCCGTTCAGCTGTAACATTTCCGAACTAGTGGAGCAGCTGTGTTTGGAGCATGCGCGCGTGCTCGAAACGCCCTATGCCTTATTCGGGCATAGCATGGGCGGGCTGCTCGTCTACGGCATGGCGAGACATTTACAACAACACGGCCGATCGCTGCCGTTGATGATGTTTGCTTCGGCGAGCCCGGCCCCCTCGAGCGGCAGCTGGCATTTCTCGGGGCGCGACAACGATGAGGCGCTGCTACGGGATCTGCATCGTTATGGCGGCACGCCCGGCGATGTCCTGGAAAGCCCTGAAATGCTGCGGCTGGCGATGGATGCTTTGGCCGCCGACTACGTACTCTGTAACAGCTTCGAGTATCAGGGAGCGGCTCACTTGCCGGTGCCTGTGCGTGTGCTCGCCGGACGGGACGATGAAGTGAGGCAGGAACAGCTCGCGGCGTGGCGCAGGGAGACGACGGCGAGCTTTGCCATCCACTGGTTCGACGGCGGTCATTTCTATCTGCGCCCGCAGGAGAAGCCGGTGGTTCGGCTGATCGAGCAGCAACTCGCCGAGACGCTTAGGACACTCAAGGAAAACTCTGAGGTGGCATTGCCCGCTTTGCCGGCCTGAGTTTGGCGCTCGCGCTCATCCACAACGTCTTTCGAAGTGGCGATCCTATGCCCCGCAGGCAAAAGGAGAGCACCTTGAAAGTAGCGGCACGGTTGCTGGGATTATGGATGGCGATGACTGCGGTGGCGGCCCACGCGCAGCAGTTCGACAAGATCGGCTTTTTTGTCGGTGAGGCGACGCCCGCGAGCGCGGCGCCGGCCTATCGCGCCTTCGTCGAGAAGGTGCAACAGATTCCGAATTCCACCAACGTCTTCATCGATTATCGCGAGCCGATCTGGAGCGCCGGCACGTACGATCCCAAGTGGCGCAATAACGCGACCTGGGCGGCGGGCAATCTGGCGGACCTGTGCTCCGTTGACTATCTCAATCGACTCGATGCGGAAGGCCGGCCCAGCCTGATTCCGATCGTGAGCGTCGGGCTCACCGACGATCCCACCGTTTATCAGCTCAATCTGCCCGAAGGCGATCCCAATCGCGGCGTGTACAGCGAGACCGCGGCTGTTGGAATGATGAACGCGGTCGCCGCCGGCAAGTATGACTTCGACGGCACGGGGCGCTACCGCGTGTGGCCGGCGATCTTCGATGCCTTCAAGAACAAAGGCTTTCGAAAGATTTATCTGCGCATCGGCTGGGAACAGAACGGCAACTGGTACGGCTGGCAAGTGCGCAGCGAGGCGACGCGCGTTGCTTATATCCAGGCGTGGCGACACGTCGCGACGCTGGCGCATTCGTATGCGAGCGCCAACGGCATGGTCATCGAAACCATGTGGAGCCCGTCGGCGTCGTATGCCAACTACGGGTTGAGCGAGGAGAGCAGCTATCCCGGCGATTCGTACGTCGACATCATCGCGCCGACGCACTACAGCCCGATCTGGAATCCGACGCGCTCGCGTGACAAGACGGCTTATCACGATTGGACCAGCGGCCAGAACGTATCGCTTGCGGACTGGCTGGCGAACCCGGCGAATCGTCGCGTGGTTTGGGATTATCCTGCAGCGGACTATTGGAATCCGACGCGCGGCTGGGGTCTGCCGGCCGCCATCGATTTCGCGCTCGCTCATAGCAAACGTTTCGCATTGTCCGAGACGGGCACGGGCAACGTCGGCGTCACACGCAGCGGCGGTGGTCCCGTCGACGAAGGCGACTATCCGATCTATCTCGGCGAGCGTCTCGCTGCGGCGATTGCTCGCGGCCTGGAGCTCGAAGTCGTCGAGATCTGGCCGCAAGCCTCGGGCACCGACAAGCTAACGTTCCTGAGTGGCGCGCGTCCGCTCGAGGCTACGGCCTGGAAGGAGTTTGGAACGATGCTCGCGGCCGCGCAGTCACCGCGCAATCTTGCGAAGAGTCGCAAGGCTTATCCGAGCTCGACGGAAAGCAGCACCTATGCGGCAGCCAAAGTCACGGACAGCAGCACGTCGACTGCCTGGCACAGTGCCGCGGGTGACAAGCAATGGATCTACGTGGATTTGGGGCAGCGCTATTCGCTCTCTCGCGTGCGGCTTACTTGGGATACAGCTTATGCGTCCGAGTACACCCTCCAGGTGCAGGTGAGCACGAACACGTGGACCACGATCTACAAGACGACGGCGGGCGATGGCGGGGTCGACGACATTCGCGGCTTGAGCGGCGTCGGTCGATTCGTCCGGGTGTTCGCGACGAAACGCGGTACGACGGCGCGCAATTACGGGCTCAAGGAGTTTGAGGTTTATCCTTGAGCCGGGCGCCGCGCGAGCACCAGCCAATTGTTGAAGGGCGTACGGCCCCATAGCGGTTTGAATTCCGCATGCAGGCCGTGTCGATGCAGCGTGGCGCGCAGTTCCTGCGCCGAGGGCTGGGCCTTGAAGGACGTCTTCATCCAGCCGACCAGATGACCGAAGCGGTCGGTGGCTCGTGTCATCGCGCTTCGCCACGTGCCATCGGCCAGCCCGGTGCGAATCACCAGCTGGCCTCGTTTGCTGACGCACTGAGCCGCTTGCGACAGCAATGTTCCTTGTGCCTGGTGTGGCAGATACTGGAGCACATCCAGCAGTGCGACGCTGCCTTGATGCTTGGGGAACTGTTCGCTCAAGTCACAGACCTGGAAGTCCGCGTTGTCATGACCGCCGCGCGTCGAGGCAACCCGTGCGGCGGCGATTTTCGCGGCGTCGGTGTCCACGCCGACATAAGGCACTTTGCGGCCGCTTGCTCGCAGACAGTGCAATAGCAGACCGATTCCGCATCCCAGATCCAGCAACGGCTCGGCGTCCTCATCGAACGCGCCGGGCACCGCTTCATACAGCGGATCCATCGCCAGTTTGCTCAGAGAATAGTAATAACGATAGCGGTCCGGCAGAAAACTCGCGGCAATCGTACGTTTGGGCAATGGCATGGCCGGATGGGGACACTTTTCTTGACATTGTTAGCACTGGTCACGCCGGTGCGCAGGGTTACTATGCTCGCACACAAATGAACGATTGATCGAGGGGGAGCATGTTTTCTCGACGTGAAATCATTGCGAGCGGATTGAGCGCGGCGTTCACGGCGGGCGTATTGCAAACAGCACGCGCTTTCGCCACCACTGAGCCGATCGCTGAAACCGCGGCGGGTAAAGTCAAAGGTCTCACTCGCGATGGCGTGCACGTCTTCAAAGGCGTGCCGTATGGCGCATCGACGGGCGGGCGCAACCGATTCATGCCGCCTCAACCGCCCGTACCGTGGAAGGGCGTGCGAGACGCACTCGATTATGGTCCGAGCACGCCACAGCGAGAGCCGGGTAAACAACCCGCGACCGGCGGGCCCGCGGCATTGATTGGCGAGTTGAGCGATCGGCCGGAAAGCGAAGACTGCCTGGTGCTCAACGTATGGACGCGTGGCTTGCGCGATGGTGGCAAGCGCCCCGTGATGTTCTGGATTCATGGCGGCGGTTTCACGGCCGGTTCCGGCTCTTCGCCGGGCTACGACGGCACCAATCTCAGCAAGCGGGGCGATGCGGTGGTCGTCAGCATCAATCACCGGCTGAACGTTCTCGGCTTCACTTACCTCGGCGGCGTCGGTGGCGCGGAGTTTGCGAACACCGGCAACGTCGGCATGCTGGATATCGTCCAGGCGCTGCGCTGGGTTCGCGACAACATCGAGCAGTTCGGTGGCGATCCGAACCGCGTGATGATCTTCGGTGAGTCCGGGGGCGGACGCAAAGTCGGTACGTTGCTCGCCATGCCTGAGGCCAAGGGTCTGTTCCATGCAGCCGTCAACCAGAGCGGGCCGACGATCAAAGTCGTGTCGCAGGAAGATGCGACCAAGGTTGCCGACGCGTTACTCGCCGAGCTGCAAATCTCTCGACAGGAGGTTCGCAAGCTGCAGGACGTGCCGGTCGACAAGATGATCGGTGCGTTCTATGCCCTCAGCCGCAAGCATCAACTGAGTCACACGACGAATGGCTTCGCGCCGGTCGTCGACGGCCAGGTCCTGCCGCAACATCCGTTTCATCCGCAGGCATCGGCATTGATGGCCGCCGTGCCGTTGATCATCGGGACCAATCGCACGGAGATGACGCTGCAGCTCGCCGGCGATATGGCAGCGTTCAATCTCGACGAAGCAGGGCTGCAGACGCGAGCGAAGGGGCTGCTCGGAGAACAAGCGGAGTCGGTGCTCGCCGCGTATCGCAAGGCCGAGCCGACGGCGACACCGTCTGAATTGTTCTTCCTGATGATCAGCGATCAGCGGTACTGCGCGCCGCTAATGACGATCGCGGAGCGTCGGGCCGCGCTCGGCAAGGCACCGGTGCATTGTTACTACTTCACCTGGGAAACACCGGTGCAGGGCGGTCGATTGAAGTCGCCCCATGCCTTGGAAATTGCCTTTGCGTTCGACAACACCGAACTGTCGTCGCGCTTCACTGGCGGCGGGCCGCGTGCGGCGGCGTTGGCGGACAAGATGGCGGACGCGTGGATTGCGTTCGCTCGCACCGGCAATCCGAACACCTCGAAGCTGCCGACGTGGACGCCCTATACGGCAGCTCAGCGCGCCACCCTGGTGCTCAACGATTCAAGCGCCATCGTGAACGATCCGTTTGGGGCGCGTCGCGCGGCCATGCAAGCGGCCATGAAGTTTTAGCTCATTGCTTCCACTCACCAGTGCGATCTCGCCAGCAGCCGGCTGCGCGTGGATCTGCGGCACGATCGTTTTCGAACAGGGGGCGCGTATGAGGACTTGGCGTTGGCTTGGAATGTTCGCGAGCGCATGCTTGTGTTTTACCGGCGTGCGAGCGGATGAGCCGATCGTTGCGACGAAGGAAGGGCGTCTGCGCGGCGCTCAACTGCAAGATCCGGCGGTGTATGTGTTCAAAGGCGTGCACTACGGCCAATCGACCGCGGGCGCTGCGCGATTCAAGGCGCCGAAGCGCGTGGCCAAGTGGGATGGCATTAAAGACGCGGTGAAGTTCGGGTCGATCTGTCCGCAAGCCGGTGACCCGGGGCGTCGGACGACGACGCCGGGTGAATCGTTGTCCCCGAGCGAAGATTGCCTGGTGCTGAACGTGTGGACGCCAGCCATCGATGGCAACGGCAAACGTCCTGTGATGGTGTGGCTGCACGGGCGTGGCTTCTATGCGGGGGCGGGTTCCGAGCCGCTTTACGACGGTGCGCGGCTTGCCAAGCGCGGCGATGTGGTCGTGGTGACCATCAATCATCGGTTGAATGTCTTTGGATATCTGCATCTGGCCGACGTGGGCGGCAAAGAGTTCGCCACGTCGGGTAACGTCGGCGTGCAGGACATGCAGCTCGCGCTCGAGTGGGTCCGCGACAACATTGCGACCTTCGGTGGCAACCCCGGGAATGTGACGATCTTCGGGGAGTCCGGCGGCGGCGTGAAGGTGTCGACATTGCTGGGTGTGCCCTCGGCCAAGGGGCTCTTTCATCGGGGCATCATCCAGAGTGGCGCGCGTACCCGTGGCATGCCCGCCGACATGGCCAGCAAGAACACGAAGACGGTGATGGCAAAGCTGGGCGTCAAAACGGTCGCCGAGTTGCAGGCTGTGCCGATGGACGATTTGCTGGCCGCGGTGGTGACAGCAACGGGTCGCACGACACCTGACTTCGGTCCTGTCGTCGATGGCAGCTATCTGCCCGCCAACATGTTCGAGCCCCAGGCAGCGCCGAGCGCGAGTGGCATTCCCATCGTGGTGGGCTCGAACAAGGACGAATATGCGCTGTACGCACGTGAGCATCCGTTGTTCGGCAAGATGAGCGAGGCGCAGCTACGCGAGGATCTGCTACCGGACTACGGTGCGAACACCGATGCACTGATTGCTGCTTACAAGCAGTCGCGCCCACAAGCCTCGCCGTGGGATCTCATGGTCGCGATTCGTAGCAATCGCTTTCACATTGGCACCGTGCGACTGGCGGAAGCGGCCTCGAAAGCCTCGCCCGTGTATGTGTATAGCTTCGACTTCGAGCCCTCGCCGTTGAAGGCGTCGCACGGTTCGGAGATCGCCTTCGTGTTCAGCAATGCGACGGCCAGCCCGACGGCGCGACCGGGCGCCAAGGCCGTCGAGGATGCGATGAGCGAGGCGTGGATTGCGTTCGCTCGGACCGGCAACCCCATTCACGCGGGGCTGCCGACGTGGCCTACCTACGACGCGCGGAATCGCCCCACGATGGTCTTCGATGTCGCATCGAAGGTCGTCAATGACCCGCGTGCGTCCGAGCGCAAGGTATGGGAGGGGCGGGACCTGGTGAGGTGATCGCTCAGGCGGTCAGCAAGGCTCGGAAGCGCTCTTTGGCTTCCGGGCCGATATCCGAGGTTTGTTCCTTGCCCGGGAACGTGCCTTCCGACACGTCCCTGACGAACTGCCGACCGGCGGTCACCACGTCCTGCGCCACGTTCGCATAGCGACGGGTGTGGCGCGGCTTGAAATCGGTGTAGAGCCCGAACAGGTCATGAAACACCTGGACCTCGCCATCACAGTGCGGCCCGGCGCCGATGCCGATGGTGGGAATCGAGACGCGCTGAGAGATCTCCTGTGCCACTGAGGCGGGCACGAGCTCGAGCACGATGGCGAACGCACCGGCGTCTTCCAGAGCCTTGGCATCGGCCACCAGCGAAGCAGCCGCCGAGGGCTCCTTGCCTTGAATGCGCGGGCCGCCCATGGCGTGCACGGATTGGGGCGTAAAGCCCAAATGGCCGCACACCGGGATGCCGACATTGACCAGCCGCTCGATGGTCGGCGCGATGGTTACGCCGCCTTCGATCTTTACGGCGCCGACCTTGCCTTCGGTCAACAGCCGCGCCGAGTTACGTAATGCCTCCTCGATTGACACTTGATAAGTCATGAAGGGCATGTCGCCGACCAGGAGCGAGCGCTGGGCGCCGCGCGCCACCATCTGCGAGTGATAAATGATCTGGTCGAGCGTCACCGGCAGGGTGGTGTCCTGCCCCTGGACCACCATGCCCACGGTATCTCCGACCAGGATCATGTGGACCCCGGCGGCGTCGACCATCTGCGCCGACGTGTAGTCGTAGGCGGTCAGCATGGCGATGCGTTCGCCCCGGCGCTTCATCGCGACGATATCGATGGTCGAGAGTCGTTGGCCCTTCACAAGCATGTCCCCCAGTTTCGGCGCGGTCACAATTCCATTTGCCCGGACATTAGTCAACGCTAAGGTTCTTTGCATCGACCCAAGGAAATGCTTATATGGGGGCATGACGCTCGAAGATCTCCGCATTCTGGTCGCGGCCTGCGAGGCCGGCAGCATGAGCTCGCTGGCGCGCGAGCTGCAGCGAACCCAGTCTTCCATCAGCCAGCACATTGCGCGGCTCGAGGCCGAGCTCGGCATTCGATTGTTCGAACGGCACGCGCGCGGCGTGCAGCCCACGGCCGCCGGCAAGATTCTCAAGGACTTTGCCCTCGAAGGGCTGGATGCGATCGAAGTCGGGCTGCAGCGGGTGCGAGCGTTACAGCATGGCGAGTCCGATACGCTGACCATCACCACCGGCGGCACGACCGTGCGTCACTTTATGCGTCACTCGGTGGTGAGCTTCAGAAAGGAACACCCGGGCGTGAACCTGCGATTTCTGCCGGCCAGCTCGACGCGCCGCTGTTTCGAGATCTTGCGACTGAATCAGGCGGATCTGGGCTTTGTCACGACTGGCGAGCCGGCGCGCGGCATCAACGAGAAGACCATCGCCAAGCAACGTTTGTTTCTATTGACCACGAAGGACGATCCGCTGTCGCGTCGGCGAAAGTTACGGTTGCAGGATCTCAAAGGCATTCGTTATTTGGGACTGGCCGGCGGCACGACTCATCACAGCGCCATCGAGCAGGCGGCGGCACAACGGGGTGTCGAGCTCAAGGCGGAAGTCGTGTTCGACGATTTCGACACCGCGAAGCTGTTCGTCGAGCTGGGCCTGGGGCAGGCCATCGTGCCAGCTGTGCACGCCTATAACTTCGAGCGCGGCGGCGGTCCCGTGAAGGCGGTGCTGATTGCCGATCTGCCCTCCGTCTCTATCGGCTGGGCGTTCCGGCATTGGCATCATTTGTCGCCGGCAGCGCGCGACTTCGTCGAGATCACCAATCGGGAGATCGGCAAGCTCCACAACGTGCCGGGACTGGAGCTGGCGGCGGCGATCCGCTGAATCAGCCGTCGATGGAGGCGGGGTTGGGTGGCAGGCGTGACCGGCCCAGCAGCTTCAGTGTGAAATTTCTACCCGCGCGCAGGATGGGATAGGCGAAGCGCGAGAACGCGGCCGAACGAAATGCCAGCGAGTTGAGCCGATTGAACCAGCCCGCTCGGGTCGTGAGTAGCGCGAGGGCATGAATGCAATCGGCGCCATGGAAGTAGCGTCCATTCAGTTTCAGCACCATACCTTCATCGACGTCATAGCCCTGCCGTTGCACCTCATCGACGAGCGCCGGATGTTCACGAGCGTTCGCGAGCATCACCGCGCCCACTGCCTCACGCAGGCGCATGTGAACGACGTATCGCGAGCAAAAAGGGCAGTCGCCGTCGTAGAGCAGCCAGTTCGCCGAAGACTGAGTCATCAGTCGTTGATGCCGGCCGTGGAAGAATTGTCCGGGCACTCGGAGTAGAAATTACAACCGCTCAGCACGGGCAAGTTGCGTAAAGCATCGTAGGCGCCGGCGAGCGCCAGCGCGGAGAGGAAATAAAGCGCTAATTTCCTGCGTGTGAGCATGTTTCATCCCATCCCGACCAGAGCGCGATAGTACTGCATCGGTGCGTGACATTCAGTACTCCTGCGCAAAGACCGCAGTGATCAGACGGCACGATTTTCGCTTTAACTTTCCGATTTGGCCGCGCCGCGGTGGCGCTCGTTAGTGACAGTTGGCAGTCGCGTGGGTCAGCTGGCACACTCCGGCGACCCTCAAAGCTGCGCTCTGTCTTAGGTTATAAACAAATGAGGAAGGGGACTGCAGGAGCATGAGCGCTGGAGCCGATCGTTCCATTGATAAGTTCTTCAGTAATTTCTGGCGGCGCCCGTCGCTGAGTCACGCAACGGATCGCATTGCCGCCGATGGTCTGACCGCCTTCTCGCCCGTGTGGGCGGCCGCCGCGATCTTCAGCCTCGCCGGTGATCGCACCATGCTGATGTTCCGTGACGGTGCCTTGCTCGGGCTGATCAGCTGGGCCGCCATCGCCGTCGCACTCTTACTGATCTGGCGTCCGAGATTGACGCCGCTGTTGGTCCTCTTGGCGGGCATCATGGTGACGCGCTACGCGATTGCCATGCCCGTCGCCGGCAACAACAAGATGATCGCCGCGTTCATGAATGCGGGCATTCTGCTCATCTGCGCTCATGCGGTCCTGCGCTTCGGCAACTCGACGTCGATGCGAGAGAACGTTTACGAGAACATGCGTGTGGTGGCGAGGGCGCTGCTGGCCACCATGTACTTCTACGGCATCTTTCATAAGATCAACACGGACTTTCTCGATCCGCGAGTCAGCTGCGCCGTCGCGCTGTACATGCCGCTGGCCGACGGCTTCGGCTTGCAGAACAATCTGACGGGAAAATATCTGGCGATCTGGAGCACATTCATCGTCGAGGCGATCGCCATCGTCTCGTTGTATTGGAAGCGTTGGTTCGCGGTCGGCCTGCTGCTGGCGCTGATGTTTCATTTCGTGATCCCGATCTCCGTGTACTCCTGGTACATGGATTTCTCGAGCCTGGTGCTGGCGCTGTATATCCTGTCGGTGCCGCGTGAAGTCAGCGAAAGGTTCTACGACAGCTGCGCACGTCTATTCCGGCAGCTGCGCGAAAGGTTCGGCGCGCTGGGTCAGGCGCTGCCGTTTGGTCTCGTTATCGGTGCGGCGGTCACGCTGGTCGGCGTGCTTTCCGTGTTCAGCCGTCAGGCGCACGTGCCTCCATCGCATGCGTATCAGTCGGTGTGGGTGCTGATGTGGGTGGTCTACGGCGGCGTGACCATGTTGTTGCTGGCGGATGCGGCGATCAATCATCTGCCTTGGCGGGGCACCGTCGGGCCGCGCCGGCCCTTGTGGGTGTATGCGGTGCCGGCGACGTTGTTCATCGTGTGCACGGCGCCTTATCTGGGGCTGCGCACCGAGGCTTCGATTGCCATGTTCAGTAACCTGCACACGGAGGCCGGCGTCTCGAATCATCTGCTGATCCGCGAGCCGTTGGACTTGTTTCCGTATCAAAGCGAGGTCGCGATGATCAAAGCGTCCTCGGACCCGGACCTGCAGCACTTCGCCAATCGCAACCAGGGCCTCGTGATGTTCTCGCTGCTGGAGCGGCTTAGAAAGAAGCCACAGCACTGGGTGACCTACGAGCTCAATGGGGTTCGCTATGAGAAGGCCACCGCCCAATCCCTGGGGGCCTTCACTCATGCGAGCTTCTGGGAGCGCAAGCTGCTCATCTTCAAGCACGTGGACTTCGCGCGCCCGAAGGTGTGCACCCACTAGCGTCGCGATTCGGCCGCCATCCTCACCGCGAGGGCCGCGAGCACCGTGCCCATGAGCCAGCGCTGCACGACTTGCCAGCTCGGTCGCGAGGCAAAGAAGAGGGCGACGCTGCCCGCCATGAACACGATCAGCGCGTTGATGCTCACGCTGATCGTGATCTGAGTGAGCCCGAGGACCAGCGACTGCATCCAGACATTGCCGTGCTCGGGCTGGATGAACTGCGGCAGCAGCGACACATACAGAATCGCGATCTTGGGATTCAGCAAGCTGGTGAACAGTCCCATGCCGAACAGGCGGCGCGAGCTGTCTTCGGGCAAGTCACGCACTTGAAATGGCGAACGACCGCCGGGCTTCAGCGCCTGCCACGCGAGATACAGCAAATAAGCCGCGCCGGCGATGCGAAGCGCATCGTACGCGAGCGGCACCGACATGAAGATCGCGGTGATTCCCGCGGCTGCGCACAGCAGATAAATCATGAAGCCCAGCGCGATGCCACCTAACGAAATCAATCCCGCCATTCGCCCCTGGCAAATCGAGCGCGAGACCAGATAGATCATGTTCGGCCCTGGGGTGAGCACCATGGCGAGCGCGACCAGGGCAAACTGAAGATGATTGCTCAGCGTGGGCATCGCGAGTCCTTTGAGCCGTGAGATCCAATCATCTTACGACGCGTGGCAGCGTCGTGCGAATCCGCGATCTGTATCGCAAGATTCGAAGCGTCACTGTGCTCCCGCATAGACGGTGTCGATGACTGCCGAAAGGAGAATCGATTGGAGCCTGGCGTGCGGACTGCGTACTCTGACACTCGTTCTCATAGGCCTTGTGGGATAGAACCATGTTTGCCAGACATCCGCTCCGTACCGGCTTCCGCGTCATTGCGGCCACGGCCGTCGTGGCTGGAGCCGTGATGAATCTTGCCACTCTCGCCACCGAACACGCGGCCAGGATGAGCGTCACCGCGCCGTTCTAAAGCGCGTGTTCGAAGGCCAATCGTAGGGGCCAGTTGAAGCCTCGGGGCGGTCCGCTGGACAGCGACAGCTGTTCTGCGACCGCCGATGAAATATCTGCATCTGATCTGGGCCGGTCTGTTCCGTCGCAGAGCGCGGGCGGTGCTGATGCTGCTGTCCATCACGGTCGCGTTCCTGTTGTACGGCCCGCTGGAAACGGTGCGCAGCACCTTCGCGAACTTCGGGCAATCGACCGCGGGGCACGATCGGTTACTCACAATGTCGAAGCTGCGGCCCGGCGCGCCGACACTGCCGCTGAGCTTGTACCAGCGCATCAAGACGGTGCCCGGCATCGTCAATGTGGACTACGCGTGCGCATTCGGCGCCTCGTATCAAGATGCCAAGAACGCGTTTCCGCTGGAGACGCACACCGCCGAATTCTTCGATTTATATCCAGAACTGGAACTCGTGCCCGAAGCACGCGCGGCGTTTCAGCGCATACGCACCGCAGCCATCGTCAGCGAAGCGATGGCCGAGAAGTTCCATTGGAAGGTCGGAGACAAGGTGCCGGTCCAGACTGCCGAGCAACGCAAGGACGGCTCCAGCGTCTGGACGTTCGACATCGTGGGCCTCTATCGCTTCACCGACCCTGGCATGAAGGTCTGGGAGAACACGGTCTATATCAATTGGGATGGCTTCGATGAAGCTCGCCTCTCGGGCACGGGCAATGTCGGTTGGTATGTGTTTCGCGTGGCCGATGTGCGCCAGGCGGACGGAATTGGGTACGAGGTGGACGCGCTCTCGGCCAACTCTGCTCACGAGACCCGGACGCAGAGCGAGAATTCGTTCAGTGCGAGCTGGATCAGCGAGATCGGCGATTTCGGCCTGATCCTCACGTCGATCATGAGCGCGGTCTTTTTCACCTTGTTGCTGTTGACCGGGCACACCATCGCGCAGTCCACGCAGGAGCGCATTCCGGAGTTCGCGGTGTTGAAAACCATCGGTTTTTCCGGCGGTGCCGTGTTGAGTCTGGTGCTGAGCGAATCTGTGCTGTTGTTACTTCTTGGCAGTACGCTGGGCCTCACGCTATCCACGCTGTCAGTGAGTCTGGTCGGTACGCTGCTCGCAAACGTATTGTCGATTCAGCTCCAGCCCGTCGGCGGTGTGGTTTGGCTGCGAGGCATCGGCCTGGCGGTCTTGATCGGCTTGATCGTTGGCACATTGCCCGCGCTGCGCGGCTTGCGCTTGCGGATTGTGGACGCACTGGCGGGGCGCTGATCATGACGTTCATCAAGGTGAGTCGACAGATCAGTTCGGTGGCACGCGTTGGCATCGCCACGATCCCGAAGCGCCTGGGTGCTTCCGCCGTGGTGATCGTCGGAATTGCGGGTGTCGTGGGTGTGTTGGTCGGATTGCTTGCGATAGGCGAGGGGTTCGAGAAGACCCTCACTCAAACCGGCAATGACCGGAATCTCATCGTGCTCCAGTTAGGCGCTCGTTCCGAAGCGGCCTCGGCGCTCGGGCGGGAGACGCCGGCTATCATTTCTCAGGCGCCTCAGCTGGCCAGAGATGCCGACGATCGGGCGATGATCTCGGCCGAGTTACTGGTCGGTGCGAGCTTGCGCAAGAAGACCACGGGACGTGAGTCGAACGTCGCGTTGCGTGGAATCGGCGAGCGAGCTTGGGGGCTGCGCCCGCAGGTGAAACTCGTTGCTGGCAGAACGTTTCAATCGGGATTGCATGAGCTGGTCGTGGGGCGCGAGGTGCAGCGTCAATTCGCCGGGACTGAGCTTGGTGCGACGATGATGTTGCAGGGTCAGGCGTGGACGGTGGTCGGCATCTTCGACTCGGGCGATGCTCACAACTCGGAACTGTGGGCCGACACGGAGGTGCTCGGTCCCGCGTTTCGGCGTGCGAACGGCAAGTCGTCATTGCTGGTGCGTTTGAACGATTCACAAGCCTTCAGTGCATTCAAAGTGCAGCTCTCGACCGATCCCAGGCTCAGAGTCGATGTCATGACCTCTCGGCAGTACTACAGCCGTCAGTCGGAACGGCTTGCCCGGATGATTCGGGCGTTCGGCGTTACGATTGCATCGATCATGGCGTTGGGCGCGATTTTTGGTGCGCTCAATACAATGTATTCAGCGGTCGCCACTCGGGCTCGAGAGATCGCCACGCTGCGTGCCATCGGCTTTAGATCTGTGCCAGTGATTGTTTCTGTGCTGCTCGAAACCATGGTGCTGGCGGCACTGGGCGGAATGATGGGCGCCGGCATCGCCTGGCTGCTGTTCGATGGCTTCAGCGCCTCCACCATGGGATCGGGGGGACAGATCATGTTCGCCTTCGATGTCTCGCCTGAGCTGCTGAGGAATGGATTGCTCGCGGCCTTGTCGATCGGTTTTGTGGGCGGGCTGCTGCCTGCGGTCCGTGCCGCACGCATGCCGATCGCAACTGCCTTACGAGAACTTTGAAGCTCTCGAACAGGGCAGATGACTGGTTGGGTTGCACCGTAACGGCGCACTTGAGCTGTTAGAAAACAAGCCCACACCGCCGAATATCACTTTCTGGCCACTGGCATAGCTCTTGCTGCACTGGCTCGTTCGATCCAATGACGGGTCGGCATGGCACTGCGGCCGCAGCGGGAGATTCTTCCTTCCGCCGAATTTCGCGCGTTCCACTGCGCGCCCATGAACTCCCTTTGTCGCTCCCTGGCTCGAGTCGGGCCCGATCCCGAACGGGCGTGGCTCATTTTCAAGAGGCATCAGAACAACCATGTCTTATCTGGCACCGTCGGAATTCGTGACCAAGATGGTCGATGCGGGTGAATCGAAAATCTTCATGTCCACGCGAGATACCTTGATCCGCGCGTACATGGCCGGCGCCATTCTCGCGTTGGCGGCGGTGTTCGCGGTCGCGGTCACTCAGCAGACCGGCTACCCGATCATCGGCGCGATTCTGTTCCCGGTCGGCTTCTGCATGTTGTATCTGTTGGGCTTCGATCTGCTGACGGGCGTGTTCGTGCTGTCGCCGCTCGCGTTGATCGACAAGCGACCTGGAGTGACGCTCAGCGGTGTGCTCAAGAACTGGGGCCTGGTGTTCACGGGCAACCTGGCGGGTGCCGTGACGGTCGCCGTGATGATGGCGATCGTCTTCACGTTTGGTTTCTCGACGCCGCCGAACGCGGTGGGCAAGGTGATCGCCGGCATCGGCGAAGCACGCACGCTGGGCTATAAGGAATATGGTGCAGCCGGCATGCTCACCTTGTTCATCCGAGGCGTGCTGTGTAACTGGATGGTGTCGACCGGCGTGGTCGGCGCGATGATTTCAACCACTGTGGGCGGCAAGGTGATTGCCATGTGGATGCCCATCATGGTGTTCTTCGCCATGACCTTCGAGCACTCGGTGGTGAACATGTTTCTGTTCCCGTCCGCGCTGATCATGGGCGGCAATTTCTCGATCATGGATTATCTGGTCTGGAACGAGATTCCGACGGTGCTGGGCAACCTGGTCGGCGGACTGTCGTTCACCGGTTTGACGCTGTATTCGACGCACTTGAAGACCGCGCCGAAGAAACAGGCCTACCCGCGTGCCGCGTAAGCGGATCTGAGGGTGCCGCCTCGACTGAAGATCTCTTTAGGGCAACACTCCGACGCAGGCCTGAAAGAGATCAACCAGGACTTTCACGGCGCGTGCATTCCGGACGAGCCGCAACTGACCGCCAAAGGCATCGCCGTCGCATTGGCCGACGGCGTCAGTAGTAGCAATGTCAGTCAGGTCGCCAGTGAAGCGACCGTGAAAGGCTTCCTCGAGGATTACTACTGCACCTCGCCGGCGTGGTCGGTGCGGCAGTCGGCGCAACGCGTCCTGATGGCCCTCAATTCCTGGCTCTACGCGCAAACGCGTCAGAGCCAGTATCGATACGATCAGGATCGCGGCTACGTGTGCACGTTGAGCGCGCTGGTGATCAAGTCCACCACGGCGCACATATTTCACGTCGGCGATTCGAGAGTTTATCGACTGCGGGATGGCAGCCTCGAACAACTCACTACAGATCATCGGCTGTGGATTTCACGCGAGAAGAGCTATCTCGGGCGTGCGTTGGGAGTAAACCCGCAGCTCGAGATCGACTATTCCGCGGCGGGCGTGGGGCAGGGCGATGTGTTTATTCTGGCTACGGATGGCATCCACGAGTTTGTCACGTCGAAGTTCATCATCGATGCCCTGGCCGTACGCTCGGAAGATTTGGATGCGGTCGCTCGCGCCATTGCCGTTGAAGCGCTGGAGCAGGGGAGCGATGACAATCTGACCGTGCAGTTGGTGCGTGTCGATGAGGTGCCGCAGGCGGAGGCCGCCGAAGTTCAGCATCAGCTCAGCGAGTTGCCGTTGCCCCCGGATCTCGCACCGAGAATGGTGTTCGATGGTTATCGCATCGTTCGCGACATCCGAATCAGCAGTCGCAGCCATGTCCATCTCGCCGTGGATGAGTCCGATGAGAAAGCAGCCGCAGTCGTTATCAAGACGCCGTCGGTGGATCTGCGCGGCGATCCAACCTATCTGGAAAGATTCCTGCTGGAGGACTGGATCGCGCGTCGCATCGACAGTCCCCACGTCGTCCGGGCCTGCGCCCCCACGCGCAAGCGAAATTATCTCTATACCGTCACCGAGTTCATCGACGGCCAGACGCTCACGCAGTGGATGATCGACAATCCCAAGCCGAAGCTCAGCGCCGTGCGCGGCATCGTCGAGCAGATCGCCAAAGGCCTGCTGGCATTTCATCGATTGGAGATGCTGCATCAGGACCTGCGACCGGAAAACATCATGATCGATACCACCGGCACGGTGAAGATCATGGACTTCGGGTCCACTTGTGTCGCTGGAATCATCGAGAATGCGGCGTCGGTGCAGAGTCTGCCGGCGGGCACGGCTCAATACACCGCACCGGAATATTTCCTGGGCGAGGCGGGCTCGTCACGCTCGGATCTGTTCTCGCTCGGTGTCATCACGTATCAGATGCTGTCGGGACGCCTGCCGTTCGGCACGGAGGTCGCCAAGGCGACGACCCAGGTTGCGCAACGACGATTGATGTATCGGTCACTGCTCGATGAGGAGCGAGAGATTCCGGCGTGGTTCGATGAGACGATGAAGAAAGCCACGCATCCGGATCCTGAGAAGCGGTACCAGGAGCTGTCTGAGTTTGTTTATGACTTGAGTCATCCCAACGCAGCGTATCTCAGAAGAATCCGCCCGCCGTTGTTGGAGCGTCATCCGGTGATGTTTTGGAAGACGCTGTCTGCGCTGCTGGCGATCGTCGTGTTTGTATTACTCGCGCTTCGAAATACTCATCCCTGAGGCTCGATCAACGCCTGCGTCGCATCGTCCGTTTTGCTGCTGTTGGTTAAGAGATAATACAGCTACTCGCACGGCAGCTTGCCGCGTATATCAACTCGAATCACGACGGACCGTTCTCCTCGCATTCCCTCACGTGTTGTCAGGAGCGTTCCATGCACGCAATCCATATCCGCACGCTGATCCGTCGTGTTGCTATCGTCACTTTCGGCGCAAGCGCATCACTAGCAAACATTGCTGCTCATGCAGACGACTGTGCGGTGGTTGCCAGCGGTTTGCGAGCTCCGATCGGGAGTGTATTGACGGAGGAGGGTGACTTGCTGGTCTCGGAGACGGGCACCCTCAACGTCCCGAACTCCGGACGCATTTCCATCGTGAGTCCTGACGGCACTCGTCGAACATTGCTGGACGGTCTGCCGCAAGGAACCAATGCGGCAGGCGGCGATGCCTCAGGGCCGAATTCGCTGACCCTGCGTGGTCGCACCGTGTATGTCGCCATCGGTCAAGGCGATACCGTCATTCTCGGTCCGATGATGGGCACATGGCTGCCGAACCCCGATGTTTCTTCGCCGATCTTCAGCGCCATCCTCGCGATTCATCTGAGCAGCGCGGCCGAGCGGCAGACTAAAGGGTTTCAGCTCACCGAACAGCAGCAGATGCGCCTGGCGGGTGGCGAGACCGTGACTCTCTCGAACGGCGGCGGCGATCGAATTTCCATCGAAGTGGTCGTGGACTTTCCGGACTATGAGAGCGATCCGTTGCCCGACCTGCCCGCCAATGTGAGGAATTCGAATCCCTTCGGGGTCTTGGCCGGTGAGAACAACTTGTTCGTCACCAATGGCGGCTTGAATCGTCTGGTGAAGGTCGACCTTGCCTCGGGCACGTATGCGACGCTCGCGAGCTTCGACAGAATTCAGAATCTGGCGGGTGCGGCTGGACCGCCGTCCGTCGAGCCGGTGCCCACTGGAATCTCTCAAGTGCATGGTGAATTGCTGGTGTCGTTGTTCTCGGGCGCGCCGTTTCTTCCTGGCGTCTCGCGCATCAAGACCGTCGACCGCACGAGCGGCGATCAGAGCGATTTCATCACGGGTCTCAGGACGGCCATCGGCGTTCTTCCGCTCCGGAATGGCAGTGACATCGACTATCTGGTGCTGGAAAACAATTTCGCCCCGGTTCCGGGCTTTCCGCCCACCGGTGCGGCGATCAAACGATTCGAGACGCCGACCAGCACTCCGACCAAGGTCAATCAGTGCACGCTCGATCGTCCGACGTCGATGTCGCTCGATCAGAGCTCCGGCACGATCTATGTGACGGAGCTGCTGCGAGGAACTGTGGTGAAGGTGCCGTTCGATTGAACGTGGCAGCCGGGCAGGGCGCGTCAGGAGCAGTCCTGACCGCCAAATTTGTAGTGTCGGCAAAAGCGCTGGCTGTCTGGCAGGTAGACCTCACGAAATCGCGGACCGCCCGCTCTCGACAGCGGCAGGGCGCGTTCATAGAACGACCTTGCCGCATCGAGCCGCCCTTTTTCTTCGGCCACGTTGCCTAGATCCTCCAGCTTGATTGCCTGCATCAGCCCCAGCGTCGATTCCGGCACACCTTCCGCGCGGCTACGTGCGATGAATGCATCGATTTGCTCGTAGGAGCCGCCCCATCGGGGCGTGAGGCTCACGGTGTAACGCGCTCGCGCCAGAATGTTCGATGGCAGAATCTTCGTCGCGTTGTGAAACGCTGTCTCTGCGGCGTTGCCATCGCAATCGTGCAAGGCGATGTTCAGCAGATGAAGCTCGGCGATGTAGGATCCACTGTGAAGTTGCAAAGACTTCGCGAGATCTCGCCTTGCCTTTACATACATGCGCTTCATATATTCAAGATCGGCTGACGGCGTCTTGTCGATGTACTTCGTGCCTCGTCGCGTCTCGCCAAGCTTGCGGTAGTAAACACCGCGGGCCAGATAGGCCGTCGCCGATTCGGGAAACGATGCGATCCATTGATTGATGCCGTCCGCCAGTTCGGCGTCCTCACGATAGAAATGCTTGTAGCCGTCGAGCAGGTCGTACTCAGTGGCCTGTCCGTGCTCAAACGAGGTCTGCAGGGCCGTGAATGCGCGTTCGGCGGCTTGCGGAGAGCCGTTTCTCAGCTGATCGATTGCGCTTTTGGAAACCTGTGCGAGGCAAGGTCCCGCGAAGAATGTGACCAGGATCGCCAAGGCCGTTTGTATTTTCATATCGGCCCAGACTGCCGATTTTGGATGGCTGAATCACCGAGGGAGAGTGCCTAGGGTGAGCCATCTGGCTCCTCTGGCCAATGGATGAGCGCAGCGCCGACCCACACAATGTCTCCATCGCCTGCGGGCTCATCGACATCTTCATTCCCGACATGAAACTAATTCTCTCGACCCTGTCGTTGGCACTCGCATTGACCGTCACTGCCCACGCTGAGTCACCGCTCAAGAGTGGCGGAGTGATTCGCATCACCTCAAGTTCGATCGAGGGCGGTTGGCATAGCGGCCGTCTGCATCAGGACGCGCGCAAGTGCTGGATGGTCAAGCTCGATAAACCCACCAAGGACCATTACACGATGCTTTCGTTGCTGGTGGTCGAACGGCTGCAACTCGCGAATGGCTCGGCCTGGAATGATGTGGCGGTGAAGCCGATTCTGCAGAATTCGCCGGCCGTGTGCCGCGAGTACGGCACGGACTGAAGTCAGCGGAAAGTCCTGGCCTGGGTTCGAGGCCTGGAATGCTCCATTCATAACTTACCATAATATGCATTATGCGCCCGACGTAGGCGGCGCTGGAGCTAAAGGCCTGGCTTCGATTTTTCACGGTGATTCCCGTAGCCGTTCTGGCCACCGCACACCGCTCGCCGAGTTCGCGGCGCAATGAAGCAGCTGCGCGTATGCCACGAAACTTCGCGAACAACTAGTGGGACCGCCGTCACAGCCACGACGCAATCGGCGGCCGTAGCCTCTGAGTTTCATCGCCACACAAGGAACGTTTCATGTATCGAGCCCGCATCGTCGCCATCGTACTCACGCTCAGCGGATGTGCGACCACGCCCGAAGAGAAAGCCGCCGAGGCGGCGACCGATCGTTTCGAGGCATGCATGGACCGAACGCTGGCGTCCGTCGGCCCGTTCACTTATGGCAGTCAGGAAGCTCGGCTGAAAGCCGCAGAGATTTGCCGCGATGTTATGAAGCAGCAGTGAAGTTAGCACCATGCCTGCCGTTTAGGCGGCATGGACCAGTTGGGAGGATCCGCCAACGTGGGCGCGCAGGAGAAGGCTCTCCCAAGTCCTCCAACATGAGCCCCGTGGCGCCGTTGGGCTCGACATTGTGGCCATGGTCCACATCGCTGCGGTCCACTGACGCGCGATCGACATAACTCCAACGCCGCTCTAATTAAAACCTGTGACAGGTCACGCACTCTGGCTGTGCCTGTAGATAAACTTGCGTCCTAGCTTGTACGGATACGGACACAGGAATCTTTTCTCGATGAATCATTTCCGAGCCGCCCAGACGGCGGTGTTGTTGGGGATTCTGGCGGGCTGTGGCGGTGGCGGGAATGGTGGCGGCACGACGCCTCCTCCTACTGGCAATCCGCCCCAGACAACGACGAGCCGGTTGACGCTCACGGGTACGGTCACCGATGCGCCGATTGCAAATGCCGTTGTGACGGCCACAGTCGGTGGCCAGACCTTCACCGCGAATGCTGACGCAAACGGCAACTACAGGCTGGAAATCTCGCTGGCCCAGGACGCAACGGGCGGTTTTGTGACGTTGACGGCGAAGGGCGTCGGCGCGCAGTCGTATGTTGAGTTCACCAGTCTGCTCGGGACATTCTCAGCGTTGCTCACGCAAGCGGGCAGCGACGCAACGCTGTCGAGCACCGAGAATTTCGCCACTCAGATCACCAACGTAACCACGGCGCTCGCAGTGCTGCTGAGAGAAGCCAACAACGGTCAGACCGTGGCCAGCGAGACGTTGATACAGACGTTATCCGCGAGCCTGAACAGTCAGGACCTCCTGGATCTGGCCACCGCGATCAAGCTGCTGGTCGATCACGCCGAGGATTATCCGATGCCGGACGGGCAGGCCTCGATGACTGCCCTACTCTCCAATACGGCCGTGCGCGAGGAGCTGGTGGACGCAGCGTCCTCCCTGGACCGGGCAATGTTCGTAGCCACTCAGAATGCTATCGTCACCGACCCGACAGTAGTCAAGCCGATTGCGACGGGAAGTGTGCCGAGTAGCCTACTGGCAACTACGTTGCCGAACGATCTAAACGGCACCTACTATCAAATCAATCGTGCGGTGGCTTACGTATTCAACGCCAACGGCACCGGCACCGTCTCGACCGGCGCCTGGCACCGGAACATGACGTGGAGCGTCACCAACGGTGCCATCGAGATTTCGTATGCGACGCCGGTCGAGATGTGGGATTCCGAGTTCAAGGTGTGCCTGCCAATAGGCTACGGCTATACCGTCCAGGAACTGCCCCTGCGCTACAACGTTGCAGGCGCGACCCTGAGGCAGTTGAGCGATCACATTCTGACAGTTACGGAGGACCGGGAGATCACTGCTCGGGACTGCGGCCCGGTGGGAGAAACCGAGACCGTCACGGTGGCCCGCACCATCATCGACGCCAGCAACACCCAATCCATCGAGCCGTCCGACCTGCGGGACTCGACTCGAACGCTGTGGGTGTATGACGCGGCTTCAGACGTCGATGACGACACATTGACCGTGAAGGTCATGCCGGATATCGCGGATCTGCATGCCGATGGCACTGGCAGGACTCATGTTTTCGACAAGGCCTTCACCTGGGCATTGGATGCCAGCGGTAAAGTCGTCACTGCCACGTTTGCGGACGGTACCGTGGCGAAGTACCGCTCGGTGCGAAACATCGACGATGTGACGACGGATGTTCTGTATGACCTCGCCCTGCCGACCGGTGTGCGCAACGTGGGCTCGAGCGTTTCTTTCCGGGTCGATCCGCAGCAGCCTTTTTCATGGACTCGAAACAACGTCGTGGGTCGTCAGTACTCGCTCGGCATCGGTGAGGAAGGAGTCGCGGTGCCCAAGCGCAAGGGCTATGGCTTTCGCCTGGCCGCCGACGGCACGGGCTCGATTGAAGACGATTACGTCGACGAAGCCGGCAACGTCGAGGTCATGGATGGGAGCCAGAATTCCCACTTTCAGCTGATCTGGTTCATCGATGACCAGGATCTGATTGTCCAGCGCACGTACACGCCGGTAGGCCCGGAGAACTATGGATGTTCCCTCGCGACCGATCCCACATGCGTGGTGTACGACCATCGCCGCTTCATTCCGATCGCAAACGACGGAGCTCGCACCTACTCGCTGGTGGCCCGCCGCACCGACCATGACGGCGTGAACGCCCAGACTTCGTCGCGCACTTACGTTGCGATGTATGAGTTCGAACCGTTCGGTGATGTGGCGCCGAGCGGCAAGCCTGCGCTCGCCGCCAAGGCTCGTGCCCAGCTCAAGGAGCTACGAGACCGTCGCTGAATGGTTCACTCACCATTGATGGGTGACCATCGCTCGCACATCGTCGGAGAGTTTTTTCAAGCTCGCTTCGACGGTGTAGAACAGATGGCCGCCCTGGTAGTACGAGGACCGCACACGATCCATCGGCCAGCCAGCCTGTGAAATCAGGTAGTCCATGGCGCCGATGGTCGTCTGGGTGTCGTAGTAGCCGTTGCCGACGAACACGCGGAACTTCGGGTTCGCTTTCATCACGTCGCGAACCTGAGTGACATACGGCCAATCGCCGAACGGCGATTTGTTCGGGCCCCAGTTCCAGCCATTCAAGCCGGCGCCGGCGGTGGGCATGCCGGTGAAATAATTCCCGATGTCGGGCACCTTCAGCTCTTTATGAAAGTGCTCGATGGCTGCGGGTGAATATCGAGACGCGTAGCCAGGAAGCTCCTCATCGTGATTGCCCTGCGCCGCCGGCCGCTTGTAGCGCGCATCGTTGGTGTCGAGCACGTAGCCCGGGAACAGCATCTGCTGATACTGCGTCTTGGTGATCTTCAGATCGCGCTCAAGATACGTCCGTGCCGAAAGCCCGGTGAACTCCTCGAGCTTCTTTGCAACCGCCTGGCGGCGTTCAGGCGCAGCCGTGTTGCCGAGGAACAGGACGTTGAGATATTCGCCGGCGCCGTAGTCCTGGGCGTCCTTGATGAACTGATCGAACGTCCGGCCTTTGCGATCGGCGACGTTCTGACTCCAGCCAACCGCCGCCAAGGTCGGCAGCGAGACCACGTAGCTCAGAATGTTTCCGGGCCGTTGCGCGTACTCGATGATATTGACCGCCTGGCCGAGCAGCATGATGCCCTCGAGCGGCATGCCCGCCTTTTGTAATTGATCGGCCGCCTCCACCGCTCGCATCGTGCCGTAGCTTTCGCCGACGAGATATTTCGGCGACGACAACCGACGATGAGTTTTCGCCCACTGCTGCACCAGATCGGTCAGCTGCCGGCCGTCCGCAACGACGGAGAACTGACTCTCCGGAGGCACGCCAGGCAGCGTGCGGCTGAAGCCGGTGTTCGCGGGATCGAAGATCACGACGTCGGCCACATCGAGCGGTGCATAGACGTTGTCGACGACCTTGAAGGTCGCGGGATCGGCGCTGATGTCGTCGGGAATCGCGACGCGCTTCGGTCCAAACGCGCCCATGTGCAGCGGTGTCGTGGCGACGATGGGGCCGCCGTTGAAAACGAACAGCACAGGACGCGCGGATGCGTCGCTGTCCTTAGCAATATAAGACGTCGAGACGAGGCGTGCGACCGGCTTGCCGGACGGATCCGTGACGTCGAATGGCTCCACGACCGCCTCGTACTTGACCCGTTTGCCGCCAAACGTTCCCTTGTGATTGGTGACGATGGGGCCTGAAATATTCACGGCACCGAACGGCGACGCCGACGCATCGGCCGACGCATCGATCGAGTAAGTGGCGATGGCGAGCGTAGCCATCGCAATGGCAGCAGGAAGGCGCATACGAATCATGAAAAGGGTCCGATCAAGGAGTGAGCACTGACTTGAGATACCGATCGCGTAGCTGACGGTTACGCGCGGCCAGCGATTGTTCGACGCCGCGGATCATCACCATCCGTGCCACGGTCGTCGTTTCCAGCGGGTCGCCGCTCCAGAGCACCAGATCCGCGTCCTTGCCCTTCTCGACCGAGCCGAAGCGATCGGCGAAGCCAAAGATGCGGGCGGGGTTGATGGTGATGGCCGCCAACGCATCGTGAGGTGAAATACCGAAGCGCGCTGTGCGCCCCGCGATGAATCGCGGTGTGCGGATCAGGAACACGATGCGGGCGACGCTGGGCTTGAACGCAATCAGCACGCCGGCGTCATGCAGGATTCTGGCGTTCTCGTACGTAGCGTTCAGGCTCTCGAAGGTGAAGGCCTGATTCTCTTCGGCATCGAGCACCACCGGCACCTGGGCGGCCGCGATCTCATCGGCCAGCATCCATGCCTCGGCGGCACCAGAAAGAATGATTTTGATCTTCTGCTCGCGCGCCAGCGTGAGGATGTTATGAATGTCAGGGGCGCGATCGACTTCGACCAGCAACGGCTGGCGACCTTCGACGACTGGAATCAACGCCTCGAGATCGGCACGAGAGAGCGATTGTTCCTCCAGGCGTGCCACATCGAAGCTACCGCGATTCTTCGCGAAGGCACGCGCGTCGGCGAACGCTTGGCGAAGCCGAACCTGCAACGCGCCCTGCCCGCCCCCCGCGACGGCCTCGCCCTGCTCGCCCGTGTCGAGAAACATGGCGGCATGACGTTTGACCGTGAGATCGGCGGCGTCGCCCAAGTGAATGATCCCGACCTGACCGCCGAAAATCCGAGTCACATTCGGCCCGCCCGGTGCGTTCGGCGCGACAACCGCTCGGGTGATGCCTTCAATGCGCGCCTCGCCAATCTGGGGAGAGGTAGGCACGACGTCGTAGGAAACATCGAAGGCCGCGCTGAGCGTGGGATTGGTGGAAGCACGACCGGCGTAGCCCGAGCCGATCGTGTCGTTGATCGCAAGCGGCGTGACCGTCGCGACCATGCCGGGCGTGAGGATCTGACCCTTGGCGTCGATGACGCGTGCGTCGCTCGGCACGGCGACGGATTTGCCGACCGCCGCAATCGTTCCATCGCGAACGAGGACAGTGCCGTTATCGATGTCACCGGCGGCGCCCATCGTCAGGATGCGAGCGTTGGTGATGGCGATGGTTTCGGCGTGCGCCGTCGCCGCCAATACGGACAGTAGCAGTGCTCTGAGCAACATCATGGCGTGCTCCCGAGCCCTTCAGGCGCTGGCCGTGCGGGTGAAATCGGGCGTCTCACGTTGCCCAGCTCGAAATCAGAGGCAGGTGATTGCGACGGCGCTGCGCGATCACTCACCAGCACCCCGTCGATGAACACCAGATCCGGCGTCGAGTACACGCTGAAGGGATCAGCGCTCCAGAGCACCACGTCCGCCATCTTGCCGGGTTCGAGCGAGCCGGTGCGGTCCGCGACGCCGATGATCTGCGCCGGATTGAGGGTGAGCCAACGGATCGCCTCTTCAGGCGTCGTGCCCAAGCCCGCCTCGCGTCCTGCAGTCATCGCACGCGCCGCTTCGTGATTCAGGTGCTGCAACAACATCACGTTGTCGGAATGCATGGCCGCTACGCCGCCGGCTTTGGCGACGAATGCGGCGTTCTCCATGATCGAATCGTAGGCTTCCATCTTGTAGCCGGACCAATCGCCCGCCCACGTTACGACGGCGATCTTTTCCCGCGCCAGCAGCGGTGCGATCTTGAATGCCTCGGTGGCGTGATGAAACGCGGCGATGTGAAAGCCGAACTCGTGCGAGAGGTCGATCATCTGGACCATCTCGTCGGCGCGATAACAATGAATATGAACTTTGATGTCGCCGCGCAAGGCCGCGCCAACCGTTTCAAGCATCAGGTCCCGCTTCGGCGGATCGCCACTGGCGCGTTGATGATAGTCCGCCCACTTTTGCGCGTACTCCGCCGCGGCGATGAACGTGGTGCGATAGCCGAGCATGTTTCCTGCGCGCGTGGCCGGTCGTCCCGGGCCGCCGGTCGGGTTCTCGCCGCACGCCATCTTCAATCCGGACGGCGCGCCGGGAAATTTCATTCCCTGAGTGCTGGTCGAACTCACGTTCTTCAAAATCACCGTGCGACCGTTAAACAACGTGCTGGAGCCCGGCAATATTTGTAACGTCGTGACTCCCGCGGCCCGGGCGCGCTCGAACATCGGGTCCTGCGGCCAGATCGCATGTTCGATCCAGATGCCGCCGGCGGTCGCGCCGGTTTCATTGCCGCCTTCGCCATTGGCGGCGCCGGGGCTCGAGCCGGAGCCGATATGAGCATGAGGATCGACGATGCCGGGCGTGACCCAGCGACCGGCGGCGTCGATCACGCGCGTGCCCTCTGGAATCGCGATGTCACGACCGACCGCCGCGATCTTGCCATCGCGAATCAACACCGAACCGCCGTCGATGCGTGGACCGGTCGCGGTCAGCACTGTCGCGTTGATGATCGCGACTGCGGGAGCGGCGACCGGTTGATACGTCGAAGCGAACGGATCCGGCCGCTGAGCCGGATCCAGCCCTGGAGGCACAACCCGAGGCGCCGCAGACGCTGCGGCAGGCTTCGTCGGTGCGGTCGAACACGCAGTGACGAATGCGAGCGCTGCTATCGAGCCTGCGAGGGCAATGAACTTACAACTCGACATCAATCTATTTCTTCGCTCCGGCAACGAACGCGCGAACATCTTTAGCAAGCGCTTCGCGTGCCTCGGTGCCCAGATAAGGCATGTGCCCGGACGGATACAGATGAAATTGTGTCGCTTCCAGTGGGATGCCGGCATGCGCGACTGTGTAGTCCGCCGCGCCGAGGGTCGTCACCAAGTCATAGTAGCCGGTGCCCACCATGAGCCGCAGTTGTGGATTACGCCGCATGGCGACCGCAAGGTCGGTGGCGAAGTTCTTGTCGGCGCCGCCACCCGGGCCGCGACCGTAGTCCCAAGGCCCATTCACCGCGCGAAATGCGATGGGCTGGTACTCGTCATTGATGGCGACGCCAAGATCCTTGCGTGCGTAGATGTTGTAAGCGGCAACAAAGCCCGGCACGTATTGGCCCATCGCAGGATCGTCAGCGACCGGATCTTTCCCGCTGGCAGCTAAGGGCAAGGTGTAACGACCGTCGTACATGCCGATCTCCTTGCCCTGATCCGCGAGCAACGATCGAGCAAACTCGCCGGCATTGATGCGCAAGTTGTTCTCACGCACCACCGTAGGCGTCAGCCCAGTGAGCGTCGCAAGCCGGTTTGCCACGGAGTCGCGCTGAGCATCGGTCAATCGCGAGCCTGCGTGCAATGCCTGCAGATATTCCTCGCTGATGAACTTGTTGGCGGCCTCGACCTGTCCAGCCGCTGTGCATCCCGTCACTTTGCCGTGATAGCAGGCTGTGGCTGCGAGCGTCGGTAGCGTGTTGAGATAACGACCGTCATCTCCGGCGGATCCGCCCAGATCCATCGCCTGCCCGAGCAGAATCACGCCGCTGAGCGTGATGCCTTCCATCGAGCCGGTCTCCATCGGTCCACCCGCGAGAAGTCTTGCGACCACCGCGGCGCGAATCGTTCCATAGCTTTCGGAGAGCAGAAACTTTGGCGCGTTCCACCGCTCGTTCTGTCGAGTCCAACGCTGAATGAGATCCACCGTCACCTTCGCATCCTGCGCGGTGCCGTAGAACTGCTCCGGTTTGCCATCCGGCAGAATGCGACTGAAGCCCGTACCGACCGGATCGATGAGCACGATATCCGCGACATCGAGTGGGCTGTCGGGATTGTCGACGGTGTTGAAGGGCGGCGCGGTCTCCGGCTTCACCACATCCTTGAAGTCGATGCGACGCGGGCCGACGTAGCCCATGTGCAGCCAGATGGAGGCCGAGCCCGGACCGCCATTGAATACAAATATCACGGGCCGCTGCGTGCCTTTCGGAACGTCGGTGCGGATGTAGCTCGTCGTGAAGATGCTGGCGGTGCGTTTGCCGGCAGCGTCGGTGATGAAGTTCTCCTCGACGATTGCGGAATAGCGCAGCTTCTGTCCGCCGAACACGCCTTGATGATTGGAGGCGAAGCGGCGCGCCTCCGCTTCAGCCCCGTGGCTTGCGAGCGGTGTGCCGGCCACGAAGGCCAGCAACACCGCGACCGTGCGCGCAATGCTCAATTGTTTCATTCTCAAAACTTCGCGTGAACGCCCATGTAGTACTGACGGCCGAGGATATCGCCATAGGCGGTGCTGGGGAACGAGGGCATCTCGTCAGTCAAATTCTCGACGCCCGCACGCACCGTCAGTTGCTCGGTCAAATCGTACTGCGCCGAGACGTTGTGTCGATAGTTCGCATCCAGGATCGGATACAGCGTGGTCTCGATCGTCGAGGTGTTGGTGCTCCTCACCGAGGGCAAATAATTCAGCGAGTACGCGAAGCGGAACGGGCCGAACGTGTAGCGAGCATCGAATCGCGAGCGCCAATCGGGCTGCGCCGCCGTGCCGTCCGTGCGTGTCAGATCGACGCCGGTGACCGATGTTTCCAGCAGGCTGACGTGCGTGGCTTCCACCGCAAGCGACAGATCGCCCCAACGCGCACCCTCACCCAGCGGGAATGCGTAGTTCAGGTTGTAGGTCTCGCCGTGGAAGCGAATCGAGCCCGCGTTGTAGGTGATCGCTGCGCTGGAGATCACGTGGCCCTGTTCGTTGCGCTGTGAGATGGCGCAGATGTCCGCCGGTTGCGGCGACGAGTCGAAACAGGTGGCGAGGAAGTTCAACGGCTCGAAGTACGACAGACCGTTCTCGAGATCGATCTCGATGCGATCCACGATCAGCGTCAGGCCCTGGACGAAGCGTGGCTGCAGAATGAAGCCGTAGCTCACTGTGTCGGAGGTTTCGTTCTCCAGATTCGGATTGCCGCCGGTGGTGATCAGCGCGCCGGAGAAGTTTTCGTTCGGATCCTGGAACGAGCCGAGCGGTCCCCATTCCGGATGTGCGGCGAACAAGGCCTGACAGTTTGCCAAGCGCACGGCGGGGTTGGTGCCGTCGGCGATACGGTCCGCGTCGCACGGATCACGGGAGATCGCGCCCAACGAGACCTGTTGGGGTGCAAACAATTGGGTGAGATTCGGTGCGCGGAAGTTGCGGCTACGTGAGCCACGCAGCGTGATGTCCGGCACGATGGTCCAGCGCAGGCCTGCGCTCCACACATTCTCCGAGCCTGCGAGCGAATGATCGACGGTGCGGAACGCGCCGCTCAACTCAACCGCGTCTGCGCCAGGGAATGAGAACTCTCCGCCCAGAAGCGGAATCAACAACTCGGCCGAGAACTCGTTCGTGTCGTATTCGCCAGTCTGCCGCGGCGTTGGCACACCGAGACGACCAACGCCCGCTTGATCCGCGGCCAGCGGATCGAACTCCGCCTCTTCCTTGCGATGCTCGTAGCCCACGCTGAAGCGCACGACGCCCGCCGGAATGGTGACCACATCGCCACCCAAGGTCGCGAGATAGTCACTCTGCGTGTTGGTGTAGTCCTGGCCGAAGCGCGTGCTCACATAGTTGCGAGCGGCATCGCTGACAGTACCGACACCGAACGGATTGATCGGCGCGCACGAGGTGTCGTCGTTGGCGGGATTCGCATCCGCATTGATGGCGCACACGGCCGTGCCGTTGACCAGCCGCGAGTTGATCGCATTGTCGAATCGCGATTGCCACACGCCCCACATCCGAATGCTGCCATCGACTTCGGCATGACTCGCCGACACTTCCCAATACATCTCGCGATCGGCAACAGTGAAGTCGCCCTGTAACGCGACCAACGCGCGCACGGTGTCGACTTCGCGCTCACCCGCCATCGACGGAATCAAATCGGCCCAGCTCTTCGACAGCGACACTGGAATCGGCGCACCCGCGGCCCACGCGAAGCCCGAGTTGGGTCCGAAGATCGTCGCGAGCGCGGGATTGGCGTTCAACGAATTGATGATGGCCGTGCGAGCCTCGGGCGTTAGAAACGCATTCAAGCCCGAGATCGTGATCGCACCCGAGCCGGTCGCCGCGCCATTCAAAATCGTGTTGGAGGGAATCGAGGCGCGCGGGTCTTCGCCTTCAACCGTCGCATACATCAATTCGGTCGACAGACGAACGCTGTCGCTCAGATCGTAGTGACCGATGAGATTCGCGGCCGTTCGCTCGACGCCGCTGTAGAGCGCCATCAGATCTTTGTAGTTGTAACCGTCGCCACCGCTCGAGAACGGAATCGACGGACCGGGGCTCGGGAAGGTGCCGGGGTTATAGCCGGTCAATGCCGTGCCCGCGGCGTTGAATTGTGCCGCTGTGCCACCGGACCCATACGGCGTGCCATCGGTCGTGATGAAGAAACGATTCGGAAAGCCGGTGGGATTGGGCGGCGCGAACAGCACGCCCGCTTCGTTGAATTCCCAGAAGTGCGGATCGACGACCGGCAGCACCGAGGGGCGGCCATCGTTGTTGCCGTTGTTTGCAGGATTCGCCATCGACACGAGCGCACGCGTCGCGTGCTGACGATCGGTCGGATACAGCGGCTCGGTGCGTGACCATTCGACGTTGACCGCAATGTTACCGCGGTCCGCGAAGTTCGTGCCCCAAGTGACGCGGGCACTGGGCGACTCATAATCGCCGCGCGATGACTGACCGTACTGCGCATCGAACTCCAAGCCTTCGAAGTCGTCTTTGAAGATGTAGTTGATGACGCCGCCCATCGCGTCCGAGCCATACACCGCCGCGCCCCCGCCCTGCACGATCTCGACGCTCTTCAGCAGGCCGATCGGAATCATGTTGGTGTCGACGACGCTGTCGTTGGTGCTGCTGCCGAAGCCGGCGCTGCTGAAGCTGCCGGAGGAAGTCACGTAACGTCGCCCGTTCACCAGGGTCAGCGTGCGGCCCGCACCGAGACCGAACAGCGCGGGATATTGCTCACCGCCGCCGGAGCTTTCGCCGTTGAGCGGTGACAGTGGACGGGCCGGCGTGTTGGCCGTCGTCTCGTTCAAGGCCTGGCCGATTTGAGTGAAGCCGCGATCTGCGAGGGCCTGTTGATCGACGACCGTGATGGGGGCGGCAGTCGCGGTGTCCGAGCGGCGAATGCGTGAGCCGGTGACGACAATTTCCTGGAGCGCGACGGCCGATTCATCGCCCGCGCTCTGCCCGTTATCCTGGGCTTGGGAGACACCGAAGATCAGCAGTGTCGAGGTGGTAACAGCGGTCAGATGCCTGCGTCGAAATGAGCCTCTACCAAGGGGCTGCGCCATGTTCGTTGTACTCCTGCGCCAGATTCAGGTTTTTTTAATGCGGGCTTAACGCCTCTGGCACAAAATTCTGCCACTGGGGTCGCGCATACTCGTTTCCTTTTGGCCGACGCTCTCGCGCGGCGAAGAATCGTTCATGCACGATCGACCCAGCGGACTCGCGACTCATGCGCGAGCGCTGGCGGGCATCGTCGAAGGCGGATGTTTCTAACTCGCGCTCAGCGCAGCTGGCTGTCTTTGCTGCCGCGTCGGTTGTAGCCGCTGAACGCGCCGTTTTCTTTGTCGTCGGCTTCCTGGCAAGGAATACACAGGCGCACGCCCGGAATGGCCTTGCGGCGGGCTTCGGGAATCTCGGCTCCGCACTCGGCGCAATGGGTCAGGCTCGGACCTGCGGGCAACAGGCTCTTGGCGCGCTCCACGGCGTCTTTCACCGTCGCGTCGATCTGATCCTGAACTGCGCCGTCGCCGGCCCAACCTGTGGCCATTGTCACCCTCGAAATGAATGCGTTCCGAAACCTCTTAGATGTGGACGAGTGTAATTCACTCAAGGCCGGAAACCGGCTGCGCATAGGCATCATATTGAGGCGGCTGCGCTTCTCGCTGACCTGTAGGAGAGCATTACCTAAGCAAAGCGACCACATTCCGTAACAAAGCCAGTCGCGCTGCCAAAAAACTCTCGCAGGGCCGTTGCCTTTCGAAGTCGCTGGAGTATATTCCGGCCATAGACGCTTGAGCGGACACAGAAATGCCGCCGGGCGACTGAGTTAACTTCTCAGCTATCGCTCGCCGTTGTTGTTGCTGGAACGATCGACTTGATCCTTGGCGCCATCAGCGGCTAACCCATCCGGGAGTCAGTTGAATGAGCAGCGCCTGGGAGAATTTTTTCGCCGCTACGGTTGTGCTTGCCTCCGCCGGGCCGATCAAGCATCGGTTGGCCGAAGCTTTTCGCGAGCACCTTGCCGATCTGGAAGAAGAAGAGCTGCCGCGGGAGATCCGCGACGAGTACACCTCTTTGTCCTCCGCCATGTGCTGTGTCCGCCCGATGAAGGGCGAAACGGCCATTCAGGCGACTGTCCGCAAGATGTCCGATTCGGAAGCCGGCGGCTGCGCGGTCCGCATCGTCGGCATGCTGGGTGTGCTGGCCCGCCTACAGGCGGCCCAACGTGCACCGAAATTGCGCGCGGTCGGCGAGGACTAGCGAGTCAGTCCAGCTTGAACTCGATGGTGTCCCAGCGGGCCGTGTCCTCGTGACGGGCCTGCCGGCGGATGGCGTCCGCAAGCGAGCGCTCGTTCCACTCGATGATTTCATCGCCGAGCGCCTCGAGCTGCACCGGCAGCTTCTCCTTGACGCCGAATTTCTCCAGCACGATGACCGGCTTTTCGAAGCCCTTCGCACAATTCAACTGGAAGTCGATCAACTCCCGATGCCGCTGGTACAGCGCCGCGGGCACGATCACCACCTCGGCCAGGTTGATCTGCTTGCGTAATTCTTCCTTCATTGCCTCGCGCGAGCTGGTGGCGAGCTCCGGATTGCTACAGTTGCGGTAGTAGAAGTTGTGCGAACTCTCCAGATACTCGAACACGCGGTGATAATCGTCCGAGGGCTCGAACGCATGACTGACGAACAGCCGCACCGGATTGTGTTGAGAAATGCTGCCCACTTGGCTGGCTCCCGCCGCGATGATGAGGCCATTCTAATCCATAATGCTGCTGTAGAATGCGCCGGCCCGCGCTCCCAGCCGATGGTTTGAGCTCACGCCAACACGATGCGCTTCGTTCTGTACAACATCCGGTATGCCACCGGTTTCGGCCCGGCCTTCCACTTGCCGGTGCCCGGCGCAGGCTACCTCCGCAGTAACACGCGCGTCCTGAACGGCATTACCGACTGGCTCAAAGCGCTCGATCCGGACCTGGTCGGGCTGATCGAGATCGACACCGGCTCGATCCGCTCCGGGCTGGTCAACCAGGCCAAGCAGATCGCCGATTCGCTCGGCCACTATTCGACCTACCAGTGCAAGTACGGCACGGCCTCGATCAACCAGTTGATGCCCATCGTGCGCAAGCAGGGCAACGCGTTCCTCGCGGCGCCGCGCGTCGAGGGCGAGCGCTTCCATTACTTCGAGACCGGCATCAAGCGCCTGATCATCGAGCTGGAGCTCGAGGAATGCGCCATCTTCCTGGTGCACCTATCGCTCAAGTTCCGCCATCGCCACGATCAGTTGCGCCATCTGCACGAGCTGGTGAAGCGCGCCAGCAAGCCCGTGATCGTGGCCGGCGACTTCAATACCTTCTGGGGCGACCATGAGATCTACCTGTTCATGGAAGCCTCGGGCCTGAAGAGCGCGAACCGCCTGGGGCTGCCCTCCTACCCCAGCCACAAGCCGCGCAAGGAGCTGGACTTCGTGCTGTATTCCAACGGCATCGAGGTGACCCATTTCGACGTGCCGGACGTGCGTTTTTCCGATCACCGGCCCTTGATCTGCGACTTCAATATCCGACCGCGAACTTGAACAACAACTGCGGGAGTCGACCATGACCGAAGCCTCGGCCGCTGCCAGCGGCGCCGCCCATTGGCGTTTGGAGACCGAAGCCAACGGCATCGCCTGGTTGATCATCGACAAGGCCAACGCGGCCGTGAACAGCCTGTCGCGCGAGGTGATGGAAGAGCTCGACGTCATCCTCAATGCCCTGTCCCGCACGCCGCCGAAGGCCTTGATCGTCACCTCGGCCAAGAATGGCTTCATCGCCGGCGCCGACATCAAAGGCTTCGTCGGTATCGATTCGCCGGAGGCCGCCTATCGGATGATCCGGCAGGGTCAGCAGGTGGTCGACAAGCTCGCCGCCCTCCGCTGCGTCACCGTCGCCGCGATCAATGGGTTTGCGCTCGGCGGTGGCTTGGAGGTCGCGTTGGCCTGCCGTTATCGCGTAGCAGCCGACGACCCTTCCGTGACCCTGGGCTTTCCGGAAGTGCAGCTCGGCGTGCATCCGGGCTTGGGCGGCACGGTGCGGGCCGTTCAGCTGGCCGGCCCGATCGCCGCCATGGACCTCATGCTCACCGGTCGGCATATCCGCCCGAAGCAGGCGCTGCAGATGGGCCTGGTCGACAAGCTCGCGCCCCCGGCGCAGCTGCGCGACGTCGCCCGGCAGATCGCGCTGAGCCCACCGCCTGCGAAGACGATGTCCTTCCAGCATCGCCTGATGAACCTGGGGTTCGTGCGCCCCATCCTTGCCGGCCAGATGCGTGCGCAGGTCGCGAAGCGTGCGCGCCCGGATCACTACCCTGCTCCCTACAAACTGATCGAGCTGTGGCAGGACTATGGCGCCTCGGGCGAACGCGCCTACGACGCTGAAGCGCGCTCGATGGGCAATCTGCTGTGCACGCCGACTTCGCGCAATCTGGTGCGCGTGTTCTTCTTGCAGGAGCGTTTGAAATCCGCGGGCAAGAGCGGCGGCGAGCCGATCAAACATGTGCATGTCGTCGGTGCTGGCGTGATGGGCGGCGATATCGCTGCGTGGTGCGCGGCGCGTGGGCTCACGGTGACGTTGCAGGATCGCGAGGAAAAATACGTCGCGCCCGCGATGGAGCGCGCCCGGAAGTTCTTCGAGAAACGTTATCCGGATCAGACCAAGCGCGATGAAGTGATGAGCCGCTTGCAGGCCGACGTGCCGGGCGCGGGCGTGCCGCAAGCGGATCTCGTGATCGAGGCCATCTACGAGAATCTGGATGCGAAGCGTGAGCTGTACGCGCGCGTCGAGCCGCAGCTGAAGCCCAATGCGATCCTCGCGACCAACACCTCGAGCATCGTGCTCGAGCAGCTGGCCGAGAAACTGGCGCAACCTCAGCGACTCATCGGCCTGCACTTCTTCAATCCCGTCTCGCGCATGCCGCTGGTCGAAGTCATTCAAGCGCAGAACACCGATCCGAAGCAGGTGCAAGCCGGTCTCGGGTTCGCACGGCAGATCGACAAGCTCGCGATTCCTTGTCACAGCGCCCCGGGATTTCTGGTGAATCGGGTGCTCATGCCCTATTTGAGCGAGGCCGTGCGCGCGGCGCAGGAAGGCATTCCGCTCGCCCTCATCGATCGGGCCGCCGAAGCGTTCGGCATGCCCATGGGCCCGATCGAGCTGGCCGACGTGGTCGGTCTCGATGTGGTCATGAGCGTGGGTAAAGTCTTTTTTGAGACTGGCGCGGACGTGCCGGCGGTGCTCGCCACGCCCTTCTCGCAAAAGAAGTTCGGTAAGAAAAGCGGCGAAGGCTTCTATGTGTGGCAGAACGACAAGCCGGTGAAACCGCCGGTCATCGGCCAGAGTGCGCCGGACGATTTGCAGGATCGCTTGCTGCTGCCGCTGGTCAATGAGGCGGTCGCGGTGCTGCGGCAAGGCATTGTCGAGGATGCCGACCTCATCGATGCCGGTGTGATCTTCGGTGCGGGCTTCGCGCCGTTCCGAGGCGGTCCTTTGCAATACGCCCGTGCGCGCGGTGTCGACGCCGTGGTCGCCCGGTTACAAGAATTACAAAGAGTCCACGGTGACAGATTTGCACCCGACGAAGGCTGGGATTTAGTGCGCTGATCGCGGCCGGTAGCGCGGTCTTACCGACAAATCGCCTGTGCTACCATCCCCGGCAGATCTTGTGACGCCGGACGAGGCGTTGCTCGGGCAACCGATCCCTTCCACATTGGAGACACATGGAGAGCAAGCCGCTCGATCTTGGCCTGCTTCGGTCATTTTCCCCGCTCGACGGATTAAAACCCGAGAACCTGCAGACGTTGGCGCGCAAGACCGTGCTCCGCGAGCTGTCCGCGGGACGCTTGTTGTTCAAGGAAGGCGATAGCGACAAGCGCACGTATTACCTGGTGAGCGGCGTCCTCGAGTTGCTGAAGGACGATCGTAGCGTCGCCGTGTTGCGTGCCGGCTCTCCCGAAGCCCGCAATCCCCTCGCTCCTTTCACGCCGCGACGCTACAGCGCGCGTGCGGTTTCCGAGCGCGTCGAATTCATCGCCATCGACAGCGACATGCTCGACATGATGTTGACCTGGGACCAGACCGGCTCCTACGAAGTCGGCGAGCTGAGCAGCGCCAACGAGCAGGCGCCCGCGAGTGACGACTGGATGACGACGCTGTTACAGACCAAGGCGTTTCATCGCATTCCGCCCGCCAACATCCAGGCCATCTTCATGCGCATGCAGCGCCTGGAAGCCAAGGCCGGCGACGTCATCATCAAGCAAGGCGACGATGGCGATTACTTCTACGTGATCGTCAAAGGCAAATGCCTGGTGACGCGCGAGACGCCGCTCAACAAAGCCGGCATCAAGCTGGCCGAGCTCGGCATGGGCGACACCTTCGGCGAAGAAGCGCTGATCGCCGATGCGAAGCGCAATGCCAATATCACCATGCTCACCGACGGCGCGCTGATGCGGCTCGCGAAGGACGATTTTCGCAAGCTGCTGAACGAGCCGATGTTGCATTGGGTGAGCTTCGAGCAGGCCAAGGAGATCGTCGCCAGGGGCGGCAAATGGCTGGACGTGCGCCTGCCGAGCGAGTTCGAGACCTTCCACATGGAAGGCGCGCTCAACCTGCCGCTGTATTTCATTCGTCTGAAGTTGAAGTCCCTGGACCCGAATGTGCACTACGTCGTGGTGTGCGACACGGGCCGGCGCAGCTCGGCGGCGGCATACATCCTCGCGGAGCGCGACTTGAATGCGTCGGTGTTGAAAGGCGGCCTCGGCGCCGCGGATGTGAAGCGCTGAGCGTTTCTTGCGAAGTTGGCGCTTGCTGAAACCGCAAGCGAGGCGCCCGCGTCGATAGCTTGATTCGGTCATCCATGTCGGAGGTCGTCCCACCGCATGCGATTTCTGCCGCTCATCTGGTCCGGGATCTGTCGCAAGCCGGCCCGTAGCCTGCTGATCTTTCTTCAGGTCGGGGTCGCGTTCGCGCTGTTCGGCGTGCTCCAGGGTATGAAAACGGGCGTCGAGCAATTGATCGGCGAGGCCCGGGCCGATCTGCTGCTCGTTCACAGCAGTCTCGGTTTCGTCGACTCGTTGCCCATCGGCTCGCTCGGGACCCTCCAGTCGGTGCCGGGCGTCAAGGCCGTCGTGCCGGTGGAGCTGTTCGGCGGCATGTATCAGAAGCCCACCCAGCAGATGGGCATCGTCGCGATCCGCCCCGACGAGGACTGGCTCTCCGTATTCACCTACACCGTCGCCCCGCAAGATGTCGCGGCCTTCGAGAAGAGCCGCACCGGCACGCTGGTGAGAAAAGCGCTGCTGGAAAAATACGGCTGGAAAATCGGCGACCGCATTCCGGTGGTGACCAACGTCGTGAAGAGCGATGGCTCGGCGGATTGGACCTTCGACATCGTGGGCACGTACACCGATAGCGACATGGCCGGCGGCACCGATGTGATCCTGATCCAGTACGATTATTTCGATGTGTCGCGCGTCTCCAACAAGGGCGCCGTCAACCACTTCAATGTTTCCATCGTCGATCCGAGGCAGGCCGCGACCGTCGCCGATGCCATCGATCGGCGCTTCGCCAATTCCTCGCACACCACGAAAACCGAATCCTTGCGAGAGATGGCGCAGGTGCAGATGCAATCCATCGGCGATCTGGGCTTTCTGATTCGCGCCATCGTCGGTGCGGTGCTGGTCGCGCTGCTCTTTGCGACCAGCACGATGATGATGCAATCGACCCGCGAGCGAATGCCGGAGCTCGCGGTGCTGAAGACACTCGGCTTCGCGGACCGCGCGCTGTTTCTTTTTATTCTCGCGGAGGCTGCGGTGGTTTGTGTCGCGGCTGCGGCGTTTGGGTTGGCGCTTGCCCTGATCGCATTTCCGTTTGCCGCGCGATTCGTGCCGGGTGTGTCGATGCCGATTGAAGTGGTCGCGGTCGGTTTGGGATGTGCCGCGATAGTTGCGCTGATCAGCGCATCGGTGCCTGCGGCACGCGCGGCCCGGTTGAACATTGTGGCCGCGTTGGCCAGCCGGTAGGCGTATGAAATTCTTCCGAGAGCTCTTGGCCGTTCTGCGGGTGAACTTATCGAGCGTTCCACAACGGATCGGCTCGGCGCTCACGATTCTCGTCGGTGTGACCTGTGCCGTGGGCGCGTTGGTCTCGATGCTTGCCATGGGAACGGGAGCTCGCGAGCAGCAAGTCGCCAACGTGCGCCCGGACCGCGTCATCCTGACGACGAAGGGCACGCGGCCTGGCCAGGGCAATATCACCAAGGAAGAAGCTGCGGTCATTCTTGGCTTGCCTGGCGTGCGCAGGAATGCAGCGGGCGTTCCGATCGTCGTGTTCCAGTCGATGGTGCCGATCGAAGGTCGTCGGCGCGCGACGGGCAATCGCATCTACTTTCCGCTCGTGGGCGTCACCGCTGCGTTGAGAGATTACGCGCCGGAGCTGCATTTCACGGCGGGGCGCCCCTTCCAGTCGGGCCTCTCAGAGCTGGTCGCGAGCAATGCCTGCACGCGTCAGTTCGTCGGCTTCGAGCTCGGCGATAAACGTTTGCTTCGCGGCGGCGACTGGACGGTCGTCGGCCACTTCGATCAGGGGCTCGCGCAGGACTGTATCGTGTACGCCGATGCGGCCACGTTGATGAGCGCATTCACGCGGACCACCTATTCCTCAGCCGCCTTGATGCTGCGATCCCCCGCCGACTTCGACATGCTTCGAGCGGCCGTCACGAGCGATCCACGGCTGCGACTCGAGGTGCGAGGTGAGAAAGAGGCCATCGAAGAAGCCTTCAAGCCGCTGAACGCGATCCTCAACTTCGTGAGTTATTTCGTCGGTACCATCATGGCCATCGGTGCCACGCTCGGTGCGGTCAATTCTCTCTACGCGATGGTCGACGCGCGGCAGCGGGAGATCGCCACGTTGCGAGCGATCGGGTTCAAGAGTGGCCCGGTGATTCTTGCGGTGCTGATCGAATCGATGCTGCTAGCGTTGCCCGGCGCCTTGTTAGGCAGCGTGCTCGCCTGGCTGCTGTTCAATGGACTCGCCGCGAGTCCGCTCGGCTACAGCTTTGAGCTGTCGGTGACCGTCTCTCTCGCCTTGCTCGGTATCGAGTGGGCGCTAGCGATGGGATTGTTAGGTGGGCTGCTGCCCGCACTACGCGCGGCCCGTCTGCCGGTGGTGACGGCACTGCGGGCGATATGAGTTACATCGTATGGGTCGGCTTGTCGCCGCCCAGGGCGCCGGCCAGATAGCTTTCGATCTTGCGCTGGGTGTTGCCGCGATCCTGCTCGCTGAACTGCACGCCGATGCCGGCGGTGCGCTTGCCCTGCGCGCCTTTCGGGGTCATCCAGATCACGCGACCGGCGACGGGCAGCTTCTCGTCCTCGCCCATCAGGTTCAGCAGCATGAACACTTCATCGCCCAGGCGGTAATTGCTGTTGGTTGGAATGAACAGGCCGCCGTTCTTCACGAACGGCATATACGCCAGGTACAAGGCGCTCTTGTCCTTGATTGTCAGAGTCAGCAAACCGGGCTTGCTGCTGGGTTGACGCATCACCATGCGATCTTTCCGACCAGGCCTTTAGCGTTGACGTTAAGAGAGGCTAGCTCGCGCGTGCCACCGGCGCCTTGTTGGGCGCCAGCGCTTCCAGCAGCGCGATCAGCCAGGATTCCACGGCCAGCTCGCGTTGGAGCGCGGTGCGGGCCAGTTGCATTTTCAAAGTCCGCGTGCGGTCCACCATGCTGTACAGCGCGCTTATGTTCAACGGCCGCGACGGGCTTGGCAAGTGCGCAGGTCCCCCTGGGAACGTGACCCGATCGTCAGTTCCTGCAATCCCCGTCCGGGCGAGCGAGCACAGCCACAGATCGAGCCAGATCAGCCGGTCGATGAGCGCATCGTTGCCCCACTCCGCCGCGACCTGGGTCACATCCGTGTCGCCGGCGAACAGATCGCGTAGGGATTTCTGCATGTGCTGGTTGAGCTCATCGAAGCGGCCGTCGGCATATTCCAGCGCCTTGAGCGGCGCCCCGCCGGCAAATTCCAGCAAGGCGGGCGCGATCGCCTTGCCCGCCTCCTTCTGCAGCCAGGCCATGGCCTCGGCGGTCGACGGGCCGGCAATGGAGAGCTTCTGACAACGGCTACGCACGGTCGGCAACAGGCCCGAGGGGCGCGAGGTCAGCAGTACGAGCAAGCTGCCCTTGGAGGGCTCCTCCAGCGTCTTCAGCACGCTGTTGGCCGCACCCGGCGTCATCTGATGGGCAGGCTCGATGATGGCGACCTTGTAGCCCTGGCGGAAGCTCGTCTTCGAGAGCTTCTCGCACGCGGCGCGCACCTGGTCGACCGAGAGCTGAGTCTTGTCTTCCTCGGGCGCGACCCAGTGCAAATCGGGATGGGAGCCTGCCTTGATGAGCGCGCAGCTCGCGCACGCGCCACACACGTCGAGCACGCCATCGACCGATTTGTCACAAAGCACCGCGGCCGACAGCCACGCGGCGAACGATCCCGTGCCGAGGCCTTCGGCGCCCTGCACGAGGATCGCATGCGGCAAACGATTTGCGGTCCACGCGTGTTTGAGCTGCGCGATCGCTTCCGAATGCCACGGCAACAAGCGTGGGCTCGGTAATGTTCGCGGCTCGGCTGTTTCCTCTTTCTTCGCCATGACTTGATCGGTAACTGTGTAGGTTAGGGCGCCGGCAACTTCAGCAGCCGCTCGGCGATGGCCTGTTGAATGGCGACCGTCACCGCTTCCAGACTTTCCGTCGCGTCGATCACGACGAATCGTTTCGGCGCCTGACGCGCGCGGTCAAGATACGCTGCACGCACTCGCTCGAAGAACTCCCGCCGTTCCTGTTCGAAACGATCGCTGGTTCCCGCAGCCGCATTCCGCGCGCTCGCACGCGCCGCGCTGATATCAAGCGGCGCATCGAGCAACAGCGTCAGATCCGGACGCAACGTCCCCTGCACCATCTGCTCCAGCGTCGCGATGTTATCAACCGGCAGATTGCGACCGCCGCCCTGATAGGCGTAAGTCGCGTCCGTGAAGCGATCGCAAATGACACAAGCACCGCGCGCCAACGCGGGCCGAATCACATTCTCGAGGTGCGTCGAGCGCGCCGCGAACATGAGCAACAACTCGCAAGTGCTCGGCATCGGCTCATCGCTCGTTTCCAACAGCAACTCACGAATGCGCTCGGCGCGATGCGTGCCGCCAGGCTCGCGCGTGATCACCACTTCAACGCCCTGCTCGGCGATGAAATCTTTCAGACGTCCGATCTGCGTGGACTTGCCCACGCCCTCGCCGCCTTCAATGGTGATGAACTTACCTTGCATCATCGATTACTGCGCAGCTTCTGCAGATAACGCTTCACGGCGGCGTTGTGCTCCGCCAGCGTGCGCGAGAAGTAATGGCTGCCGTCGCCATTGCCCGTCGCCACGAAGAACAATGCACCGTTGGTTTCCGGCTGCACCGCCGCCCGTAGGGAGTCGAGGCCCGGCAATGCAATGGGCGTCGGCGGCAAGCCCGCACGCGTGTAAGTGTTGTACGGCGTATCCCGCAGCAGATCGGTGCGGCGAATGTTGCCGTCGTACGAGTTCATCATGCCATAGATGACCGTGGGATCGGTCTGTAACCGCATGCCCCGACGCAGCCGCTCGACGAACACGCCGGCGATCTGGGCCCGCTCGGTATCGAGGGCGGTTTCCTTCTCGATGATGGACGCGAGAATCAACGCCTCGTAGGGACCGGCGAGCGGCAAGTCCTTGGCTCGCGACTCCCACGCGGTCTTCACTTCCTGCTGCATGCGTCGGAACGCCATCCCAAGCAGCTCGATGTCGGTGGTGTTCCGCGGGAAGCGATACGTGTCCGGGAAGAACTGCCCTTCCGGATGCAGATCGGGCTGGCCGAGCGCACGCATGATGTCTTCGGGCGAGCGCGCGGCGTACTCGCCTCGAACATCCGGGGACTGCGCGAGCACCTTGCGAATATCGGCAAAGGTCGAGCCCTCGATGAACGTGATGCCATGGAGCAGGACGTTGCCGGAGTTGAGCAGATCGAGCAGTTTGATCGGGGTCAGCCCGGGCGTCAGCTGATATTCGCCCGCCTTCAAAGAATGATCGCGCTTGGTGAGGCGCGCCCACGCGATCAAGACCAGCGGCTGATCGAGCAAATTCTGGTCGTTGAGCGTGCTCGCCACGGTGCGTAGCGACGCGCCCTTGGGCACTTCGAACACCCTCGGTTCGGTCAGCGTGGCGATGGGCGTCTGCAGCCATTGATGGCCCCACCAGGCGAGCGCACCGGCCGCAATGACGCCCAGCAGGATCAATACACCGAACAGCCGAAACAGGATTCGCATTACAACTTAAATCCTTCAGTCGCTAAGCGATAACGCCGTCGCCAGCCGTGTCGCCACGCTGGTCTCGCTCCATTGCAATACATCGAGCGATGCCACCGATCGGATGCCACGCACCGCGTTGGTGAGGAACACTTCACTCGCTGTTTCCAGATCGTGCGGCCACAGCGGCTCCTCGCTGACCGCAAGCTTGAGTTTCGCGGCGGCCTTGATCACTTGAGCGCGCATCACGCCCTGCACGCCGTTGAAGCGCAGATCCGGTGTGATCAAGGCGCCCTCGCGCACGACGAACACGTTGGCCGACGTCGCGCACACCACCTCGCCCTCGGTGTCGAGCATCAAGCCTTCGTCGGCCTCGCCTTCGCGCCACTCACTTTGCGCTAGCACCTGCTCGAGACGATTCAGATGTTTGATACCCGCAAGCCGGGCGTTGCGTCCGAGGCGGATGTCACACCAGCGCAAGCGGAGCGCTCCGTGCGGCGATTGATTGAACGGATGCAGGGCCACGACACGATTACTCGACATCGCGCCGCTCGGCCGATATCCGCGGCCGCCCGAGCCTCGGGTCACGATGATCTTGAGCACGCCGCGATCGGCGCCGGCCGTGACTTGCGCGATCTCACGCAGCAACGTCGCTCGATCGGGCGGTGCAATCCCGAGGCGTGCGCAGCCGGTGAACAACCGCTGACAATGATCGTCGATGAAACGCACGCGCCCCTTCACAAGCAACGCGGTTTCGAACAAGCCATCGCCATATTGAAAGCCACGATCGTCGGCCGGAATCTGCTGCGAGGGTTGGCCGTTGATGAGCATGGCGAGGCTCATGCGCCGATCCCTTCGGCATCCGAGCCCAACGCTCGCAGCACGCCGCGAGCCTTCGCACGCGTCTCCGCAAGCTCACGCTCGGGAATCGAGTCGGCCACGATGCCGGCGCCGGCCCGCAATGTGAGCCGATCGCCCGCGACTTCGAGCGTGCGGATCAGGATGTTCAGGTCCATGCTGCCATCGCGGTTCAGATAACCGAACGAGCCGGTGTACGCGCCGCGCGCGACGCCTTCGAGCTCGGCGATGATTTCCATGCAACGGACCTTGGGACAGCCGGTGATCGTGCCGCCCGGGAACACCGCGCGCAGCACATCGCCCGGCGTTGCATCGGGCCGCAGCGTGCCGCTCACATTGGAAACAATGTGATGGACGTGCGCATACGACTCGATGGTCATGAACTCGTCGACCTTCACGGTGCCCGCTTCGCAGATTCGCCCCAGGTCATTGCGTTCCAGGTCGATCAACATCACGTGCTCGGCCCGCTCCTTCGGATGAGCGTGCAGCTCGCGCGCGAGATCGACGTCGTCTGCGGCAGTCTGGCCTCGTGGACGCGTGCCGGCAATGGGCCGCGTGGACACGTGGTCATCGCGCACCGAGACCAGGCGTTCGGGCGATGAGCTGACGACCGTAATGCCGTCGAGCTGCACGATGCCGCTGAAAGGCGCCGGGTTGGTCTGTCGCAATCGCTGATACAGATGCTGAGGCGTGATGCCGGCGTTGAGCGTCGCCTGCCAGCTACGCGAGAGATTCGCTTGATAGATATCACCGGCGGCAATGTACTCGAGCGCCCGCTCGACACTTCGCAAGAACTTATCCGGCGCATCTTCGCTCACCCCGCCCGTCACCAGCGACACGCTCGGTGCGCGCAAGGCGGGAACGTGGGCGAGATCGTCCGCCATGCGCGCCAACAGCGATTCAGACGCGGCTTCGGCGATCAACCACGACTTGCCGCTGTTGCGCTCGTGAATGATGGCCGCCGGCACGCGAATCGCCGAGGCAATCGGGCCTGCGGCTGGGGCTGACAGATGCAATCGCGGCTCGATCTCTCCGGCGAGTTCGTAGCCGAGATAGAGCAGCCAGCCGCCCGTAAATGGCACCGAGGTAGTGGGCGTCGAGGTGCGCTCACGTGCGAACCATTGATCCAAGGCCGATAAGAAGCCGCCCGTGCCGACGGCAGGATCGATCACGCCGTCGCGTTGTAACGTGAGGCGGTCCTGCGGATACGCGAAGAGAATGTCGAAGCGTGTGGTCGCGTTGCCGGCGGCGGCGCTTTCGAACAGTGCGGGATAGCGCTCGGGGAACGCGGCATGCAACGCCAACAGCGCCGACGAATCGGCGCTGACGGGTTGAATCAACGGCGCGCTATCGATCGAAATGGACGTGGGCGACTCCTGGCCGCGCACTGATCAGTCGAGCTTCTTGAAGATCAGGCTGCCGTTGGTTCCGCCGAAGCCGAACGAATTCGACAACGCCACCTTGATCGGCATCTGGCGTGCGACCTTCGGCACGTAGTCGAGATCGCAACCCTCGCCCGGGTTGTCGAGATTGATGGTCGGCGGTGCGACCTGATCGCGAATCGCGAGAATCGAGAAGATCGCTTCCACGACGCCGGCGGCACCCAGCAGGTGACCGGTCATGGACTTGGTGGAGCTGACCGCGAGTTTCATCGCGTGGTCGCCAAACGCGCGCTTCATCGCGATGGTTTCGGCACGGTCACCGAGCTCGGTCGAGGTCGCGTGCGCATTGAGGTACTGCACTTCGCTCGGGTTGAGCTGCGCATCCTTCAACGCATTCGACATCGCCAAACGCGCGCCCTCGCCGTCTTCCGGCGGCGCGGTCATGTGATGAGCGTCGCCGCTCATGCCGAAACCGACGAGCTCCGCGTAAATGCGAGCACCGCGCTTCTTCGCATGCTCGTATTCCTCGAGCACCACGGAGCCGGCGCCATCGGACAGCACGAAGCCGTCGCGATCCTTATCCCACGGACGGCTCGCCGCCTGCGGATTGTCATTGCGAGTCGACAACGCACGCGCCTGGCAGAAGCTGCCGAGGCCCAGCGGCGTCGTCGCCATTTCACCGCCGCCTGCGATCATCACATCGGCGTCGCCGTACTGAATCAGGCGCATCGCCAGACCGATCGAGTGAGTCGAGGTCGTGCAGGCGGTCACCGTGGCGATGTTCGGCCCGGTGAGCTTGAAATCGATGGACAGGTGGCCGGAGATCATATTGATGATGCTGCCGGGCACGAAGAATGGAGAGATGCGCTTCGGGCTCTTGGTCTCCATCCACTTGGTGTGATTTTCCTCGATGGTGTCGAGGCCGCCGATGCCGGCGCCCATCGCAACGCCAATGCGCTGCGCGTTCTCGGGCGTCACGACGATGCCAGAATCCTTGATGGCATCGGCTGCGGCTGCGTAGCCGTAGTGCATGAACGGATCCATGTTCCGCAACCGTTTCGCCGGCAGATATTTCTCAGCATCGAAGTCCGCCACCGCGCCGTGGAAGCGCACGGGAAATGCGCTCACATCGAAACGAGTGATCGGCACGATGCCGCTCTTGCCTTCGAGCACGTTACGCCACGCCGTATCGACCTGCGAGCCGACGGGAGAAACGATGCCCAGACCAGTGATGACGACGCGTCGCTTGGACAAACGGTTACCTCACAAGCGTGAACTTCGAATGACGTGGAGAGAACATGGCGGGGCGATTGGCGGAAGACCGTGGGTTGTGCGGCCTTCCTTGATGCGTTCAGCGTAGCGCTGCCGAGATGTCGACGTCGATCGCCGACAGCTCGTGTGCGAGGCCCAATCAGGCCTGGTTGCGGCGCTCGGTGATGTAATCGATCGCCTGCTGCACAGTGGTGATCTTCTCCGCGTCCTCGTCCGGGATCTCGGTCTCGAACTCCTCTTCCAGCGCCATCACCAGCTCGACCGTGTCGAGCGAGTCAGCGCCCAGGTCGTCGACGAAGGAAGCGTCGTTGGTGACTTCTTCCTCTTTCACCCCCAATTGTTCGGCGACGATGGCTTTGACCTGCTGTTCAATACTGCTCATTTGTGTACGAGTCCTCTATGAGGTGCTTAAACCCTTCGCTCGAGACCGACCCTTTTTGTTCATGGGTGGGGTCGCACGGGGGGCGTATTCTAAGTTAAAGGCCTGATGGGGCCAACATTTGCGAAAAAAAGCCTGACTTGGCCGCGATCAGACCATGTACATGCCGCCGTTGACGTGCAGTGTTTCGCCGGTGATATAGCCGGCCTGTGGCGACGCAAGAAACGCCACAGCATGGGCAATATCCTCGACAGAACCCAGTCGTCCCAACGCAACTTGGGCGCTCAGCTGCTGTTGTTGCTCGGCCGGCAGCTTGGCGGTCATGTCGGTCGCGATGAAGCCCGGCGCCACCACGTTCACCGTGATACCGCGCGAGCCGACTTCGCGTGCCAGAGATTTGGAAAAGCCGATGATGCCGGCCTTGGCCGCGGCGTAATTGGTCTGCCCGGCGTTACCCATCACGCCGACCACCGAGGCGATGTTGATGATGCGACCCCGGCGCGCCTTCATCATGCCGCGCAGGACCGCTTTCGACAGCCGGAACACCGACGCGAGATTGGTGTTCATGATGTCGTCCCACTCCTCCTGCTTCATGCGCAGGAGCAGGTTATCGCGGGTAATTCCTGCATTGTTCACCAGGATGGTGAGCGCGCCTTCCTTGCCTTCGATGTCCTTCAGCGCGCTCTCGCTCGAGGCCGCATCGGCGACGTTCAGCACGATGCCGCGACCTTTGTAGTTACCGGCGGCGAGCCATTCGGTGATGCCTTGAGCACCGGCATCGGTCGTTGCCGTGCCGATGACGGTCGCACCGCTGCGCGCCAGTTGCTCGGCGATCGCGCGACCGATACCGCGCGAGGCACCGGTGACCAGCGCTATATCCTGTGATAACCCTTGCTCGCTCATGACTGACTCCGGCAGGCCGCGAGCGCCTGTTGCAAGCTCTCGGGATCTTCGATCGAGAGCATCGCGATGTCCTTGTTCTTCTCGATGCGGCGATTCAAGCCGGTCAGCACGCCTTTCGGGCCACACTCGACCACCACTTTGGCGCCGCCGGCGAGGATGGCGCGAACCGTTTCGGTCCAGCGCACCGGCTTGACCAACTGCTGCACCAACGCCTGACGGATGCTGTCCGGTCCCTGATGCGTTTTCACATCGACGGTGTAAATGTCGCGCACTTCCGGTTGCGCAATATTGATGCTGCTCAATTTCGCCGCGAGCCGGTCGGCGGCGGGCTGCATCAACGCAGTATGAGAAGGCACGCTGACCGGCAGCTTCATGGCGCGCTTGGCGCCCTTGCCTTTCAGCACTTCGATGGCGCGATCGACCGCGACGGCGGCGCCTGCGATCACGACCTGTCCGGGGGAATTGAAGTTGGCGGCCTGAACGATTTCGCCAGCTGCGCCACTCTGCGTCGCTTCAGCACAGGCGGATTCGACATCGGCATCGTCGACGCCGAGGATGGCCGCCATCGCGCCTTGGCCCGCGGGCACTACCTGTTGCATGGCCTGGCCGCGAAACTGCACGAGGGCCACGGCGGTTTTGAAATCGAGCGCGCCGGAGCAGACCAGCGCCGTGTATTCGCCCAAGCTGTGGCCGGCCATCGCCGCAGGCAGCGGACCGCCATGCTTGCGCCAGACCCGCCAGGTCGCGACACCGGCGGTCAACATCGCCGGCTGGGTGCGCTCGGTGGCACCGAGCTGATCTTCCGGGCCCTGCTGACACAGCTGCCAGAGGTCATAGCCGAGCACAGACGACGCTTCCGCGAAGGTCTCCTGCACCAGCGGCTCGGCATTCGCGAGTCCGGCCAGCATGCCGACCGACTGCGACCCCTGCCCGGGGAATACAAAGGCAAAACTCATTGAGCTCCTGTGGGTCTTCCGGCCACTTTCGCAGCCCGACCTGGCATGACCAACCTCATGCGGCGCGCGATTATAACGATCCGCCCCCGGGTGGCTAGATCCTTGACTTTACGGCCACTTGCCTGTGGGCCTGCACCCACAGGATGAACCCGGCCAGCGCGCCCCCCAGGGCGCCATACAGATGCGCGTCCACAACGACCGCTAGATCGCCCGACAGCGGCAAGGCGCCATGCCACTGCTCCCACGTCAATTTGCCGAGCAAAATCACGGTCAGCGACAGCGCCAGCAGCTTCGATTCGTAGCGCCACCAGGCCACCGCGCCGGCCGCCAGCGCGCCATGCAGAACCCCGGACAGGCCCACATACCAGGTCAACTGTGGCTCCAAGAACACAAGTCCAAGATCGATGGCCGCCATGCTGAATAGCGCAACCAGCAGCCAGGCGCGCCAGGAGTAGTTGTCGTGGCGGAACAGCGCCGCGATCAGCGCCAGCCCCGCACTGTTCAGGATCAGATGCTGGGTGCTGCCATGGACCAGATGACCTGTAATCAGTCGCCAGTATTCTCCCTGCAATACCGCCTCGCGCTCGTACCGCAGGAGCAGCCTGCCGTTTTCGCCAAGCAGCGACAACAGAACCAGCCCGAGAAATACGAGTCCAAGCAGCCACTGTCCCCGGTTGTGGTCATTGGGCATCCATTGTCGGAGCCGACGCGAAAACGACAGGGCGGGCCGGGACAAGCCGTCACTCATTGGTACGATCTGCTTTGTTATGATCCGGCGCCTTCAGAACAGCGGTAGACCTCTTATTATCCACACCTGCCCCTCGCTTGGCCGAACGCGGCGACACGGCGGCTTCACGCTGCTGGAGTTGCTCGTCGTGCTGGTGATCATCGGCGTGATGGTGGCGATGGCGGCGCTCTCCTTCGGTGTGCTCGGCCGCGACCGTCAGTCCGAGGAAGAATCGCGACGCTTCTGGACGGTGCTGAAGCAGGCGCGCGAGGAAGCGGAGCTGCAGGTCGAGGATATCGGCATCTTCGTGTCCACCGGCGCCTACGAATATCTGCGCTTCGATTCCCGCAAGAACGAATGGCAGCCGATCGAGGGCGATGAGTTGTTCACGCAGCGAGAGTTGCCCGAAGGCCTGCGTTTCCGGCTGCGGCTGGAATCGCGCGAGGTGGTGTTGAAGCCCACCCTGCCCAACCGCGGCGACAAGGATGAGAACAAGCGCAATCCGCCCCATGTGATGGTGCTCTCGAGCGGCGATGTCAGCCCGTTCGAATTGGAGATCGAGCGCGAAAACCAGCCCGCCGAGTGGCGCGTGACCGCGCTCGCCGACAACGATCTGCGCGTCGAAGTGCGCGACGAGCGCAAGCAATGGGGGCCGCTGTTACAAACCAAGCCGCCCAAGGATGACAAGAATCAACCGACGCGGGTGTCCAGTGCGCGCTGACCTCCGCAAATTCACCGCCGGCTTCACGCTGATCGAGGTGCTGGTCGCGCTGATCGTGGTCGGCCTCGGCATGCTCGCGGTCATCCAGACCGTGAGTCAGACGGCCAACACCACCTCCTACATCCGCGATAAATCCATCGCGCACTGGGTCGCGATGAATCAGCTCACGCAGGTCCGACTGCAGCCGAACGCGCCGCCGGTCGATAAGAGCTCCGATGAAGTGAAGATGGCCGGCCGCGACTGGCGCTGGACCATGGAAGTGAAACAAACGCCGGTCGAGTCGATCCGTCGCATCGAAGTCAGCGTGCGCCCGTCCGATGCGCCGGAAAAAAGCTCGCTCGCTTACGTCACCGGTTTTTACGGCACGGCCGTCGCGCCGGCGGGCATGACCGTGGTGTCCTGGAAAGGAAACAAACAGCAAGGCGGCGGCGGTCGTCAGGGCGAGCGCCCTCGAGATTCTGAAAGCGAGCCGCCACCGCAACAGACACCGCTCGAGCCCGGCGAGCCCGTGCCGTCGGATCCGGAGCCGCCCAATGCGGGGCCGGAGTCATGAAGGCGCGCGGCTTCACACTAGTGGAAATCATGGTGGCGATTTTCATCTTCGCCATCGTCAGCGCGATCGCCATGGGCGGTTATAACGAGCTGGTCAAACAAAGTGACATCGTCGATCAGGGCGCCGCGCGCACGCGGGCCATTCAAGCGACCATGCAACGCTTGAATCTGGATTTCACCGCGCTCGAGCCGCGCCCGGTGCGCCAACCGTTGGGCGACGGTTTGTTGCCGGCGGTGCGTGCCGATGAGAAGAGCGCCGATGAGATCGTCGAGTTCACGCATTCGGGCTGGAGCAATCCGGCCGGCGTGCCCCGCTCCACTCTGCAACGCGTGGCCTATCGGATCGAGGAGAAAAAACTCATCCGCGAATACTGGCTGGCCCTGGATCGCACCATGAGCAGCGAGCCGGAAAGCGCGGTGATGCTCGATAACGTCAAGAGTGTGAAGTTCCGCTTCATGGACGCCAACCGCACCTGGCACGATCAGTGGCCGCCGTTGGGCTACTCGCCGGCCGACGCGCCGTGGCTGCGTCCGATCGCGGTTGAAGTCACGCTCGATCTGGAGGACTGGGGCGAGCTGAAGCGCCTGATGGAGGTGTCCGGATGAAACGCCGGCAACGCGGTGTCGCGCTCATCATGGCTGTGCTGATCGTGGCACTGGCCACCATGCTGGCTGCGGAAGTCGGCTTCAAGGGCTATCTGGATCAGCGCCGCACGGTCAACACGTTCTCGCTCGATCAAGCGTTCGAGATCGCGATGGGCGGTGAAGCCTGGGCCTCGGACGCACTGCGCCGGGACAAGATGCAAGGGAGCAAGACCGACGATTTCACCGAAGAGTGGGCCACGCCCATTCCGCCGATTCCGCTCGAAGACGTGGGCGGTGAGTTCGAAGGTCAGCTCGAAGACATGCAGGGTCGCTTCAACTTGAACGATCTGGTGACGTTCGATGAGTCCGGCGTGAGCACAGTGAACCAGCAGGCAGTCGAGCGTTTCTCGCGCCTGCTGAACTTGCTCGAGATCGAGCCCAAGTGGGCGGGTTACATCGCCGACTGGATCGACTCGGACAACAATGCTGGTTTCCCCGATGGCGCCGAGGACCCGGTGTACACCAACCTCTCACCGCCCTATCGCACCGCCAATATGGCGATCACGCGCGCAAGCGAGCTCTTGGCCTTGCCGGAGTTCGGCGCCGAGCGCTATCGCAAGCTCGCGCCATTCGTCACGGCATTACCGCCAGGCCAACCCATCAATCTGTGTACTGCATCCCCCGAACTGCTCGATGCGATGATCGGGGATAATCGTGAATTCACGCTGGGGCGCGAAACCGGCAAGCAGACGCGGGCGCAACGGTGTTTTCCGACGACGCAGGAGTTCGAACAGAGCCTGTCGAACGAGCGCAAACAGGAACTGCAAGGCATGCTCGGTGAATCCAGCGACTTCTTTCTGGCCACGATCTGGGTCACCCTTGGCACTCAAAGGTTCACCCTGTACAGTTTGTTGGTTCGAAGCGGCGGCGCCAACCAGGTCCGTCCCATCCTAAGAAGCTACGGAACGCTCTGATGCCGGAACTCCTAGTTGTCCGCTTGCATCCCGTCGCGGCCGCCTCCCCTGGCGAGTCGCAGACGGCGCCCCCACAAGCCGAATGGTTGCTCGTGGATAGCAGCGGCGCCCGCCGCGGCAATGTCTCGTGGGGCTCGCTCAACGATGCCGCCGAGCAATCGCGCACCCACAAGACCATCGTGCTCGTCCCAGGCACCGATGTGTTGTTGGCCGAGCCGGTCCTGCCGGTGAAAAGCAGCGGCGCCAAGCTCGCACAAGTCGTGCCGTTCGCCCTCGAAGAACACCTGGCCGTCGACGTCGAAGACATGCACTTCGCGGTCGGGAAGCGCGGTTCGGCGGCCGGTACGCCGGTCGCCGCGGTCGCCCGGGCTCGCATGGATGAGTGGGTCGATCTGCTGAAGGCGGTGGGCTTGTCCACTGACACGATCTACGCCGAGACCGCCGTGCTGCCGACCGTGACCGGCGCGGTTGCCGTGCTCATCGACGGCAAGCGTTTGTATGTGCGTCGTGAGAATCAGCCCGGCACGGTCATCGAAGTCGAGCCGCTGATCGAGGCATTGCAGATGGCACTCGCAAGCGGCGAGGAATCCCGCGAGCACGTGACCATCTTTGTCTCCGAAGAAGATTACGAACGCGAGCGCGAACTGCTCGAAGGTCTGCGTGAATTTACCGCGAGCTTGCAATTGAAGTTGCTGCCCGATGGTCCGCTGCCGCTGCTTGCAACCAACATTCTCCATAGCGGTGCGGTGAACCTGCTGCAGGGACCGTACGCCGCCAAGACCAAGCTGAATGTTTCTTTTGCGCCGTGGCGCTATGCGGCCATTCTTGCTGCCGTGTTCGTGGCCGCGCATGTGGGCGTGAAGAGCTGGCAGTACTTCCATTACAAGAAGGTCGAAAGCGTGCTCGATGCGCAGATCGCCGAGACCTTCCAGCAAGCGCTGCCGGGCGCACCGGTGCCCGATCCGTTGGAAGCGCGTCGTCAGGTCGAGCAGATCCTCGGTCAATTGCGAGGCACCGGCCCGACCAGCGGCATGCTCACGACGCTTGCGATGTTGAGCGAGGCCATGGCGCAGGCGCCCAACACCAATATCGAAGCGCTCTCCTATCGCAACAATGTCACGGATCTGCGCGTGCTCACGCCGTCGGTCGACTCGCTCGACAAGATTCGGCAAATCGCTGGCGAGCGCGGCGTGACCGCTGAGATTCAATCCACCAATCCGCGCGACCAGAAAGTCGAAGGTCGGCTGCAGTTCAAAAAGGCAGGCGCGTGATGCAACAGCTCAAAGATAAATTCAATGCGCTGCAGCCTCGTGAGCGCATCATCGTCATCGGCGGCGCCATCCTGGTGCTCGTCGTCGCGGTGTACGTGCTCGTGCTCTCGCCGCTGTACAGCGCGGTGGACAAGCAGGCCAAGCGCGTCGCGCAGAAGGAAGGCGATCTCGCCTGGATGCGCAGTGTGTCCGGCGAAGTGGCCGTGCTGAGTGCGAACGCGCCGAGCCATCCGGGCCCGAGCAACGAATCCATGGTCGTGCTGATCGATCGTGCCGCTCGCGAATGCGGCCTGGGGTCCTCCCTCACCGGCCAGACGCCGAATGGCGAGCGCGGCATTCGCGTGCGCCTGGAAGCGGCCGAGTTCGACAAGCTGATGGTGTGCCTGGGCACGCTTCAGCAGGTGCATTCCGTGGACGTGGAGTCCGCCACCATCGATCGCACCGCCAAGCCCGGTCTCGTGAATGCCAACTTGGTCCTGACTCGCGTCGGCGCATAACAACTCTATGAAGCGACTCTGGCCGTTGGTTGCGCTCGGCGTGGGCGCATTCATCCTCTTCGCCGTGGTTACGTTTCCTGCCAGCGTTGTAATGGGCTGGCTGGGCTCCTCCGGCGTTCAGGCCGGCGGGGTGTCGGGCACGATCTGGAACGGTCGCGCCCAGGTGCTGCAAGTTCAGGGCGCCAACATCGGCAGCGTCGAATGGAAGCTGCATGCCCTGCCCTTGTTCACGCTGCATGCGAATGCGGACGTGAAGGTGACGCGCATCGATGGCTTCGCTCAGACCCAGCTCAGCGTGGGACCGACCGGCACGATCAGCTTGAAGTCGCTCGCAGCCTCGCTGCCTTTGAGCGCCTTGCCCCCGAGCGCGATCCCCGGCGGCTGGGCCGGCACGCTCAATGCCCGCTTCTCACAGCTCACGTTGGAGAAAGGCTGGCCGACGAAGGTCGATGGCAACCTGGAAGTGCTCGATCTGAATGGCCCGGCTCGGAAGCCCGCGAAGGCAGGCAGCTATCGAGTCCTGTTCGATCCTGCCGCGTCCACGGCCGAAGCGTTGAAGGGCGCGATTTCAGATGCGGGCGACGGCCCGCTGCAAGTTAACGGCACGATTCAACTGAAGCCAGATCGCAGTTACGCCGTCTCAGCGCTAATCGCCGCTCGTCCCGATGCGCCTCGCAATTTGGTGCAGGCGTTGGAGTTCTTGGGCCCGCCCGACGCTCAGGGCCGTCGTGAGTTCAACACCGAAGGCACGCTGTAATCTCGCTTCGCGCGGCTAGCTCCACTTGCCGGCCGCGACCTTCTGCTTGGTCGCAAAATAGCGCTCGGTCGCATCGATCAGCTTCTGCTGCTCGGCGTTGATCGAGCCATCCAACGCCGCGATCCTTCGCATCATGCCGAGCAATGAGTTCACCGCCGCCGGTTCGAACTTCGCGGCGCTCGGCTCCAGAATCTTGTCCAGATGATCGACGATATAAATCTCGTCTCGGATCAGATGGGAGCTGGCGAGCAAGAGGTCGGCCGCCTCATCGCGCGAGATCTCGAACTCGCTTTGAAATAAGTTTTGGAGCTCACGCTTCTGATCCGACGTGATCTCGCCGTCGGCTTTCGCGATACCGAGGAGCAGCACCGCCGCCACATCCATCGGCCGTTCCAACCGATAGATGGGCTTGGCGCCGTAGGTCCGACTCCATTTCCAGCGCCGGTAGGCCAGGAACGGATTGATCGAGCTCAGACTGAATCCGGACCGCTGCAGCGAATTGATCGCCCAAAGCAAGCCGGCCAGCGCGGTGATTGCAGCGATGATGACGTGCACGAGAGCTCCTGCCGGGGTGCAGAGTTTGAGTTGGTTGTGGCCGGTAGTTTAGCTAGAGGTGTGTTACGGAGGCGATGTTTGTGAGGGCTGAGTGTGAGGTGGGTCTAGTCTCGACCGCCGCGAGGTCCGGAATCCGCTAGGGACGTTTCCGCAGAACGCCAACTGTAAAGTTCTGCCTCGATCCGGGCGGCGCTCGTTACCCACACTAACGTAGAAACGGGTTCTCCGCAGGCGGAATTCCGCTGAATGTCCTCCTAGACTTGCGCTCGCCGGGCCATTTGGTCCCGGATGCAGTCTCGAACCTCTGATTCAGAAAGCGAGCTCATGATTCACGTCAAATCGATTTTCACGCGCCGTCAATGTAATTCTACCTAAACGAGCACTCAGCAGAGCATTGGCGGATCGATTTGCTTGCCCTCGCGCCTATCATGACATTCCCGATTATCACTGCCGCAGGGGCGATGCGCAGAGTTGCGACATATGAGTAACGCGCCGCCCTCGGGGCCTTCCTCGTTTGGAAGCGGCATACTTACTCGCTGATCTTGAACTTCGCAGCTTGGTCGAGCCAGGCTCCAGCAATCGAGCGGTCGCGCTTGACCCCTAGTCCGTGCCAGTAGCACCGGCCGACTTCGTAGAGCGATTGCTTGTCGCCGAGCAGAGCTGCCTTCAGGTAGAACCGCGCCGCCTTCCTCTCACTTTTCTTGACTCCAACGCCCTTCTCATAGCAAACAGCCAAGTCGTATGCAGCTTCCGCATGATCGGCGTTCGCAGCCTCTCGAAGCAGCGGCACGGCCTTTGCCAAGTTCCGTGGGACAACGTCACCTTTTCCGTGCAAATGCCACGTAGCAAGAGCATATCCAGCCCGGTGGTCTCCGTGCATATACGCCCGGTTCAACAGCCGCAGGGCCTTGTGCAGATCGGCTCCGGGTCGCTCAGCCTCTGCCAAAGCTTCATCATAGTACCTTGATGACTTCATCTGAACTCCCATGCAATGTGAGCGCAACGCCCAGCATCAGCACTTGTCTCCGCGAGTCGCAACGCACGATGTAGGTAGATCTGGCGTTCTAGTTACTTCATTCGACCTATTCTCGTCTCTACCACTACCACTCGCTGCCTGTTTAGGAGGTGGCCACGGGCCTTTGTGATCAGGAGGGCGCTTACGCGGCGGATCGCGCCGGCTATCACCTTTCTCACCGCCTCGATCTTGACTCTTTCGGGCCTGGCCTTTCTCGTGCTTTTCTTGCGTAGAAGGTCGAGCACCTTTCGTGTGCTCTTTGGCCGCCATTACATTCTCGACCCGCTCAATCTGATCAACGACGGAAGTGACAATCGACTGGTGAACATCCGCAATCGCATCGCTCGTCTTGGTCAGAGCGTCCGATACCCCTTCGTTACAAGCGCTGCCGGGCTGGCACGAAACCGTAGCCACACTGGCAATGATCATCGCACCACCGATGAGCACTATGTCATCGAGACCGGCGATCATGCCGGTGGGATCTTTTTTGTTTAGTGGATCGTTTCCAACATACGCATACAAATTGAAGTCATCGGCATACCCCACGGGGTCTGTTTGCAAAAATCTCCCCAAAACCGGGTCATAGGCACGGGCTTTGTAGTGGTAGAGTCTTGCGTCCGGCAAGATCATCTGCCCCGTGTAGCGAAAGCGGCTGCCACCCCAATTATCGTACGCCGGCTCGCCATAAGGCCCGTATGCATAGACGGTTCCGACGCCAGAATTGTCGCTGCTTGCGACCACGCTGCCTTGATGGTCTGTGTGCAGCCAGCGCCGATCGTTCAATCCGGCGCCATCGTACCAAACCACCGGTTCGTCTATGCCCGCACCGTGCACGTAGCGACGCACGAGAGTCGAGCCGTTGTACTCTGCCACCATCTTGTCGCCGTCGTATAGAAAGCGCGTGATGACGCCCATGCTAGTAATGGTCAACAAGCGTCCATTGGGGTCGTAGGTCAGGCCTACCGGAGCTGCGCCACCTGAGACGCTCAGCAAGTGGTTCTCTAAGTCGTAGGTGAAGGTGCGCGTACCGTCCGAGGTGAGATTGCCGCGATCGTCGTAGCCAAAGGTCATGCCGCTCACAGTTGCATAGCGGTTGTGACCATCGCGCGTATAGGTCTTCGATTGCGTTAGCGAGAAATACGAATACGCATCGTTGGATAAGGTGCGCTCAGTGAGTTGACTGGCACTGTTGTACCCAAAGCCGAAGGTCAAATCGCGACTGGTAGATGCCAGATCCTGGGTCAGAGTCGACAAGCGGGAAGCACCATCGTAATAAAGAGCGGTTGTCGTTCCATTGCCGCGACTGACATTGGTGCGACGATCGAGAGAATCATAGGAATAGTCCGCGAGCAAGCCCAGCCCTGAAGCCGCACCGTTTTCCCGAACCTCATCCATACGATTCAGCCCGTCATACGTGTACTGCGTGTACGTGCCGTCGGGCCAGGTCACTCGGGTGCGATTGCCGTCAGCGTCATACAGATAGGAAAGCTGAAGAGAACTTCCCGATAGCGTCGACGTGGTGTCGATCAGACGACCGAATCCATTGAAGGTGTTGCTGATGCCGGGCCCGCTAGCGGCCTGGGCTGTGATATTGAGTCCGAAATTGTCGTATGTGTAAGTAACGTCGTTGCTGCCCGGGAAATCTTTGAAGCTCAGCCGATTGAGAGCATCGTATTGGTAGTAGACCGTCTCGCCGCTGCGCAGGCGCTTGCTCGTTCGGTTACTGTTTGCGTCGTAGCCGTACTGTTCGTAGTCGCCTGCGTTCGCCGCATGTGTTCCAACACTGGTTTGCGGAAGCTCCATCCGATCGAGCCGGTCGAATCCATCGTAGGTGTAGTTGGTGCGATTCCCGTTTGCGTCTTCGACCCAATCCTGTCGGCCGTTGAGCGTGTAGGCGTACGTGGCGTAGCTCTGTTGGATGCTCGTAGCGTACGCCCGCTGCTCGCTCGTGACTTGCCCTGCATCGTCATAGACCAGTCGCGTGATTCGATCTGGACCTTGTGCTCCCTGAGTGCTCAGTTGACAAGCAGACAACGTCGAAATGGAGCTATACACAGCAGGGTTCATGCGAACCGCCGTGCACTCCAGGCGCCCGACGCTATCGTAGCTATATTGAGTCAGCAAAGGACCGGACATCGTCTCGGATAGCAACCGCCCTACTGTGTCATACGTCCTCTCTGTGACGTGCAAAACAGTGAAACTCGGCCAGTCAGCCGGAAGCACCGCGTCGGATTGCCACTGAGCGAGAATGCCTCGCTCGATCTTGTAGAGCCGACCATCGTCATCGTAGGTATTTCGGGTGGCTTCATACCCGCTGCCGGCCGCCGGACTAATGGTTCCGACCAGCTGTCGAGCGTCGTCGTAGCGGAAGCCGGTCGTAAAGGGCGAGGGTGAAGATTGCGCCCAACCTGCCGTTGTAAACAGCAAGGTGAGCACGGCTGCGCTCGAAGAGAGCGTACGAATGGTGAACTCCCCTGTTCTCTTAATCACGGGCACGTCGCCGACCCGGCGCGCGGTGTCGTCTCTGAGATGCGGTTGCCAAGCCGATCATAGGAATAGCAGGTGCGCAGCGACACACCGCCTGCCGTTACCACTTTCCCTCGGACCAGTAACCGATTGACCGTACCCTCAGCACCGTACTCGTAAGTCGTCACCGTTTCGTCGGCTCCACCGGAGCAGCTGTTGGTCGTTCTACATTCGGAGATCCTCGTGGGAACCCAAACAGCCGTTGCTGCCGGCGCCAGTACTCCGGCAGAGTTTTTTACGTACGCATATTTTTGTTCGTAGTCATAGCGTCTCTCCGGCCGCACTCCGTTAACCGCCGGCAACCTTTCCTTCAGTACTCCACCATGAGCCGGATCGTATTCGTAGTCGGTTTGGGCGCCCCTTGCGTCGACCGTTGCAGTTGGTTGATTGCAAGTCTTTTCGTTCGCGTTTGTACATATGTCAGCAAACGTAGCGGTCGTAACCAAGTCCTGTAGGTTTGCTCCCGCTTTGGCTTTGCGTGTCACGGAAGTCACGTTGCCGCGCGGGTCGCATGTGCGAACAATCGAATTTCCTTCCGGCGCAGTAACGGAGTACACGTCAATGCTCCGATACGAGATGCCCCCGCTAGTGCCCCGACACGCGGAAAACGATGTCGTCCTATTGATCGGATCCTTCACCGAGTAGAGTTCGCCGGCATAATCACCGTAACCAGCCACGTACACCTTTTGCTTGCCCAGCGGACTCAGTGACGTAGTGGTAATTTGACCTGGATGATAGGTCCCCAGCAGTGCGTAGCTATATGTCCACGTATTCGGCCCCCGCGTCGCTGCCGTCACTCGCCGTACCGGTTCGTTGTTCACCGTGAAAAATGCAATCGTATACTGAATGTTGTCCGTGGGACTGGCAGGGGTTTTCACGCGATAGTATGTAGGTCCCCAGGTATATTGGGTTGTTCGACCGAGCGCATCCGTGACAGTGTGAACGCCAGCGCTGGATGCATACGAAACCGATGGCCAGTCGCCACTCAAGTTGCATGAATCTGCCTCAGGATCGCAGTACTCGAACGCGTTGTTTATGGCCGTTGCGCTCGTTCTCCTGGTCCATGCTGAATGAGTCGAGGGGGTGTCCGAAATGGTGTCAGACGCATATGTGAACTTGATCTGATAACCGGCGCTGTTGGTGACTGACTGAATTCTAAGTTGGAACAGTATCGACCCCAAGAACACTCGATAGTGCGGCACAACCACCAGCCCGTTTGGGTACACGACGTTAGTCGGGAAGTACCACCAGTAACAAGGGATGCCGTCATTTGGACAATGAAAATACCCCGGCGTCAAGAGAGAATACGTCACAATCGTTCCGTTGCTCATCGTCAACGTATAGCCGGATCCGGATGGCAAAATCGTGGCGAGCGTTGCGCCATCGCCGGCGCGGGAGCTAACCGAGTAGTTCTCAAAGACCCACGTATTGTTTCCCCAGGACGCCTTGATTGTTTTGCTCGTGTTCCATTGACCGTAAGTATTGACCTCCAACATTCCAGAAAAGCTGTCGCTGGCTCCGGTCATCGACCAGGAGGTTGCCAGCGTTAAGCCGTATTCGGCTGAACCGATCGAAAGATCCTGCCTCGTCAAAGAATAATCACCCGAACTTACATCGACATTGTTTTCGTCGACGACGACTCTCTCGGGCGGTTGAGGAATCATGCTCTGCGAGTGAACAGGAGCACTTGGCAAGAGAGCGCAGAGGAGTAGCCCGCCAAACAACCGGAGAGCTTTGAGGGCTCTGAACCTATTTCGTGCGCCTAGGTTAGATGGCGAATAAATCAAACTCATGCGAGCTTCTAGCCTTCCTTAGTTCACCAACAAATCCAGTACCGCCGGCAACCAGCGAAGATCCTGGACCTTGATGTTGAATGTGGTTATTTGGGGGGCATGCGTGCCGTCCCCAGAATAGGTCGCCCGGATGGAGTGCATGCCGGTCGGCAATCCTTCGACCGTGATGCTGGCTTGTCCATTCACCACGTTCGCGATTCCGAGAAATACGCCATTCTCAGTGAACGTGACGGTACCGCCAGGCGACGATCCGGCCACGCTCACGGTCAAGGTGCCTCCAGCGGACGTGATGTTTACGCGAGGGGTGGCCACCATGAGCGTGACCGCGCTCTGTCCGGGGGCGGTGACGTTGTGTTGCAAGCGGTTGCCCGCAGCGTCGTACGTGTACGATTGCGTTACGCCACTCCCCGGCCCACCAAGAATCTGTACGTCGGTCAAGCGGCCAAGCGCGTCGTAGACGTAGCTGACGGTCTGGGCCGAGTGCGCGCTACTCAGCGCACAAACACCCGCCCCCAGTATCCAAATAGCTTTCGTTGATTTCATCGTCTCCTCCTAGCCGTGCCACGGGGGGCGCTTGCATTCAAGAGCGACTGTGCTCGCGAGAGCGATGTATATAGCCAGAGTGCCTCTCAAAGGACTTGCTCCTGACGCTATCGTCATGATTCGACGCTGATATAAAACGCATCGGCGCATCCATTCGCGCGGCAGTCTTGCGATGGAGCTTCATATTCAGGTTTCACTTGGAGAAGCAGGCCACCAACGGCCCACGGACGGCAGGGCACTCGAGCGGCGATCTGTTCGACCGATACCGCGCCTGTGAGCAACCTTCCATGTCTTCATCGCTGATCTTCCCGATCGCAAGGCGGGGCGCCTGCGTTCGTCGTTGTTGTTGAATATACAATCGCAGCGCCAAAGAGTGTTTGTCAACGGCGATCACGTTGGGCGTGTGAAAAATCAGGGATTCGATGAAACGACAAAATGGCAGTTTCGTCGGATTGCGTGCGAGCTTGCGATCATTCAACGCATGCAGATAAAAAGAATCTAGGAAACATGGTGTTCATCCGGCTTGCCACTCTCCATTGACCGTGGCGGCTGCGCTCGGATCCCGCTCGATCTGGCACCTGCTACTGCTCCTCGACGACGAGACCGTCGAGGAACTTAGGGGTGTTGCTCTTAGAGCGAATAGAAGACGTCGAGCGGCGCCATCAGCACGGCAGTACTTCCCTCCACCGCTTCATCAGCAGGAAGTTCAGAGCCACACGCGAACTTGCTCCCGAAAACGAGACGTTTGTTATTTGTTTGTTGAGCATAAGTTGCATTCGCAAAGCAGGTGCTGTCAACGGGATGCATGCCCGACTGCACGCGAATCAGGGTTTTGATGAACGCATTTGGGATACTCCAGCGGAAGCGTCGTCATCTGGCCGGTGACATCGTGAGCGACTGATCTTCCCGCTCGACATGCGTTGAGCAATAAGCGAGGATCACCCTGCGGCGCTACAAGACACGCACTGTTGAAACGGACTTTGTTAGGCGCAACTCGAGATTGAGGAGGAACGATGCGTATCTTTGCAGTCACGTCGATTATTCTGGCGTGCGCGATGCTACTTTCACAGGCGCATTCGGCGGGGTGGTCACAGTCTCGGCAGATCCTGGAACTCAATCAGCAGCCTGCCGCGGGCTCTGGTTCGGAACTTGTCTTGGCGCTTAGGGCGAATTGAAGAGGGTTACAAGAGTGCGAAAATCAATCATCGGAATGTGGCTGTTCTCCGTCATGTGGACGGGCGCAAGTTCGGCTGCGGTAACCTTGACGTCGACAGTGGAAGCGCTGCAGGTCGTGCCTACTGCCAATAGCGCGTATGTGAAATTAACCAGCTATCCCTCCATCGCTGAGGGCTCATGCTCCAACCAGTGGGCCCAAGGGGATCTGGAGGACGAAAAGTTTATGGTTTACGTCTGGCCGGCGCTGATGCTTGCACACTCAAAAGGCAGGACAGTCACAATTCAATTCTCAGGGTGCCAAGGAACATATCCACGAATCTCGTGGATACAAGTCAATGCCGGCACTCCCTGATTATCGAGAGGATCTTAGAGGGGTCATCAGCTCACCGGCACTTCCCGCCACTGCTTCATCAACGGAAAATACAACGCCGCCCGCACCGGCTGATCCGGTCGAAACAGCTTCATCAGCCGCGCATAGCGTTGTAACTGATCGCGATAGCGAAGCACCTCCGCGTTGAGGAATTGCTCCAGGCCACCGCCCTCGTGCGTGCCGGTCTTGAAGTCAACGATCCATCGAACGCCGTGCTCATCGACGAACGTACGGTCGATCACACCGGAAACGAGCTCGCCGTGAAATACACCTGTCAGCGCGAGCTCAGATTCCGCGTCACTCAACTCGGAGGACAAGCCCAGCAGCCAGCGACCGCGTTCGTCGGCGAGGGTCTGGGCCATAGCGGCGAGGACACGCTCGGCGGCGGCTTCGCAGCGATCGGGGGGCACGCCGAGTTCGGCAAGCTCGGCGCAGAGACGGGCGCGATTCGGAGAAGGCGTGGCGCGATCGGCGCCGGCGCGGACCAGACGGTCGAGTTCACGATGGACGAGCGTACCGATGTGACGGGCGGTTTGCGAGGCCCAGTCGAATTCGAGTCGCGCTTCGAGATCGCTGACGTTCACGGCCTTCGCGGTCACTGGCGCATCAGCGGCCGGCGGTTGCCATTGCACCGGCAGGCGGCGAACGCGCAGAGAAGGGCCGGAAGAAGAAGCGAACAAGTCCTGTTGAGGCTTGGTCTGCACAGAAGACTCGAAGTGAGATTTCACCTCGGGCCACAACAGACGAAGCATCGAGCCGTTCAACGGCTCGCGGATGGACGCGCCCTCCTCTGTTTCCTTCACTCGGACGCGGCCGAGCAAATGCAAAACGCGTTTGGCGCGAGTCGCCGCCACATACAACAAGCGGCCGCGCTCACGCGCGCTGCGCTCACGTTCGAGCATCTCGATCCAGCGGTACATCGGATCGGAGTCGGTGCCGGCGGCCTTGATCGGAGCGAAGACGATGCCGCCATCGTTTCCTGGAATTCGAGTCCAGCGCATCAGCTCCCGACTCTCACCACGCAACAATCGATCCAGTGCGGGCAGGATGACCACGTCGTATTCCAAGCCCTTCGACTTGTGAATGGTCATCACTTCCACGCGGGCCCGGTTCTCCGGTCGCGGGCGGGCGAACAAACGATCCAACTGTTCTTCCAGTCGCGCGACGTCATCGAGATCGCCGGCGACTTCGATTTGATCGAGTCGCGACAGATACGCGTCGGCATCGTCGAGGTCTTGCGGCCGATGCAGCGTCGCAGGACCGCCCAGCGCGTTCCACGTGCGCTCGACCCAGTCGCGCAGTGACAAGCGACCACGCTGGGCCTCGGCCGCTTGCAGGATCGAATGAACGCGAGTCACGCGAGCCCGGCCGTCGGCGCTGAGCGCATCGCTCGACTCCAACGCCTGCGCCAGCAGCTCGTTAATGGTTGAGCTGCGATTGTTTCCAACAATCGCGTGCAGATCATTCAACGTGAGGCCCGACCACGGCGCCCGAAGCACCGCGAGCCAGGACGTGCGATCGGCCAGATGCAACAACGCACGCGTGAGCGCGGTCAGGTCCTGCACGACGGGTCGATCCAGCAGCGCCTCGATTTCGATGGCCTGAAAATCGATCGACGCCGCATGCAGCTGGCTTGCGATCATGCCGACGTGAGTACGCGCCGTGACGAGCACAGCGACCGTCGTCTCGGGATCTTCAGCGAGACTCTTGCGTACCAGCTTCACAACCTGGCGCGCCTCGGCCAACTCATCTTTCTCAAACGACGGATGAACCTTCACGCCGCCTCGCGTGCTCGACAGCGCTGCGACACTGGGGCTGTAGCGAACGGCGCCCTGCTCCGCATTGTCAGTCGGCGACAGCACGCCCGGGAACACGCGGTTCACCCATTCGATGATGGGACGCGTCGAGCGGAAGTTGGAGGTGAGTTGTAACGGCTCGAGCGGCACGTTGCGCAGTCCGTGTCGCTGCAGCTGCAGGAACAAACCGACCTCGGCCTGACGAAAGCGATAGATCGATTGCATCGGGTCACCGACACAAAACAGCGAGCGGCCGTCGCCTTCGGTCCAGCCCGCGGTCAAGCGCTCGAGCAGATCGAGCTGGCCGAACGAGGTGTCCTGAAACTCATCGACCAGCAGATGTTGCAAGCGATAGTCGAATGCGAGCGCAAGGTCGGTGGGCTCCTCGCTCGACCCCAATGCCTGCAGCGCTCGCAGGGCAGCTTCGATGTAGTCCGCCTGCCCTTGCGACTGAAACACGATCTGTAATTCAGCGACGGCGACGGGCAGCACCGCAAGCAACGCTTCGAGAATTGCCCACTGATCTTTTGAATACGTCGGCCGCGGCAGACTGCGAAGCGCGTCGAGCTGCGCAATCAGCATTTCGTCCTCGGCCAGCTCCGCCAGCAGCGAGAGCATCTGTTCTTTCTCTCGCGGATGCGTCGTCGGGAAGCCGCTCTTCTTGGTGACGGTCTGATACGGCGAGCCGTCGCGCTTCAGGAACACACTCGCGAGCGCGAGCCACGCATCGATGGTGTCGCTCTGGGCACTCGGGCACGCTTGGGCATTCGAGCACGCATTGAGCAGCAGCCGTTTCTCTTCGTTGACGCCGGCGGCATCGCGCAGATTGGACGCGGCGAACACCGCCAGGTCCCAGTACTCACGACGGCGAACATCATTGAGCAGTCCACAGAGCGTCGTGAGATGACGCTTGATCACGTTCTGCAACGTTTGTTCGAGAACCGCTCGGAGATTGTCGTGCGCGCCGGCGCTCACGATCTGATGCAACCATTGATCGCGCTTGGCCAGCAGCTCACACAGCAGATCCGCAAGCAGATCGGTGCGATTGCCCAGATGCACGATCAGCGATTCCAAATGCTCCGCAACCGCCGAGCCTTCGCCCAGACGTTCAATCAAGCGTCGTGCGGCAGTTTCATACAACGGCCATGGATCGCTGGCCGGCTCCAGCGCGGACCCCGTGCCAGCAAGAATCGGCAAGCGACGCGCAAGCGTCGAATTGAGCGCATCGATCGTTTGAATACGCAGCCGCGAGGGATGCTCGGCGAGTTTCCAATTGCGTTCGATGTCGGCGGCGCGCACTGCCCGTGCCAGCTCCCACGTCGTCAGCTTGTGCGGCGACTCCGGGGCCGGCGCGCCCGCAGCCTCGATGGACAGCAAAATACGATTGCGCATTTCCGCTGCGGCTTTGCGCGTGAATGTGATCGCAAGGATCTGTTCCGGATGCTCCACCGTCGCGAGCAATCGCAGATAGCGCTGCGTGAGCAGCTCGGTCTTGCCCGAACCCGCCGGCGCCTGGACGATGAACGAGCGTGTCGGATCGAGCGCACGCTTGCGGGCGGCTGCGTCGCTACTCATCGTGCAGCTCCGTCTCGTCTTCCTGCGTCTGTTCGCTGACGCGGCAGAACGCGCTCAAATGGCAGTAGGTGCACTCCTGTGCCGTCAACGGATCCACCACCGCCTGACCCTCGACAAAGCTCTCCGCGAGGTGCGTGAGTGTCTTGCGCCAGTGATCGACCAGCGACGGCCAATCGGGCGGATGATCGGGCCGCAGGCGGACGTGCCCCGGATAAGCCGCGACACCCTCGCCGATGAACGCCCCGTCACTCCAGCCGCGATATTCCACCGCGCCTGCCGCCAACACGACGTACGCGAGACCTCGCAGCGACTCCGCGTGCGCCAATCCATACAACGGCAGCTGCGGCCGCAGCGGACGTCCCGGCTTCGTGTCCAACCACTGTCGCGGCGAATGTGAATCGCCGAGCTTGTAGTCGATCAACAAATAGCCGCCGTTGCCGAGCTCGTCGATTCGATCCGGCTGCAGCGTGATGGACAAGCCGCCGATCGCATAAGGCTCGGACTTCTCGGTCAATTGCAGCGCGAACGACGGGCGCTGCTTCTCCACCTCGAGCAACTGCAGGACCTGCTTCGCGACGTTGCTCGCTTCCAGAGCGGCCAGGCGCTGGCGATATCGAATCGTCGGCTGCAAGGCCTGCATCGTGTGACGCTCGGCGCTCGCCCGCACCCGCTGCGCCAATGTGTCTTCATCGATCGCCATGAGGCCGGCATGCGTTCGTAGCGAGCCCCAGATTTCTTCGAGCACTCGATGCAGAATGATGCCGCGATCGATGGGTTCGACACCGATGCTCACGGTCGGCAGCTCCTCGGCGCCCAAGCGAATCTGTGCCTGCGCCCGGAACGGACAGCGCGATTGAAGCTCGAGCGTCATCGCGCCGCCTCGCGCCGTTTTCACGGTGAGTCGCGGGGCGACTTCATCGCGCATCTGTTCGAGGAGCGGGCGCTGATCGAACAACGTTCGTCGCAGCGGACGCACGGAGGCGATGGCGATATCGCTGCCTTTGACGGTGGGCCACGCCGACAACATCGGGCTCGGCTGCAGCTCAGCCTCCCCTTCCTGTCGCGGCCAGCTCAAGACCACGTGCGATGCGCTGCTGGTCCACCGCGCCAGCCTCGCTCGCGACAGTTGCATGACGCCTTCCGCCGTCGCTTCGGGAACCTTCGCCGCGCGCTGTAAGGCGACCGGCAACAAAGGATCGGGATTGACCGGCTCAGGCAAGCGCGCCGCATCCAGGCCCATCACCCACGTCGCATCGAAGGTCATGCCCGCGACCGTCGCAGGATCGATGACGGTGATCGACGTGGCCTGGGTCTCGGGCTCGAACGGCGTATCTCGCAACAGCTCCTGCAATCGAGACAACGCCGCCGACGCCGACAGCGGTGGTGTCACAGCATCCAGCGTGCCGAACTCTGCAAGTGCCGCGTGAAACTTTAGAACGGTTTGATGTTCGACGCTGCTGAGGGAGCGCTCGCCAGGCCAGTTCACCGCCCGCAACCAGGCATGGAACCGTTCGGCCCATGCGCTGGCACCGGTCGATGACGTATTGCCGCGAATCAGCTCGCCGATCGCGCGGGCGGCCTGAGCCAATTGATCGCACTTGGTGGCGGCGGCCCACCGTTCCAGCTCGAACCAATCCCACCGATCGCGCTGGTCCTCACGTAATCGAAAGTCCGCCATCGCGCGACGATCTTTCTCGGCTTCGCTGCCGGCCAAAAACGGCGAACGTAATAAACGTCCCGCGTGTGTGGCGGCTCGATCGTGCAAGGCGAACTGAAGGACCAGCAGCGCCGCATCGACGATCGGATACGACGCGAGCGGTGCCGGCGCCGCGATCACGACCGGAATCTTCGCCGACTCGGTTTGTATGTTTCGCTGACCCGGCGCGAACGCATCTTCGAAGACCCGCTGCACTTCCGCCCGACGCGACTGCAAATCAGGAACGACGATACCCACCGTGCTCTTGCCAGTGGCGATCTGCGCGCGAGCCCATCGCGCGGCCAGCTCCAATTCATCATCGGCATCGCGTGCGGTGACGACGACAACGGAGCGCGAGGGTTGCTCCTCTACTTCGACCTCGGCGATCTTGCCCAGCCCGCGCCAACGTTCGATGAGACGTCCGATCGACGGCGGCAGACTATCGAAGCCTGCAAGCGCCAATGTTTCCTCGGGCACGAAGTTCGCGTCATGGGCCCAATGCGCCAGACGGGTTTCATCGATGGCTTGCAGCTTCTCGCAACGGCGCAGGAACTCAGTGCACCAGGCGTGCAAGGCGCGACCTTCGGTACTGTCGCTGTTGTTCAGCGCTGCGAGCGGAATCAGATATTCCTGCATGCGTCGCCAGCTGCGTGCGGCGAGTCGGGCGGCGTTGGAGGGATTGAGCAGACCCTCGCCCCACTCACTGTCATTGACCAACGTGTCCCACAGGATTCGCGCCTGGGCGTTGGTTAACAAACGAGCGTGATGGGCATGCGTACCGCTGGCTCGCGCTTCGAGCCATTGCTGAGCAAGCCACGTCGACCACGGCAGGATACGTGGCGTGCGCCAGACGGACTGTCCCAGGCTCTGGGCGTGCTGGGCGTACCCCAGACGCAAGGCGTGCGCGAGCCTACGGCTCGCGGTGAGGACCGTGACGTTCTGGTCGAGAAGAGAATGGAGCCGCAATGCCCCTTAACTCATGAAGACGTGCGGACGACCTTCAGATCCGGCGCCGCGCGTGACACAGGCTCGGCCCCATCGGCGTAGCTGTCCAACAGTTCCTCCATGCGGCGGAACACGTCGGCCAGCACTTCGGGCCGCGGCAGATTGGTGATTCGGAAGTGCGTCTTGTAAGGCGTGTTGAAGCTGGTGCCCGGCGCGAGCAACACATGTTTGTGCTCGAGCAGGTCCATGGCAAAGCGCTGATCGTCGAAGGCCGGCAGCACGCCGTCCTTGATGCCGATGAACGCGTAGATGGCGCCGCGTGGCGCGTGCACCTGCAGATATCTGCTTTTCGCGACGCCGTCGAGAATGGCCTGGCGCGATTCATACAACCGACCGCCCGGGCGCGTCAGCTCTTGAATGCTCTGATAGCCGCCGAGCGCCGTCTGCACGGCCCACTGGCCGGGCACGTTGCTGCACAAACGCAGCGACGACAGCTTGTCGAGCGCGCTCATGTATTCGCGGGCCGATTCGACATCGCCGGAGAACGACACCCAGCCGACACGATAGCCGCACGCACGATACACCTTGGACAGACCCGACATGGTGGCGCACAGCGTGTTCTGCACGAGCGTCGCCATCGGCACGAACTTGGCGTCGTCATAAACGATCTGGTCATAGATCTCATCGGAGAACACGACCAGATGATGACGCTCGGCGATGCGCGCGATCGCTTCCAGCGTTTCGCGTGAGTACACGGCGCCGGTCGGATTGTTTGGATTGATCACGACAATCGCCCGTGTGCGACTGGTGATCAGCGCCTCGATCTCTTTCGGATCGGGCTCGAAGCCGTTCGCGGCGTGACACGGATAGTGCACGGCGCGGCCGCGATTCAAATTCACCGCCGCCGTCCACAAGGGATAGTTCGGCATCGGCACGAGCACTTCGTCGTCGGTCGACAACAAGGCGCGCAGCACCAGATCGATCAGCTCGCTGACGCCGTTGCCCATGAACACTTCATCGGCGCTCACGCCCCGCACGCCGCGGCTCTGCTGCTGCATGACCACCGCTTCGCGGGCCGGGAAGATGCCCTTCTGGTGGCTGTAGGCTTCGCTCGCCTTCAGGTTCTCGATCATCGCCAGCCGCATGGTCTCGGGCGTGCGGAACCCGAACACGCCGGGATTGCCGATGTTCAGCGGGATGATGTCGTAGCCCCGCCGCTCCATTTCATGGGCGCGCCGTGCCAGGTCGCCGCGAATTTCGTATTTCACGTTGGCGAGGCCGGCACTGGGGCGAATGGTACGCATGGCGTTGAGTCGACACTGACTGGATGAACAGGCTTGTGAAGATAGCAGAATCCATACGCCCAAAGTGCGCACAGAGTCATGCGAAACGAGGATTACAGCCGGAGCAGGACAGCAGCCCCGATCCGGAGGCCCTCAATCGCCGTACGGCTCAAACAGCTCCGTTCCGAGCCGTACGGCGATTGAGGGCCTCTTACTCGGTCAGTGCTCGGTCAGCAGCGACCCGAACCCCTCAATCTTGTCCTCGATCCCCGTGCTTCTGAGCGCATGCCAGTAGGTGCACGTGTTCACCGCCAGCACGGGCTTGCCGAGCCAGCGCTCGGCCTCGGCGGCGATGGCCGCGAACGCGAGGTTCGTGCCCACCTGCAGAATCAGCTCGACGCTGCTGTCATCGACCTCGCGAACGGCCCGGCGCAGGCGCTCGGGCGACTCGTGGGCCATCAGCAGCGGGCTGTTGCTCTTCAGGCCGAGCAGGTTCACGACCTCGAAGCCGCTGTCGGTGAATGAACGGCGCACCTGGGCGTCGCCCGAAGGCATGTACGGCGTGATCACGCTGATTCGTCGAATGCCGCCGTACCGTTGAATCGCGGCCTGACAGGCCTGCACCCCCAGGATCACCTTCACCCCGGCCCGCGCTTCGAGATGGGCCTGGACGGCGTTGGCGTCCATCACGCCTTCCCAGAAGGTCTCGGCGTTCAGGCCGCAGATCACGGCCGAGGGCGAACAAGCCATGACTGCGTCCAGGGCGCCTTCGATGTTGGCGCGGACCTGCCCCATCATGGCCGCGAACTCGCTTTCGGTCCCGACCGGCGAGTCGGGAATGACAACGCGGGCCATCTGGTTGGTCACGCCGCGCGGTCGCATGGCGTCGAACTCCGGTTGTACGATGGTGTTCGTGGCGGGCGCGATCACACCGTATTTCAGACGGGGAGCAAGGGCATCTGGCATGGCAGGCGGCTGTCGTTCTCGTTGAAGGCCGTGAGTTTAGCCGGTTGGCGACTGCTGCCACCGGTCACCGCATTCCACTTCTCGAAATGCGCGGACAATTTGGGCGCTTTTCCCCTGCGGAACATGGCAGTACGCGACACGTTGTCGATTGACTCAGACGCTACGTTACAGTAGCGTGCCCGGCCGCTGCGGCGGCCTGCAGCCCTTACTTTTTGCTGTATTTATCGGAGCCGAAGTTGAGCAAGATTCTGGTGGGCCTGAAGCGCGTGGTGGACTACAACGTCCGCGTCCGCGTCAAACCCGACGGCACGGGTGTCGTGACCGACGGCGTCAAAATGAGCATCAATCCTTTCGATGAGATCGCGCTGGAAGAAGCGCTTCGAATCAAAGAGAAAGGTGGCGCGACCGAAGTGGTCGTCGTCAGCATCGGTCCCGCCGATACTCAGCAGCAGCTGCGCACCGGGCTTGCCATGGGTGCCGATCGCGCCATTCTCGTGCAGACCGATACGGCCATCGAACCCCTCGCCGCCGCCAAGGTGTTCCTGAAGCTCATCGAGAAAGAAAGCCCGCAGATCGTGTTGCTCGGTAAGCAGGGCATCGACGACGACAACAACCAGACCGGCCAGATGCTGGCCGCGCTGTGGGATCGTCCGCAGGCCACCTTCGCCTCGAAGGTCGAGCTGGAAGGCGCCAAGGCCAAGGTCACCCGCGAAGTGGACGCCGGCCTCGAGACCATCGAAGTCGATCTGCCGGCGGTGTTGACCACCGACCTGCGCTTGAATGAGCCGCGCTACGTGAAGCTGCCGGACATCATGAAAGCGAAGAAGAAGCCGCTCGACACGGTGGCGATCGCCTCGCTCGGCGTCGACACGGCACCGCAGTTCAAGACCACCAAGTACGAGCCGCCTGCGGCCCGTTCCAAGGGCGTCATGGTGAAAGATGTGGCCGAGCTCGTCGCGGCCCTGAAGCAGAAAGGGCTCGTCTAATGGCCAAGATTCTCATCGTCGCCGAACATGCCGGCGGCAAGCTCAATCCCTCCACCGCCAAGTGCGTGGCCTGCGCCAGCAAGATCGATGGCGCGCAGATCGACATCGCGGTGTTTGCTGCCGATGGCGCTGCCGTTGCCGCCGAAGCTGCGAAAATCCAGGGCGTGAAGACCGTGTTGACGGTCAACAATGCTGCGAACGCCGAGCCGCTCGCTGCCGTGCTCGCCCCGCAGGTCGCCGCTGTCGCTGCCAACTACACGCACGTGTTCGGTCCCTCGACCACGTTCGGCAAGGACTTGATGCCGCGAGTGGCTGCGCTGCTCGGCGTCGGTCAGTTGAGCGACATCGCTGCGGTTGAAGGCGCCTACAAGTTCCGTCGTCCGGTGTACGCCGGCAACGCGATCATCAGCGTCGAAGCGCCGCAGGATAAGAAGCTCGTCGCCACTGTGCGTACCGCGTCGTTCCAGGCAGCCCCGCAAGGCGGCAGCGCGGCTGTCGAAGCGGCGAATGTTTCTGCATCACTGCCCTCTCACACCCGCTTCGTGTCTCGCTCGGCGGCTGCGACCGGTCGTCCGGATCTGCAGACGGCGCCGCGCGTCGTGTCGGGCGGTCGGGCGCTCGGCAGCGCGGATAACTTCAAGATCATCTTCGGCCTCGCCGACAAGCTCAACGCGGGCGTCGGTGCCTCTCGTGCGGCGGTGGACGCGGGCTACGCGGCCAATGAACTGCAGGTCGGCCAGACCGGCAAGATCATCGCGCCGGAGCTGTATGTCGCGATCGGTATCTCCGGCGCAATTCAGCACCTGACCGGTATCAAGGACGCGCGCACCATCGTCGCGATCAACAAGGATTCCGAAGCGCCGATTTTCGAAGTGGCGGACATCGGCCTGGTGGGCGATTTGTTCACTGTCGTGCCGGAATTGGAAAAAGCGCTGGGCTAAGCGCCTTTCGCCTTCCTTGCAAGACGAGGCCGTCGCGTTTTCTCATAACGCGGCGGCCTTGTCTTTTGTGAGCCACGCGCGCGTCTGGAAAAGAAAATGGCCGCGCGTAGCGCGGCCAAAATAAGATAAATCTCTTTGGCCCGCGCCCGGCAGGGCGAGGGCCATCCTGTCAAAGCTGCGTGAGCACGTGATCCGCGCTCGACACCTTGAACTCGCCCTTCTGCTCGACGTTCACCTGCTTCACCACGCCGTTATCCACGACCAGCGAGAAACGCTGACCGCGAACGCCCATGCCGAAGCCGGTCGCGTCCATATCGAGGCCCAACGCCTTGGTGTAGTCGGCGTTGCCGTCGGCCAGCATCTCGACCTTGCCGTCGGTGTTCTGGGCCTTCCCCCAGGCTTTCATCACGAACGCATCGTTCACCGCGATGCACGCGATGACGTCGACGCCCTTGGCCTTGATGTCGCCGGCCTTCTCGACGAAGCCCGGCAGATGCTTGGCGTCACAGGTAGGCGTGAACGCACCCGGTACCGAGAACAGTACGACCTTGCGGCCCTTGAAGAAGTCTTCAGCGCTGATCTTCTGCGGTCCGTCCTTGGTGATCTGCGTGAATGTGCCCGCGGGCATTTTGTCGCCGACTTTGATCATGACCATCCCCTTCGTTGCTGACGTGAACTGGAATCCGGCATTGTAGTGCCGAACCCGAGTCAGACAACTAGAGTTCCACGCGCCCCGAGAATGTGTGAGCGCATCAGCGCCGAGCTCCAGTCACCGTCGCGGGCCTCCAGCGCGCGGACGATTTCCAGATGATGCGAGGCACTGCGGATCAGGTCTTCGTCCTGATAGGTCGTGAATGTTTTCAGCATCAGCGGCGCTTCGATCAACGAGTGCAGCGCCGACACCAGTCGCGGACTGCCCGCGAACTCGTGAATGCGACGATGGAAATGGCTGTTGAGATGACCGACGCGCTCGAGATAACCCTCGGGCTTCGCCAGTGTCTCGTGATATTGATCTTCGGCGAGCTGACGCAGTTCGGCGATCCCTTCCGCCGTGATGCGACGGGCCGCGCGGGCGGCACCATACGCTTCGAGCATGGCACGCAATTCATACACGTCGTCGCGATCTTCGTGGGTCCATTCCGTCACGATCGCGCCTTGATGCGGGACGAATTCCAACAGCCCTTCGGCGTGGAGTTTTCGCAACGCCTCGCGCACGGGCGTGCGGCTCACGCCGGCAACTGCCGCCACTTCCTGTTCGGTGATTCGGGAGGATGCTGGATACACGCCGCGCACGATGCGTTCACGTACAGTGTGATACGCCTTGTCCACTGCCTTGGCCATGGTGCTCCTTCAGACATTCGGTGATGGAGGCCCGCAATTGCCAGTGCATATTGATTGGATACGAACGGGCCTCGTATGACGCGAGTGTATACGCGCCCCGAAATGCCAAACAGCAATATACGCCCCCAATTCACTAACTTAAGTTAGGGGCGCGAACCCTGCCGAAGTGAGCTTGCTACGGCAGGTTTGTGGGGGAGGCAGGAAAGCCTCGTATCAGGCTGATGCTCTTACGGTTCCAGACGGGAAACCGCCGGCCTTGGAGACCATGCTCGGCACCGGTTTGCCACGCTGTTCGCCGAGCCACTTCGCGGTCTCGATCAGTTTGGTGAGATCGATGCCGGTGTCGTATCCCGAGCGGTTCAACATGTACACCAAATCTTCTGTGCCGACGTTGCCCGTCGCGTTCGGCGCGAACGGACAACCGCCGACGCCGCCCACACTCGCATCGAGCGTGTTCACACCGGCGAGCACAGCGGCGTATGCATTCGCGACTGCTGTATTCCGTGTGTTGTGAAAGTGACAGCGAATGGCGACATCGCCGACCACTGTTTTTACTTGTTCCACGAGCGCAGAAACTTGACTCGGAACCGCAACACCGATGGTGTCGGCGAGTGCGATCTCGAGTGGATTGGACTTCGCGAGACGTTCGCAAATTTCGACGACGCGAGCTGCAGGGACTTCACCTTCGAAGGGACAGCCGAACGCTGTCGACAATGTCACCTGCATGCGCACGCCGGCTTCACGCGCGAGCGGCGCGATCTCCTCGATTGTGCCAATGAGTTCTTCGGTGGTGGCGCCTTGGTTGCGTTCGGCAAAGCTGTTGGTCGCGGCCATGACTAGGCCCATTTCGGTACAACCTGCGGCGATCGCGCGGTCGAAGCCTTTGCGATTGAGCACCAGACCGACGTATTGCACGCCCGGCACTTTCGGCAATCCTGCGAGCACGGCTTCGGCGTCTGCCATCTGCGGCACGCGCTTGGGATTGACGAAGCTCGCGACTTCGATGCGCTTCAGACCGGAGGCTACGAGGCGTCCGATCAATTCCAGCTTGGTCGCCGTCGACAGAATCTCAGGCTCGCTCTGCAATCCATCGCGCGGGCCCACGTCAACAATTTCAATCTTTCGCGCCATCGCTCAATCTCAACGTAGTCTGATCTGCCCTCGCCGCCTTCGGCGGCTGGGCCCAATTGAATATATATATCGCCGCCTGCGGCGGCATTGCGCCCACTTGCTCGAACTCCTCTCGCCGCCTTCGGCGGCGGAGGCACGTCAAAACTAATCTCGATTGCTATGCCCGCCGCATGGGACGGTGGAGACACATCCAAATACTATTCTCGATTGCTACGCCCGCCGCCTTCGGCGACGGAGGCACATCAAAAACTATCCTCGCTTGCTATGCCCGCCGCCTGGCGCGGCGAGGCACATCCAATACTATGCTCGATTGCTATGCCCGCCGCCTGGCGCGGCGGGGCACATCACATATCAGTGGCTCTCGCACGCGTCGCCGTCAGTGATCGCGCCTAACGACGCGCTGCTGACTTCGCGAGCATACTTTGCGAGGACGCCGCGACGTGCGTACGGCTCAGGAGCTTTCCACGAGGCACGACGCTTCGACATTTCCTGATCGCTCACGGCAACCTGAATCTCACGCGCGACCGCATCGATCGTGATTTGATCGCCATCGCGAATCAGGCCAATCGGTCCGCCGACCGCAGCCTCTGGCGCGATGTGACCGACGACGAAACCTCGGCTGCCACCAGAGAAGCGACCGTCAGTGATCAAAGCGACCTTATCAGCAAGGCCGGCGCCGGCGATGGCGCTGGTGGGGCTCAGCATCTCACGCATGCCCGGGCCACCCTTCGGGCCTTCGTAACGAATGACGACCACATCGCCCGCCTCGACCTTGCCATCGAGAATGGCCTGCACCGACGCCTCTTCGCCATCGAACACGCGCGCACGGCCCGTGAACGACAATCCTTCCTTGCCGGTGATTTTCGCGACCGAGCCTTCCGGGGCGAGGTTGCCATACAACACGACGAGATGACTGTCGGGCTTGATCGGATCGTTGAAGGCAGAAACGATGTCCTGATTCTTCGGATACGGCTTCACGCTCTTCAAATTCTGCGCGAGTGTCTTGCCGGTGACGGTCAAGCAGTCCCCGTGCAGCAGCCCTTCCTTCAGCAGGATCTTCATCAGCGGCTGAATGCCGCCGATGCGCACCAGCTCCGACATCATGTATTTGCCGCTCGGGCGCAGATCGGCGAGCACTGGCACCTTTTTGCCGATGCGCGTGAAGTCATCGAGCTCGAGCTTCACGTTCGCGGCGTGCGCGATGGCGAGCAAATGGAGCACGGCGTTGGTCGAGCCACCGAGCGCGATGACGGTGGTGATCGCGTTCTCGAACGCTTCACGCGTCATGATCATCGACGGCACGATGCCCTGCTTCGCCAGCTTCACGACCGCCTTGCCGGCGTTCTTGCAGTCCTCGATCTTTTGTTTCGACACCGCATCCTGCGCGGAGCTGCCGGGCAAGCTCATGCCCATGGCTTCGATCGCGGAGGCCATCGTGTTCGCGGTGTACATGCCGGCGCAGCTGCCCGGCCCCGGGATGGCCTTGCGCTCGATCTCATCCATCTGCTTCTGGGTGATCTTGCCGCTGGTGAAGGCACCGCGCGCTTCGAACACGGAGATGATGTCGAGATGGCCCGGGCCCGGACGAATGGTGCCGCCGTAAACGAACACCGCGGGGCGATCCAGGCGCGCTAGCGCCATCATGCAACCAGGCATGTTCTTATCGCACCCGCCGATCGCGACCACGCCATCGAAGCCTTGCGCACCGGAGACCGTCTCGATCGAGTCCGCGATCACTTCGCGGGACACGAGCGAATAGCGCATGCCGGGCGCGCCGTTGGAAATGCCGTCCGACACGGTAATCGTGCCAAACGTCGTGCTCTTGCCGCCGGAGGAGTCGACCGCGGCCGCGGCGGCCTTGGCCAGCTTGTCGATGTGCATATTGCACGGCGTGAGATTGCTCCAGGTGGAGGCAATGCCGATCGCCGGCTTCTTGAAGTCCGCATCCTTGTAACCGACAGCGCGCAGCATGGCGCGACTGGGCGCCTGCTTCAGGCCATCGACGACCTCACTGGAATAGCGGCGGAAATTGACGGCGGGCTTGGGAGCTTGCTTTTTCGTGGCCATGACAAACGACGCGAATAAAGAAAGATCGGGCGACGGCCGCTATTGTAGTGGCCGTCGCCGACTGCGAGAAAGTTATTAGATATTAATCACGGCGCTCTTCTGCGCGCCTTTTTTCGAGTGCAAACCAGCGATTCGCATGGCCAGCTCCAGCGCCTGTTCATGATTCAGCCGTGGATCGACCTGCGATTTATAGGCACGCGCCAGGTCCGCATCGGTCAGACCTCGCGCGCCACCCGTGCATTCGGTGACATCTTCACCTGTGAGCTCAAAATGCACACCCCCGAGCCAAGAACCCAGTTCGCGGTGGATTCGGAAGGCCGACTCCAGCTCGCTCAAAATGTTTTCGAAGCGCCGTGTCTTCAGGCCGGAAGTGGCCGTCTCGGTGTTGCCGTGCATGGGATCGCAGATCCACAGCACCGGGCTGCCGGTGGCACGCACCGCCTGAATCAACGGCGGCAGACGCTTGTCGATGTCCTTCGCGCCCATGCGATGGATCAGCACGATCCGGCCGGGCTCGTTGTTCGGGTTCAAGGTGCCGAGCAGCCCCTGCACCCACTCCGCGCTCATCGATGGGCCGACTTTGATGCCCAACGGATTGGAGATACCGCGGAAGAATTCGACGTGCGCGCCATCGAGCGCGGCGGTACGCATACCGATCCAGGGCATGTGCGTGGACAGGTTGTACCAGCGCTGCGAGCGCGGGATGAAACGCGTCTGCGACTGCTCGAGCAGCAGATGCAGCGCTTCGTGACTCGTATAGAAACGCGTGGTGGTGCTTTCGTGAATCGGCTGGCCCGAGGCCGCTTCGAAGAAGTCGAGCGATTCGGAAATCGATTGCACGACCTTTTCATACGCATCCTTGGAAGGCGAATGGCGCACGAAATCCAGATCCCAGTATTCGGGGTGATGCAGGTCGGCGAAGCCGCCATCGATCAGCGAGCGGACGAAGTTCAGCGTCAGCGCCGAGCGCTCATAGCCACGCAGCAGTAACGACGGATCGGGCGTGCGCTCCTCGGCCGTGAAGCCGGGCCGATTGACGTTCGCACCCCGGTAGCTCGGCAAGGTCACGCCATCGCGGGTCTCGGTGTCCGCCGAGCGGGGCTTTGCATACTGCCCGGCCATGCGGCCGACGCGGATCACCGGCTTCTTCAAGCCATAGACCAGCACCAGGCTCATCTGCAGCAGGATCTTCAGCTTCTTGGCGATCTTGTCGGACTCGCAGTCCTCGAAGGTCTCGGCGCAATCGCCGCCCTGGAGCAGGAAGCGCTCACCGCGCTGGGCGGAGGCAATCTGCTCTTTCAGCGCTTCAATTTCCCAGGAAACCACCAGCGGCGGCAGCCGCGAGAGCTCGGCGACCACGCTGTCGAGCGCCGCCTGGTCGGGGTACGTCGCTTGTTGCTGAGCCTGTCGGGACTGCCAGCTGGAGGGATGCCAATGAATCAGGTCGGGGGTACGCGTCATAGCGGGCGGCAGACTAGCACCCGCCCGGGGCGAAGCAAACGGACAGACTGCGAAAATTGCATACAGTCAGGGCAGAAAATTCAGGGTTTCGGGCCGTCACGCGCCAAAAGTTTACAGCTCCAGGCCGGAAGGCCTTTAATGCCCCCCTTTGGCCGGTCCTGCGCGGTGGCCCGGCCAAGCAGGCAAAGGAGCGTCCATGGCCAAGGTTCTGATTCTCGGTGCCGGCAAGATCGGCGCGTTGATTTCCGGGCTGCTGGCGGAGTCCGGGTCGTACGAGGTGCATCTCGGCGACGTGAGTGCCGAGGCCGCCAATGCGGTCGTGAGTGCGCACCGGTTCAAGAATCTGCACGCACACCATGTCGATGCGTCCAACGCCGACGCGCTTCGGGCGCAACTGAAAAACCATCCCGTCGACGCGGTCATTTCGAGTCTGCCCTACTACTGCAACGTCGGTGTCGCCGAAGCCGCTCGACACTCAGGCACGCATTATTTCGATCTCACCGAAGACGTCGAAGTCACTCGCGCGGTTCGCAAGATCGCCGACGGCGCGTCCCAAGCCTTCGTGCCTCAGTGCGGTCTTGCGCCAGGGTTCATCTCCATCGCGGCGAATGAATTGATCGGGCACTTCGATGAGCTGCGCGCCGTGAAGCTTCGTGTCGGCGCCCTGCCCCAGCATCCGAACAACGTGTTGAAGTACTCCTTGACCTGGTCGACCGAAGGCTTGATCAACGAGTACGGCAATCCTTGCGAAGCCATCGTGGATGGCCGTCGCATCGAGGCCGCGCCACTCGAAGGTCTCGAAGAGATCGAAATCGACGGCACCCTGTACGAAGCATTCAACACCTCGGGCGGCCTGGGCTCGCTCGCTGAGACGTACGGCACCCGCGTGCAAAGCATGGACTACAAGACCATGCGTTATCCGGGGCACTGCGATCAGATGCGACTGCTGATGAACGATCTGAAGCTCAATCACGATCGCGGCACATTGAAGCGCATTCTCGAAAATGCCGTGCCACAGACGTTGCAGGACGTGGTCGTCATTTACGTCGCGGTCACCGGCAAACAGGACGGGGAACTGCGCGAGGAAAACTACGTCAACAAGGTGTATCCGCAGGTGATCGCAGGCCGGCTGTGGTCGGCGATTCAAGTGACCACCGCCTCGGGCATCTGTGCGGTCGTCGATCTGGTGGTCAACGGTGGCGGCAAGCATCACGGCTTCGTGCGCCAGGAAGATTTTCGTCTGCAGGACGTGCTGACGAATCGGTTTGGCAAACACTACGCCGCCATCGGCGGCAAGGAAGTGTCCGGTCACATCGTCGTGAGCGGACAAACAGGACATCAACGCAGGCACTGACATGCGCGACATCTTTGCAGCCCTCGACTTGAATGAAACCAACGCCGGCGCCTGGTCGGGCGATGGCGGCTGGTCGAACGACACCACCGGGCCGGTGATCGATTCGGTGAACCCCACCACCGGCGAAGTGCTCGGTCGCGTGCGTAGCGCGACCGTGGCCGACTACGAGCGCATCCTCGTTTCATCGCGTCGCGTGTTCGATCAATGGAAGATCACGCCGGCGCCCAAGCGCGGCGAAGCCATTCGTCTGGTCTCAGAGGAGCTGCGTAAGCACAAGAGCGCGCTCGGCAGCCTCGTCACGCTCGAAGTCGGCAAGATCAAAGCCGAGGGCGATGGCGAAGTGCAGGAGATGATCGACATCGGCGACTTCGCGGTGGGCCAGTCGCGCATGTTGTACGGCCAGACCATGCACTCGGAGCGGCTGCTTCATCGCATGTACGAGCAGTGGCATCCGCTCGGCATCGTCGGGATCATCAGCGCCTTCAATTTTCCGGTCGCGGTGTGGTCGTGGAATGCGTTCCTCGCGGCGATCTGCGGCGATGTGAGTATTTGGAAGCCCTCGCCGAAGGCGCCCCTGTGTGGCGTCGCCGTGCAGAAGCTCGTGAATCGGGTGCTCGAGCGCAACGGCTTTCCGGGGATCTTTCAGCTGTTGATCGCCGGCAATGAGCTGGCCGAGAAGCTGGTCGAGGATCGTCGCGTGGATCTGGTGTCGTTCACGGGCTCGACCGCCGTCGGTCGCAAGGTCGGTGAACGCGTCGCGGCTCGTCTCGGCAAGAGCCTGCTCGAGCTGGGTGGCAACAACGGCATCATCGTCGATGAGTTCGCCAATCTGGACCTGGCGGTGCCTTCGATTGTGTTTGGTGCCGTTGGTACGGCGGGCCAACGATGCACGAGCACGCGTCGTGTCTTCGTACACGAGTCGCGCTCGAAGGAATTGGAGCAGCGTCTGCTACGCGCCTACTCTCAGGTGCGCATCGGCGATCCGTTGAAGCCCGAAACGTTGATGGGCCCGCTCATCGACGACGCCTCCGTGCAGCGTTATCTGCAAGCGGTCGAGAAGGCGAAGCATGCGGGTGGCACGGTGCTGTGTGGTGGCAAGACCAAGCCGCCCGGCAACTTCGTCGAGCCTACGATCATTCGCGCGCGTGCTGAATGGGAAATCGTGCAGACCGAAACGTTCGCGCCGATCCTGTATCTCATCGAGTATCAATCGCTCGACGACGCCATCGCCATGCATAACGCCTCACATCACGGCCTGTCATCGGCGATTTTCACCGACAACCTGCGTCATGCTGAGAAATTCTTGTCGGCGCTCGGCAGCGACTGCGGTATCGCCAATGTGAACATCGGCACCTCGGGGGCCGAGATCGGTGGCGCGTTTGGCGGTGAGAAGGATACCGGCGGCGGTCGTGAGTCCGGCTCCGACAGCTGGAAGGCGTATATGCGACGTCAGACCAACACGATCAACTGGAGTCGCGAATTGCCGCTCGCTCAGGGCATCGATTTCAAGGTGATGGGCTGATTCCATCTGCGACGCCCGAGATACCCTAAACTCATCTGCAGTCGGCCTGCAGGCTTGATAGCCTCGCGCCTTTGATCCATGTCGATGGGAGAGGTTCGTGTCACGTCCTGAGTTCGCGATCGTCGGCGCCGGTGCGCTCGGTTCCATCCTGGCGGCCCATCTGGTTCGTAGCGGGCGCTCGGTCGCCCTGCTCGCCCGCGGTCAACGTGCCCAGCAGGTCCGCGAGCAAGGGTTGCGTATCAAGGGGCTGAGCGAGATTGCAACGCCCGTCGACCTGCTCACCGATCCTTCGCAACTGCGCGAGGCCGGCACGCTCATCATCGCCACGAAAACGCCCGGGTCCGAGCAGACGATGGCGTCATTGCGTCACGTGCGCGTCGAGCGGGCGTTGTCGATTCAGAACGGCGTGATGAAAGATGAGCTGCTCTCGGATACTTACGGACGCGAACGCACGTTGGGCGCACTCGCGAATACGAGCGGTGAGCTGCTTGCCTCGGGCGAGGTGCTCTTTACCCGCAATGTGAATTTGTTCGTCGGCGAGCTGGACGGCTCGATGAGCGAGACGGCCCGTGGCATCGTGCAAGCCATCGACGACGCCGGGGTACGCTCGATGCTGGTGCCTGACATCGTCTCGCGGGAGTGGAGCAAGTTTGTCTGTTGGGTGGGCTTCGTCAGTCTGTCGCTCACGACTCGCGCCATCACCTGGCGTTTCTTATCCGATCCGGACGCGGCATTGCTCATCGTGCGCCTGACCCGCGAGCTCGCCTCGCTTGCGAAAGCCCTCGGGATCGCACTGACGGACGACCGCGCGTTGCTTGAACTCGAGATTGTTTTGAATGGGACCGACGCGCAAGCGGTCGCGGCCGTGCAGAAGGCAGGCGCGGACTATCACGCGAAGGCGCCGGAACATCGCATGTCGTCTCTACAGGATCTGCTCAGCGGCCGCCCGCTCGAGATTCATGAAACATTGGGCTATGCGCTGCGGAAGTCACAGGAGCTGGGCTTGTCGTTGCCGCTGCTCGCGAGTGTCTATTCGTTGGTCAGCGCGATCGATCGGACGCGAGAGCGCTGAGTTCGCCGATTAGCACTGGACATCGTTCACCCGCCCTCCGCTAACAACGAAACTCCGGACGCGCCTCGCCGTCCGGCTTTCCTGCATTCACCCACTCGAGTTTGGCGCGCAAGAACTGCAGCGCCGCCTCGAGCTGCCCCTGCTTCTCCTCGAGCTTGCCGATTTGCAAACGCAAGACCTCTGCGGTGCGCGCAGCGGAGCCTTCACCAGCGCGATATTCCTCGTTGAGCGCTGCGATCTCGCCCAACGTATATCCCAGCGATTGTTGTAGTCGAATCATGCGGGCGGTCGTTACATCGTCCGCCGAGAAGAGCTGATAGGGACTCGATCCGCCCTTCGCGCTTCGCTCTGGATTCAACAGCCCCTTCCTCACATAGAAGCGGATGGTGTCCACCGGCAGGCCCGTGGCCTTGGCGAACTCCGATATCAGCATGCTTTGCGGCTTGACCATGGACTATGGTCCACACTTATAGAAGCGCTTGTCAAAAATCTGGAGCCGCACGATGACGAGCGATTCGAGGGACTTGGGCACGCAGGGCCTGGGCTGCATGGGCATGAGCGAATTTTACGGCCCCACGGATGAGACCGAGGCCCGCGCGACGTTGGAGCGAGCCCTCGAACTGGGCGTGAGAATGTTCGATACGGCGGACATGTACGGAGTAGGCGCGAATGAGACGTTCCTGCGGCCCTTTATTCGGGCCCACAGGGATCGTGTGGTGATTGCAACCAAGTTCGGCTACGCGCGCACCGTCGACAATCCGAATGATTGGAGCGTCGATAACCGGCCGGAATTCATCAGAGCCGCTGTCGACCGCTCGCTGACGCGGCTCGGGATCGATTGCATCGACCTGTACTACATGCATCGACGAACCCAGGAGGTTCCGTTGGCCGAATCCATCGGCGCGATGGCTGAGCTGGTGACCGCGGGCAAAGTTCGCTGGCTCGGTCTGTCGGAAGTCAGTGCCGAAGAATTGACCGCTGCCCATGCGATTCATCCGATCACGGCTTTGCAGTCGGAGTGGTCGCTCTTCACCCGGCAGATCGAAAGTGCCGTGGTGCCCGTGGCCTCGAAGCTCGGCGTCACGCTCGTGCCCTATGCGCCGCTCGGCCGAGGAATGCTCACTGGCAAGGCATTGGCCGAGAGCTTGGCCAGTGCAGACTACCGTCGGCACTTTCCTCGCTTCTCCGCTGAAAACCGAGACGCGAACCTACGGCTCGTCGCGAAGATAGAGGATCTCGCGACCGGACTTGGCGTGACTGCGGCACAGCTCGCTCTGGCATGGCTTTATGCGCGCTCGCGGCAGCTCGGCGTCAGGATCGTGCCGATTCCCGGCACTCGACGGCGGAGTCGCTTGGAAGAGAATGTCGCCGCCGCCTCCCTCCGGCTCGATGATGATGTGCTCGCCGAGTTGGAACCGCTCGCTGCTGCGGTCCAAGGCATGGCTGTTTGAAATCTCCCGGCGACTCGGAGATAACCCAATGTGAACGCGGTGCCGGCTTTCGCGCTTGCCGATCAGCGAGAAATCTCGATCACGAACGCCGCCGCCGCGAGCAGGCACGCGAGGACTCTCACATGATTCCATCTCGTCCAAGGCCTGCGATAGGCGTGCCACTGCGTTTCCAGGTCAGTGGCCGACGGTGAGACTTTCTCCAACTTATCGTTGAGCGGCACGTTGCATACCATCGTGACGCCCATCGAGCCTGCCAGATAAAACAACGCTCCGGCCACGACCAGCGGCGAATTGAGACGGCCGATGAGCAGCACCAGGCACAGCAGCGCTGTGCCGAAGAACACCAGGAAGAACAGCGGATTCTGGATGATTCGATTGATGCTGTTCATCGCCGCGACGGCGCCCGCTGCGGGCAGTCGGTCGAAGGCGCGCATGATGGTGTTGGAGAAGATGAAGAACAGGCCCGCATTGAGGCCGCTGCCCACCGAGGCGAGGATCAGCAATGCGGTCCAGAGATGGGACTTCATAAACCCTCCATGCAAGCCCAGGCCTTACTGTAACCCGCGCCACGCTGACTGCTACAAGCGGCACTTTGCAGGAATGATTGCATTCTGATAAAGTGCAATCATTCCTATCAAAAGGAGACTGTGCATGTCGTCCATTACAGTACGCAATGTACCCGAGGAGGTGCATCGCGCGCTTCGCGTGCGGGCTGCCCAACATGGCCGCAGCACAGAAGCCGAGATCCGTGAGATTCTCAGCGCCGCGGTGAAGCCTGAAGGACGCGTGAAGCTCGGTTCCTTGCTTGCTGAGGTGGGCCGCAAGGCTCGACTGACCGATGAAGAGTTTGCGGTCTTCGAACAGGTGCGGGACAAAACTCCGGCCCGGCCGGTCCGCTTCGAATGATCCTACTCGATACAAACGTCGTCTCAGAGCCCCTACGACCTACGCCCGAAGCCCGGGTTATCGAGTGGATCGACTCACAACCACTCGAAACATTGTTTCTTTCCGCGGTCACGGTGGCGGAACTGCGCGCCGGGGTGGCGCAACTACCTGCCGGGAAGCGTCGCGCCGGCCTTCAGGAAAACCTCGAAAAGCGTGTGCTCTCTCTTTTCGCGGGGCGCGTGTTGCCCTTCGACTTGGCGTGCACGCCAGCTTACGCAGGACTGATGGCGAAAGCCCGCGCTGCGGGCGTCACCGTGGCCGCAGCAGATGGCTATATTGCCGCCATTGCCGCAACCAATGGCTTTGCCGTCGCCACTCGCGATACGGCTCCGTTCGCGGCTGCTGGCGTCTCCACCATCAATCCATGGGTCGCATAGCCCCAGAACCACATCCACTAGTGGCGAGTGGTTTCGAATGGCTGACTACGCGGCGCGCTGAACTTCGACGCGGGCGCGTTCGATCTGGTCTGCGATGCGCTTGTCCGATACGGGCAAGGCGGCCTTGAGATCCTGGGCGAACAGCGACACGCGAAACTCTTCGATCATCCATTGCAAACGATCGAGCTCCGGATGCGTTTCGCCCTTGGGCGCTTGTGAGCGGAGCCGCTGGTAGGCCTGGGTCGCAGGAGAGATCTGCTTCATCAGCTCGACGTCGCGCTTCTGATTGCCGGGCGCCTTGTCGAGCCGGCGCGTCAGCGCCTTGAAGTAACGTGGCAGATGCGGCCACAGCGCGCTTGGCACGCTCGCGGGGAAGTCGCCCGGGACGAGCATTTGCAGCTGCGCTTGAACGTCGGTCCGCAGCGCTTGGAATGTCACGCCTTCAATCGATGCCAGCTTCATGCGTGCGTTTCGCAGCTCGCGCAGGGCCGAGGCCGTGTGCTCGATCACGCGATCAGTCACTTCGCCGAAGCGGGCGCGGTGCTTGTCTAAAAGCGCATCGAACTGCGCCGCCGAGCGTGGCAATGCGCCCTCCTCGCTCAGGAAACATTCGACGAAACATTTTTCCGCCAGCGCCTCGGCGATGGGGCGCGAGTTGTTCAACCCTTGCGCGAGCAGCATGAGCTCGGTGCGCTCCGAGCAGCGCTTGCGGGCATATTTAAACTGTTCGGCCAGCGACAAGATGGCGAGCCGCAGGACGCCCAAGCGAAGCATCCCTTCGGCATCGACCAACGTGGCAGCCTCGGCTACTTCGACCACGTCACCGCGATCGCGCAGCGTGGGGTACACGGAGAAGCGCAGCCCGCGCCGTTGCACCGACTCCTCAATCGCCAGATCGCCGAAGTCCCAGCGGCGATGCACGCCGCCGGTCGTGGCGGGCTTGTAATCGCCCGACTTCGCTTCGGTTTCTCGGACGGCGCGTTTCAACGCCGCGAGATCGCGACCTTCGGCGAGTGTCTTGCCATCGAGATCGGCGACGCGGAAGTTCACGCGCAAATGGTCAGGCAAGGGAAGTGCCGCCACCTCCTCCGCCGTGACATTCGTGCCGCCGACGCGAGTGATCCACTCGGCCACCGCGGTGTTGAATTCCTTCGACTCATCGATTTCCGCCGCCGCCCGCGCCGCGTGTTCGGGCACGGGAACGAACGACTTTCGAATCTGCTTCGGCAGACTGCGTAACAGCTGAGTGAGGGTCTCGACACGCCAGCCCGGAATGGGACGCGAGAAGTCACCGATGACCGCGGAGCTCAACAGCGGCTTCGGCAACACCACCGTCACGCCATCGCTGACCGAGCCGGGCTCAAAACGATATTCGAGGGGCAGCTCGTTGCCCGTGACCGCCATGACCGGCGGAAACTCCTGCGGTGTAATTTCAGACGCATCACGACGCGCGATATCCGCGAGCGTCATGTGCAACTGCTGGGCATGACCGGGCGTTCGCAGCCACTTCTCGAGCGCCGAGACCGAATTCACCGTCTCCGGCAGTCGAGCCAGATAAAAGTCACAGATCGCCTGCTCATCGGCCAGAATGTCGCGACGGCGGACCTTCGCCTCCATCACCTCGACCTGCTGACGCAAGCGACGATTGTGTTTCAGGAAGTCGGCCTTGACGCGCGAATGACCTTCGACCAACGCCTCGCGCACGAAAATCTCTTGTGCCTCGCGTGGAGAGACATTGCCGAGATTGATCCGTCGACGGGATGAGAGCGTCAGTCCATACAACGCGACCGACTCGAACGCCGCGACGAAGCCGCGATCTTCCACCCAGTGCGGCTCGCTATAACTGCGCTTGATCAGATGCGCGCCGGCGGATTCGATCCATTGCGGCTCGATCGCAGCGACGGTGCGTGCATAGAGCCGCGTTGTTTCCATCAAGTTCGCAGCGACCACCCACTTCGGCGGCTTGCCCGCAAGCGGCGTACCTGGTGCGATCACGAAGCGCGTGCCACGTGCACCGTCGTATTCTCGCTTCTCATCGAGCGCGCCGATGTTGCCCAGGAATCCCGTGAGGATGGCCTGATGCAGATTCGCGTAGTCGGCCGGCGCGCTGTTCGGTTTGAGCTCCAGCTCCTTCACCGTCTCGCTGAGCTGTCGATGAAGTTCGGCCCACTCACGCGCACGCATGAACGCGATGAAGTTCTCGCGACACCATTTGCGCAGCTGGCTGCCAGACAACTCGGCGACCTGGGTCTGATAGGTGTTCCACAAGTTCAGCACGCCCACGAAATCCGATCGGGAATCCGCGAACGTGGCGTGCTTCTGATCGGCCTGTGCCTGCGCATCGGACGGTCGTTCGCGCGGATCCTGCGCGGACAGGAACGATGCGATCACGAGCATTTCAGACAAACAACTGTGATGACTCGCCGCAAGCAGCATGCGACCGAGCCTCGGATCGACCGGCAACGACGATAGCTGACGACCCAAGCTCGTGACCCGCCGATCGTCATCGACCGCCTTCAACTCTTGCAGCAGTCGATACCCATCGTTGATCAGCCGCGTATCGGGCGGATCGACGAACGGGAAGGCCTCCGGCTCGCCCAGTTCCAGCGCGGCCATCTGCAGAATGACGCTCGCGAGGTTCGTGCGCAGAACTTCGGGCGGCGTGAATGGCGCACGCAGATTGAAATCATCTTCCGCGTACAACCGAATACAAATGCCGGGCGCTTCACGACCCGACCGACCTTTGCGTTGATCGGCGCTGGCTTGTGAGATCGGCTCGATCGGCAGTCGCTGGACTTTGCCGCGCACGCTGTAACGACTGATACGAGCGAGACCCGAGTCGATGACGTGCCGAATGCCTGGCACGGTGAGTGAGGTTTCGGCCACGTTGGTCGCGAGCACGACGCGACGCTGGCCATGCTTCTCGAAGATCTTTTCCTGATCGCGTGTCGACAACCGCGCGAACAGCGGCAGCACTTCGGTGCCGTGTAGACGGGCTTTCGACAGCGCATCGGCGGCGTCGCGGATTTGTTTCTCGCCTGGTAAGAACACGAGCACATCGCCGCGATCTACGCGATCCAATTCTTGGACCGCGGCAACGATGCCTTCATCGAGCGACAACTCGTAGTCGTCCTCATCGGTGCCGGTCAGCGGCCGATAGCGCACTTCCACTGGATAGCTGCGTCCTGAGACTTCGATGATCGGCGCGCCACCGAAGAACTCGGCGAAGCGTTGCGGGTCGATGGTGGCCGAGGTGATCACGACGCGCAGGTCGGGCCGCTGCGGCAGCAGCCGCTTCAACACACCGAGCAGGAAATCGATGTTGAGGCTGCGCTCGTGCGCTTCGTCGATGATCAATGTGTCATAGCGACGGAGCAGCCGGTCGTTCTCGAGCTCACGCAGGAGAATACCGTCGGTCATGAGCTTGATCCGGCAGTCCGGGCCGGTGCGATCGTTGAATCGCACCTGATAACCCACCGCGCCGCCGACGGTGGTCTGCAGTTCTTCGGCGAGTCGGCTCGCGATGGCGCGGGCCGCGATACGCCGAGGCTGCGTGTGACCGATCAGACCGAACGTGCCGCGCCCGGCTTCCATACAGATCTTCGGCAGCTGAGTCGTTTTACCGGAGCCGGTCGCGCCACAGACCACGACGAGCTGGCTTGTTTGTAATGCTTTTGCAATCTCTTCGCGATGCGCGGTGATCGGCAGCCCCGCGTCGTATTCGAGGCGCAAGGGCAGTGCTTTGACACGCTCGACGGTAGCAACGGAAGCCTCGATCGACTGGCGCAGCCGATCGATGGCGCCGTCGGGCTCCGCAGGCGGATGACGGCGCGCGAACAGGCGATCCAGCTCCCGCGACAGACGCGGCCGGTCGGCGAATCGCGTATTGGGGAGCTGGTCGCGCAGCGCCAGCAGCGCCGCGGTGTAAGAGGAATTCGGGGTACTCATCGCGCAGCCGACTTGTATGCGATTGCGCCAGGAGGTTTCAAGAGCCAGCGTTCACGAAATGCTCCCGGCTTTGCCGGGAGCGAGACAGATGACTACTAAACGGGGGCTATTTTCACCTCGATCCGAGCGCCGCCCAGGGCGGACTGGTCGATATCGATGATGCCGCCGTTGAGATTGACCAGCTCTCGAACCACCGACAAGCCAATGCCCTGCCCGGCCACGCGCTCGTCCAATCGAGCGCCCCGCTCCAGAACCCGGGCGCGAGAGTCGACGGGAATGCCCGGGCCGTCGTCCTCGATCACGATGCGCAAGCCATCGCGCCGGGCCGCGGGACTCACGACTCGATCGGCGGTGATACGCACGGTGGTCCGGGTCCACTTGAAGGCGTTATCGAGCAGATTGCCCGCGATCTCTGTCAGGTCTTCGCGGTCGCCAGTGAAGGTCGCGCCTTCGGCGACGCTCAGCTCACAAGTGATACCGCGATCCGCGTAAACCTTCAGCAGTGCGCCTCGCAGGGCTTCCAGCGCATCACGAACGTCGACCGGCGCAGAACCCAGGCCGCTGCCACCCGCGGCGGCCGCGCGACGCAGCTGATATTTGACGATGTCATCCATGCGCCCGACCTGATCGTCGAGCTGCCGAACGACCGTGAGCTCACGACCGCTTTGGGTGCTGAGCAGATTGCGCATGACCGCGAGCGGCGTCTTGAAACTGTGCGCGAGATTGCCGAGCGTATTTCGATAACGCGCCAGACGCTCACGCTCGCTGCGAAGGAGCGCATTCAAATTCGTCGTGATACCGAGCAGCTCGCGGGGATAACCACTGCCGAGCTCGGTGAGCACGCCGGCCTCGATCGATTCGATCTCACGTTCGACTCGTCGCAGCGGCGACAGCAAGCGTCGTAACAGCAGCGCCAAGGCACCGAGCAGCAGGACCATCAACGCACCGAACCAACCGAACATTCGGCCGCGCAGTCGGCTCAAATTCGCGTAATAAGGCTCGAGACTTTCCGCGACGCTGTAAACGAACGAGCGCGTGACCCGATTCCGAAACTGCCACTCGATGCCCATGCTGAAAGACAGCACGGTGGTGCCATCGGCCCGCTGCAGCTCGCCGAAACGACGCTCGCCGACCTGGACGTGAGGAAATTCGATGCCAGTGCCGGTGAGCGATTTGGAGCGCCAGCTGGGCCGGCCGTCGCTGCGCAGGATCTCGCCGTACAGCCCCGAGCCCGGGTTGTCGAACCGGGGCTCGGCGAGCTGATCGGGACGCAGGCCGCCGCTCGAGTCCTCCTCGGACGCCGACAGCAACGCCACGACTTGAACCTCCAGCCGATCCTCGATGGCGCGACGGCTCAGGTCCTGGAACACGAAGTCCAGGGCCAGAATGGTGACGCCAAAGAACAGGATCAGCAGGATGCTGACCGAGACGAGCAGTCGTGTGCTTAACGAACGCGGCTGCATCGTCCCCGGTGGTCAGTTCTCAGGCGGCGGCTGTGTCACGCTGAAGGGCGAAGCGGTAACCCCGGCCGCGCAGCGTCTCGATCGGCTTGATGGTCTCGTCCGGATCGAGCTTGCGGCGCAGCCGACCGATGAACACCTCGATGGTGTTGCTGTCCCGGTCGAAGTCCTGAGCATACAACCGTTCGGTCAGCTCGCTCTTGGAGATCACCTCGCCCGCCCGGTGGATCAGGTGATCGAGGATGCGGTACTCGAAGCTGGTCAGATCGACCTTGCGGCCGTTGACCGTGACTTCCTGAGTCCGCGGATCCAGCGACACCGGACCACAACGCAGCACCGGCTGAGCCCAGCCGCCCGAGCGACGCAGTAGCGCCTGCACGCGCGCCAGCAGCTCCTCGAAATGGAACGGCTTGGCGACGTAGTCGTCGGCGCCGGCCTGCAGCCCTTCCACCTTGTCCTGCCAGCGATCGCGCGCCGTCAGGATCAGGATGGGAAAGCTCTTGCCTTCGCCGCGCAGCGTCTTGATCAGCTCGAGGCCCGGCAGCTTCGGCAGACCGAGGTCGACCACCGCCAGGTCCAGGGCATATTCCCGCCCGCAGTAGAGTCCTTCTTCGCCATCGGCAGCCGCATCGACCGTGAAGCCGTGCTGCTGCAGTTGTTCGACGATGGATTCACGCAGGGTCTGTTCGTCTTCAACAATTAGGACGCGCATGGATCAGTTCATTGCTCCCGAGTCTGCGTCCACGCTCACGTTCCGTACCTTGCCATCGGCGCTGAGCAGGCGGATGCGATGCTCCACCTTGTCGCCATTGCGAACGGTCTCGGCTCGGACCGCCTTGGCTCGAAACCGCCGTTGCGCCATCTCCACCGCTTGATCGAGCGAGATGCCCGAAGGCTCGGTGCGAAAGTCGCGACGCTGGCGGCGATCGATCAGCTCCTGGGCATTGGCGCTCGGTACCGCTGCCACCAGCGATAGCGTAACCAACAACAGGTGCCAGAAAGTGCGCATGGGGGCTAAGTGTACGCACGGCGGGACGTATGTTCACGCCCCGCCGCACAACCTTTGAGAAAACTCCCGTTGAAGATGGAAATCGTTTGACCGGCTTCCACCTCATTCCGCCACGGCGACAGCCACCCTGACGCGAATGCGCTCACCGGGGTCGTACGGCAGTCGGGTCGTGTATTCACGACCGTTGTACTCGTAGGTCACCCGGTACCCGTCAATACGCTCTTCGTATCGTTTCTCATATCGGACTTCGCAACGCTGAACTATTTCTTCACGCACTGAAGCTGAACGGCGGGCGGCGGCGTCGTAGCCGACCGCGGCACCGACCGTGGCACCGGCGACGGTGGCCGCATCCCGGCCCCGGCCGCTGCCGAACTGGTGACCGATGACACCGCCAATCAGACCGCCGACCAGGGTCCGGACGCCGACCTCCGGGTCGGAGATGTGCGGGCGGGACTCGACCTGCTGGACTTCGTCGTAGCACTCACGATTCGGGGTCTCGACGCGGACCTGCCGTACGATGGGCTCGACGTGGGTGACCGGGGCGTAGTCGTACTCGTTGGAGTAGCTGCGCTCGTAGCGCGGCGGTCCGGCCAGGGCCATACCAGCCACCAGGACACCCGCAACAGCCATCGAAACGCGACCGACAGTCATCTTGATCTCTCCAGGAACCCGGTATGTGGAAAGCACCGAGCGTGGGAGTCAAATTAGGACTGAAGCCATGAATGAACCCTGAACCTCGTCAGACAACTTGTTACCGACTGTATCAAGTGTGCAACAGTGCTCAGGAGCGGCGTCGTTCGTGGGCCTTGCCTTCATCCCACAGCTTGTCCATCTCGGCCAGGGTGGCCTGCTGGGGTGTCTTGCCCTGCCTGGCGAGACCGCGTTCGACATAACGGAAACGCCGCTCGAAGCTGGCGTTGGTGCGCTTGAGCGCCTGCTCCGGGTCGATCTTCAGATACCGGCACACGTTCACCACGCAGAAGAGCACGTCGCCGATCTCGGCCGCGAGCCGTTCGTGCTGACGCTCGTGGCCTTCGGCCGCCGTATCGGCCTGCAGGCACGCATGCGAGCGCACCTCCGCTTTGAACTCGGCGATCTCCTCATCGAGCTTCTCGATGGCGCCGTGCACGTCGGACCATTCAAATCCCACCTGGGCGGCGCGCTTGCCGAGCTTGTTCGCACGCGTCAGCGCGGGCAACGCGACCGGCACGTCATCGAGCACACTTGTCGGTTCCTCACCGCTGCGTTTCTGTGCCCGCTCGCGACGCTTCTGCTCTTCCCAGGCAACGGTCTGCGCCTCGGCATCGGCGATGGAGGCATCGCCAAACACATGCGGATGACGACGTTCCATCTTGTCGCAAATGGCGTTGGCCACCGCGTCGAAGTCGAACGCGCCCTGCTCCTTCGCCATCTGCGAATGAAACACGACTTGAAACAACAGATCGCCCAGCTCATCGCGCAACGACGGCAGATCGTCGCGCTCGATGGCATCGGCGACTTCGTAGGCTTCCTCGACCGTGTATGGCGCGATGGTCTTGAAGTTCTGTTGCAAATCCCACGGACAGCCGCCGCTCGGATCGCGCAACCGACTCATGATATCGAGCAGGCGTTGAATGCCGGACATGTTGGATTACTCAGGTTGTAGCAGTCGATACAGCGACATCAACATGCCGGCCGTGGCGCCCCAGATATTGTGTTCCTGATAGGGAATATCGAACACCTGCACGGTCACCGCCCCCAGCTCGCGGATGCGTGAGCGATGATTCATCGGATCCAGAATGTGACGCAGCGGCACTTCGAGGGCGAACTCCACTTCGCGACGATCCAGGCGCAGCTCGAAGCCCGGCCGCACGAACGCGACGACCGGCGTCACCCAATAGCCCGAGAGCACCAGCTGCGGCTCGAGATAGCCCGCGAACGTGATGTATTCGCGGCCGACCCCGATCTCCTCTTCGGTCTCACGCAAGGCCGCCTCCAACGGATTCAGATCGGTCGGCTCGATGCGACCGCCGGGAAAGCTGATCTGCCCGGCGTGATTCTTCAACGTGGAGGCGCGCTGGGTGAGCAGCACGGTGAGCCCGGTTTCATGATCGACGATGGGCACGAGCACAGCCGCCGGCATCGGCGAGGCTGGAAAATACGCTCGAATCGCTTCGATATCTTTGGCGGAAAATCCCGCGGGCACGGCGGTGGTCGGGTCGGGCACCGCACGGGAGTCCTTCAGCCGCTCTTCAATGAGCCGCCGCAGGGCAATTCGATCGTTCAATTTAGCCCCCGCCGCCTTGGGCTTTGCCGCCGGCCTTGGTCAGCTCGCGCGGATCCAGATATTTCGAGAGCTCTTCATCGGAGAGCTGCGTATGTTCGGCGGCGACGTCCTTGATGGGGCGACCGGTGGCATAGGCTTCCTTCGCAATCTTCGCGCCCGCTTCGTAACCGATCACCGGATTGAGCGCGGTCACCAGGATCGGGTTGCGATTCAATGCTTCGCCGATGCGTTGTTCGTTGACGGTGAAGCCCGCCACCGCCGAATCGGCCAGCGAGCGCGCGGCGTTCGCGAGCAGATCGATACTCTGTAACAGGTTATAGGCGATCACCGGCAACATCACATTGAGCTGGAAATTGCCGGACTGCCCGGCGATGGCGATGGTCGCATCGTTGCCCATTACTTGGGCGGCCACCATCGTCACGGCTTCGGGAATCACTGGATTCACTTTCCCCGGCATGATGCTGCTGCCGGGCTGGAGCGTCGGCAACGAGATCTCACCCAAGCCTGCGAGCGGACCGCTGTTCATCCAACGCAAGTCGTTCGCGATCTTCATCATCGACACCGCGAGCGTGCGCAGCTGTCCCGAGAGTTCAACCGCCGCGTCCTGCGATGACATCGCCTCGAAGTAATTCGTGGCGGGCTTGAGCTCGAGCCCGCTCTTCACCGAGAGATAACGTGAGGCTCGCAGCGCGAAGCGAGGATGCGCGTTGACGCCGGTGCCAACGGCCGTGCCGCCGAGTGCGATCATCTGCAGTCGTGCACGAGATTCCATCACTCGGGCGCTGCCATGTTCGATCTGCGTGCGCCAGCCACTCAGCTCCTGACCGAACGTCACCGGCATCGCATCCATCAAATGCGTGCGGCCGGTCTTCACGATCTCGCCGATCTCACCGATGCGTCGACTGATGACTGCACTCAGATACGCGAGCGCCGGCAACAAGTGCTGCTCGACCGCGAGCAACGCACTGACGTGAATGGCGGTGGGAATCACATCGTTCGAGCTCTGGCTCATGTTGACGTGATCGTTCGGATGCACGGCGATGCCGGCGAACTTCGAGGCCAGGTGGGCGATGACCTCGTTGGCATTCATGTTGCTGCTGGTGCCCGAGCCGGTCTGGAACACGTCCACCGGGAATTGCCGGTCGTGCTTGCCGTCGACCACCTCGATCGAGGCCTTCTGAATCGCCGCGGCGTGCTTGGCCTCGAGACCGCCCAGCTCCAGATTGGCGGTGGCCGCGGCCCACTTGATCAAGCCGAGCGCGCGAATGAAGTCGCGCGGCATGCGCAGATTACTGATCGGGAAGTTATCCACGGCACGCTGCGTCTGCGCGCCCCACAACGCATCGCTGGGGACTTTCAACTCGCCCAGGCTGTCCCGCTCGATGCGAAAGTCGTCATTCGCCACACTCATTCCCTCTCACCGCGCTCGAGCTCGCCTGAAGGTAGCGAGCCGATCTGCGGTATGATTCTACGATGAACAACAGTCCCTTGAATGCGATTTCACCCATCGACGGCCGCTATGCTGACAAGGCCGCCGAGCTGCGGCCGATTTTCAGCGAGCGCGGGCTGATCCGTCAGCGGGTCCGCGTCGAGGCGCTCTGGCTCAAAGCCCTGGCCGCTGAGCCGGGCATCGACGAGCTGCGCGGTCTGCCGGCCGCGGCGCTCACCGTGCTCGATGCGCTGGCCGCCGAGCTGACCGATGCCGAGGCGTCCGAGGTCAAGAAGCTCGAGCGCGAGACCAACCATGACGTGAAGGCGGTCGAGTACTTCGTCAAGAGTCGTCTCGATGACGTGCCGGCGTGGCGCACCCGTCGGGAGTTCGTCCACTTCGCCTGTACCTCCGAAGATATCAACAATCTCAGCTACGCGTTGATGCTGCGGGAAGCGCGCGATCTGGTGCTGCTGCCGAGGCTCGACACGCTCATTACCCGGCTGCGCTCCCTGGCGCATTTACATGCGGCCACACCGATGATGTCGCGGACCCATGGCCAGCCCGCGACCCCGACGACGCTCGGCAAGGAAGTGGCGAACTTCACTTACCGCTTGCGCGAGGCTCGCACGCGTTTCGCGGCCGTCACCATCAGCGGCAAGATCAACGGTGCGGTCGGCAACTTCAATGCGCATATCGTCGCGTATCCGAACGTCGATTGGCCGCGGCTCGGTCAGCGCTTCGTCGAATCGCTCGGCCTCACCTGGAATCCGTACACGACCCAGATCGAGCCGCACGACTGGATGGCGGAATATTTCGATGCGCTGGCGCGCTTGAACACGGTGCTGGTCTCGCTGTGCCGTGACATGTGGGGTTACATCTCTCTCGGCTATTTCCGTCAGCGCGTGGTGGCGGGCGAAACCGGCTCCTCGACCATGCCGCACAAGGTGAATCCAATCGACTTCGAGAACGGCGAAGGCAATCTCACGTTGTCGATCTCGATGCTTCGTTATCTCTCGGACAAGCTGCCGGTGTCGCGGTGGCAGCGCGATCTCACCGATTCGACGGTGCTGCGGAATGTCGGCGTCGCGGTCAGCCATGCGTTGATTGCCTGGCGCTCCATCGAGCGCGGCCTGGAACGAGTCGATGTGGATGCCAATCGGCTCGCCGAAGATCTGGATGCGAATTGGGAGCTGCTTGCCGAGCCCATCCAGACCGTGATGCGACGCTATGGCGTCGAGAACGCCTATGAGCAATTGAAGTCGCTGACGCGCGGCCAGCGGGTCGATGCTGCCTCGTTGCGACAGTTTGTGTCCGGCCTCGCCCTGCCGGAGTCTGCCAAGCAGGCGCTGCTGGAACTATCGCCGGCCCGCTACGTTGGCTATGCAGAGCAATTGGCCAAAAAGGTCTAATGCGAATACATGACCTTTGCCGTCCAATAGCTTGATAAGCATCACAAATAGTTCTTACAGGGTAGCTATACTCCCGGCATGACCGTGCGCCCCGATCTCACTGTAGCCGCCGTCGTCGAACGCGACGGCCAATTCCTGCTCGTGGAGGAGCGGGTCGGCAATCGCATGGTGTTCAACCAGCCGGCCGGCCACGTGGAACGCGGCGAGCAGTTCATCGAAGCCGTGATCCGCGAAACCCTGGAAGAAACCGCCTGGACCTTTCGGCCCGAGGCGTTGATCGGTGTTTATCTGTGGGAACAGGCCGAGAAGCAAAAGAGCTTCCTGCGGGTGGTCTATTCCGGCGAAGTGACCCATCACCATGCCGATCGCCCGTTGGATCGGGGCATCGAACGCGCCCTGTGGCTGGACCGTGAGCAGATCGTCGCCCGCTCATCCCGCCTGCGCAGCCCGCTGGTGCTCCGTTGCATCGACGATTACCTCGAAGGCACCCGGCATCCCCTTGATGTCGCGAAAAACGTCGTCAAAGATGGCGTCCTGTCGCCCGAAGTCCGGGCGCGCACCCTGGAACATCCAGCGATCAATCGCCTGATCTAAGCGCTGACCGTCGGAAGGGCCGCGTGCCGCTCCGGCCAGTCATTAGTCACCAGTCAGTAGTCACTTCGAATGTCTTCCTTAGTCATCGTCGGCATGTCCGGCGGCGTGGACTCGTCCGTCGCCGCGTGGCTGCTGTTGCAACAAGGTTACGAGGTCCAGGGCTTGTTCATGAGCAACTGGGACGAGGACGAAGACGGCTACTGCACCGCTGCCGAGGATTATCAGGACGCGCGCCAGGTCTGCGAGCAACTGAAGATCCCGCTGCACAAGGTGAGCTTCGCCGGCGAGTATCGCGAGCGCGTCTTCAGTTATTTCCTCGAAGAGTATCGTCACGGCCGCACGCCCAATCCCGACGTGCTGTGCAATCGTGAGATCAAGTTCGGCGTTTGTTACGACTACGCGCGCCGGCTCGGCGCCGAGTGGGTCGCGACCGGTCACTACGCACGCGTCGAGCACGATCCATCGCAGTCGCACGCCAAGCTGTTACGCGGACTCGATCCCAACAAGGATCAAAGTTATTTCCTGCATGCCATGCCGGGCGAAGCATTGGCGCATACCCTCTTCCCCATCGGCGATCTGCAGAAGAGCGAAGTGCGACGGCTCGCTCGCGAACAAACCTTGCCGGTGTTCGACAAGAAAGACAGCACCGGGATTTGTTTCATTGGTGAAAGGCCGTTCGCGCAATTTCTGGAAACGTATCTGCCCGCGCAGCCCGGTCACATCGAAACGCTCGAGGGACGTCGTGTCGGTCAGCATCGCGGACTCATGTACTACACGCTCGGTCAGCGCCAGGGCTTGGGGATCGGCGGACGCAACGACGCCGGCGAAGCCCCCTGGTACGTGGCCGACAAGGACCTCGCTCGCAATGTGCTCATTGTCGTGCAAGGTCATGATCATCCAGCCATGCAGCGGGGCGAGGCCTGGGGCTCACAGCTCGCCTGGGTTGCAGGCGAACCGCCTGCTCAACGCTTCGATTGCACCGCTAAAGTGCGCTATCGCCAGGCGGATCAGGCGTGCAGCGTCGAAGTGCTCGCGGACGGCGGCGTTCACGTCCGATTCCACCAGCCGCAACGTGCGGTCACTCCCGGTCAATACGTGGTGTTTTACGCCGGCGACGTCTGCCTCGGTGGCGGCGTGGTCGACCGGACTGCGTGAAAAGATTGCGCCAACTCGGACAAATCGCGCGGAATTTATTCATGGGAATCGGTGCGATCGTCCCCATAGTTACGCGGCGACCGCTATAATCCCGCCGATTTGTCCCCGGGGTTAGGGATCCTTTCCTTCAGAAGCCACGGGGCAATGAAGCATATGGGGCGCCTGTCCGAGGTGGCGCTCCTGGCGCTGCCAGCGTCGAGCCAGCCGCGCCACTCCCTATCCTCGCGGAGGACGCATGAAAGACTCGTTTAAGGCGCGCACCACGCTCGCTTGCGGCAATCAGAATTTTGAAATCGCCAGCCTCGCAGCCCTGAAAGACCGCAACGTCGCCCGCCTGCCCTACTCGCTCAAAATCCTGTTGGAGAATCTGCTGCGATTCGAAGACGGCGTCAACGTGACGCGCGAGGACGTCGAAGCACTGATCAAATGGGATCCGAAGGCTGCGCCTTCTTACGAGATTTCTTTCACGCCGAGCCGCGTGATCATGCAGGACTTCACCGGCGTGCCCGCGATCGTCGATCTGGCCGCCATGCGCGAAGCCATGATCAAGCTCGGCGGCAATCCCGATGAGATCAATCCGCTCTCGCCCGCCGAGCTGGTCATCGACCACTCCGTGCAGGTCGACGCCTACGGCTCGGCACAGGCCATGGCCGAGAACAATCGCATCGACTTCAGCCGCAACACCGAGCGCTATGCGTTCCTGCGCTGGGGCCAGACCGCGTTCCAGAATTTCAAAGTGGTGCCGCCGAACACCGGCATCGTGCACCAGGTGAACGTCGAGCACCTCGCTCGCGTGATTTTCGACAACGAGAAGGACGGCGTGCGCTGGGCCTACCCGGACACGCTGGTCGGCACCGACTCGCACACTACGATGGTCAACGGCCTGGGCGTGCTGGGCTGGGGCGTCGGCGGTATCGAAGCGGAAGCTGCGATGCTCGGTCAGCCGGTCACCATGCTGATTCCGCACGTCATCGGCTTCAAGCTCACTGGCACGCTGCCGGCCGGCACCACCGCGACCGACCTCGTGCTCACCATCACCGAGATGCTGCGTAAGAAGGGCGTGGTCGATAAGTTCGTCGAGTTCTTCGGCGACGGTCTCGCCAACCTGCCGCTCGCCGATCGTTCCACCATCGCCAACATGGCGCCGGAATTCGGCAGCACCTGCGGCATCTTCCCGGTCGATGAAGAAACATTGAAGTATCTCGAGCTCACGGGCCGTTCGCCTGAGCACATCGCGATGGTGAAGGCGTATGCCCAGCACCAGGGCATGTGGCGTAACAACGGCGATCCGCAAGCCGATTACACCGACATCCTCGAACTGGATCTCGGCTCGGTCGAGCCCTCGCTCGCCGGTCCGAAGCGTCCGCAGGATCGCGTGCCGCTGCGTACCGCGAAGCAGACCTATCAGTCGACTCACAAGAAGATGGCCGAAGAGCGCACGGCGAAGAACCCGGGCGCCAAGGGCGTCGCGCCTGCCTCGATGGATGGCAAGTCGTTCGAAGTGGCCGATGGCGCGGTGCTGATCGCCGCGATCACGAGCTGCACGAACACGTCGAACCCGGCCGTGCTGATCGCCGCGGGTCTGCTCGCTCGCAATGCTCGCAAGCGTGGCCTCACCTCGAAGCCCTGGGTGAAGACGTCGCTCGCTCCCGGCTCGCGCGTGGTCACCGACTACCTCAACAAGGCTGGCCTGAGCGCCGATCTCGACGCGCTGGGCTTCTACACCGTCGGCTACGGCTGCACGACCTGTATCGGTAACTCCGGCCCGCTGCGCCAGGAGATCAGCGATGCGGTGAAGGCTGGCGATGTGATCGCCGCCTCCGTGTTGTCCGGTAACCGTAACTTCGAAGGCCGCGTGCATCCGGAAGTGAAGATGAACTTCCTCGCCTCGCCGCCGCTGGTGGTCGCGTATGCGCTCGCCGGTTCCATGACCATCGATCTGACCACCGAGCCGCTCGCGACCGGTAGCGATGGCAAGCCGGTGTTCCTCAAGGACATCTGGCCGACGCCGGCCGAGATCCAGGAATTCATCGCGAAGTCGGTGGACGCGGCGATGTTCAAGAAGGGTTACTCGAGCGTGTTCGCGGGCGATGAGAACTGGAATGCGATTCGTCTGCCGAGCGGCAAGATCTACGCGTGGGACGAGAAGTCGACCTACGTGAAGAATCCGCCGTACTTCGTCGGCATGACGATGAAGCCGGGCGCGGTGGCCGATGTGCGTGCGGCTCGTGCGCTCGCGATCCTCGGCGACTCCGTGACCACCGACCACATCTCCCCCGCGGGCGATATTTCCAAGACGAGCCCGGCGGCGAAATATCTCGTCGCGCAGGGCGTGCAGCCGAAGGACTTCAACTCCTACGGCGCGCGTCGTGGTAACCATGAAGTGATGATGCGCGGTACGTTTGCAAACATTCGTCTGCGTAACCTGCTGGCGCCGGGCACCGAAGGCGGTGTGACCGTGCACGTGCCGAGCGGCGAGCAGATGAGCATTTACGACGCCGCCATGCGCTACAAGCAGGAAGGCACGCCGCTGGTCATTCTGGCGGGCAAGGAATACGGCACGGGCTCCTCGCGTGACTGGGCCGCCAAGGGCACCATGCTCCTCGGGGTCAAGGCCGTCATCGCCGAGAGCTTCGAGCGTATTCACCGCTCCAACCTGATCGGCATGGGCGTGCTGCCGCTGATGTTCAAGGACGGTCAGAACGCACAGTCGCTGGGCCTCACCGGTAAGGAAAGCTTCGAGATCATCGGCCTGAACGGCGGTGCTGCGAAGATGGTGACCGTGGTCGCCACCCCGGCCTCGGGCGCGCCGATCAAGTTCGAAGTGCGTGTGCGTATCGACACGCCGAAGGAGCGCGAGTACTTCCAGCACGGCGGCATCCTGCACTACGTGCTGCGTCAGCTGGCGTCTTCGAGCAAGGCTGCTTAAAGGATCGAGGAACGATCATGACCGAGCACGTGCGCATTGCCCTCGACGATGGCGTCCTTCGAATCACGCTCGCCCGAGCGGACAAGAAGAACGCGTTGACGCAGGCGATGTACACGTCGCTCGCTCAAGCACTGACCCGAGCCGAGACCGATGCCTCGGTTCGGGTCGTGCTGCTCGAGGCCGAAGGCGATTCGTTCACTGCAGGCAACGACCTCGCCGACTTCGCGGCGGTTGCGGCCGGTACGCTCGATCGAAAAGCGATGACGACGGTTCAGTTTCTGGATGCGCTCGCTCATGCGCGCAAGCCGCTCGTCGCCGCGGTGACGGGTTTGGCGGTAGGCATCGGTGTGACGATGCTGTTGCATTGTGATTTGGTGTACGTCGCCGACGATGCCAAGTTGTCGACGCCGTTCGTCAATCTCGCGCTCGTGCCCGAAGCGGCCTCGAGTGTGTTGTTACCGGCACGCATCGGCTATGCGCGTGCCTACGCGATGTTTGCTTTGGGTGAGCCAGTCGATGGTCGGACGGCGGCGTCGATTGGGCTTGCCAACGCAGCGTTGCCCGCAAGTGAAGTGCGAGCGGCGGCATTTGCGGCTGCGAAGAAACTTGCGAGCAAACCGATGGGGGCGTTGCAGGCGACCAAACAGTTGATGCGAGATGGCGCGGCGATTGCCGCGGTCATGGCGAAGGAAAGTGAGATCTTCGGTGCGCGACTGTCATCGCCGGAAACGGCGGAAGCGTTGCGTGCGTTTGCTGAACGGCGTCCGCCGGACTTCAGCAAGTTTGCGGGTTGAGCCCCGCCATCAATATTCAATAACTCGGCTTCGGCTTTTTCTTGAACGGCTTGCGCGGCGTCGGATGCCGCTGCAAACGAATCGGCAGCGTCGGCTCGTCCGGCTCGTCTTCGACCGACCATTTCTCCTTGAACATCTGAATCGCTTCGCTCTGCACGGCCGCGTGACGGTTCGCGAGCATTAGAGCTGACGGTGGACAGACGCGTGCCCGGATCAATCCCAGGTCGGCGGCCGCATCGAACAGGCTCGGATACCAGCTGCGCCACGTGGGCAGCAGGTCCTCCACCTGCTCTCGCAGGCTGCGGCGGTCTGAAGCAGTTGCGGTTACGGTGTCGGTCACAGCGGCCCTTTTACCACAAAGGTTTTTCCAAAGACCCCTCTTTTATCAAGAAGGCTCGGTCTCAATTGGTGTGAATCCCTGATGACGGCCGAGACGCGCTGGAGCAAGTCATCGTCCATTTGCTATCGTCGCCGACCGGCATGATGATCGGCATGAGTCCTAGGGAGCGATGAGCATGTCACCGAGTCTGTCTGCGCCTCAGCTGCACGGCAGTTGTCTATGCGGGGCGGTCACTTATCAAGTCGCCGGCCCCTTCAACATGATGGTGCATTGTCATTGCTCCATGTGCCGCAAACACCATGGCGCCGCCTTCGCCACCTTTGTCGGGGCGCCGCTGATGGGCTTCAAGTGGTTGAGCGGCGAGGACCAAATCGTCAGTTACGTGTCCTCGGAAAAAGGCCGACGCGATCACTGCAGGCACTGCGGCTCGGTCACGCCGACTTTGCTCAAAGAAATGGATCTGGCGCTGGTGCCCGCCGGCAACCTCGAGGGCGATCCCGGCATTCGGCCGCAGGGTCACGTGTTCGTCGGCTCCAAGGCGTCGTGGTACGCCATCACCGACGACCTGCCCCAGCATGAGGAGTTTCCGCCGGAGTTCGGCGTGGGCGGCGTCGAGCGGCCCGTGGTCGAACCTCGCGAAGGTGTGGTGCTCGGCAGCTGTCTTTGCAACAGCATCACCTATGAGATCACTGGCAAACCGCTACGAAGCGCGAACTGCCATTGCTCTCGTTGCCGGCGAGCACGAAGCGCCGCGCACGCCTCGAATCTGTTCTACAAGCTCGAGGACTTTCGTTTCACTCGTCAGGACGCGGCCATTGGCGATTACCGCGTGCCTGGGGCGAAATACTTCGGGGTCTCCTGGTGCACGAAGTGCGGAGCCGCCGTGCCGCGTGTTTCCAAGGAACGTAACGCGGTGGTCGTGCCGGCTGGAGCGCTGGACACCGATCCAGGTCTCCAGCCGGCCATGCATATTCACGTCGGTAACAAAGCGTGCTGGTTCGAGATCACCGATACGATTCCTCAGTTTGAGACGGCTCCTCCGGTCTGAGGCGATACCAATCGACGCGGCGCGTGGCCAGCATCACCGCGGCCAGCGCCGCGAACAGAATGATTGAGCCGAGCAAGAGACTGTAATCCTCGGACAGCACGAGCATATACAGCAGTCCGTACACCAAGCTCATCACACCGCCAGCGATCACACCTCGCCCGCTGCTACGAAGCGCGCCAGCCAGATACAAGCCGATCAATAGCACCAGCGCGGCAGCTGCGGTGACATACGCGAGCGCGAAGGCAATGTGCTCGGAGAGTGCGATCAGCAGCAGATAAAACATGCTGAGCGCGAGACCGACGAGCAGGTACTGCAACGGATGCAGTCGATTGCGGGTGACCTGCTCCCAGGCGAAGAACGTTAGAAACGTGAGCGCGATGAACAGCACGGCATACTTCACTGCCCGCTCGCCGCGTTGATAGATGTCCACCGGTTGAAACAAGCTGACGCCGAACGTTGATTGCCGGAGCGCATCGTCACTCACCTCGCCTTCGTGCCACACCTGGCCGTAGGAACGATTCAGCTCCAGCACTTGCCAGCGTGCCTTGAAGCCTTGTTCGGTGATGGTTCGCTCGGAGGGCAGGAACGCGCCCTGAAACGAGGGATGCGGCCAATCGGCACTCATGCTCACTGTGGTCGTGCTACCGAGCGGCAGCAAGGACACCGAGCGACTGCCTGCGACCACGGTACCAAAGTCGAACGCGGCGGTCGGCGACTGACGCAGCTGACTCAAATCCACTCGCGCCTCGACGCCCACGTAGACGCCAGGACCGGCCGGACCGAGCTTCACCTGCTGACCGGCGAACGTGGCGTGCTGGATCTCACGCAGGCTGCGTACCGATGAGATAGGCAGACGCAGGCGGCTTTGTGACCACAGATAGGTCACCTCGGTTTGCTCGAGCAGCGGCTGCAAGGTCGTGAAGTCGAACTCGCCCTGCAGGCGCAGTGTCGACAGGTACACCGGTACCGCGTATATCCCAACATAGCGCGGCTGTGGGTCGAGCTTCACATCCACGTCGGCATTGAGCTTTGACGGCAACAGGTAGACGTCGCTGCGTAGCAGGCGCTCCTTGTTATCGACGACGACCTTGCGCTCCATTGGCACGACCAGCATGGGACCGCCGACGGTGAGGTCGCCGCCCCACCCTTCGGCGACCTTTTGATAGGCCTGCTCCCGCAGCCCCAAGCGCTCGGTGACCACGCTTCGGAGCATCTCGAGCGGTATCAGCAGTAACAGAACGATCACCCCGATCAACACCGCCTTGAACGTGGCCGACTCCAGGATTCTCATGACGTACGCTCTCCCTTAAGGTTGCTTCAGTGCTTACACTGCGGGCAGCCTGACCGGGCCGGCGGGCAAATCGCCGACGCAATTCGGGCGAATTGTGGAAGCCGGGTCGGCTCCAATGTAATGGCCAGCGCGAAACTCCGGTCTGGTGTTGAGAGTCTTACGATTCAGGGCCGGTAACGCCGGCCACGAGGAAGCCCATGCTGATCCGACGTTTCCGTCCCGGCGACAGCGCCGATATCCGCCCCTCCGAGATCACCTCGGAGTCGGTGTATTTGAATCGCCGCCAGCTGCTGCAGGCCGCCTTGATGGCGGGCGTGGCCGGCATCGGCGCCGGGTGGGTGAGCGAGGCCGGCGCGGTCGCGGATCTGAAAGTTCAGCGCAATGCCAAGTACAGCCTGAGCGATCCGCCCAACAGCTACCAGGACATCACCACCTACAACAACTTCTACGAGTTCGGCCTCGACAAGAGCGATCCGTCCGAGAACTCGAGCCGCTTCAAGCCCACCCCGTGGACCGTGGCGGTGAAAGGCGAAGCGGAGAAGACTGGCACCTTTGCCCTCGAGGACATTCTCAAGCCGCACACGATCGAGGAGCGCGTCTATCGATTGCGCTGTGTGGAAGCGTGGTCGATGGTGATTCCGTGGGCGGGCGTGCCGCTCGCCGATGTGCTGAAGCAGTTCAAGCCCACGTCGAAGGCGAAATACGTGGCCTTCAAGACAGTACTTCGACCCGAGGAAATGCCGGGCCAACGCATGGGCTCACTCGACTGGCCGTACGTGGAAGGTCTGCGCATCGATGAGGCGATGCATCCCCTGGCATTGCTCGCTGTTGGTCTGTACGGCAAGACCTTGCCGAATCAAAACGGCGCGCCGCTACGGTTGGTCACACCGTGGAAGTATGGGTTCAAGGGCATCAAGTCCATCGTCGAGATCCGCTTCACCGAGAAGCAGCCGCCGACCACGTGGAATATCTCGGCGCCTCACGAGTACGGCTTCTATGCGAACGTGAATCCCAAGGTCGACCATCCCCGCTGGAGCCAGGCCCGCGAGCGCAAGATCGGTGCTGGCGTCTTCGGCTCACGCGTGCCGACATTGATGTTCAACGGCTATGAGCAGGAAGTCGCATCGTTGTATCAGGGCATGGACCTGAAGAAGTATTACTAACCGTGTCGCCCTCCACGGTCGTCATTCGCCGCTTCATCAAGCCCGCCCTCTTCGTAGTGTGCGCGCTGCCCCTGCTCTCGCTGGTGCTCGCGGCCTTCGGGATCGGCGGCGCGTCGCTGGGCGCGAACCCTGTTGAAAAGATCCAGGATACGTTCGGTCAGTGGGGCTTGCGGTTTCTGGTCATCACGTTGGCCGTGACGCCGATTCGAGATTGGTTCGGCATGCCGTGGCTCGTGCAGCTGCGACGCATGCTCGGTTTGTATGCGTTCTTCTACGTGCTGATGCACTTTCTCACTTGGCTGATTCTCGATCAGGGCCTGTATTGGTCAGGCATCTTGAAAGACATCGGCGAGCGCCCCTACATCACCATCGGCTTCACCGCTTTGTTGTTACTCGTGCCGCTCGCCGTGACCTCGACAAACAAGATGATGCGTCGGCTCGGCAAACGCTGGAAATCCCTGCATCGGCTGGTCTATGCAATCGGTCTGCTCGGCGTGTGGCACTACTACTGGCAGGTGAAGGCGGATACGACCGAGCCGCTGATTTATCTCGCCATCGTGCTGGTGTTGCTCGGATGGAGAGTCTGGAAGACGCGCTCTTGGCGTGCCCCGGCTGCGACGGCTCGCGAGCCGTCCTAAGATAGGACGCGCGCACTCGTTTGATTACGCAACGACGTTGCGGCATCCGCGGTGCCCACATACAATCCAAACCCAGCGCCACAGTTGGACCGCGGCCACAGTCAGTACAGGGATCGTACGCGTCAGGGAAGACGACCTCACCCAGCCTGCCGCGCATTCCACTGCCCTGCTGAGCCTCAGTTCGCAGTGTTTCACCCGTCACTCGACGCTCACAGCAGAGGCTTGGATCATGGCTCATGTCTTACGGAAGAACGGCACGGCTGCTTTCATCGCGCTTACACTTGCCAGCGCGACAGCGCACGCGGCAGTCCAAGTAGATAACTTCAATCGCGCAAACGCAACACCACTCGGGGGCAACTGGGAAACCATCACCGCCAACGGTCTGAACCTCGCGTCGAATCAAGTCACAGGCTCGACCGGATTGGCAGTGTCGGGCTGGAAGGCGGCGTCGTTCGCTTTCGCGGCCGATCAATCTTCGGAGGTCAAGGTTCTGGTTCCTGGCGATTACGACGATGCAGGCATCGGCGTACGGTTGTCATCCACAGGCGGTGGGCAAGGTTACGTTGCGCAGTACCGGGCGGGGGACGGCCGCGTTTACGTGAGCCGCCTGACGGCAGGAGCGTTGACGACGTTGATCGCGCCGGTGGTCTCGTGGACCTCGGGAGATGTGCTCAAGCTGACGGTCACCGGCACGATGCTGGAAGTGTTTCGCAACGGCGTGAGCATCGGCAGCACCACCGACTCCACTCACGCGAGTGGTCAGCCCGGGCTGGTCTACCAACTCGACAATCTCAACGTCACCCGACTCGATGATTGGCAAGGTCAGGACGGTTCGAGTGGCAGCGTCGATGGCGTGGTGTTGAGCGGCGGCGTACTGACGATCACCAAGACGGCGGGCGGCTTCGGCACCAAGAGCATGGCCGCGCCGTTCCACTACCAAGACTACGATTCGGAAGTCGACAACACTCGCATCGATGCGATCGCGCCCTACGAAGCACCTGATCCCGCGCCAAGCGCGTCGATATTGCCCCGGATCTCGACGGACAGAGCACACAACGGCACCAAGGCGGTGAAGCAGATTTATCCCGTCGTCCTACCAGACCAGGGCACCTTTCCGAAGGTAGGCATCTCTGAGCTGAACTCGTTGGAACTCTACGTCTCCTTCTGGGGATATTGGGAGCGCACCTCCGGCTCGGGCGACTACGGCGGCATCTTTAAGTTGGTACGCGCCGGCTCGTTTCCCTGGTACCACAGTTCGCCTGCCTTCTACGAGTCGCACGGCGGCCACGACAGTTCAGGCGTCACGACAGCCAACGACACCGGCTTCAATACTCCGCTCGCTGGAACGACGTATGTGCCCTATCTGGGCGACCCGCCACCGCAAGGGTTCGATGCCGGCGGCTGGCATTTCTTCGAGTATTACTACCGCCTCAGCAATCCGGCCGGATCGGCCAACGGCGCGTTCCAATCCACCATCAACGGCACCAAGAACGCCGACTTCACCGCCAATACGACTCGGGATGCCGGCTCATCGGCGCTGATCGATTACACCATGACCTTGTTCGACGGCATGGACAGCAACACCGACGACGCCTATGAGGTCTTCCAGGACGAGTTCTACGTTGACACTTCCCCGAAGAAAGTCATCGTGACCAACAGCTCAGTCGGTCCGCGTGCGCCGAACTCGAGTAACTTCGCGATCCAGATTCCGATCTCCTGGTCGGACACGAAAATTGAAGCCACTTTCAATCAGTCCGGCTTTGCCTGCGGCTCGACGGGTCACGTGTGGGTGTTCACGGCATTCGACACTTACACGTATGAGGGTCAGTTCACGCTGCCCTCTTGCTAAACGGAGTATGCAAAACGCCGCCGGAGGATTGGGTTGCAAGATCCACCGGCGGCGGTGCTCAGAATCGATAGCCGAAATACAGCGCGTACAGATTCTGATTCTTGTCCTTGACGATGGGGCCGGCGGTCGCATCGTCCTGCAGTTGGGCGGCGGTGAAGCGAGCGCCGGCGAACCAGGTACGGGAAAACTGATATTGCGCGCCGACCGATAGACGCACGACGCTCACGCCGGCTTCGGGCGTGTACGCGGCGAGGCCCGAGCGTGCGGCCTGCTCATCGGTGATGCCGAAGAACGTTTGCATGTACTCCTCGTCCGCCCACGTGAGCCCGGGCCCGCCCGAGAGTGTGAGTCGTGCCGTGGGGCGATAGGTGAACTCGGCATCGAAATTTGCAGTGGTGCCTTGCTGCTTATCCGAAACATCCGTCATGGCGCTGGCTCGCAACGTGAGCCAGCTTGCGACCCGGTAGCTCGAGAACAATCCCGCTCGAACCGCGGCGTCGATGTCGCCCAGCCCACGAAGGCTTTCGTCATCCGACTCTTCGCGGGGTTTGGTGGCATCCACGGAAACGACGGCGCCGAGTCGAAATGATTCGCCCTCGTAGAGATGCGCGCCGATGCCCGCGGGTGAACCGGAGCCTGGGGCGCCGCCGAGGAAGAAACGTTTGTAGCGCACACTCACCACGGGCATCCCGCGGGTTTCATATTCGTCGCTACCGATGTACTCCGGCAGGTTCACCGCGCCCGCGCCCAATGTGATTTCCCACGGCCCTTTCTTCGGCTCCTCCTCCGCTGCGATGACGTTGGTCGAGCTTGCCAGGGCCAGCGCCGCACTGGTGGGCACGAGCCAGGGACAACGTTTGTTTGCAAGTCTCATTCGATCCTCTCCGACGGTTTGCATGCCGGAGATGATCGAGGAATGGGCTTTAATAATGCGTTAAGAGGACTGCTCTTCGATCACGGGGAATCGAACGGCGATCCCGAAGCCACGCCCGTCGAGCCCCGGGCCGGTGGCAATACTTGCGGCGTGCGAGCGCGCAATGCGTGCTACCAATGACAAGCCGATGCCGCTGCCGCTTTCGGCACTCCCGGCGACTCGATAGAAACGATCGAATATTCGCTCTCGGTCGGCCTCCGGAACGCCCGGGCCGTCGTCCAGAATCTCCAGTCGCATCGTGTGCTCTTCGCGCACACATCTCACGGCGACGTGACCGCCGCGGCCGGCGTAGCGCAACGCGTTGTCGAGCAGATTGCTGAGGAGGATGCCGAGTTCATCCAGGTTGCCACGGACCACGCCGGGCTCGACATGCACCGAGATGTTTTGATCTTTCTGCGCGGCCGTCATCTCGAAATCCTGGATCAGGACCGTGACGATGTCCGCAAGCTCGATGGGCATTGGCGGGTCGGCCGGTCGTTCGACCCGGGCCGAATGCAACAGCTGTTGTGACAATCGCGCACTTCGCTCCGCCCCACGCACCAATTGATCGAGCACCGGCCGCGTTTCCTCGAGTGTCCGCGCACGTCGTGCCACTTGCGCTTGTCCGAGCAGCACCGCCAATGGCGTGCGCAGCTCGTGTGCCGCCTCGACGATGAATCGACGCTCGGCGTGCATGGCCTCTTCGAGCCGCGCCAGCAACCGATTGAACGAATCGACCAGCGGACGCACTTCGCTCGGCAAACCGGCGGCAGGCAGCGGCGTCAAGTCGAGCGCTTCGCGCGAAGTCATGGCGGCTTGCACCGTCATCACCGGCTGGAATGACCAGCGAACGACCAACTTCACCGCAAGGCCTACCGCAAGCAGTGCCAGTGAAGAGATCCCGAGCGCGTAATACAGTCCGGTCCTGAGCTCTTCGGTCAGCGCGCTCATGGGCTGACCGGCCTGAATCTGTACCTGATTGCTCGCATCCGAGACCGCGTAAACGCGCCACTCCTCGCCTCCGATCTGCAGGGTCGCGAAACCATCGGTGAAATCGGGCTTGAGCGGTGTGCGAGGAGCGCCCCTGCGCCACAAGACCAGCGCCCGACGGTCCTTGCTCCACACCTGAAGCCACCTCTCGGTTTTTTCCAATCGCCCCGGCGCGCCGCTTCTCAAACTCAACGTCGAGCGGCTCGACACATCGCTGATGTCGCTCGGCATCGACAGGAGCGCGGTATTGGCCAGCTCCTCCAGACGGCGATCCATCGAGCCGCTGCTGGCCTGTGCGAACTCGAGATACAGATAGACGCCTGCTGCCACCCATGCACCGATGAAGATGCCGAGTAACGCACTGAACAGACGGCCGCGCAGAGAATGCATATCAACGTTCCGAACCGAGCCGATAGCCGTAGCCATGCACCGTCTCGATGAGGCTGTCGCCGAGCTTGCGGCGCAGCTGGTGGATATAGACCGCGATTGTATTGCTCTCGATGGTGGTCGAGCCGCCGTAGATCAGATCTTCCAAATGACTGCGCGGCACGACGCGCCCCTGCCGCTCCATCAATGCCAATAGCGTACGGAACTCATGCATGCTCAAGCGAACATGCTGATCGCCGCGCATGACGATGCGCCGTACCGGATCCACCGAAATGTTCTGATAATGAAGCACTGGCGCGACCTGCCCGTTCGCCCGACGCAGCACGGCTCGCAGCCGCGCCAGTAACTCTTCAACTTGAAAGGGTTTGACGAGATAGTCATCGGCACCCGCGTCCAGACCACGAATGCGGTCACCGAGTTGGTCGCGTGCGGTGATGATCAATGCGGGCGTCGCGTCGTACCGCGCACGCATGCCACTCAATACGTCCAGCCCGGAATTGCCAGGAAGCCCCAGGTCGAGCAGCACCGCCGCGTACCCATGATCGATCAGCGCCGTCTGCGCGGCTCGCCCATCGTGAGCGACATCGACATGCCACGCATCCTGTTGAAGGGCGGCCGCAATGGCGTCGCACAGCATGCGATCGTCTTCAACGAGGAGAATGCTCGGCAATCCCATGGGTCACTCGGGCGAAAGTCCGATGGTATCGGAGCCCGAGCGCCGGGTTATTAAGGAAATCATTAAGGGCAGCGACGCCCGGCCCTTACATCGACGTCCGAATCGTCCACAACTCCGGGAAGAACCGCAGCTCGAGCGCCTTGTTCAAATACGACACGCCGCCCGTGCCGCCGGTGCCGCGCTTGTAGCCGATGATCCGCTCGACCGTCTTCATGTGACTAAACCGCCACAGCTGGAATTTGTGATCCAGGTCGACCAGCTTCTCGGCGAGGTCATAGAGATCCCAGTTGTCCTCGACGCTGTGATAAACGGCGAGCCACGCCGCGGCGACTTGTTTGCTCGGCTGATACGGCTGCGACCAGTCGCGATCCAGATACTCCTCTGGAATCTCGAAGCCGCGCCGGCTCAGCAAGCGCAACGTTTCATCGTAAATGCTCGGGCTCTGCAATGCCCGCTGCAGATCTTCGTAAGCCTTCGGATCGCGACGATGCACCTCGATGGTATCGGCGTTCTTGTTGCCGATGATGAACTCCAGCATCCGGTACTGCACCGACTGGAATCCCGACGCCCGACCGAGCTGATTGCGAAACAGCGAGTATTCCGCCGGCGTCATGGTCGCAAGCACATCCCACGACTGCACCAGCTGCTGCTGAATTCGCGACACGCGCGCCAGCATCTTGAACGACGGGCCGAGATCGTCGCGACGAATGTGCTCGCGAGCCGCGGTGAGCTCGTGCAGGCAGAGTTTCATCCACAGCTCGGAGGCCTGGTGGATGATGATGAACAGCATCTCGTCGTGCTCGAACGAGACCGGGCGCTGGGCGCTCAGGATCTGATTCAGGCCCAGGTATTCGCCATAGCTCTGGGATTCGCCGAGGTCCCAGTGAACCTGCTCATCGGACAAATCGACCGGACGGCGCGTAGGAGTGTCGGAACTGGACATGATGCGGAGGAAACGTGGTAGATGAACGGCAGGGTCCGCGCGGGGCGCGGCGCTGTCAACCCCGGACAGTCTCGGTATACCTACAAAGCTTTCGCCGGCTACTCGAACATCCAGCCCGGCACCGATTGCCAGCCCTTCAGCAGCTCGCGATCGAGCCTGCGGTAGTCCGGCTCGTGGTGCTCCACCAGGGCCCAGAAGCGGGACGAATGATTCATGTGGCGCGTGTGACAGAGCTCGTGCACGAACAGGTAACGCACCACCGCCGGCTCCAGGAACATCAGACAGACGTTGAGGCTGATGGTGCCGGTTGCTGAACAACTGCCCCAGCGCGTGCGCTGCCGGCGGATTTGTATACGGCTGAAACTCAGCCCCAGCTCGCGAGCGACCAGCTTCAACTGCCCGCCGAACTCGTCGTAGGCCAGATCGGACAGCCACTGTCGCAAGGCCGAGGCAACCGCCGCTTCGTCGTGGACCGGGCCGAAAATCCGGAGCACGCCGTCGTCGAACAGTTGCGGCCGGATCGAGGTCGAGCGCGTGTGCTCGTATTCGACTTTGTAACTGCGCCCGATGGCCGGCACATGAATGTCGGTCGGCGGACCCGCGGCGATGGGCGAACCGACGGCGCTCAGATCCTCGACGCGGCGAGAGATCCATTGGCTGTGGGTGCCGACGAATCGCTGCACCGTAATGGGTGGCACGCCGGGCGGGACCACGACTTCGACACGACCGCCCGGATACACACGCACCGACATGCGGCGCGCACGCCGACTGACGCGCACGGTCCAACGCTCGGAAGTAGAGTCCCGTGCCTCGAACAGCTGCAATTGAGCGGACATGAATCGGGGGACGACAGTAACCAGCTCAGCGAGGGCGATTGGCCGCAGTCTGCAACAGCTTTTGCGCCTGCCGGTAGTCTGGCGCAAGCACCAGCGCTCTTTCCAGCACATCGCGCGCCGCGACCATCTCGCCGCGCTTCAGGTAACTTTCGCCCAGCAACGTCAGCGCCTCGGCATGGCCCCAATCGGGCTTGCCAGGCTGCGAGGGCGGCGCCGCTTCGAACTTGGCGACCACCGCGCGCCAGCGCTCGATCGCGGCCGGATCGCCTTCAGCGTCCGGGGAGCACAACGCATTGATGAACAGCACGCGGGGATTCTCCGCGCCCAGTGTCAATGCAGTGCGCATGGATTTGCTACGCGTACATGCCGTCGAGCCCTGCTTCGGCGAGCCGGGCTGGTAGGTGTCACACGCGGCTTCGATGGCATAGATCTCGGCCATGCGCGGATCCTTCGTGATGGCATCGCGCGCATGCTGAACGCACAGCTTGGCGGCTTTGCTCGCGCTCGATTTGGCTTGGGCGCGCTCGCCCAGCAGTTGCGCGAGCTTCCAGTCGCCATAGGCGAGCTGATATGACTTGATCGCCGCGAGGCTCGGCTCGACATCGAAGTTGCCGAGCTCGGTGAGCGTTTCTTCCAGGGCGCGACTGTCGCCGGTGAAGAACGCGAATTGCAGCCGAGCCACCAGATCGTCGAACTCGGCGGTCGAGCCGGCACTCGCCGACGCCGAGACCGCCAGCAACAACGGCAGCAGTAACCGGCCCAGTCGACGTGCCCATGCACTACAATTCATGACTCTGAAAGATAGCACAAGACATTGAAAATGACGGTTGATCCGGCTCGACTTTCGACCACGTCACGGCCGCTGCCAGCCCTACTGGACATCGGCATCAATCTGGCTCACGACAGCTTCGATCAGGATCGCGACGCGGTCATTCAGCGTGCGGCGGATGTGGGCGTGACTCGCATGCTGATCACGGGCAGCTCGCTTGCGAGCACCCAGACTGCGATCGCCCTGGTACAAAAGCATCCGAAACAGATGCGCTGTACCGCCGGCGTTCATCCCCATCACGCCGTTGAGCTCGATGCCGCTCAATTGCAGGCCTTCGGTGAGCTCGCCCGTCGCGACGAAGTCGTCGCGGTTGGGGAATGCGGCCTCGACTACTTCCGCAACTTCTCGCCCCACGAGGCGCAGATTCAAGCATTCGAAGCGCAGCTGGAACTCGCCGGGCAGGTTCGCAAGCCGGTCTTTCTGCATCAACGCGATGCGCACGCCGATTTCATGAGGGTCATGGGCAAGCATCGCGCGCAACTGACGGGCGGCGTCGCGCATTGTTTTACGGCGGGTCTCGAAGAGGCTCGCGCCTATCTCGATCTCGACCTGTACATCGGCATCACCGGCTGGATCTGCGACGAGCGACGCGGTCATCATCTGCGTGAGGTGGTCCGTCACATTCCCGCCGATCGCCTGCTCATCGAAACCGACGCCCCGTATCTGTTACCGCGCGATTTGCAGCCCAAACCGCAAAGCCGTCGCAACGAGCCCATGTATCTTCCGCACGTGTTGGCGGCGATCGCGGCGGCACGCGGCGAAGCGGTCGAGGCGCTGGCGGAGATCACGACCGCCAATGCGTTACGCTTGTTCCATTGGCCTGCGGCCTGAACTGGATTGGAGAAGTTGGAATGAATACCGAGCAATTGATGCGCTTCGTCGGCGAGGTCTGGGACAAATCCATCGTGCCGGCGCTGTGCGAGTACATCCGCATTCCCAACAAGTCGGCGCATTTCGACAAGAACTGGGAAAAACACGGTCACATGGACGCGGCGGCGGAGCTGATGCGCCAGTGGTGCGAGGCCAATGCCCTGCCCGGCATGAAAACCGAGATCGTGCGTCTGCCCGGTCGCACGCCGCTGCTGTTCATCGACGTGCCGGCCACCGGCGATAAGAACAGCACGGACTGCGTGCTCATGTACGGTCACATGGACAAGCAGCCGGAGTTCACCGGCTGGGCCGAAGGCCTGTCGCCCTGGACGCCGGTAATTCGTAACGGCCGTTTGTATGGTCGTGGCGGTGCTGACGATGGGTACGCGGTGTTCGGTTCGTTGCTCGCGTTGAAGGCGCTCGCCGAACAGAAGATTCCACACGCACGCTGCGTGATCATCATCGAGGGCAGCGAAGAAAGCGGCAGCCCGGACTTGCCGGCGTACATCGATGCACTGGCGGATCGGATCGGTGAGCCGTCGCTCGTCGTTTGTTTGGATGCCGAGTGCGGCAACTACGATCAGTTCTGGTGTACGACCTCCCTGCGCGGCAATCTCACTGGCACCTTGCGTGTCGATGTGCTTCGTGAAGGCGTGCACTCGGGCATGGCGAGCGGCATCGCCGCCTCCAGCATGCGCATCGCGCGGCAAGTGCTCGAGCGCGTCGAGGATTCAGTGACAGGTCGCATCAAGCTCGATGCGCTGTTCGCAAAGATTCCCGAAGACCGCGTGCAACAGGCCCAGGCCGCCGCGAAAGCGCTCGGCGCCGAGGTGTATCGCAAGTTGCCGATGGTCGAAGGCATGCAGCCCATGGACAAAGATCCGGCCGAACTGCTGTTGAACAGCACCTGGCGACCGACGCTGTCCACCACCGGTGTCGATGGCATTCCGAGCCTGCCGAATGCTGGCAATGTGTTGCGGCCCTATACGGCGTTCAAGCTGTCGTTCCGTATTCCGCCAGGCGTGGATCCGGAGCGCGCGGGTGCCGCGATCAAAGAAACATTGGAGAAAGATCCGCCCTACGGCGCGAAGGTTCGCTACGACGCCGATCCGGGCGCCGATGGTTGGAATGCGCCCTCCACCGCCCCATGGCTTGCCGCCGCGATGTCATCGGCATCGAAAACTTTCTTCGGTAAGGACGCAATGTACATGGGCGTCGGCGGCACGATCCCATTCATGGGGATGCTGAACGTGAAGTTCCCGAAGACCCAGTTCCTGGTCACCGGCGTCCTCGGCCCGCAGTCGAACGCTCACGGCCCGAATGAGTTTTTGGATATCGAGACCGGTAAGAAAGTGACGGCCTGCGTGGCGCAGGTCGTGGCGGAACATTACCGCCGCTCATAACGCAGCCACCGTTTTTTTTCCGGGCGCGCTGCGCCGGCCCGGAAAAATCCAAGCTGTGAGTGCCTGCATCTTTGGGAGCCGTGGCGCGCGAAGCGCGCCACAAAGAAAAATCCTTAAGCCCCTCTCCCAAGGGGAGAGGGGTTGGGGTGAGGGCTCTTAAGAAATGGGGTTCGCTTCAGCGTGACGTTTCACATTCGCCCAAACGTCACCGAACGCCGCCGTAATATTCCCTCGCGCCTTATCGACCGGCGGAAAATCATCCGTCAGGTCATCGATCCGTAACACATTGCGCGGCTTGCCCTTGGGGAACTCGCTCTTCAGCGTGAACAGCAGGCGCCCTTCCACCGGTACTTCACCGGTCAGCAACCGAACCGCCGCCATCCGGTCATACAGCGCGTGCTGGGGATTGGCGAAGGTGTAGCGCTGTTTCTTGCCGATCGCCGTCCACTCCAGCATCTGATCGCCGCCGAAGATCGCGCCGGGACGGTCCAGCAGGTCCGCCACGAGCAGGCCGCGCTGGGTCAGCAGCAGGTAGTGGACGTGGATCTGCCCGCCGTTGCCGTTTGGGATCAGCACGTTCTTCAGCATCTCGTAGGCGACGTTGGCGATGGCCGCGTCCAGGGCCTTGCGATACCGATAGGCGCGGATCAGCACGTAAATCCAGACGATGAGCGCGACCACCGCCGCGGCAATAGCCGCGGGAATCGCCCAGAACGGAATCTGTTCGGGAAGCTGCTGCATGCGGTCTTTAGTGTTGTTGCAATTGCGTCCGTAAAGCTTGCAGCGTGGGCTGAAGTTCCTGTTCCTGTCGCGGCAACGACAGCAGCTTCGCCAGTGCCGGCGGCACAGGCACTTCTTGCCCGGTCTGGGGCTCGACGATGTCATTGAACTTGGCCGGGTGCGCGGTCGACACGATCACCCAGTGGCCCCTCGCGCCTCGCGACAGCATGCGCCGATAGACCTTGGCGGCCGTGGCGGTATGCGGGCACCACACGCGGCTCAACTCGTGCGCGTCGCGCCGGAGGGTGCCACGGATCTCGATGTCATCGACGCTGGAGGCGCCAATCTGGCCTTGCAGCTCCTCGAACTCCGGATGCAGCGAGCGCAGCCGCTCCATATTGCTCGGATTGCCCACGTCCATCGCCGAGGCGAGGGTCGCGACACTCGCGCGGGGCTGCCATTCGCCCGAGCGCAGGAAGTCCGTGACCGTCTGATTGGCGTTGGTCGCGAGCACGATCTCTCCGATCGGCATCCCGACATGGCGCGCCCAGACGCAAGCCATGGCATTGCCGAGGTTGCCGGTCGGAATGATGTAGTTCGGACGCCGGCCGAGCTGACGCCACAGCTCGAGGCTCGAGGCGGCGTAGTACACCATCTGCGGCAGCAGGCGGCCGATGTTGATGCTGTTCGCCGAAGACAGCTGATGCGATTCCTTGAGGGAAGGATCGAGGAACGCCTCCTTCACCATGCGCTGGCATTCATCGAACGTGCCGTTCACCGCGAAGGTGCGCACGTTGCCGCCCCAGCAGGACAGCTGCTGCGCCTGGCGCTCGGAGACCAGCCCCTTCGGATACAGCACGACGACATCGACCCACGGCTTGTTGTGGAACGCCGCGGCGACCGCACCGCCCGTGTCGCCCGAGGTTGCGACCAGAATGGTCAGCTTCTTCGGCTCGTTGCGACGAATGCGCTCCATGGTCGCGGCGAGGAAGCGCGCACCGAAATCCTTGAACGCGCAGGTCGGGCCGTGAAACAGCTCGAGCACGGAGGCCGGCTGCGGCGCTTGCTCGAGGGTCACCAGCGGCGCCGGGAAGTTGAATGCTTCGCGGCAGATCGCGCCGAGCTCGCCGGCGAGGGGATCGCCTTCGAAGAACGGTGCGAGCAAGCGCTCGGCAATGTCCGGCAGCCCGGTCACGCCATCGAACTGGCGTGTGTTGAAGTGAGGAAAATCGCCCGGAACATACAAGCCGCCGTCAGGCGCGATGCCACGGGCAATCGCTTCGCTCAGCGAAGCGGTGAGTGAGGAATCTCTGGTGCTTATGTACTGCATGGAACGGAAAAGAACTCGTTGAGGCCCGCTGTTTCTGTTCCGTTAGTCCACTACTCTCGCACCCACGGCGTCGAGCGTGGAAATCCACGCATCGCTCTCCATCTGCACGCTGCGGAAGCCCGCCACCATCGCGTCACGGACGCGTTCGGCATGTTCATGCTCGCACCACGCGAAGATCGTAGGACCGGCCCCGGAGATGGAGCAGCCCAGCGCGCCGTTGCTCATGGCACCCTGCTTCACCGCCTGGAAGCCGGGAATCAACACTTGTCGCTGCGGTTCGATGATCACGTCCTCGAGCGACTCGCGAATCAATTGCAGATCGCCGGTGAAGCAGCCGGTGATGAAGCCGGAGATATTGGCGGTCTGCCAGATCACATCCGACAGCGACACGGTCTTGCTCAGAATCGAGCGCGCCTCGCGCGTATTCAAAACCATGTGCGGATGTACCAGTACGCAGCGCACCGTCGGCGGCACGGGAATCTGTTTGACGTTCGGATTGTCGATACCCACCGTCAGCACCAGTCCGCCAAACAACGACGGCGCGATGTTATCGACGTGACGTGAGCCGCTCGCCACCTGCTCGCCCTTCAGCGCGAACTTGAGCTGTTCGAGCAGTGTGAGGGATTTCGGCAGCAAGGCATTCGCGGCGACCACGCCCGCGACTGCCGAGGCGGCCGAGCCCCCCAGGCCCGAGCCGAGCGGAATGCCCTTCTCGATCGAGATCTCGAAGCCGAAGTCGAGCTGCAGGTCGCGCACCATGCTCAACACCGCCATGCCGGCGGTGTTCTTCTCGGCATCGAGCGGCAAATCCACCGTCGTGCCGGTGATCGCGGTGATCTTCACGCCGGGCGTTGCGACGCGACGCGCGGTGACCTTATCGCCGATCGACTGGAAGCTGTGGCCGAGCACATCGAAGCCGACCGCGACATTGCCGATGCTCGCGGGCGCGAACGCCGTTGCCGCCATTCTCAAGTGGCTGCTCAAAGCCGTGCTCCCAAATACGCGCACACGCGCAACAGATCGCCGAACACACCGCCCGCGGTCACTTCAGGACCGGCGCCCGGCCCCTGCACCACCAGAGGATTCTGGTTGTAGCGCGAGGTCAGGAAGCGCACCACGTTGTCGGTCAGGTTGATGTTCGCGAAGGTGTGTGAGCGTTCCAGCTCGACCAGGCCCACCGACGCCTTGCCGGTGGCTGCATCCAACGAACCCACGTAACGCAGCACGCGGTCGCGGCTGCGCGCGGCCTTCAGGCGCTCGGCCATCGGCGCATCGAACTCCGGCAGACGATCCAGGAACTCCTGCGAGGAACACTGGGTGAGCGCGGGCGGCACGAGCCCTTCGAGCTGCACATCGCCCAGCTCCAGACGCAATCCCATCTCGCGACCGAGAATGATGAGCTTGCGCGCGAAGTCGAGACCGGACAGATCGTCGCGCGGATCCGGCTCGGTGTAACCCTTGGCCTTGGCCTGGCGTACGACCGAGGAGAACGGCTCGGAACCGTCCCACACGTTGAACAGATACGCGAGCGTGCCGGAGAGAATACCTTCGATGCGCCAGATCTGATCGCCGGTGTCGCGCAGATCCCGCAGCGTCTGAATCACCGGCAGGCCGGCGCCGACGGTCGCTTCATACAAGTAGTGAGCATTGCCCTGACGACGCGCCTCGTGCAGCCGCGCGTACAACTCGAGCTCCGAGCTGTTCGCCTTCTTGTTTGGCGTCACGACATGAATGCCGCTCGCAAGCCACGCCGGATAGCGAGCCGCGACTTCGGAGCTGGAGGAGCAATCGATGATGATGGCGTGCGGCAAGTGATGGGCGCGCACGTGCTCGGCGAAGCGCGTGAGATCCGCCTCTTCGCTCTTGGCTTTGAACGCATCGCGCCAGCCATTGAGCGGCACTTCCGCATCCGACAGATGCATCTGCTTGGAGCTCATGATGCCGCGCACGCGCAGATCCAGCTTCAGATCGCGCGACAACCGCTCGACCTGCGAGGCCATCTGATCGAGCAGCACGCCGCCCACGGTGCCCGGACCGATCAAGCCGATCGAGACCGTGTGTGGCGAGAGATAGAAGCTCGAATGCACCGAGCGCAACGCGCGCGATGAATGCTTGCCGTCGATGACGGCGGAGATATTTCTTTCGGAGGCGCCCTGCGCGATCGCGCGGACGCTCACGCCCGCCGAGCCCAGCGCGCCGAACACTTTGGCGGCGACGCCGTGCGAGCCGGCCATGCCATCGCCGACGACCGCGAGGATGCTGCAGCCCGTGTCGACTTCGACGCTCTGAATCTGACCTTCGCGCAATTCCCGATCGAACGCCTGACGCACGACCGATTCGGCACGCGCGGCCTCGGCTTCGGGGATCGCGAAGCAGATGGAATGTTCCGAGCTGCCCTGGGAGATCAGGATCACGGAGATGCCATGGTCACGCAGCGCGCCGAACAGGCGATGCGCGGTGCCCGGCACGCCGATCATGCCGGCGCCTTCCAGGTTGATCAGCGCGATCTTGTCGATGCAGGTGATGCCCTTCACCGCGATCTGCGAGTTCGGCTTCTCGCAAATCAGCGAGCCGGCCTTCTCGGGCGCGAAGGTGTTACGAATCCAGATCGGAATGTTCTTGCTGACCGCCGGCGCCATGGTCTGCGGGTGGATCACTTTGGCGCCGAAGTACGCCAGCTCCATCGCCTCGTTATAAGAGAGCGAGTCGATCACCTTCGCATCGGGCACCAGGCGCGGATCGGCGCTCAGCACGCCGTCGACGTCAGTCCAGATGTGAATCTCTTCCGCGTTCAACAGCGCGCCGAAGATCGAGCCTGAGAAGTCGCTGCCGTTGCGACCGAGGGTGGTCTGCAGACCGTTCGGGTCGCGGGCCACGAAGCCGGTGATGATCAATGTCGCCGGATCGGCCGGCGTGATGCGGTCCATGTTCGCCTGCGAGACATCCCAGCGCACCGCGGGACCCAGCGGGCCCCACTCGACCGAGACAACATCGCGCGCATCGACCCACTGCACCGAGCCGGGACGACGGCCGCGATGGCGCAGGTAGGCGCTGAACAAACGCGTCGACCAGATCTCGCCGTAACCGGCGATCAGGTCGCGAACGGTTTGCGACGCCGAGCGAATCAGCTGCACGGTTTGCAGAATGCCGGCGATGTCGCGGCACTCCTGCTCGAGCTTGGCCATGTATTCGACGCGTGCGCCGTCGGGCAGCAACGTGTCGGCAATGACTTGATGCCGATGGCGCAACTGCTCGATGCGCTCGGCCAGTGTTGTTTCTTGTTTCTCGGCGGCAATGACCAGGTTCAGCAGCGCGTCTGTCACGCCGCGGCACGCCGAAAGAACCACGCCCAGTCGCGGATGCGGATCCTGTTCCAGGATCCGAGCCACGCGCTCCATGCAAACCGCATCGGCGACGCTCGAGCCGCCGAATTTATGTACGCGCCAGCGCTCCACTTGTCTGATCTCTTCTAGCTTGAGGATGCCAATCCCACGCACGCACACCCTCCCGTCGGCCTGACCGGCACAGGATCAGTGGACTCGAAGGGGATGGCGTTTGGGAGGGCGACACTCTACTGACAGCAGAAGAATGGCGCAAGCTGGCGTCTGGCCGGCATTTTTTAGCTCAGCTGAGTGCTGATGCCATGACGCGGGTGACGCCGTAGTCCGGCAAAAGTCGCGCCTTTTGCCGGACGTGTCGAAAGGGCCTCGGCCGCTTTCGACCATTAAATCAGCCAGACGGGTCGGCGCGGCCGAAAGCCAGCAAGGTGCTGGCATCGTCCTCGCCCGCCGCCGCCGGGAAGCCCGGCCGCGCGAAGCACAGCGTCTCGCCTGGGTCGGGCTGCGCATTATTGGCTTGTTCATTGACGTACATGACGCGCGCCGGGCCGACCTGAATGAGGTCGCGGTGCCGCAGCGCTCGGCGCAGGATCCGCCGTGAGTTCACCACCAGGCCGTTGGTGCTGCCCAGATCGAGCAGCAGGTCCCGGTTGCCATCGCGCACGATGAGCGCGTGATAGCGGCTGATGAACACCGAGTCGATGCGACAGTCGGCTTCCTCGCCCCGGCCCACCAGCACGCGGTCGGACTTGAGCAGCACTTCGCGGTCGGGTTCACCCTGCATGGTGATGACGAGCTTGCCGGTGCTGGGCGTCGAATCGAGCGCCGCGACCTGTTCGAGCACCGCGTTCTCCGCGCGCAACCGGCGACGGACCCACCCCAGGTCCTCGATCGCCTTGTCCAGCGCGGAACTCGTGACCAGTCCGGCCCCTTCCTCGCGCGCATGCACGAAGGCCCGCTGACACAGCTTATTAATATTGGCGGGAATGCCGAGGCTGCACGCATGAATCTGGGGCAGCAGCGTGTACGGCATGATCCCGTCAGGATTCGGCGCACCGGCCGCGCGCAGTCGATGCGCGACGTAGGCCGCCGTCTGGTCCTCGGTGAACGCGGCGAGCGAAAACCGGGAGACGTTGCCCGTCATCAGCTCCACCATGCGCGGCGACTCCAGCACCAGATTGAGCGCGGGTTGTCCCAACAACAGGATCTTCAGCACCCGCACGCCGTCATGCTCGATGGCCGCGAGACAGCGCAGCTCTTCCAGCACGGAGGGATGCATGCTTTGCGCGTTCTCGACGATCAGCAGGCACAAACGGCCGGTGCCGGCCTGGTGGCCGAGAAAGCGCTCGAGCAGGCGGCGACGATCGGTCTTGTCGTCATCGCCCAGCGAGAAACCGAACTGCCGCAGGATCTCCAGCAGGAATTCGCGCGGGCCGATGTGCTCGCGCTGGACGGTGGCGACGTTTACGCGCTCGTCCAGATCCTTCAGCAAGCGTTTGATCAGCAGGCTTTTGCCGCAGCCATTATCGGCCGTGACCACGCCCAGACGCGATTTGGTCCACAGCGAATGACCCATGAACTCCAGCGCTCGCAGGTGCTGGTCGCTCGGGAAGAAGAAGGTTTCGTCCGTGGTATCGACGAACGGCTCGGTCGCGAGACCGAACCCGGTGGAGATGGGCAATACGGCGACGTCGGATGCGGTCATGAATCGGGGCTAAAGTGTCCGTAACTCGCTGACTTAGTTAAAATTGGAAGCAATGCGCGCATCCCTCGCGCCGGATCGGACAATAATCCCTGCGACGCTGCAGTACAAGCGATCCTACGGACCATGTGTTGCAGAAAGTGTGGTGCTCATGCGAATCGTCGTCGTTTACGGCAATCATAAAGCGCAGGCCTGGCGCGACGCCCTCGCCGCTCAGCTGCGCGAGGTTGAGATCGATGTCTGGCAGCCCGGGTTCACGGAGCCCGCGGACTTTGCCGTCGGCTGGACCCCGCCGCCGCGCTTCTTCATCGATCAGCCGAAGCTGCGCGCGTTCTTCTCGACCGGCGCCGGTGTCGAGCATGTGCTGAACAATCCCAACCTGCCCGCCGACCTACCGATCGTTCGCATCGAAGATGCCGGCATGGGCGAGCAGATGGTCGACTACTGCCGGTTCGAGGTGTTGCGATGGATGCAGCGCCGAGATGAGTACGCCGCTCAACGGGCCGCTGGCGTCTGGAAGCAGTTGGATGAGTCGTATCGCGAGGACTGGCCGGTCGGCATTTTCGGCCTGGGGGTTCTCGGGCGGCAGGTGGCGAACGCCTTTGCGGCGGATGGCTTTCCGGTGAACGCGTTCTCCCGGTCGAACACGGCCAGCGAACCAAAGGTGCGCTTGTTTTCAGAAGCGAACGGCGCGGATCAGTTCGAGGCGTTCATGCAGGCCACACGCGTGCTGATGATCCTTGCGCCGCTGACTCCTGCTACACAAGACAAGTTCGATCGCAAGACGCTGCGGTTGCTACCGCGCGGGGCCTATGTGATCAACGTGGCGCGCGGCGGATTGATCGTGGATGAGGGGCTGCTCGAGTTACTCGACAACGGGCATCTCAATGGCGCCGCGCTGGATGTGTTCCGTCAGGAACCGTTACCGGCGCAGCACCGCTACTGGACCCATCCGAAAGTCCACATGACGCCGCACACCGCCGCCGTGACCCCCATGGTGCCCGCCGCGAAGCAAATCGCGGAAAAGCTGCGACGGTATGCGGCCGATCAACCGATCACGGGCATCGTCGATCGCTCGCGGGGATATTGAGTTCGACGGAACTCTCGCGGCGGGCGTCGCGTCCTGACCGCATGCCGCGGAGGGATGCTGCCATGACCCAACTTCGACCAGACGCCGCTTACATTCGGACAGACTCACGCGCCAACAAGAGTGCCGTGGCGCTCAATGCTTTCGATGAGGAAGTGTGCGAGGTGCTGGCCACCGCCCACACCGTCCTCTCGGCGACCAAAACGCTGGCCAAAGAAAGTCCGCCGGCGGCGGGCCGCACGGCGGACGATCAAGAAGCGGATCTGAAATCGCGAGTGACCGCCTCGATGATTCGGCTATTACAGGCCGAGCGCATCGAGCTGTCTGCGGACAGCTAAGTCTCTCCCTCGCGGTGCTGCTGCTGATCGTTCTGCTCTTGAATTGCAGCCACGCGATCAGGACTGGGCGGGAGTTGCGGCGCCGTGTTCTCGGGCTTGAACTTGTGATAACCCACGGCACCCACCGGTGTGATCAACGCATGGGTATTGCCGTAACTCACGCAACCGCTCAGCGCGGCGGCGATAAAAACACTACCCACAATATTCAACGTTCTTACTTTCATCATGCGACCCTCACGGGTGACCTGACTACTAGTACAACGCGGGAAGCTGACTCGAGGCTGACGTTCGCGGGCGTTTTTATGCTGAATAGTGGCTGAATTGTGGGCGACATAACCACTCGCGCTGTCTTCGATGACCCACAGATTCGCGGAAGTTCCGCTCAGTGCGCGCCGCGGTCCAAATTTAATCGCTCCACTTTTACACAATGGAACTTATTGCGCTCGGCGCTGTAATCCCAGCGTTCCGCGAGACAGCTGTGCGCATCGTCGCGCTTGATCAGATTCACTGAATTGGGATGTCGAGCCCGCACTCGCGTCGACACCGCCGTGCCTGCTTGCACCACCCAGCATCGACGATGCAGCTCGGTGTAGTGCTCATGAAGGGGCGCAATGTAAGGCAGATGAATGTGCCCGCCCATGATCACATCCGCACCGGCGTTCGACCAGGCTGGAATGGCTTCGGCATGCCCATGCAAACGGTTGTGAATTTCGCTGCCGCGGAGCACGTGCACCGGTTGATGCGTGACCACGATTCGAATCTGCCGCGGAGTCGCGGTCGCGAGCCGTTTTGAAACTCGCAGGATCTGCTCGGACGACACTTCGCCATCCTTGTGCCGTGAGGGCCGCGTCGTATTCACGGCGATCACCATGAAATCCTCGCTCTGCCACTCTGGCTCGAGATGCGTGCCGAACGCCCGCTCGAAGCCCGCGTACGGATGAAACATTCGCGCAATGACGTTGAACAACGGAATATCGTGATTGCCTGGAATGGCGACGACGGCGGGCGGTGCAAGACGAGACACAAACACGCGCGCCGCCTCGAATTGCGCTCGCCTCGCTCGCTGAGTGATGTCGCCGGAGACGACGAGCACGGCGGGCCGGATCTCATCGGCAAGTCGCAGCAGCGCTTCGACCACCGCCGGCTGCTCCGTGCCGAAGTGCGGATCGGAGATCTGCAGCAGGGTCATTCGTCAGCCGAGGGTGCCAGCAGCATCAAGGGATGATCCGCGACCCGAAACGTCAACGGCGGCTTGCACTGGAAGATCTCGCCATCCACGGCCACCTTGATGTCCCGCCGCCCGCCATTCAACAACCGCACGGTCATGCTACGAAATGGAAAGTTGCGGATGCGCTCATCGTCGCCGAGCTGGCCCAACATGCCTCGCACGCCCAACCACAGCAGCTCCGCCGTGCCCACCGGCTCGACGATCACCGCCGCGAGACGATGACGTTGAATGTCCTTCGCTTCATCGAGCCCCACCTGCTCCAACTGCAACGCGTTGTTGCCGACGAAAATGCTCGGCGTGAGCAGATGCTCGCTGCCCTGCTCATGTTCGACTTCGACCAGCAGCTGCCGATGCTCGCGTAACAAAGTCTTCATGCCGGCCCACATCGCCACCGAGCGATACCGGCCGTACTGACGTTTGTATGCTTCTCGATCCTGCAGCAGCTCCGGGTACAAGCCGAGGCTTGCGTTCACGAGAAAGACCCGATCGTTGACCAGGCCGACCTGCACGGGCTTGAGTCTTGCGGTGAGCAGCGCACTGGTCGCCTCGGTGGCATCGAGGGGAATATCGTGCGCTCGGCTCGAATAATTGAACGTGCCTTGGGGAATGATGCCCAACGGCCGCCGCGAGGGCAGCACCGCCTGCACGACGGCATTGATGGTGCCATCGCCCCCGGCCACCACGACCGCCCCATCGCTGCGAACGGCCGCGTCCGCCGCCTTCTTGGCAACCTTCGTGAGCTCCCCCGGATTCTCGATCAGTATGAACTCATGAGGCCGATGCGCGGCCGAAAGAACCGCCTCGATCCGCTCCCGGGCCTCGTGCGCATCCTTCGAGCCCGAGCCTGCATTGCTGACGATGTGGAGCGGCGCGTCTGGGGCAAGACTGGGAGCGGCGGCCATGGGCGGGGGTGCACCTGTTGCGGTTGATCGCCGGGTTCAATGCGCGATCCGTGCCTGAAGTTCAAAGAATTGCACTTTGTACGCGCCGGGATGTCGGCCCCGGGCACGCTTCCGCGTCTTCATCGAACAGTACAAAATCAGTGCAGCATGAAACGCTCCGCGGACAAACCGCTCGAAAAGTACGGGCAGAAGCGCGCTTTTACCAAGACGCCCGAGCCCGCCCCCGCCGTGCCGACCCATCGGCAGGGCCCGCTGCTGTTCATCGTGCAGAAGCACGCGGCCCGTCGCTTGCACTACGATTTCCGGCTGGAGCTGGACGGCGTGCTCAAGTCCTGGGCGGTGCCCAAGGGCCCGTCGTTGCAGCCCGGCGAGCGCCGCCTCGCGGTCGAGGTCGAGGATCACCCGTTCGACTACGCTTCGTTCGAAGGTGTGATCCCCGAAAAAAATTACGGCGCCGGTAATGTGATCGTGTGGGACTGCGGTGTGTACTCCCCCGATGAGGGCAGCGAGTATTCCTTCGACGATCGCGCCAAGGCCGAAGAGCGCCTGCGTCGTGAATACAAACAAGGCAAGCTGAGCTTCTTCCTCCGCGGCATGAAGCTCAAAGGCTCCTTCGCGCTGGTCCGCACCAGCACCGACCAGCAATGGCTGTTGATCAAGCACAAGGATCGTTTCATCGGCGGCGACGACCTGCTCGCCCACAACACCTCCGTGCTCACCGGCGATACGCTGGATGAGGTGGCGCAGAGCACGAATCGCGAGCGCTTGTCCGCCATGGAGCTCGCGCCCTCGGGGCCGGTCGAGAAAATGCCGAATGAGATCGAGCCCATGCTCGCGGAGCCCGGCGACAACCTGGTCTCTGACGATCGCTGGAGCTTCGAGCCCAAGCTCGATGGCTATCGCATCATCGCGTTCATCGATGGCGAGTCGGTGTACCTGCAGTCGCGCCGGGGCCAGGACTACACCGCGTTATTTCCTGAGGTGGTCGCGGAGCTGAAAGCTCAGCACGTCGGGTCGATGATTCTGGATGGCGAGATCGTTGCGCTCGATGCCGACGGCCGCCCCTCCTTCAACGCCATGCAGAACCGCGCGCAGGTCAAAGGCCCGAAGGAGCTCGCCGAGGCGCAGCGCCAGAGCCCAGTGATCTTCATTTGTTTTGATCTGCTGCATTTCGCGGGCATGAATCTGCGCGGCTCCACTTACGAGCAGCGGCGACGGTATCTGTCGCAATGTTTGTTAACCGGGGCGCATCTGCAACTCATTCACGCCTCCGACAACGGCGAGGAATTGCACGAAGCTTCGCTCGCCGCGGGCTTCGAAGGCACGGTCGCCAAGCGCAAGGACAGCGTCTATCAAGCCGGTCGTCGCTCGCCGCACTGGTTGAAGTTCAAGTCGTTTACGACGCACGAATTCGTCATCGGCGGCTTTACCGCCGGCAAGGGTCAGCGCCGCTCGCTCGGCGCTCTGGTGCTGGGCTTCTGGAACAAGGATCAGCTGCAGTACGTGGGCCACGTGGGCTCGGGCTTCGACGATGCGTCGCTCGCCAGCGTCTACAAGCAAGTCACGGCGCTGGCCACCAAGACCAATCCGTTCTCGACCCAGCCGCCGTTGAATGGACCGGCGACCTGGATCGAGCCGAAACTCGTGGCCGAAGTGAGTTTCGAGACCTGGACCGAAGAAGGTTACTTACGCGCGCCGGTGTTTCATCGCCTGCGTGAGGATGTCGCGGTCGACAGCATTACGAACGGTCCGCCGAAGAAGAAAAAGGCGAAACCCAAGGCGACGCCGAAGAATGACATCCAGTCGGTGCTCGAACAGTTGGACGGCACCTCGAACCGGCTCGATCTCACTGTCGCTCACGGCAACGGCACGACCAAGATTCGTCTCACGAATCTCGATCGCGAATACTGGCCCGCGCACCCGGAGACCAAATCCCCCGCGGTCACAAAGCGTGAGTACCTGCGTTATCTCGCCGGCATCTCGCCCTATATGTTGCCGCATTTGCGCGATCGCCCGCTCACGTTGATCCGAATGCCCGAAGGCATCGGCGGCGAGCGATTTTTCCAGAAACATTGGGATCAGGAGCGCCCCGAATTCGTCGAAGTCGTCACCACCTTCTCCGAGCATGTCGGCGGCGCGCACGACTATATCCTCGGGCACAATCTCGCGACGCTGCTGTGGCTCGGGCAGCTGGGGACGTTGGAATTCCATGTCTGGCACTCGCGCGCCAAAGTCGCGAAAGATTGCTTGAGCCAGAGCGATGACTACTCGAGCTCCCTCGAATCCATGGAAGCCTCGGTGCTCAACTATCCCGACTATCTGGTGTTCGACATCGACCCGTATATCTATTCGGGGCTGGAAGCCAAGGGCGAGGAGCCCGAATACAACAAGAAAGGTTTTGCGATGGGCAAGCGGGTCGCGTTCTGGATCAATGACCTGCTCAAGGAGATGTCGTTACGTGCGATTGTGAAGACCTCCGGCAAGACCGGCCTGCACGTGTTCGTGCCCATCGAGCGCACCGTGACCTTCGACGGTGCCCGCGAGATTTGTGAGATGGTCGGACGTCACATTCTGAAAGAACATCCGCGCGATGTGACGATGGAATGGGCCACGCAAAAGCGCACCGGCAAAATTTTCATCGACTACAACATGAACGTGCGTGGTAAGACACTCAACGTGGCGTATTCGCCCCGGGGGGTACCGGGGGCGCCGGTCTCGATGCCGCTCACCTGGGATGAACTGGAAGCGGCCGAGCCGGGCCACTTCACTTTGCGAAATGTGCTCTCGCGCTTGGAAAAAACCGGGGACCGGTGGCATGATGTTCTCTCGGCGAAACAGAGCCTTGCGAAAGCCTTCAGAAGTAAAGCCCGAAAGTGAGAATCGACCGAAGCCAAAGCCGGTCGAAAAGGTACCCCTCATGGCCATGCGCTCCATCGGTTCATTGACGATTTCGTTCGGTCTGGTCGCGATTCCGGTCAAGCTGTACACCGCGACTCAGACGGCGAATTCCATTTCCTTCAACCTGTTACACAAAGGTTGTGGCTCACGGCTGAAACAACAGTATGTGTGCCTGAAGGACGGCACCACGGTCGAGCGCGACGACATGGTCAAGGGCTACGAGTTCGCCAAGGACCAGTACGTCCAGTTCTCCAACGAAGAAATCAAAGCGATGGAAGAAATCGGCACCCACTCCGTGGACATCGCCGAGTTCGTGCCCATCGAGTCCATCGATCCGGTGTATTTCGACAAGACCTACTATCTCGCGCCCGACAAAGGCGGGGCGAAACCCTACGGCTTGTTGAACGAAGCATTGAAGGACACTAAACGTTGTGCCGTTGCGCGTTGGGCTGCCCGCGGCAAGTCGTATCTCGTGGCGCTCCGCCCTGTCGGCGATGTGCTCACGATGCAACAGTTGCACTTCGCGACCGAAGTGCGCGCCGCCACCGAAGTCGACGTGACCAAACCCGACGTAAAGGCTCAGGAGCTGAAGCTCGCCAAACAATTGATCGAGCAGCAGACCACCGAGAAGTTCGATCCCACTGCGTACGTCGATGACGTGCGCGCCCGCGTCGAGGCGGCCATTCAGAAGAAGGTCGAAGGCCAGGAAATTTCCATTGCCGAAGGCCCGGTCGAGACCGGCGGCAAGGTCATCGATCTCATGGAGGCCCTGCGCGCCAGTCTCACCAAGACCGAAACCGCCAAGGCGAACGTCGCCAAGCTCGGCCCACGGAAGGCCCCGAAGAGAGTCGAACAGGCGGAGAAGCCTGCGCGTAAGGCCAGCAAGCGCTAGGGCTCAGATGACACGAACGGCCGGTCGTCCGTGAAGACGACCTCCGTCGTATCATCGCCTTGGGCCTGCGATCCCGTGCAGACGTTTAGTATCCAAGATGTAGAGCGGGTGCTGCGCCTGTCACCCAGCACCATTCGTGGCCTGATCAAAACCGGCTTCGTGCAGCCCGCGCGCGGCCCGAAACGCCAGCTGCAGTTTTCCTTTCAAGACCTCATCGTGCTTCGCGCAGCCCGCTCCTTGCTCGAGGCGAAGATCTCCCGTCGTCGCATCAATCGCTCGCTCGAAGACCTGCGTCGTCACTTGCCGGAACAAATGCCGCTGTCGGGCCTGAGCATCAGTGCGGTCGGCGACCGGGTCGTGGTTCGCGACGGCAAGAATCATTTCCAGGTCGATGACGGTCAGTACGTGCTGGGGCTCGACGTGAGCGTCGAGAACGGCGTCATTCGCGTCGTCGAGCACAAAGAGCCGGAAGTGCCGCCCGCTGAAACGGCGGACGATTGGTTCGATAAAGGCCTGCATCTCGAAGAGACCGATGCCCGGGCCGCGCAGGCTGCCTATGAGCGCGCTGTGGAGCTCGAGCCGGATTACGTGGGCGCGTGGATCAATTTAGGTCGCCTCCTCCATACGCGTCACGACGAGAAGAAGGCGGAGATCGTTTATCGCCGCGGCGTGCAGGAATGTGGGGCGAATCCGGTGCTGATGTTTAATCTCGGTGTCGTGCTCGAAGACCTGGGCAAAATCGATGACGCCATCGAGGCGTATCAGTCCGCGATCAGCGAAGACCCGACCATGGCGGATGGGCATTTCAACCTGGCGCGCTTGTATGAAGCGCAAGGCAAGGAACAACACGCCATTCGTCACCTGGGACAATACCGACGGCTGGTGAGCACATCTTCCGACAGCCGGTAATGCGCCGCTGCCAGGCGCCGCTCGTATAATCGGTCCCCGTGAAGTTCGATAATCCCATCGACCAGCTACTCGCGGGCGAAGCGGCCGCATCGCTGGGCATGTCCGGGCGTAAGCTCAAACAGACCCTGGACGCCTTACGCCAATTTGAGGCAGACGTCGCTGCCCGCGCCCGATCAGCGGATCCCGTGGTTAGAAACAATCTGGTGATGGACGCCGCCGAGGCCTATTGGGGCTATGTGGTGCAACGGGAGCAATTCGGTCTGCTCGATTCTGACACCATTGCGAAAGACTACGCCGTGCCCGATGAGGTGAAGCGTGTCATGGGGCCCAAGCTCGGTAGTTAACTCTTCTTGAACTGCGGGAGCACTTTCGCCGCGAACGCCTCGATGAATCCATCTTGATTCAAATCGACCTGATGCAAGTACACCTGGTCGACCCCCAACGCCGCGAACCCCTGCAGCCAGGCTGCGTGCTGTGATAAATCGGATGAGATCAGCACGCTCTCATGCATATCCTCCGGCCGGACGAAGCGAGTCGCGGTTTCATAGTCCTCTGGCGACCGTAACTCCCAGCCGACATCGCCGCCGAGTGTCACGAAGCGCCAATGGTCGAACGCGCCTTTGAGCGCCTGCGACTCGGTGGCCGCCCAGTTCAGTGCCACTTGCAGGTGAATGGGTTTGCCTTCACCGCCGCCTCGGCGAAACGCTTCGATGACTTTCTTGAGCTTGTCCGGTTTGGAAGCCACTGTGAGCAAGCCATCGCTCCAGCCGCCCACAAACTCAGCTGTCGATTCACTCACCGCCGCGCCGAGCAGCGGCGGCGCGGTCTTGGGCCGCGAATAGAGTTCGGCGTCGACGACCGTGACCGATCCTCGATGCGTCACCCGCTCGCCCTTCAGCAGCGAACGAACGATTCCGGCACATTCTTTCATCGTGGCATTGCGCTCGTGCTTTGACGGCCAGGGCAAGCCCGTGATGTCCTCGTTCACACGCTCGCCGCTGCCCAACGCGAGCCAGAACCGATCAGGAAACATTTCGGCGAGCGTCGCCGCCCCTTGCGCAACGACGGCCGGGTGATATCGATAGCCGGCCGCGCAAATCAAACCCACTGGAAACCGAGTGCGTGCCATGGCCGCGCCGAGCCACGACCAGGAATATCCGGAGTGTCCCTGCGAGCGACTCCAGGGCTTGAAATGATCCGACGACATCGCACACGCAAACCCGGCCTGCTCGGCGGCGATCGTGTATTCGAGCAACTGCGATGGCGCGAACTGCTCATGTGACGCGTGAAACCCAATGCGCATCCTGGTCTCTCTCAGTGCTGCGACGGTGGTCCGGGCGGCCGACGACGTAACGCGTAGTTCAAGCCACCCACGCGGTACCATTTATAACCAAACGCCACCAGTGCAATGTCATGGCGGCCATGCTCGTCGGCCCGGCTGTCATCCAGCTCGAGCAGATTCACGAGCAGATCGCTGCCCTCGCCCTCCAGCACCAGCTTCACCTGTTGCGGCTGTCGATTGAAGTTATGGAGCACGACGATGCGATTGCCTCGCCAGGCGTAGCACAGTCCCAGCACGCCGTGCGCGCCGGTGCGAAGCAAGGTCCATTCGCCCCAACCAATCTCCGGACACTCCTTGCGAACGCGGATCATCTTGATCATCCAGTTCAGCAACGAGCCCGGATCGCGACGTTGCGCATCGACGTTCACACTGCGATAGCCGTAGGGACCCTTGGAAATGACGGGATTGACCAGCTTGGGCGCGGTGGAGAAACCGCCGTTGCGCTCGCTCGACCACTGCATCGGCGTGCGGACTGCCGCTCGCTCTTTTAGGGCCAGGTCTTCACCCATGCCAATCTCATCGCCATAGCGCAAGACCGGCGAGCCCGGCAGCGAGAACATCAGGCTGTTCGCCAGTTCGATGTGACGACGATCGCCCAGCATCGAGGCGAGCCGTCGGCGGATGCCGCGATGATAGAGCTGCATGTTTCGTTCAGGGCCGAAGCGCGCGAATACTTTGTCTCGCTTGGCTTTGGGCAACCGCTCGATATCCAGCTCGTCATGATTGCGCAGGAACACCGCCCACTGCGTGGCTTCGGGAATCTTGCTCGTCTCTTTCAGCGCCGTTTCGAGCGGCGCAGTGTCGCCGGTCGCGAGCGCATAGAAGAAATGCTGGTTCACCCAGAAGTTGAACATCATGTTCAAACCGTCGCGACCGTCGCCGAAATAGTGCTGCGTTTCTTCAGGCGTGACGTTGGCCTCGCCCAGCAACGCCGCATCTCCGGCGCGCCACTGCACGAACTGACGCATGTCGGCGAGATAGTCGAAGCGCAACTTCTCGCCCTTCTTCTGCGACTCGAGAATGAAAGGCACGGCATCGATGCGAAAGCCATCGACACCCAGCTGCAGCCAGTAACCCATGATCCGCCGAATCTCAGCGCGCACGTGCGGATTGTCGATGTTGAGATCGGGCTGAAAGTCGTAAAAGCGATGGTAGTAATACATCTTCGCCACCGGGTCGCGCGTCCACACCGCTTTTTGCACGCCCGGAAACACCATCCCTTTATTCCAACCGGCGGGTCGGGTCTTCGACCAGATATACCAGTCGCGGTACTGCGAATCCGGATTGCGCCGCGCATCCTTGAACCATGGATGTTCGTTCGAGGTGTGATTGACCACCAGATCCAGAATCACCCGCATGCCTCGCTTGCGCGCATGATTCATGAACTCGACGAAGTCGCCGCTCGATCCGTAGCGATGATCGACGCCGTAGTAGTCGGAAATGTCATAGCCGTTGTCCCGATTCGGCGAGGGCTGAAACGGCGCCAGCCAGATCACATCGATGCCGAGCGAGTTGAGATAGTCCAGCCGGTTGATCAAGCCGGGCAGATCGCCAATCCCGTCGCCGTTCGCGTCCATGAAGGTGTCGAGGTCGAGGCTGTAGATGACCGAATTTTTGTACCAGAGATCCTCGATCATCGGCTCACCCCGGAAACGCCAGCGTGGTCGCGATGGCATTGGCGCTCTGGCTGGTATCGCGTCGGGTGAACTGCACGACCACGGGATGATCGGCGACGATCAGCGCGGCATACGGCGTGTCGAGCGGCACCGCCTGGGGATCGATGAGATCGTTGAAGCGGATGTGTCGGACGCGCTGTGCGGTCACCTGCAACGAATAGGGGCCAACGGGCTCACGATCCTCGAAATAGATCGTCAGTTGCAAGTGCGCGTCGAAGTGCCCCGCGTTGAGCACGCACAATTCGTCTCGACTCGTGTCGCGAGGTTCCGCGCCGGAGCTCAGCAGCGGCATGTGCCCGCCCGGAATCGCCCACACTTTGGAACCGATGGTCTTCAGCACCCTCACTCCTCGCCCAACAGTCGAGCCATGGGCGCGGTCAAGAACACGCCTTGCGGATCGAGCCGTCGTCGCAGCGTCATGAAGTCATTCCAACGCGGGTACAGGGCCGCAAGTGCCGTGCCGTGCAACGAATGTTTCTTGCCCCAGTGCGGCCGGCCATCGTGGGCGCGCAGGATGGGCTCGAGGTCGTCGAAATATTCCTGATAGGGCAACGTTGCATTCTGATGCAGCGAGATCGCGACCGAGTCGCGCCCGTGCACCGGGCTCAAGAAGCCCTCGTCCTTTGCGATCAGCCGATACAACACGCGCCAGGCTACCTGCTTGCGATGGTGCTCGAGGATGCGGCGTCTCACCTCGCGAAAACAGGCCGGCCCCGCTTCGGCCGGTACAAAATACTCCAGCTCGTCGAATTTCAGCTGGCGCTCGCGGGCGATGATCTCGTGGCCGTAGCCTTCCTGTTCCGGCAGGCAGCGTGCATAGGGCAAGTCTGGCACCGGGTCCTCGGGTGGATGCAGCGTCCGCAACTTCACCTCATCGCGACGGGGATACCAGTAGAAGTCGAAGTTACGATGAGCATCCGCGAGTTCGTCAAGGTGGGCCAGGCAGTCATCGGTACGCACGGAATATTCGCGCCGGCGCAATCGATAGGCGGGCTGCAGTTGCAAGGTCACCGCAGTAAAGATGCCCAGCAGTCCCATCGACACACGCGCGGCATTGATGAGATCGGGTTCATTCTCGGTCGACCAGTCGACAATCTCGCCGGTGCCCGTGACCATGCGCACACCGATCAGCGTCGCGGAAATATTCTGGAGTTTGCGACCGGAGCCATGCGTGCCGGTGCTGATTACGCCCGCAATGGTTTGTGTATCGACATCGCCGAGATTCTGCATGCCCAAGCCGACGCCGTGCAGAATCTGACCGAGGTCTTGCAACACTGTCCCGGCCCCCACGGTCGCGCGACTCGTGGTCAGGTCGTAGTCGATTAGCCCACGGTGATCGCGCGTCGACATCAATATGTCAGGCGTTTCGACCAATGGTGAGGAGGAATGGCCAGAGCCTGCCACTCTGATTTTTCGGGAGCGTGCCGCGGCGTCTCGAACATAGACGCACACTGCGTCGGCAGTTGCCGGCCAGACTTGCGAGCGAGGCGTGAAGCGCACACTGCCCGACCAATTGACGAACTCGTCCGTGGAATGTGTGCGCAATATATTCACGTGCGGCGGAAAGCCGAGTTACATCACGCACCTACAACGGCACACATGCGACGTAGGTTCCTGGCCGACGGGATAAGCCACGACCCCGTCGGCGCTGGAAACAAATCTTTCCCGGAACCTTCACGCGCCGCCGCGCGTCACTCGCATCGGAAGCAGATAAGTTATCGGTGGAATGAACTTGAGCAACGGTGCTCTAACATCAGGAACCGAAATCCGATTCTCTTCCATCGCCGTGCAATCTCTCGAGGGTCATCCCAAGAATGTGGGGTCATCCTCCAAGTTCGATAGAGATGACGGCACGAAGCCCCGCCTTTTGCGGGGCTTCGACTTTATGGGGCCGCTTTTTCTTCGGTAGCCGCCAACGCTCAGGGCGACGGCGTTTCGACCTCGTACTCGAAGGGATCGGTCTGCAGCGGCTTGCTCGGCAGCGGGCGCTTCGGCAATGGCTGATCGCGCTCCGCCGACATCCACAGCATGGACGCCATGATCACCGCTGCCTGCTTCAGATCTTCCATACGCAAGTGATCGTAGCTGTCGATGCTGGTGTGATGGATGCGGCTGCCGTAATCGAGCGGGTCTTGCACGAATTGGAAGCCCGGGATGCCGACGGCCGACATGGGCACGTGATCGGTGCCATACGTCGTGGTCGCAACTACCGAGTCAGCGCCCATGCTCGCGAACGGCGCGAGCCAGGTCTTCAGAATGGGCGTCGCTGCGATATTGCCTTCCGCATAGATGCCACGAATCTTTCCCGAGCCGTTGTCGAGATTGAAATAAGCGGCGAGCGCGTTGTAGTCCGGGCCGGGCGTCACGGGCCAGCGCAGATTCCACGTCGCATACGCAGGCAGCGCGGCGCGTGCCGGATCTTGTAGCGGCGGACGCGATACCAGGTGACGCTCGGTGTAATTGAACGAGCCATACAGGCCCTGCTCTTCGCCATTCCACAACGCGAACCGAATGGTCCGCTTCGGCTTGAGCCCGAGCTTGGTCAGAATGCGCGCGGCTTCCATCACGACCGCGCTACCGGCGGCGTTGTCCTGTGCACCGTCCGAGGCAACCCAGCTGTCTAGATGCGCACCTGCCATCACGTAACCCGCCTTGGCATCGCGGCCCGGCAGATCGGCGAACACGTTATATGCATTCGAGTCTTCATCGTGATAGCGCACGTCGCTGATCAACTCGAGCGTCGGCGCGGTGCCAGTCTTGGCCAGACGCGCGAGCTGACGATAGTGCTCGGCGGCGAGCTCGAAGCCCGGCAGCTTTGGCGACTGACCGCGACGATGCTGATAGCCCTCACCGTGCAGCAGCCCGCCTTCGCGATAGGACTTGCGAACCCAAGCAAGCGCGCCTTCGCCGGCCAGGAATTCATCGCGCTTGGCCTCGAAGCGACCGCGCTCCAGGCGTTTCTCCAACTCCTCTTCCATGGAAACGACGGGCTGCTTGTACGTGTCGTACTTGGTGATGTCTTCCCGACTCAACCGCACGAACGGCGCCACGAGCGGTTCGCCGCCCGTGTCCGGCTGCGTCACGAGCACGATCTGCCCTTTCAGCTTGCCCCGCCATTTTTCGAAGTCCGCGACCTTGGTCATGGGCGCGACGACGATGGTCGCAGTAATTGCGCCGTTGCTAGGCGCCGTCCATGCGACGGGAATCGCGCTGTAGGTGGCGACGCGCGGCTTCAACAGACGCACGCTGGATTTCTCGATGGACCAGCCGCGGCCGAATTCGAAGCCTTCGGTGCGCACGTTCTTCAAGCCCCAGTCGCGATACTGTTGCTGAGTCCAGCGCTCGGCCTCGCGCATCTGCGGGGAGTTGGTGAGCCGACCGCCGATGCGATCGGTGAGATAGGCCGCCGTCAGCGGCAATTCGCTACGATTGAAGCCCTCATCGACGATCCGATTGATGGAGGTCAGGTCAGCCTGATCCGCCCCCTGCGCCAACGCCGTCCCAAACACACAAACCAACGACGCCACACCGACGCGCCACGCTCTTGCCACCATGCCTCGCTCCGTTGTTGGAATCAGTCACACCAACGGAGTGTAGCCTCCCGACGACGCGGGTGCGCGTATTAAACGTTGCCGCTCCTGTTATGCGGCCCGAGCTGTCGCGACAGGGTGCGATGGCATGGAGATGACGTGCGCCGGCGCGCTGTGGCCAACGGACGCCACGGAGGCGCCGGCGATTCGGAAGAACGCGATCGACTCGATCAGCTCGCGGGCCTGCATCTGCATCGCCTTGCTGGCTGCGGCGGCCTCCTCCACCAGTGCGGCATTTTGCTGAGTGGTCGTGTCCATCTGCGTGACGGCGTGATTGACCTGCTGAATGCCGGAGGACTGCTCTTCGCTCGCGGCGGAAATTTCCGCGACGATGTCGCTGACGCGTTTGATGGCGGTGGTGATTTGATTCAGGGTCTGGCCGGAGGCCTCGACCAGCTCCGAGCCGGCCTTGACCTTGCCCACCGAGTCGTTGATGAGATCTTTGATTTCCTTCGCCGCGGTCGCGCTTCGTTGCGCGAGTGAGCGAACTTCGGAGGCGACGACCGCGAAGCCGCGGCCCTGCTCGCCCGCGCGTGCTGCTTCGACGGCGGCGTTCAACGCAAGCAGATTGGTCTGGAACGCGATCTCGTCGATGACGCCGATGATGTCGGCGATGCGACGACTGGACTCGTTGATCTCGGCCATTGCGGACACTGCGCGAGTGACCACCGAGCCGCCGGACTCCGCCTGATTACGCGCACTCACGGCCAACGAATTGGCCTGACGGGCGCTGTCGGCGTTACGTCGCACGGTCGCGGTCATCTGCTCCATGCTCGATGCCGTTTCCTCCAGGGCAGCGGCCTGCTCCTGCGTGCGCTGAGACAAATCGTCGTTACCTTGGGTCAGCTGATCCGCGGCATCGCCGACAGTGTTGGCGGCATTGCGCACGCCATGGACGATCTCACCGAGCTTGCCATCCATCGACTTGAGCGATTCGAGCAGCACGCCGAGTTCGTCCCGACGCTCGATATGCACCTCACCGCCCAGCTCGCCACCGGCGATCTTGCGCGACACCTTCACCGCTTCGGTCAACGATCGCATGATTGATCGCACCAACAGCGTCGAGAGCACGATCGCCGCGAGAATGCCGATGCTCGCGAGGCTGAGCACGAGAATGCGATTGCTCTCATACATGGCCTGCGATTCGTCGCGCATCTTCGCGGCGTTATCGAACTGAAATTTGATGGAGCTTTCGATGTTCTCGCTGAACGCCGCGAACGCGGGCTCCAATTGCTCGATGCGAAGCTTGTTGGCCCGATCCATATCGCCGGCATGCGCCGCGGCTCGGATGGCTTCGATGGCCGTGAGCACGGGCGCGCGTAGGCTCAATGTTTCATTGTGGAGCTTGCGAGCGCCCTCGGTCGTGATCAGTGCTTCGCGATCCTTGATACGCCGTTCGATCTGATTCATATCCTGATCGATCTGCCGATCAGCCGCGGCCAACGATGCTGGCGTACGCTGCGCCAACGCCAGATCCAGCACCTGCACGATATGCAGCTGAAGCGTGTGGATCTCGCCGATCCAGGCCACCGGCTGCGTGCGCCGCTCGAACATGTAGTTGACGTTGTAGTTGATCTTGCTCAACGCCATCAGGCTCATGAGCGAGATGGCGACCAGCACGACGACCAGGGCGCCGGTGGTGGCGATGAGGCGGGCTTTGACACTGAGATTCATGGAACCGGTACCGAGACAGAAACACTCGGTGGGCTATCGGCCGCGCGGTTCACTTCTGAAGTCGTCGGCGCCTCGATCAGGGTTTGCCTGCGCGCACGTCGCAGAAATTCGCGGCAATCATCCGTGCGCTTGAACCAAACCGAGCCCGGCGAGCGCGCGTTCCAGCTCCGCAATCGAGCCCCACGAAACGATCTTCGAGTTCTGCCGCTCATCCGGGGGATTGCGCTCGAGCTGATCCGACCAGCCGCCGCAGCCCGTGAGCGGCAGCAGCGGTCGATGATGTAACCAGGCGAGACACACTTCGGAGATCGTTCCGGCGCGCCCGCCGATCACGATACATGCATCACCGGCGAGCGCCATCATCAGATTGCGAGCATCGCCCATACCGCTCGGAATGAGTACGGTGCAAGGCCAGTCATGCAGGCCGATATCGTTCGAGGGCACGATGCTCACCACGAGACCGCCGGCGGCGAGTGCCCGTTCAGCGGCGTGTCGAGTCGCCGGGCTGCCGCAACCGCTGACGACGGTAACACCGCGGCGGGCCAAAAACTCACCCGCCGCACCCGCCAGCTCATAGGCCGGCGAGCCGGGCTCGGCACTGCCGAGGACACAGACTTGAGGGGCTCTGGATTTCATGTGACAACACTAGCAGACCGCCTGCGCGTTGCTATAGCACTCGCGGCCGTTGGCAGAATCATCGACTCCGGTTAGTCCCTAATTCCGTGGGAGGAAGGGCTGGCGTACGGTCCCCCGTCAGCTCAGCGGCAGAATCCGATTGACTACGGGCCGGCGCGTGAACGCTCGAACGACAACGATACGTGTCGCGATCGCGATCCATTCGATGGCGGCAGCCGGCAGCGCGCTTGCGGACAACGTCATCATTCGCGATCCGACCTTCGAGCAACTTGCAAGTCTTACCGTCACTTCGGTAACGGGCACGGCGCGACCCCAATTCACCTCGCCCGCCGCTGCAACCGTGTTGACCGCCGAGGAATTGAACTACATCGGAATCAGGAATATTCCGGACGCCTTGCGCTATGCGCCGGGCGTTCAGGTGTCACAGTTCAATGCGCCCCGCTGGTCCATCTCGGCTCGCGGCTTCAACACGATCACGGTGGACAAGTTGCTGGTGCTGGTCGATGGCCGGTCGGTGTACACGCCGCTGTGGTCGGGGGTGTATTGGGAACAGCATGCGTGGCTCGATCAGGATCTGGCTCGCATCGAAGTCATTAACGGACCGGCCGGCTCCGTGTGGGGCGCCAATGCGATGAACGGCGTCGTCAACATTCTGTCGCGCTCCGCACGTGAAACGCAGGGCACGGCGCTACTGGTGGGCACCGGCACAGAAGAGAAGGTGTTCGGCAGCTTCAGATATGGTGGCACGGCGGGCGAGAACGCCTGGTATCGCGCGTACCTCGATTACAGCCAGCATGATGACACCGAGTTGGGCGATGGCAGCCCCACCGGCGATGCATGGGACATGGCGCGCATCGGCTTCCGGTACGACCGCGATGACAAGGACAATCGAGTCTTTGTGAAAGCCGAAGCGCAGTCGGGCGATTTCGACGAGCCCGGCTTCGTGCCCTCGCCCACGCCGCCCTATCAAACATTGCCGCCGCAAGGCTTCAATCGCGGCGGCTTCGTGCAGGCGAGCTGGGTGCGACATCTGGCCGAAGGCTCGGAGCTGGCATTCGGCGCGTGGTACGAACGACTCGAACGTCGCCTGCAACCCACCGACGAGCGAAGCGACACGGTCGATATCGGCGTTCGTTACAGCAGGCAGCTGGCCCGCATTCACTCTATTTCGGCGGGCGCGCTCTATCGTTATATCCAGCACGACACCACGTCCACCTTCCAACTGACCTTCACGCCGCCCGATCGGACGCTGCATCAGGCGTCGGTGTATCTGCAGGACGAAGTTCAACTCACAAAACAAGTCGGGTTGACGCTCGGCGTGCGCGTGGAGGACAACCCGTTCACCGGCACGGAATGGCAACCCGACGTGCGCCTTGGCTGGAGTCTCACGGACTCGCAACTGCTGTGGGCCGCGGTGGGCCGCGCGGTGCGCACACCGACGTTTGCTGACGAGTCCCGGTACTACGTCAATCAAGTCTCGCCGCCTGGAACATTCGGGCCAGGCTCGCCGGCGGTCATTGCACCGATCCTGGGCAATCGAGATCTCAGGTCGGAGGAGTTGATTGCATATCAGCTGGGCTGGCGCGGCCGGTGGCGCAATGGCGCGATGCTCAGTGCCTCGGTGTTTTATAACGATTACGACAACCTGATCCTGTATGTCCCGCAGCCGCTCGACACCGTGACGCTCGCGCCCGAGTTCTGGAGTCTGGCATTGCTGCCGGTCAATAACGGCGCCGGACATGCGAATGGCGCTGAGTTGAGCGGCGTGTGGCAGGCGAAGCCGCGCTGGCGCCTGTTGGGCGAGCTGTCGTATCTGGATCTGAAGGTGGTGCCCTCCGAGGTGCTGCTGGCCAAAAACATCACAGGATCGTCGGCACAACTACAGGCGTCGCTGCGTTCCTATCTGGATCTGGGCAAGGACTGGCAGATCGGCGTCGGCCTGCGCTATGTCGACGAGTTGCCGGCGTTGAACGTGAGCAGCTACGTGAGTGCGGAGGTGCGCGTGGCCAAGGCATTGGCCGGAGGGCTGGAGCTGGCACTCGTGGGTCAGAATCTGTGGGATGACCGGCACGCGGAGTTTCGGACCGCGTCCTTTCCCATCGATCCTTACATCGAGCGCAGCGTGTATCTCGCCTTGACCTGGCGCAGGTAGCGATGCGGTGGCTGTGGTCGCCAATGTTTCTATTCGCCGCGCTGCTCGCGGTGCCCGCGCTTGCCGAGCCCGAGTACAGCATCAAGGCCGGCTATATCCTGTTGTTCACTCGCTATGTCGAGTGGCCCTCGAGCGCCTTTCCCACCCCGACCGCACCCATCGTGATCTGCGTGGTGGGCGCGGATCCGTTCGGCACGGTGCTCGATGAGACGATGGCCGGGCAACAAAGCCAGCAACGCCCGCTGAGCGTCCGCCGGGTCGCCGATGCCCGGGACGCCGAGGGTTGCCACGTCGCCTTCATTGCCACCTCGCCCGCCACCCAGCCGGAGAGCGAACGAACGACTCAGTGGCTGCAACTGCTCGGCCAGCATCCGGTACTCACGATCACCGAACATCTCGTCGCGCTGGATCGTGGCGCCATGCTGAGTTTCGTCAGAGAGGTCGACGGCGGTCAGGAGCGCATTCGCTTCGAGGCAAGCCTGGAGCCGATGCACCGTGCCGGCTTGACCGCCAGCTCACAGATGCTGGTCGCGGCTCGCAGGGTTCATCGCAATCCGCCGCCGGGTGTCGAGGAGCCGCGATGAAACTCCCCGCCTTCAGTCACCTGCCACTGCAGCGCCGGCTGCTGTTGCTGGTGGGCTTGGCGGCGGTCGTCGCGTTGCTGCTGGCGGTGGCTGCCGCGGCGATTTATGACTTCAGCACGTATCGCCCGCGAGCGGTCGAAGATGCGCATGCCCAGGCGCAGAGCATCGCGGCCATCGTGACCGCGGCGGTCGAGTTTCAGGATGCACGAACCGCGAACGAATACTTGAGCGCACTCGGGCGCGATCCAAACATCGAGGCACTGGCGATCGTTCTGGAGGACGGCACCGTCTTCGCCGAATATCACCGTCCGAGCACACAGCGAGTGGATCTCTCGGACGCGAAGATCCAACAACGGCTGATCGGGACGGGACGGATCCTTACCCAATATCACATCGATTCCCGCGGCCCGCTCGATGCCGACCTGTGGATTGCCACGGCGTTGACGCCCTTCGCCGATCGCGTCTGGGAATATGCGCCGTTGCTGGGTGCCGTAGCCTTGTCGTTGTTTGCGCTCGCGATGATGTTGTCCATCACCCTGCGTCGTGCCATTTCCGAGCCGGTGCAGGCGCTGGCCGCGACGGCGCGTGACGTGACTCGCTTGCGGGACTATCGACGCCGCGTCGCAAGCGACAGCTCCGATGAAGTCGGCCAACTGGCGCGCGACTTCAACGCGATGCTCGAAACTGTCGAGGAGCGAGAGCGCGCCTTGAGACAGAGCGAGGAAACCGCGCGTCGACAGCTGATCGAGATCGAATCGATCTATGCCAACGCGCAGGTCGGGCTGTGCGTGATCGATCGACAGCTGCGCTACGTACGCATCAACAAGCAGATGATGGAAATGAGCGGACACGCGCGGGACGCCTTGATCGGCCTCACGATCGACGAGGCGACGCCGGAACTTGCGGGCGTGCTCGTGCCGATCTGCCAACAGGTGCTGGCCACGGGCAAGCCGATCGTGAATGTCGAATACAACAGCGTCGTGCCCTCGACTGAAGCGCCCCGCTATTGGGTCGGCAATCATCATGCCTTGCGCGATGAGGTCGGCAACATCATCGGCGTGAACGTCGCGATTCACGACATCACCGACCGCAAGCGGGCCAACGAGGAGCGCGCGGCACTGGAAGGTCAGTTGCGTCAGTCGCAGAAGATGGAAGCGTTGGGCACGCTCGCGGGCGGCATCGCGCACGACTTCAACAATGTGCTGACCGCGATCTCCGGCAATGCGCAACTCGCCATCGAAGATCTCGCGCCGGATCATCCGGCCACGACCTCGTTGTATGAAATCAAACGTGCCACGGGCCGCGCGAAGGATCTGGTGCGACGGATCCTGGCGTTCAGTCGCCCGGAACAAAACATTCAACATCTGATCGATCTGCGCCCGGTGGTCGAAGAAGCGCTACGCCTGTTACGCGCGACCGTTCCGCGAATGATCGACATTCGCCTGGAAGCCGACACGCACCCGCCGCCGGTGATGGCCGATGCCACGCAGGTCCATCAAGTGTTGATGAATCTGGGCAAGAACGCCTGCGACGCCATGCTGAGCCATGGCGGCACACTCACCATTCGATTGACGGAGGATCACATCGACTCCTTGCGCGACAGTCCCTCTCCCGACCTGCATCCCGGCCGCTATCTGCGCATTTCGGTGGCAGATACGGGCACGGGCATCCCTCCGGAACTGATCGAGCGAGTATTCGAACCGTTCTTCACCACCAAAGGACACGGCGAAGGCACGGGGCTCGGCCTCTCGGTCGTGCACGGCATCGTGCGAGGCCATCACGGCGCCATTCTGGTTCACAGCCAGCCCGGCACCGGCACGGTGTTCGATCTGTATTTTCCCGCGGCCGCGCGCGAGGCGGAGGACGCCGCGAAGACGTCCTCCGCCACCACGGCGCCCACCGGCAAGGGCGAGCATGTGCTCTATGTCGATGACGAAGAGCAGCTGGTGCATCTGGTCACGCGCATGATGGAACGCATGGGCTACAACGTGACGGGCATGACCCGCCCCACCGATGCGATCGATGCCGTGCGTGCCAATCCCGACAGCTTCGACCTGGTCCTGACCGATCTGGGCATGCCCGGCATGAGCGGCATGGACCTGGCCGAAGCGCTGCTGCAACTCCGGCCCGGTCTGCCCATCATCATTACTTCCGGCTACGTGCGCGCCGAGGACGCCCGACGCGCGGAGCAAATTGGCGTGCGAGACGTTGTGATGAAGCCGAATACCGTCGCCGAGATCGGTCAGCTGATTCGCGACCGCCTCGATGCGCTGAAAAAATAGTTTTGGAGCTGAGCATGGCTGGAAGTACCGATCGCAAACGCACCTGGTTTACCCGCTTCGCCAAATCGACTGCCCGCGCCGCCGGCCATCCTGCGACCTTCTGCGCGGCCCTCGCCATCATCGTGATCTGGGCCGTGAGCGGCCCCGTCTTCGGCTTCAGCGACACCTGGCAGCTGGTCATCAACACCGGCACCACCATCATCACCTTTCTGATGGTGTTCCTGATTCAGAACACGCAGAACCGCGATTCGGAGGCCATCCAGGTCAAGCTCGACGAGTTGATCCGCTCCATCGACGGCGCGCACCTCGCCTTGCTGGATCTGGAGGAGCTCGAAGAAGAGGATCTGGCGCGCATCAGCAAGGGCTATCGCGAGCTCGCACAACAGGCCCGCAAGGAACTGGACGAAGGCAAGTCCGATACCGATGTGCGCGAGGTGGGCGCGACCCGTCGTAAGGAACTCGGCGAGCGACAACGCGCGCACTCACGCAAGGGAAATCGTCGCAAGCATTAACCTAAGTTAGTGATGAGGCTACAGCTGCGACGATAGTGCCGCCGCGGCGTTCTCCATGATCTTCTCGGTGAACGGCCGATGCAGCCAGGCTTGCAGGGTGATCTGCCGCGTGTGTTTCAAATCCTGCTCGAAGACTCTGGTCAGCGCTCGCGCAAAGGCGGCGTCGTAGACGTTCAAGTTGGCTTCGTCATTGAGACGGAACGAGCGGGTATCGATGTTGGTCGAGCCGACCGAGACCAGCAGCCCGTCGACGATGACCGTCTTACAATGAAACATCGTCGGCTGGTACTCATGGATCTGCGCGCCGGCCGCCAGCAACTCGCCCCAGGAGGCACGCGATGCCTTGCGCACGATCTCGGTATCGATGTCCTCGCCCGGCACGATGACCCGCACGCGCACGCCTCGCTTGAGCGCATCGATCAACACCCGCAACGTCAATTCGTCCGGCACGAAGTACGAGGCCGAGATATCGATGGTCTTCACGGCCGATGAGAACGCGAGCAGGTACATGAGCAGCATGCTATCGGCACCGCCGGTCGGCGAGCTCGTGAACACCTGCCCGGCCGCATCGCCGAGAGGTTCGAGCGGTGGAAAGTAATCCTCGCCGCGTAAAACGCCACCGGTCGCCTTGATCCAGTTGTCCATGAACGCGGCCTGCATCTGTGCGACCGCCGGGCCCTCGATGCGATAGTGCGAATCCCGCCAATGCTCCTCGTCCTGGGCATTGCCCGACCATTGATCCGCGATCCCCACCCCACCGGTGAAGCCGATCTTGCCATCCACCACCAGGAGCTTGCGGTGGGTGCGATTGTTCATGCGGACCAGGTGATACCACTGCAGCGGGTGATAGCGCTCGATACGAATGCCCGCATCCGCCATCTCGTGGACCAGCACTTCATCCATCTTCTGGCTGCCCACCCAATCGACCAGCACATGGACCGGCACCTTGGCGTGGGCCCGCTCGATCAACGCATCGGCGAACTCTCGGCCGATATCGCCCGACCAATAGATGTAGGTCTCAAAGTTGATGCTATGACGCGCGCCGCGAATGGCTTCGAGCATCGCCGGGAATATTTGATCGCCGTTCTCGAAGTTCGCGACCCGATTGCCCTCGAGAATGGGCGGCCCGAGCAGCGTGCTCAGCTCATGCCGGAACCGCGGATCGTCGGTGGTGTAGCGATGCTCGACCTGCCGCTCGATACGGCGCTCGGGCTGCATGAAGTTCAGCGCAATGATGGTGACTGCAATGGCGAGCAGCGCGCCAATCACGCCCGCGGCAACGATCTGCCTTCGGCTCCAGGTCATGCGAGACAAACGTCCTCGCCCCGGCGCCCGGTTCCGCCGAATGAGTCTGGCTTACTTCGGCGAGCTGTCCCGGTTCTTCGCCACGATGGCGCCAAGGATCAGCAGGAACGCAACGAGGCGCACCATATAGATGATGGGGCTGCCCTCGCTCGGCTTGTCGACCAGCAGGAACGCCGTGCGGTTGATGCCTTCGATGGCGAAGGCCGCCGCGAACGCGAGGAACAACTTGTCGCTCGTCTGGCGGTAGAAGCGCCAGAAGAAGCCGGCGGCGGTCAGCGACGCCGTGACGATCACACCCAGTAAAAAGCCCTCGACCATGGGTCACTCGCTCTCGAAGACCAGTCCGTACACCAGCAGCAGCATCGCGCCGGCGGCCGTGCTCAACCGCCACATATATAGACTGTGATCGGACGGCAGCAGCACCAGGTCCACGAACAACAATACATTCGACAGGGTGAGCCCCGCGAAACACAGACCGCTCCACAACAGCAGCCGGCTGCGCGAGCGCGCGAAACCCCTCAACAACAACATTGCGCACATCGCGGTCACGATGGCTCCCAGCAGGTACACGAGCTTTGGCAGCATGTCGCTAGTCCTTGTCCTTGAGCCGGAACGCCCGCGCGAAGTCGCGCACCGAGCCCGAGGCATTGGAGTGAATGAATCTGGTCAGTTGCACCAGCTGCGTCCGATAGCTCCGGGCCACATTCTCGAGCAGCGCGCTCTGCTCCGGCGAGCGTTCGACGTATTGGTACTGCGGCGGGCTCTGATCGTTGCGCACGATCAGCGAGCGGCGCGTGAGGTCTTCGAGAATGCCGTTGGCCTGTTTCTCGGGGACATAGATGCGAGCGGCGAGATCGACGACGGTCCAGGCGATGGACGGCGACTGGAAGAGCAACAGCAGAGCCTCCAGGTGAGGCACCGTGTCGATGCTGTCGAGAAGAAATCTCTCGACTGCTGGATCAATTGCTCCCGCCGTCATCTCCCGTCCGTTCGACCTTTGCTGCTCTAGCTCGTTATAATTGCGTCCCGCTGAACCGAGTCAAACGACTTACTACGCAAGAAAGTTCCGGCTGTCAGGAACTTTCTTTCAGGCGTAGGAGTATTCGACGTGTAAGGGTTGCACGTGCTGTATCGAATGGATAGCTTCCGTCCCACCCCTGTAGCAACAACAACAGATACTTGGGCAGCGTGCGCAAGGTTCGCGATCCCTCGCCTGACGATCAGGCCCGCCAGTAACTCGGAGCTTTAATGCAAACCCCCGCGAGAGTTCGTCGTCGGATCGCCAAAGCCGCGCCCGTGAAAAAAATACCTGCTGCGAAGAGCGCTGCCAAGCTCGGCAAGATCAGCCGCCCCAAAGCGCCCGTGCCGTTCGATCTGAAGAACCTGCTGCTCACCTTGCAGGCGGTTCGGGACGGCAACTTCTCGGTGCGCATCGCCGGCGACCACGAAGGCATCGAAGGCAAGATCGCCGAGACGCTGAACGACATCATCGCCTCGAACCAGCGGCTCTCCGAAGAAATGTCCCGCGCCGGGCAGCTGGTCGGTAAGGAAGGCAAGACGCGGCATCGCGTGGGCATCGATCGCCGCTCCGGCGCCTGGGGCGACATGGAAGGCTCGATCAACACGCTGATCGACGACCTGCTCTGGCCGACGACCGAAGTGACACGCACCATCACCGCGGTCGCCAAGGGCGACCTGTCGCAGACCGTGCGTCTGGAAACGGATGGCCGGCCGTTGAAAGGTGAATTCCTACGCTCGGCCACTATTGTTAACACGATGATCGAGCAGATGGGCTTGTTCACGTCCGAGGTGACGCGCGTGGCCCGCGAGGTCGGCACCGAAGGCAAGCTCGGTGGCCAGGCCGTGGTGCCGGGCGCCGCCGGTACCTGGAAAGACCTCACCGAGAATGTGAACTCCATGGCCGGCAATCTCACCGGTCAGGTGCGAAACATCGCCGAGGTGGCGACCGCCATCGCGAGCGGCGACTTGTCCCGCAAGATCACCGCCAACGTCCGCGGCGAAATTCAACAGCTGAAGGAAGCCATCAACACGATGGTGGATCAGCTGCGTTCCTTCGCCTCCGAAGTGACACGCGTGGCGCGTGAGGTGGGCTCCGAAGGCAAGCTCGGCGGTCAGGCCGTGGTGCCCGGTGTCGCAGGCACCTGGAAAGATCTCACCGACTCGGTGAACTCCATGGCCGCGAACTTGACCGGCCAGGTTCGTAATATCGCCGAGGTGACCACCGCCGTGGCACGAGGCGACTTGTCTCGCAAGATCACGGTGGACGTGAAAGGCGAAATTCTGCAGCTGAAAGAAACCATCAATACGATGGTGGACCAGTTGAACGGCTTCGCGGCCGAAGTGACCCGCGTGGCGCGCGAAGTGGGTACCGAAGGCAAGCTCGGCGGTCAAGCGACCGTGCCGGGCGTCGCGGGTACCTGGAAGGACCTCACCGACTCGGTGAACTCGATGGCCTCCAACTTGACGGGCCAGGTCCGAAACATTTCCGAAGTGACCATCGCCGTGGCCAACGGCGACTTGTCGCGCAAGATCACGGTGGACGTGCGCGGTGAAATTCTGCAGCTGAAGGAAGCCATCAATACGATGGTGGATCAGCTGCGCTCCTTCGCCTCCGAAGTGACGCGCGTGGCTCGAGAGGTGGGCTCCGAAGGTGAGCTGGGCGGTCAGGCCATCGTGCCGGGCGTTGCGGGTACCTGGAAAGACTTGACCGACTCGGTCAACGCCATGGCGAAGAACCTGACGGGTCAGGTTCGTAACATCGCCGAGGTGACCACGGCCGTGGCGCGCGGTGACTTGTCCCGCAAGATCACCGTCGACGTGAAAGGCGAAATTCTGGAGCTCAAAGAAACCATCAACACGATGGTGGACCAGTTGAACGGCTTCGCCGCCGAAGTGACGCGCGTGGCGCGCGAGGTGGGTACCGAAGGCAAGCTCGGCGGTCAGGCCATCGTGCCCGGCATCTCAGGCGTGTGGAAGGATCTCACCGATAACGTGAACTCCATGGCCGGTAACTTGACCGGTCAGGTCCGAAACATTTCCGAAGTGACCATCGCCGTCGCGAACGGCGACTTGTCACGCAAGATCACGGTGGACGTGCGTGGCGAAATCTTGCAGCTGAAGGAAGCCATCAACACGATGGTGGATCAGTTGCGCTCCTTCGCCTCCGAAGTGACGCGCGTGGCTCGAGAGGTGGGTTCCGAAGGCAAGCTCGGCGGCCAGGCGCTCGTACCAGGTGTCGCAGGCACGTGGAAAGACTTGACCGACTCGGTCAACGCCATGGCCACCAACCTCACCGGTCAGGTGCGTAACATCGCCGAGGTGACCACCGCCGTGGCGCGAGGCGACTTGTCTCGCAAGATCACGGTGGACGTGAAAGGCGAAATCCTGCAGCTGAAGGAAACCATCAACACGATGGTCGACCAGCTGAACGGTTTTGCGGCCGAAGTGACGCGCGTGGCGCGCGAAGTCGGTACCGAAGGCAAGCTCGGCGGTCAGGCCGAAGTGAAAGACGTGTCGGGTGTGTGGAAAGACCTCACCGACAACGTGAACGCGATGGCCTCGAACCTCACCGGCCAGGTCCGAAACATTGCCGACGTGGCCACCGCCATCGCGAGCGGCGACTTGTCCCGCAAGATCACGGTGGACGTGCGCGGTGAAATTCTGCAGCTGAAAGAAACCATCAACACGATGGTGGACCAGCTGCGCTCCTTCGCCTCCGAAGTGACGCGCGTGGCGCGTGAGGTGGGCTCAGAAGGAAAGCTTGGCGGTCAAGCGAACGTGACCGGCGCCGGTGGCACCTGGAAGGATCTCACCGACTCGGTGAACTCCATGGCCGAAAATCTCACCGGCCAGGTGAGAAACATCGCCGAAGTGACGACCGCGGTGGCGCGAGGCGACTTGTCCCGCAAGATCACCGTGGACGTGAAAGGCGAAATCCTGCAGCTGAAAGAAACCATCAACACGATGGTCGACCAGCTGAACGGCTTCTCCGCCGAAGTGACGCGCGTGGCCCGCGAGGTGGGCACCGAAGGTAAGCTCGGCGGTCAGGCCGAGGTGAAAGGCATCTCGGGGGTGTGGAAGGACCTCACCGATAACGTGAACTCCATGGCCGGTAACTTGACCGGTCAGGTGCGTAATATCGCCGAAGTGGCCACCGCCATCGCGAACGGCGACTTGTCGCGCAAGATCACGGCCGACGTGAAAGGCGAAATCTTGCAGCTGAAAGAAACCATCAACACGATGGTGGACCAGTTGAACGGCTTCGCCGCCGAAGTGACGCGCGTGGCGCGCGAAGTCGGTACCGAAGGCAAGCTCGGCGGTCAGGCCGAAGTGAAAGACGTGTCGGGCGTGTGGAAGGACCTCACCGACAACGTGAACTCGATGGCGTCCAACTTGACCGGCCAGGTGCGTAACATCGCCGAGGTGGCCACCGCCATCGCGCGCGGCGACTTGTCGCGCAAGATCACGGTGGACGTGCGTGGCGAAATTCTGCAGCTGAAAGAAACCATCAACACGATGGTGGACCAGTTGAACGGCTTCGCCGCTGAAGTGACGCGCGTGGCGCGTGAAGTGGGTACGGAAGGTAAACTCGGCGGCCAGGCCATCGTGCCGGGCGTCGCAGGTACGTGGAAAGATCTCACGGACAACGTGAACTCCATGGCCTCGAACTTGACGGGTCAGGTTCGTAACATCGCCGAAGTGACCACGGCCGTGGCGCGAGGTGACTTGTCCCGCAAGATCACCGTCGACGTGAAAGGCGAAATCCTGCAGCTGAAGGAAACCATCAACACGATGGTCGACCAGCTCAACTCCTTCTCCGCCGAAGTGACGCGTGTGGCGCGTGAAGTGGGTACCGAAGGTAAGCTCGGCGGTCAGGCCGGCGTGCCCGGGGTGGCCGGTACCTGGAAAGACCTCACCGATAACGTCAACACCATGGCGAACAACCTCACGAACCAGGTGCGCGGTATCGTGAAGGTGGTGACGGCCGTGGCGAACGGCGATCTGCGTCAGCGTCTCACCGTGGAATCCAAGGGCGAAGTCGCGGCGCTCGCCGAAACCATCAACAGCATGACGACCACGCTTGCGACCTTCGCCGACCAGGTGACGAGCGTGGCCCGCGAAGTGGGCGTCGAAGGCCGACTCGGCGGTCAGGCGAACGTGCCGGGCGCCGCCGGTACCTGGCGAGACCTCACGGCGAACGTGAACCTGCTCGCCGCGAATCTCACCACCCAGGTGCGCGCTATCGCCGAAGTCGCGACCGCCGTGACCAAGGGCGACCTCACCCGCTCCATTCAGGTCGACGCGCGTGGCGAGGTGTCCGAGCTCAAGGACAACATCAACGCCATGATCGGCAACTTGCGCGAGACCACCGAGCGCAACACCGAGCAGGACTGGCTGAAGACCAACCTCGCGAAGTTCAGCCGCATGATGCAAGGTCAACGCGACCTCGTCACCATGGGCGAAATTCTGCTCGCGGAACTCGCGCCGCTGGTCGGCGCGCAACAGGCGATTTTGTATATCGCCGAGCTCGACAACGATCAGAAGGTCTTGAAGGAGTTCGCAACCTACGCCGATGCGAATCGCGGCGACCGACGTCAGTACGCTTTGCGCGAAGGTCTGGTCGGCCAGTGCGCCGCCGACGGCCGGCGCATCCTGCTCGAGAATGTCCCGATCGATTCCATCCATGTGCGTAGCGGCCTGCTCACCGCGCGTGCCCGCAACGTCATCGCCCTGCCGATTCTGTACGAAGGCCAGGCGAAGGCCGTGATCGAGCTCGCCTCGTTGCATGAGTACACCGCCTCCCAGCTCGCGTTCCTCGAACAGCTCGCGGGCTCCGTCGGCGTCGTGCTCAATACCATCGAAGCGACCATGCGTACCGAGGGCCTGCTAAAACAGTCGCAGGAACTCGCGGGCGAATTGCAGACTCAACAGAAGGAGCTGCAACAGACCAACGAGGAACTTGCCAACAAGGCGCAGCTGCTCGCCGAGCAGAACGCCGAGGTGGAACGCAAGAACGAGGAAATCGAGCTGGCCCGACGCGCGCTCGAGGAAAAGGCGACCGAGCTTGCGCTCACCTCGCGTTACAAGTCCGAGTTCCTTGCGAACATGTCGCACGAGCTGCGCACGCCGCTCAACAGTATTCTGATCCTGGGTCAGCAGCTGGCCGAGAACGCGGATCAGAACTTATCGCCGCGTCAGATCGAGTTCGCGAAGACCATTCACGGCGCCGGCACCGACCTGTTGAACCTGATCAGCGACATCCTGGACTTGTCGAAGATCGAGTCCGGCACGGTGACGGTGGACTCCGAGGACCTGTTGTTCTCGCATCTGCGCGAGACCGTCGAGCGCAACTTCCGTCACGAAGCCGAAGCTCGTGCCCTGCAATTCACGGCGGATTTCGATCCGGCGCTGGGTCGGCAGATCTCCACCGATCCGAAACGTCTGTTGCAGGTGTTGAAGAACCTGCTGTCGAACGCCTTCAAGTTCACCGCTCAAGGCAGCGTGACCTTGCGGGTGCGAACGGCGCAATCGGGCTGGAGCTCCGATCATCCCGTGCTCAACCAGGTGCAGACCGTCGTTGCGTTCTCGGTCACCGATACCGGCATCGGTATCGCGCCCGAGAAACAAAGAATCATTTTCGAAGCCTTCCAACAGGCCGACGCCGGTACCTCACGCAAGTACGGCGGCACGGGTCTGGGTCTTGCGATCAGCCGCGAGCTTGCCCACCTCCTGGGTGGTGAGTTGCGTCTGGTCAGCGCCCCGGGCCAGGGCAGTACCTTCACGTTGTATCTGCCGCTGACGTTCGTGGGCTCCGCCTATCGTCAGGCGAAGGCGCAACCCGGCAGCAGCCCGGCGCAAAACACCCCGTTCCAGCCGTTGCCCTTGCCGCTGCGTGCCGAGGAACTGGTCGACGATCGCAACGATCTGCAGCCGAACGATCGCGTGCTGCTCATCATCGAGGACGATCCGCACTATGGAAAAGTGCTGCTGAGCCTGGCACGCGACAATGGCTTCAAGGTCATCGTCGCCAAGACCGGTGCCGACGGCCTCGCGATGGCGCGCAAGTATCATCCGACCGCGATCTCGCTCGATGTGTTCCTGCCCGACATGCTCGGCTGGACGGTGCTCAATCAGTTGAAACAAAGCCCGAGCACCCGCCACATCCCGGTACAGATCCTCACCGTCGAGGAAGAGCGCCAGTACAGCCTGGAGCGCGGCGCCTATGCGTTCATGAACAAGCCCGCGACCACGGATGAGCTCGCGGCGGCGCTCACTCGCATTCGTAACTTCGCGGCCGCGAACGTTCGTGAGCTGCTGGTGGTGGAAGACGATCCGGCCGAACAGCTCAGTATCGCCGAGCTGATCGGCTTCGACGATGTGACTATCACGGCGGTCGGCAGCGGCGAGCAGGCGCTGCAAGCCATGCGCACCAAGCAGTTCGATTGTGTGGTGCTCGACCTGCGTCTGCCCGATGTTTCAGGCTTCGAGCTGCTGGCCGAGATCCAAACCGACGCGAAATTGCGGGAAACCCCGATCGTCGTGTTCACCGGCCGCGACCTGTCGCAGGCCGAGGAGCAGGAGCTGCGCTCCAAGGCCAAGAGCATCGTGTTGAAGGGCGTGCGCTCGCCGGAACGATTGCTCGATGAGACCGCCCTGTTCCTGCATCGCGTGGTCACCAACCTGCCGCCGGCCAAGCAAAAAATGATCGAAGCCCTGCACGAGGGCGATGAGCCGCTGCACGGGCGCAAGGTGCTGGTGGTGGACGATGACGTCCGTAACATCTTTGCGTTGAATAGCGTGCTGGAACGCCGCGGCATGCAGGTCATCAACGCCAGCAATGGCATGGACGCGATCAAACTGGTGGAATCCACCGACGACCTGTCGCTGGTCCTGATGGATGTCATGATGCCCGAGATGGACGGCTATGAGACCATGCGACGGATCCGCGAAAACACCAAATTCCGGCTGCTGCCCATCATTGCCCTGACCGCCAAGGCCATGAAGGGCGACCGGGAAAAATGCCTGGAAGCGGGTGCATCTGACTATGTTGCGAAACCCGTCGATACAGCGCAGTTGCTGTCTCTGGTAAGAATGTGGTTGCAGCCCTAACCGGTAGTCCCCTGAGCACCGTGAACGCCCCGCCCTTCAACGAGCGAGTCAACATCCTGCTGGTCGATGACCAGCCGAGCCGGTTGCTCTCGTACGAGTCGGTCCTGGCCGACCTGGGGCAGAACCTGGTCAGCGCCCGTTCCGGCGAGGAGGCCCTGCACCGGCTGCTCGAGGACGACTTCGCCGTCATCCTGCTGGACGTGAGCATGCCGGGCATGGACGGCTTCGAGACCGCGGCCATGATCCACGATCATCCGCGCTTCGAAAGCATTCCCATCATCTTCGTGACCGGCGTTCACGACTCCGAGTTCGATGCCCTGAAAGGCTATCGGCTCGGCGCGGTGGACTATGTGTCGATCCCGATCGTGCCCGAGATCCTGCGCAGTAAGGTCTCGGTGCTGGTCGAGCTGTACATGCAGCGCCGGGAGCTGCAGCGGCTGAACCTCAGCCTCGCCGAGGCCAACGCGACGCTGCAAGCGGAGAAGGCCCGGGAACTGGAGCGCGCCAATCAGAACTTGGAACAAGCCAACGCCGCCCTGCGCGATGCCGACCGTCACAAGGACGAGTTCATCGCCATCCTGGCGCACGAGCTGAGAAATCCCCTCGCCCCGATCCGGGCCGCGGTCGACGTGATGTCGCTGATGCCGTTGGAACATTCACAATTGCGCTGGGCGCGCGAAGTGATCGATCGGCAAACGACCCATTTGAGCCGGCTGGTCGACGATCTGTTGGATGTCTCGCGTATCTCTCGCGGCACCATCAAACTCAACAAGGAGCTGCTCTCCTTACGCACCATCCTCGATCGCTCGGTCGAAGCGGCGCAGCCCATCATCTCGGCCCATCATCATGAGCTGCAGATCGAATGCCTGGCCGACACCGCGACCGTCGAGGGCGACCCGACCCGTCTGGTCCAGATCCTGAGCAACCTGCTCAACAACGCCGCCAAATATATGCAGGCGAGCGGCACCATCCTGCTTCGAGCCAGTGTCGATGACGAGCATGCGGTGTTCGCGGTGAAGGACTCAGGCATCGGCCTCACCTCCGAGGCGTTGCCGAAATTGTTCAATTTGTTTTCTCGCGTGCACGAGGACGAGGGTCACTTGCCCAGCGGTTTGGGTATCGGCCTTGCGCTCGTTCGCCAGCTCGTCGAGCTGCACGGAGGCACGGTCAACGCCACGAGCCCCGGTCCCAATCGCGGCAGCGAGTTCACGGTCCGTCTGCCGTTGTCTGCGACCCTCGCCCCCGTTGCCGTCATCGATGATGGCGGGGCTGCTCAGGCTCAAACCCAGGCACTGCGCGTTCTGGTCGCGGACGACAACGCGGATGCGCTGGAAAGTCTCGCGCTGCTGCTCGAAGTCTGCGGCCACGAAGTGCGCAAAGCCTCCGACGGTCAGGAAACACTCCAAGCCGTGACCGCCTGGCGTCCGGACGTAGCGCTACTCGATATCGGCATGCCCCTCCTCGACGGCTACGAAGTCGCACGGCGGATCCGCGGCGAACCGTGGGGGGCACAACTATTCCTGGTGGCGGTCAGCGGCTGGGGTCAGAGCGAGGATCGCCAGCGCGCCACGGACGCCGGCTTCGACCTGCACTTCAGAAAGCCCATCGGGCTGCCCATTCTGGAAGGGATTCTGGAAAAAGCGCAGCGACTGAGCGCCGAAACCGTCGTAAAGTCCGGCACCTGAGCTAACGCCCTTTCTACTGTCGGCACAGAACTTACACAGTGAACGATCTTTCTTTGCTGGAGGACGCGCTGCGTGCGTACCTCAACCGTCGCTGTCGTCGTGCTTATGCGCACGACCTTCGCAACGGCTTGCAAGGCATGTTCGGCGGCGTCGACGCCCTGACCCGGGCGGCGCGCACCTCGCTGAGCGGCAAGCCGCTCAATGTTCCCCTCGAACAGCTGACCACTTTCGTTCAACAAGCGATCGCCAATCATGAGCGCGGGCTCGAACGCGTTCTGGACAGCATCGCCCCCGAACCCCAAGCGCCTGCGCTCGTCTCCTGCCGGGAGCTGCTGATCGAACTCGCACGCTTCCTCGCCAACGACGCGGCCCGTAACAACGTCCGCATCCGCCAGGACTTCCACGACGATCTCAAGACCACGACCACGGTCGCACGGCTGCGCCTGATCGCCCTCGCCCTGCTGACCGACAGCATCGACGCCCTTTCAGGCGGCGGCGAGATCCGCATCGGCGGACGGACCAGTGACGGCCGCGTGCAATTGGAGATCATCGACAATCGCCTTCAGCCTCGCCCTGCTTCATTCCTGAGCGATGCGCTCGAACGGCTGGTGGGTGAGATGTCGGGGCGAATTGAGAGCAAACAAAACGAGAGCGGTGGGTGGACGGTGCGGGTCGAGTTGCCCGCGGTCTGAATCAGCAGTTTCTCGCGGCCAGCGGCTCGGGCGCGACGACCAATCGAAGCTTCAGCTGCCTATCGAGCAGCCACAGACTGACCGCGGCTTGCAGCACGACCGAGGCGACGCATAGATACCAGACCTGTTCGAGATAGAAGTGCGGATCGAAAGATAGCCAGATCGCGGGGACGGCGAATGTGAGCAGACGGATGCCTGAGCTGAGCAGCGACGGCCTGGTATTGCCGAGACCTTGAAACATCATGGAGCAGATGTAAACCAGTCCCTGGGCCACGAACATCCAGGACATAGACCGAAGGAAGGCGACAGCGACTTCGGTTGCCTGCGGATCCGACGCGAACAATCGCAGCATCGCATCCGGATAGCCGTGCACGAGCGCGGCCGTAACGATCATCACCGTCGTACCGAGCACGCTCGCTCTACGAAATGTTTCGCGGACCCGATCGCTGTTGCCGGCGCCGAAGTTCTGCCCGGCAATCGGCCCGACGGCAAAGGCGATCGAGATGCCTGGCAGCAGAATGGTATGCATGATTCGCCAGCCGATGCCGAAGCCGGCCTGCGCCTGCGGACCGAAATCGCGAATCACGAAGTAGATGATTGCCACGAATACAAACATCAGTACCATTTCGCCGCCGGCGGGAAGCCCAATCGCCAGAAGACGGCGCCATTGCGCGAATCGAGGGCGCATCAAGCTCGGGGTGAGCGCCAGCAGCGGTTGCAGACGAGGAAACCAGAGCATCAGAACGACGATGCCGACGATGCTCGCGAGTGTCGTGGCCAATCCGGCCCCCTGCACTCCCAAGGCAATCCCTGTTCCCCAGCCGGCAATGAGCACTGGCGCCAGTATCGCGTTGACCACCACGGTCAACACGTAAACCAATGTGGCTGGCTGCACGATACCCGTACCGCGCAGCGCTGAGCTGAGCACTGTCATGGGCATCAAGAGCACCAACCCTGGGAGCACCCAACTCGTGAAAGTCACGCCCGCCTGGTACGTTGCGGCGTCCGCGGACAACGAGCCGAGATATGGGCCCATGACCGCATATAGAACCGCGATCGCAATCGCGCTCCAGACAATGGCCAGCATGAACGATTGATTGAAAATCTGATTGGCGTCGGTGCGATCCTGTCGACCGACAGCTAGCGACACGAGAGCCACCGTGCCGGCGGCCAGCACCTGCGTCAGCGCGGCGATAGCGAATACCACATTCCCCGCCGCGCTCACACCGGCGGTAGCCTCAGCGCCTAGCTTGGTGACAAAGTACAAATCGACGAGCTGATTCAGGATCTGCGCCAGCATGCTGATCGCCACGGGCGCCGCCGTCACCAGAAGATGCCGCGTGATGGAGTCCTTGGTGAAGTCTCTCACGACCGTGACATTCCGCTCGCACGAGCCTCCGGGTGGCTGATCAGTTCCCGCAGAGTCCCTAAGAAGTCGCTGCCGAAGCTGCGCATGGTATCGAGCGAGAATCGGCTCAATGGAAAATAGATGTCGCCGACGATTCGATCCTCGCAATCCTGCAGCAGCACGGCCGGATCGTGCTTGCCCGGCAGATTTTTGAGCCGGGGATGACGGTTCCTGGACATGGGATGCACGAACGGCACCGGTGAATCCACGATACCTGAATGAACTGTACGCGCCGCCGAGTCGCCAGCGTCGCTGGCGGGGACCCAGTTGAAGGCTGCGTTGAGCGTGAACCTCGGTCGTGGTTCCTGATTCGCCAGCGCGTAGGAGAAGTCGGAATGTTCATAGGCCCGGCAATACTCCTGCGTCACCTGCGAGAGCACTTCGATGAGGCGATCGCTGGGCCGCAAGGTGATCCGCAGATACAAGACCGCCGCGAACAAGCCAATAGTGTTCTCGATCTCTGGGCGGACGCGGCCATCCGATTGATAGGGAAAGACGTAATCCGAGGTATTGCACCATCGCATCACCACGATCGCGTAAGCCGTAAAAACGGCCATCGGCACGGTGGTCCGTCGCAGCCGACACCACTCCCGCAGCTCACGCTTCAGCTCGGCATCGATCCGCAGCGGTACCGTCCCCCAGCCGGCCCTGCCTTCCGCCACAACCGGCGCGTCATCGGGAAACTGCGTCGGTATCGCACTGCTGACATGCTGAATCCACTGAGCGCCCTGCTTGTCGAGCCAGGATGGATAAGCCTTCGCCTGCCACGCAGCGTACTGCGAAAACTGCGTTCCTATAACCGGTAAACGCAACGACTGCGCGCTCGCCGCTTGTCTGTAGCCCATCAATAGATCCCGCAGAAAAATCGCGCCGGAAGACGCGTCCGAGATGATGTGCGCCATGACCGTGATCAGCACGTGCTCATCGTCGCTCAAACGAAGCAGGCGGATGCCGAACAACGGATCGCTCGCGACATCCACCGGCTCGAGAATGAGCTCCTCGATGTGCCGTCCGATCTCGCTGGCGCGCAATTCCTCCGGTACCCCGCTGATATTTTCCACGCACAAATCGTAGTTGCCGTTGCGCTCGATCACCTGGACGGGAGCACCATCCGAGACCATCACACGGGTGCGCAGGGCGTCGTGCCGCCGGATCGTCTCGGCCACGCTCGTTTGCATTGCTTCAAGCGACAGAGACCCACGCAGACGGGTCGCGGAGGCGATCTGCCGAATCGAGGGATGCTCGCCAAGCTGATGAAACCGCCAGTGCGCAAGTTGCGACAAGGTCACCGGCGCGCGTTCCCCATCGGGCCGGGACTGCAAAAGCAGTTCCAGGACGTCGGCACCGCCAGCACTTTCCTCCAGCAGATTGACGATGTCCCTGCTATGCACGCTGAGTTTGATGATGTCGTCGCGGCTCAGCGCTCCCTTGGGAGCTCGGTAACGCAGCTGGCCACTGTCGGACCAGAGCCTCACTCCCTTGCCATGAGCCATGCCCAGCACTTCGCTGACCTCGGCCGGAATCGATCGTCGGGTTGCCGCTTTCACTTAACTCTCCATGTCGACAGGCTCGCAGGGAATGACGCCGTCCTCGAACTCCAGATCGGCCTGCCCGCCTGCCGCTCGGTGCGACTCGATGGTTTCGGCCATCAGGCGCACCGTTGGATATTGGAACAAGGCGATGGCGGACAGGCGCACGTCCAGTTGCTCGGAGACCTTGGCAATCAATTTCATTCCGTGCAGCGAATGGCCGCCGAGCTCGAAGAAATTGTCCTGAACGCCAACCTGATCGACCTGTAACAATTGCTCCCAGATACCGCAGAGGATCCGTTCCACCTGCGTTGCAGGCGCGATGTATTCGCCCACCTCTTCCGGCCGTCCCTGAGGATTGGGCAAGGCGTCGTGATCTACCTTGCCATTGGGGGTCAGCGGCAATTGTTTCAGCACCATCCAGGCCGTCGGGATCATGTGCTCCGGCAGCCGGCCATGCAGATGCTCGCGCAACTTTGGAATGAGCTGTTGTCTGAAGCCGCTTGCCAATGGATCGTTGCTGTAGGCGTTCCAATTGGTGGCGGAGTCCAGACGCAACGCTGCCGGCGGTCGCGAACTCTCGACTCGACCGCGATCGACGAACTGCACGTCAAAGCAGCCTTGCGCGGCCGGACTGACTGTCACGTCATACCCGTAAGTTTCGCCCCAACTCCAGAAGAGCTCCGGATCGACCCCGTGCGGCTCGGTATCGTTGAGTTGCCGCCGCAAGGTGCTTGCCTCGAGCCGATCTTCGCCAGTTGCAAGCAGCGTTTGCACCGCTGCGTCCCGCGACAAGCGAGCATTGGGAACTGACGTGAGACGCACCGCCGGCCAGTGTCGATCGACCAGTCCATCCATGAAGCTGGTTAGAAAATCCGGCCCTGCTTGCCACGGCTGCGTCTCCACGAGCGCGACGGAATCGGCCTCTTCACCCTTGCGCAAGATCGCATCGTAGCGATAGCGCGTCAGCTCATTGAGCGCCCGACCTCGCTTCAGCTGCACTTCGGCGCCGGCGATCCCAGGCAAGCGGCCTGGCAGCGCGCGGAAGAACTGCGCATCGATCACCAGCTCCTTGTCCTGCGCGATCGCCCTGGGAATGCGCCGCTTGAGCTGCCCGGCACTGATCGTCGCGGCGGCCTTGCTCAGTTGCACGGCACTATGAAACATTTCAAGCAAACCCAGATCGCGCACATCGCCCACAAAGATCCGGCCTCCCGGTGCCAGCAACCGAACGGCGTCTTGAAGGACACTGACCAGATATTCCATGTCGGGGAAGTACTGGACCACGGAATTCAACACGACGGTATCGAAATGCCCGGACGGAAAATCGCGCAACTCACTCGCCGCACGACAGCGCAGCTGAACGTGTCGCAAGTCGCTGCGACTGCTGACCCACTGTTGCAGGCGATCGATCGCCGCAGCCGAGAAGTCGGCACCGATGTACTCCTCGCACTGTGGCGCCAACTGCTGTACCAGCAGCCCAACGCCACAGCCGATCTCCAGCAGCCGCCGCGGTTTCAAGGCCCGAATTCTCTCGACGGTGCAGTCGAGCCATTCCTGCATCTGCGCTTCGGGAATCGGCAAATCCGTGTAACTGCTGTTCCAGCCGACAAAGCTTGGCGCCGTTTGTAGCTGAGTGCCGTAGGTCTCTTCGTAAATAGTCTGCCATTCGCCGACGATCTCACCGACCGCCGCCGTTCGAGGCGTAGTGTCGGCCTCATCCGAAGATTGCAAGGCTTCAACCTTGCGGTTGCCCACGATGTAGGCCACGAGGCGCTTCTCTCCCGGCGCATCCTCGCGCGCAAGCACGACGGCGTGGTCGACCTGAGCGTGCTCGAGCAGCTGTGCTTCGATCTCCGCGAGCTCGATTCGAAAGCCGCGCACTTTTACCTGACGATCGTTGCGACCTTGGAACTCGATCGACCCGTCCGGCAGCCAGCGCGCCAGGTCGCCACTTCGATACAAGCGGCTCGTGCCGGTTGCGCCGAAGGGATTGTCGATGAATTGCCGGTGGGTCAGCTCGGGTCGATTCAGGTAGCCACGTGCCACGCCTGCACCGCCGATATAAATCTCGCCGCTGACGCCGATCGGCACTGGCTGCAGATACTCATCGAGGATGTAGATCTGCGTGTTGGCGATCGGCCGACCGATGTGTAGCACGGCGTCGTCGTCGCGAATGCGGCCCGATGTCGCCACGACCGTCGATTCAGTCGGCCCATAATTATTCACCAGAGCGAACGTCGCCGACGCCGGTCGATGGCGCAGCCGGTCGCCCCCCACCAGCAAGGTCCGCAACCGCGGGTTCGCACTGTTCCGGCTAAGCACGAACTCCGCCATCGGAGTCGGCAGGAAACTCACATCCAGGCGTTGTGCCTCCCACCACGGTAACAATGTTTCAGGCGCCCGGCTCACTTCGGGCGGCGCTATCACGAGCGTCGCGCCCACGCTCAGCGGCGACCAGATCTCCCAGACCGCCGCATCGAATCCCACCGTGGCCACACAGGAGCTTCGCTCTCCGGCGCGAAGCTCGAACACCTGGCAGTGCCAATGCACCAGATTCACGACGTTCCGGTGCTCGACCATGACACCCTTCGGGGCACCGGTGGAGCCGGAGGTGTACACAACGTAAGCAAGATGATGCTCGCGAAGCTGCGGACTTGCGGGATCGACATTCGTATCGGAGGCCGATTGAATCGGCCCGTCCATCGCATCGAGCAACACCACCCGCGCGGTGCTCTCAGGCAAAGTCTTCTGTAAGCGCGATTGGGTGAGCAGCACGACAGGCTCACTGTCTCGAACTAAGTAGGCGAGGCGCGCCGCAGGATAGCTCGGATCGAGCGGGACATACGCCGCACCCGCCTTCAATATTCCGAGCATGCCGATGATCATCTCGGCGCCGCGTTCCACATACAAGCCAACTCGGTCGTCCGGCTTTACGCAGGGTGCAAGCAGGCGCGCGAGCTGATTGGCACGCTGATGCAGTTGCGAGTACGTCAGCTGCTCCTCCCCACACACGATCGCAAGCGCCTCGGGCGCTCGCTCGGCCTGAGCCTCGACCAGCTGATGCAACAGGCGACCTCGGGGGAATGGCTGCAACGTGTCGTTGAACCGCTCCAGCACCTGACGGCGTTCGGCCTGCCCCAGCAATTCCAGTTGCCCGATCCGACAGTCTGGATTCGCCACGATGGCCCCGAGCAAGGTGCGAAAATGCAGCGCCATGCGCTCGATCGTTCCGGCATCGAACAGATCGGTCGCATACTCGAAGGTGCCAGCAAGCCCGTCCGCGGATTCGGATAAGAATAGCGTCAGCTCGAAGTGAGTCGTGGTCCATTGCGCGGCGGTCCGCGTCCACTTCAGACCGGACAGATTCAATGCTTCCTTCGGAAAGTTATTCAGCGCCAACATCACCTGAATGATGGACTGTTGCGCCAGGTTGCGCTCGGGACGCAACTCCTCCACCAGCTTTTCGAACGGCAGCTCCTGATGCGCATAGGCACCGAGCGTCGCTTCGCGCACTCGACCCAGCAGCTCGCGGAAGGTCGGGTTACCGGACAGCTCGGTGCGCAATGCCAGCAGGTTGACGAACAAGCCGATTAAATCTTCCGTCTGCGCCTGGGTGCGGCCGGCGACCGGCGAACCCACGACCACGTCCTTCTGGCCGCTCCAGCGGGACAATAAGATCTGATACGCCGCGAGACACACCATGAACAGCGTGGCATCCTCGCCTCGAGCGAGCTCTTTCAACGCGCTGTGCGTTCCAGTGTCCACCGAAAAGTTCAGTACCGCGCCCCGGAAGCTTTCGATGGCCGGTCTCGGCCGGTCGGTCGGCAGCTGCAGGTGCGGCGGCGCGCCGCGCAGCTGTTCTCGCCAGTACTGCAAATGTTCCTGCAAGACCTCACCCTGCAACCATTGCCGCTGCCAGATCGCGTAGTCTGCGTACTGCACGGGCAGCTCTGGCAGAGGAGACGGTTGTTTGTTAGAGAAAGCGGCATAGAGCTCGCTGAGCTCCCGATTCAGAATGCCAAGCGACCAGCCATCCGAAATGACGTGATGCACAGTCAGCAGCAGCACGTGCCGTAGCTCGGTCAGCTTCATCAACGAGACACGAAGCAATGGGCCGACGGTCAGATCGAATACAAACTGCGCCTCCGCCTCGATCAGTTGCCGCGCACGACTCTCTCTCGGCTCTGCTTGCATTGCCGACAGGTCGATCACTGTCAGAGCAAACGATTCCGGCGGGGCAATCACGGCGACCGGGCTGCCGTGGACCGTTCGGAAACTCGTACGCAGCGACTCATGCCGGCGAATCAACTCCGCGACACTGCGCTCGAGCGCCGGAAGATCGAGCTGCCCCTGCAGTTCCAGTGCCATCGGCATGTTGTAAGCCGCCTTGACCAGACCGACCTGGTCGAGAAACCACAAGCGCTCCTGCGCATAGGACGGCGGCACCGTGCTGCCTCGCTGCTGCGCCACCAGCGGAGGAATACGCGCGGGCTTCGCTCGCGCCGAAGAGCGCGAACGCAGCTCCTTGAGCTGCGCGAGACTCAGGCTTCGCAACCCCTCGTGCGACTGACGGTCCCCCTGTTGTTTGGTCATAGTGCCTCCATGGATACTTCCGCAGCGATTTCCTGCAAGATGAAATTGGCCAGCGCCTCGATGGTAGGTCGCTCGAACAAGACGCGTACCGACAGACCGATATCGAGTGCATGGTTGATGTGCGCCACGACGCGTGTGGCGAGTAACGAGTGACCGCCAAGGTCGAAGAAGTTTTCCTGCCGTCCGATGCGCTCCAGACGCAGCAGCTCGCGCCATATCTGCGCCACGGCCTCCTCCACCTCTCCCTGAGGAGGCTCATAGGTACGAGTCACTTGATCGTCCACGTCGGGCGTGGGCAGCCCTCGACGATGCAACTTGCCGCTAGGCGTCAGCGGCAAGTTGTCCAGTATCACGAACGCCGCCGGCATCATGTGCTCAGGCAACGTCGCTTTCAGATGAGCACGCAGCTCATCGGGGCTCGGGCGAACCGTGCCGGCACAAGTGATATATGCAACCAGACGCTTCTCGCCCGGATCGTCTTCGCGGGCAATGACTGCGGCTTCCCGCACTCGTTCATGAAGCGCGAGCCGAGCCTCGATTTCGCCGAGCTCGATTCGATAACCGCGGATCTTCACCTGATCGTCGTTGCGCCCGAGATAGTCGATGGTGCCATCCAGGCGCCAGCGACCGAGGTCTCCCGTTTTATACATGCGTGCCTGAGGCGCATCGCTGAATGGATCTTCGACGAATCGTTCGGCCACCAGCTCGGGACGATTCAGATACCCGGTGGCGACACCCGCGCCACCGATATAGATCTCACCAGTCACGCCTATTGGCGTTGGCTGCCGGCGCGAATCCAGAATGTAGATGCGTGTATTCGCGATCGGCCGGCCTATGGGCGGCAACGTGGGCCATTCTGCAGAAGATTGCGGAAGCGTAAGTGCAGTCACCACGTGCGTTTCTGTCGGGCCGTAGTGGTTGTGCAGACGGCACTCAGGCAGCCGCTCGAACATCCGCGAGATTTCCGGACTGATGCGCAGCTGCTCTCCCGCAGTTATGACATCACGCAGTCGCAGCTGTCGGTTCGATTCGGTGCCGTGCTCGGCCAGGCTTTGCAACATCAGCGGCGGTACGAAGAGTCTTTCGATATGCTGCTCGCCCAAAAAATCCCAGAGCGCGCTGGCATCTCTACGAACCCATTCATCCAGCAGCACGAGCATGCCCCCGGTGCACAAGGTCGAGAACGTGTCCTGGAATGCCACATCGAAGCTCAGCGCCGCGAACTGCAATACCCGCGCGCCTTCGCCTTCAGGAAAACTCAGCCGATGCCATTCAATCAGGTTGACCATCGAGCGATGCGCCATCGCCGTGCCCTTGGGCTTGCCTGTCGATCCCGAGGTGTAGATGACATACACAGGGCACTCGGCCGTCAGCTGTAGGTCGGCGGGCGACAGATTGCCCTGACTTTGCTGTTCGATCCGATCGCAGTGAGCGTTCATCGCAATCACTTCGGCCGATGTCACAGGCAAGCGCGATCGCAGCTCTGCCTGCGTCAATATCACTGTTGGCGCGGCGTCCTCGATCATGTACCGCAGGCGTTCGGCTGGATAGTTCGGATCGAGCGGCACATAGGCCCCGCCTGCTTTCAACGTCCCGAGCACTCCGA